>JBJORF010000006.1:0-80267 GCA_046049545.1 Cyanobacteriota bacterium | reverse complement strand
GCATTGGGAGAACATCATTCCCATCTTTGATTATCCCTACCCCATTCGCAAAGTGATTTATACCACCAATGCGATTGAATCCCTGAATCGGTCGCTGCGGAAGGTGATTAAGACCAAAGCCGTTTTCCCTGATGAGCAGTCTGTGCTTAAATTAATGTACTTGGCCATGAATAATATTGCCCAACGCTGGAAACGCCCAATTCACGATTGGAAAGCGGCCGCTTCCCACTTTGCCATTATGTTCCCCGAACGCTTCAATGATTGACGTTCAACCCACTTACACAAAATTCTAAACACTCTCTCGCTTGCTTTAGCCGTTCAGAGACGACTAATTCACGGTTAATTCCATTTGCAATTGCGCGGCCAAATCCATGGCCCGATCGATCACCTTCCCGCGACCCTGCCCCGACTGCAAAACCACTCCATCCGTCGTCGGCCACAACACCCACCGACTCCCCACAGGCAACTGGGCCAACGTATTCACATTCTGCGTCAGCCAAATTACAGGTTCCTTCGGCAAAGTCTCCTGACGCGGCGCTTCCCCCGCCATCACCCCCGCCATCACCCGCAATACCTGCTTCGCCCCGCGCAATTTCCCCGTTCCCGCCGTCCACAGCGCAATATTCAACTGATGCTTCACCGCGTAAAAGTACAGCGAAGTCGCCGCCGTCACCGCCTGCTCAAAATCCTCCGCATTCCAAGGGCAGGCACTGTCGATCGCGATCAGCACTTCCCGCCCGCTACTGGTCATCTCCAGTTCGCGCACCCGCAGTTCCCCATGGCGCGCACTCGTACTCCAGTGAATCATCCGCATCGGATCGCCCCAACGGTAAGGCCGCAGCGATCGGGTCATCCCCTCATGACTCGCCTGCGCCCGCCGATTATCTAATATTTGCAGACTGCGCTCCCGGCCCACATCATCGATCAACGGACAACGCCCGATCGGCAAAATCGCTGGATAAACGATCGCCGTCGTCCGAATCGGCCACACCTGCCGCCGCCAAAATAATCCCAAGGGTGCCGCTGTCCTGACCTCCACATTCTGCCAGCGATAGATCCCGCGCCTTTGGGTGGGCCGATCGTAATTCACCACCTGCCGACCCCGCGCCGGCACCGCTTCCACCGTTACGTCTTGGGGCATCCCCAATTGCGGCGGCAAAGGATCAACGATTTGTAGGAGGCCCTTCGGTGCGCCGCTGGGATTTTGCAGTGCGAGACCGATTTCCAAGCGATCGCCCACGGTGATCGGCTCGATCGGCAGCCGCCGCACCTGCAACGACTTTAAATTTCGCACTGTCAGCCAAGCAGCCATCAACAGCAGCGCCATCAACGCTCCACTCATCACATAGAGCCAACCCGCCAATGTATTCGTCGCCGCAATAAACAGAAAAATCGACAACGCACTCAACAACCAACCACTATAAGCAGGGTTGACCCAATGGGTTTCAAGCCAGGTCGTGATGCGCGTGCGCCAGTTCATAGGGTCGATCGAAGTGCTACGGGTTGTGGGAGTCAGGCGGGATTAGCCCCGGTCATTTGCCTAGGGTACCCGTTTTATACCGTTTTTGCCCGATCAAAATTGCGACTTTGTTGGCTTAGAATAACGATGTTAAGCATCCGTTATCGAACGGATGCGATCGATCGCATCCTTCAATCCAAGCAGCCATGAGTAAGCACTATCTCGATGCCGTTCATCAAGGCCAAAATGACTGGTGGCGCTATATCCTCAGTGTGGTGCTGATCCTGGTCGGAGGCTTGATCTTCGGTGGGATTGCTACCGCGATGATCGCGATGGTGGTGGTATTGGCCACACAACCGGCGCTTTTAAGTGACGCCACCCAAGTTGAATCGGCACTCATGGCGTTTCTCAGCCAGCCGACCCCCTTCAGTTTTGTGCTCAATAACTTACCGTTTCTGGCGATTATCCTCGGTCTTGTGATCAGCACCAAATTCATCCACGGCCGCCCCTTCCGATCGCTGATTAGCCAATCCGGTCAGTTCAGTGGGACACGTTTCTTAACTGGATTTGGCGTGTGGTTTGGCATTTTGGCATTGTCGCTGGTGATTTCACTGGTCGCCACCCCAGGCGATTTAGTCTGGAATTTTGACCTCCGACAATGGCTGCCGCTGCTGGTCGTCGTGCTCATCTTCACGCCATTGCAAACCGCAGCGGAGGAATTGTTCTGTCGCGGATATTTAATGCAGGCACTGGGCCTGCTAACCCGCAATCGCTTTTTGCTGATGGGGGTGCCCAGTTTGCTTTTTGCCCTGGGTCACTTTAGCAACCCCGAAATGGCGCGGGGTGCAGTGTGGATGGCTTTGAGCTACTGGGCCTTAGGTGTATTTTTGGCGGCGATTACCCTGCGCGATAATCGCCTCGAACTCGCTCTCGGTGTCCATGCTGCCCAGAATATCTTCGTGCTGCTGTTGCTCAACAGTAAAGATTCAGTGCTGAAAACACCCTCGGTTTGGCTTTTAAAGGAAACAGGCGATCCCATGTGGGGACTGGTTTGGCTCGTCCTCTACGCGGGGCTATTTTACTGGATCGTGTTTCATGGGTTGTCTCATTGGCGCAAGCAAACCAGATCCGAGCAGAACCCCGAAGTTTGATTCACCTTCACGGGCTGTACCTGCCAAATCGAATCGCAATATTCGCGAATTGCCCGATCGCTGGAGAACATTCCCATGCGGGCGGTATTGAGAATTGACATTTTCGTCCAGTGAATCGGATCTTTGTACGCCTGGGCGACGCGATCTTGGCATTCAATGTAAGACTGATAATCGGCCAAGAGCAGGTAGGGGTCTTGGTGAAGCAGATTATCCACGATCGGCTTGAATAGCTCCCGATCACCGTGGGAGAATACCCCCGAAGCGATCCGATCGATGACCAATTGCAGTTCTGCATTGGCATTGTAATAATCCATGGGATTGTAGCCACGGGCTTTCAGGTCAGTGACTTCTTGAGCAGTCAACCCAAACAGGAAGAAATTTTCGCGGCCGACTTGATCCATGATTTCGATATTTGCGCCGTCGAGGGTACCGATCGTCAATGCCCCGTTCATGGCAAACTTCATGTTGCCCGTCCCCGAAGCCTCTTTCCCAGCGGTGGAAATCTGTTCGGACAGATCGGCGGCAGGATAGACATGCTGGGCAAACTTGACGTTGTAATCCTTGAGGAAAACCACCTTCAATCGATCGCCCACATCCGGGTCATTGTTAATCACATCCCCGATCGCGGTGATCAGTTTAATAATCAGCTTCGCCATCGCATAGCCCGGAGCGGCTTTACCGCCGAAGAGGAACACACGTGGGGTCATCGGAATCGCCGGATTGGCTTTAATCCGATCGTACAACGTCAGAATATGCAGCACATTTAAGTGTTGCCGTTTGTATTCGTGAATTCGTTTGGCTTGAATATCAAAAATCGCATCGACATTGAGCTCCACGCCGTAGTCGCGCTTGATTTGCACCGCCAAACTCTCTTTGATCGATCGCTTGATATTGCGCCACTCATGGCAGAAACCGGGATCATCAACAAACTGCTCCAACCGCCGCAATTGATCCAAATCTGTCACCCATTCCGCGCCGATCCGGTTGGTAATCAACTGGCTCAACTGGGGATTACTCAGCACCATAAAACGGCGCGGCGTGACCCCATTGGTCTTATTACTAAACTTCTCCGGAAAACATTCGTAGAAGTCCTTCAGCACGGTTTCTTTGAGCAACTCACTGTGCAGCGCGGCCACCCCATTAATCGCATGACTGCCGACACAGGCGAGATTGGCCATCCGCACATAGCGATCGCCCGACTCATCAATCAGCGACATCCGCTCCAATCTGGCTTCATCACCGATGAACTTCACTCGCACCTGATCAAGGAAGCGACTGTTGATTTCATAAATGATTTCCAAATGGCGCGGCAGCAAATCGCGAAATAGGTCAACCTGCCAGCGCTCCAGGGCTTCTGGTAGCAAGGTGTGATTGGTATAAGCCAAGGTTTTTTGCGTGATCGCCCAGGCATCCTCCCAAGTGACGAATTCCTGATCAACCAACAACCGCATCAGTTCCGCGACCGCAATCGCCGGGTGCGTATCGTTCAACTGCACGGCAAATTTCTCGTGGAAGCGCTCGATCGGGATCTTTTGCCATTTCATGATCCGAATCATGTCTTGCAGTGAACAAGAAACGAAGAAGAATTGCTGTTGCAATCGCAGCACTTTACCTTGAATTTCATCATCATTCGGATAAAGCACTTTAGTGATATTTTCCGAAATGATTTTAGCATTCACGGCACCGTAATAGTCGCCCGTATTAAACGATTGAAAGTCAAAGGATTCCGGGGCTTCGGCTTTCCAGAGCCGCAATGTATTTGCCGTATTCACTTGATACCCCAAGGTCGGCGTATCGTAAGGCACGCCCTGGACTTCCCAAGCGGGCACCCAGCGCACGCGATAACAGCCTTGGCTATTCACGTAGGATTCGGTATGGCCCCCAAACGGCACATTCACCGTCCATTCAGGCCGCACCAGTTCCCAGGGATTGCCGTTCATCAGCCATTTATCAGTCAGCTCGACCTGCCAGCCATCACGAATATCTTGATCAAAAATTCCAAATTCGTAGCGAATCCCGTAGCCCAAGGTGGGAATTTCTAAGGTCGCGAGGGAATCCAAGTAACAGGCAGCTAGACGGCCCAAACCGCCGTTCCCCAGTCCTGGTTCTTCCTCTTCTTCGAGCAGTTCGTCAAAGTTTAAGCCCAAACCCTCGATCGCTTCACGCATCGGCTCGAAGAGCCCCAGATTGATTAAATTATTGCCCAAGTGCGGCCCCAGCAAAAATTCGGCAGAAAGGTAACAAACCGTGCGGCTTTGATTTTCGGTGTAGGCGATGACGGTATTATTCCAATGCTGCAAAATCCGATCGCGCACGGTGTAGGCCAATGCCTTGTAATAGTCGTGGCGGGTAGCGAGGGCGGGGGGTTTGCCCTGGACGTAGTAAAGATTCGCTAAAAATGCCCGCTGTAAATGTTCGATCGTGGTGCCAGTGCGATCAGCTTCGAGGCGAATGATTGCATTTTGGAGTTGCATATTTTATCCAGTAAAAATGAATCCTGAACGGTAATGAGTCCTAAATTTTGAGTACAGTGAGGGCTTCAGTTCTTTCAGGGTAACATCTGGTGATCGGTGTCTTGCGCTGTTTTCAGTAAAGCGGGGTGGTGATTGCGCGTATGTATGCTGTGCTACGGCTGTTTCCTCTAAAACCTTAAAATAATCCGCAAGATTTACGGTGAATGGCCAGCTGGATCGGGTGATAGGCACAATCTTCGATCGTTTTGGGGCGACCGGGGATTGTAGGGTTGGGATTTGGGGTTGGCGGGTTGGGACGATCGGTTGCTAGCGAATGGGTGGTCTTGGGTGCCGCCCCACCTAACGCATCCAGCTGTTTAATAAATCGGCGGCGTCTTGGTCGTCACGTCCTTTGAGAAAGCGCTGAAATTCTAGGGTGAAGCGGATTGGATCAAATCGCTTGTCGGTTTTGAGGAGCGATCGGGTGGCCAGCGGTGAACATTTCCTTGCCTGCACCAAACTCTCCAAGGCGGGTTCGACTAGACCTTGCATCCCCGAACAGGCGGCTTTGCCATACCACGCACCGAAGTTGCTGCCCCGCAGCCGCAGGGAACAGTCGAAGCTGGCCTCGGCATCGGGATAACGGCCCAGTTTACTCAAAAGCAACCCCTGGGCGGTCCAGGCATAGTGACATTCGGGTCGAATTTTTAAGGCCCGATCAAGGCTGGAGAGGGCCGCGATCGGTTTGTTCAGTGCGTCGAGGGCAATCGCACGATGGTACCAAGCCTTGTAGCTGTCGCCCTTCAGCAGGAGCACGCGATCGAAATGCGATAATGCCTCTGCATGACGATCCATCCCCATCAAGACGCGCCCCATGTTCTGCCAAGCCCGATAATCCTCGGGCTGCCAACGGGTAACGCGGCCAAAGCTCATCAGCGCTTCTTCGTGGTAGCCCAGCTTTGCTAAGGCGATTCCGCGCCCTTGCCAAGCATCGACGCACCGCGCATCCAGAACGATTGCCCGCTCGAAGCTGATGATTGCTTCTTCGTAGTAGCCCATTTCTTCGAGGGCATAGCCACGCTGCACCCAGCTCTCTAGCCGCTGCGGATGGGCCGCACTCAAAGGCTGCAATATCACGGCCCCACTGCCCAAGGACAAATGGGCGGGAAGCGTCTTCGCCGGTTTTGCCTGGGGCTGAACAGAATGGGGCTGAATCTGACTGGCTGGCACGGGCATATCCTTCCGACAATGTGATGGTGGTGGATGAACGAGTCGAGCAAACTATCTGGTAATGCAAAGCACATAATCACCTTGCTTGATTCTTTCAAATTGCCCAGAAATCACGGAGTCGTAACCCATGAACTCCTCGTATATACCCGGAAGTTCTTGTAACAATTTTATTCTCTCTGATGATTTTGTGCGTAGGATGCTGAGTTTTCCCCTTTGGGGTGATGCCCCATTGGGGGTGCGCGCCCGGCGGTGATGGGGCAGGTTGATTCCGTGGGAAGGGCGATCGTGGACGTTACATTGCGTTACACTTGTTTAAGATCGATTTCAGCTTTATTGTGAGTTGGAACCCGTTTCGACACATTTGGTTTTCCCGAATTCATTTTCCCGAATTCATTAGTTCCCCTTGGGTTTTCCAAAGCCCAGCCGTTCCCTCAGTTGAAATAACAGGCGAGAATTTATGGCCGCACCCCTGGTTGCAAACTACTACCTCACCTATCGCTGCAATGCGCGTTGTCACTTCTGCGATATTTGGGCCCTCGAACCGAAGGAAGAAGCAACGCTGGCAACGATCGAGAAGAACCTACGTGACTTGCGCCGATTGGGGGTGAAGTACGTTGACTTCACTGGGGGCGAACCGCTGCTGCGGAAGGATGCCCCGGAGATTTTCCAGTTGGCGAAGAATTTGGGCTTTGCCACCAGCATGACCACCAATACGCTCCTCTACCCCAAGCGGGCCGAGGAGATGCAGGGTTTGGTTGACTTCTTGAACTTCTCCCTCGACGGGGGCGATGCGGAAACCCATGACCAATCACGGGGTGTGCAAATTTTCGATACGTTGGTGAAGTCGGTGGAAATTGCCCATGCCCTCGGGGAGCAACCCGTCCTGAACCATACAGTCACGGCGCAGAACTATGAAAGGATCCATGAAGTCGCGGAATTGGGTCAGAAGTTGAAGGCTCGGGTTTGGCTAAATCCTGCTTTCACCGCGCATTCCAACTACAATTCGAAGAAAAATCCCACCCCAGAAATGGTGCGGGCGATCGAAACTGCTGCCAAGAAGTACAAGAATCTTGGCTACAATAGAGCCTCGCTAGCGTTCATTGAGGCGGGTGGCAACGACACCAATAATCCGCGCTGTAAGGCGGTGGATGCGGTGATTGCGATTTCGCCCCACGATGAGCTGCTGTTGCCTTGTTACCACTTCGCCCAGAAGGGTCTCAAGATTGATGGGAATTTATATGACATGTACAACCAGTCGGCGGAGGTGGATGAATTCCGCCGCACCCAAGGTCAGCTTTCGGTTTGTGAAGGTTGCACGGTCTGGTGTTATTTGATTCCTAGCTTCTTCAAGGGTTTAGATAAATATTGGGTCCTCAATCAAGTTACCTATGTCGGAGAATTCCTGGCCAGAAAGCGATTCCTTCAGCAAGTTTAGTTCCGACGGCACCTTTGCTGCGGCGCTCCCTGAAGATGAATTTGAGTTTACGATTGATCCGGCATTTTTGCAGGGTCTCGAAGGGCGACGGCTAAAGTCGGCGCTGGTGCTTGGATTGCTCTGGGGCGGTACGGCGATGCTCCACCAGTTTGCCTGGAGCTACTGGTTGACGACAGCGTTCTCCGGTCTGATGGGGCTGCATTGTCTGCGGGCCTATGCGACTCCGGCGCGAATCATGGCTCCGCCGTTGGCCGCCGATCGCCAATGGCCGTTGGTCAGTCTCATGGTGGCGGCCAAAAATGAAGAGGCGGTGGTTGATCGGTTGGTCGATCAGCTCTGCAACCTGGATTATCCAGTGGAGCGCTATGAAGTCTGGTTTATCGACGATGCGAGTACCGATCGTACCGCCGCGATTCTCGACCAATTGGCCTTACGCTATCCCAACCTGCGGGTGGTGCATCGGCCCAGTGGGGCCGGGGGCGGCAAGTCCGGAGCCTTGAATGAGGTGTTCTCCCGGACGATGGGGGAATTTATTGTCGTCTTTGATGCCGATGCCCAGATTGATGCGGACTTTTTGCAGCGATCGCTCGGGGCCTTTGATCGGCCCCAAGTTGGTGCGGTGCAGTTGCGTAAAGCGATCATCCAAGCCGAAACCCCCAATCACCCCGATGCGCAGAACTTCTGGATTCAAGGTCAGCAAGCTGAAATGGCCCTTGATGCCCTGATGCGCCAGCATCAGATTGTCACCGGTGGCATCGGCGAACTGCGCGGCAACGGCCAACTCGTGCGTCGCCAAGCCCTCCAAGACTGCGGCGGCTGGAACGAAGAAACAATTACCGACGATCTGGATCTCACCCTCCGTCTACATTTGAACGACTGGAATATTGAATGCTTGACCGAACCGGCGGTCTATGAGGAAGGCGTGACCCGTGCCGTCGCGCTCTGGCATCAGCGCAGTCGTTGGGCGGAAGGCGGCTATCAGCGCTATCTCGACTACTGGCGGATGATTGTCAGTAATCGTCTTGGGACGAAGAAGACGATCGATCTGACCGTGTTTGTGATCATGCAGTATGTGATGTCGATGGTCGCCGTACCGGACATGCTGATGTCGCTGATCATGGGCCAGCCGCCGGTGTTTGCACCGCTGACGGCGTTGAGCTTTGGGTTATTTTTTGTTTGTGCGATTCGGGGGTTGCGCCGATCGCGCTTGTTCCTGCCCTCGACGGTGCGGCGGGAAGTCGGCTGGTTCTGGGCGGTGCGTCAGTCCTTCGTTGGCGCGGTTTATATGGCTCACTGGTTGCCCGTAATCGCCTATACCAGTGCCCGGATGGCCGTCCAGAAAAAGCGGCTGAAATGGGTGAAGACAGCCCATGGCGGCAGTCATGCCAGCTAGCCGATCGGGCCGATGGCGATGATCGATCAAGCGATTTCCGTTGCGGGACTAACCGAATACATCCAAACCCTGTTGGAAAATGATGACCAACTGCGCCAGGTTTGGGTCGTGGGCGAAGTGTCCAGCACCAGTCCCCACCGCAGTGGTCTGTTCTTTGCGCTGCAAGATCCCAGTGGCAAGGCGATGATCAACTGTGTGGCCTGGTCGAGTCAGTTGAGTAAGTTCACCACGCCTCCAATCAAAGGAGAGCAGGTGATTTTGTTGGGTTCGCTGAAGCTCTACCCCGGTCAGGGTCGCTACCAGCTTACGGTCTGGCAATGCCTCCCGGCGGGAGTGGGCCTGCAATCTTTGCAGTATCAGCAGTTGAAGCGGCGGCTGGAACTGGAAGGGCTGTTCGAGCCGGAATTTAAGCAGCCGTTGCCCATGCATCCCCAGACGATCGCGGTGGTCACTTCCCCCCAGGCTGCGGCTTGGGGTGATATTCAGCGCACCCTTGGCAGTCGCTATCCAGGTTTGCAGGTCTTACTTTCGCCAGCGGTGGTGCAGGGCGCGCAAGCCCCGGCCGCGATCGCCCATGCCATTGATCGCGTCGTCGCCGATCGGCGTGCGGAAGTCATCATCTTGGCCCGAGGCGGCGGTGCGAGTGAGGACTTGGCCTGTTTTAATACCGAACCAGTGGTGCGGGCGATCGCCGCCTGTCCGATTCCGGTGATTACGGGCATTGGCCATGAGCGGGATGAATCCTTGGCGGATTTGGTCGCTGATGTCGCGGCCCACACCCCTACGGCAGCGGCAGCGCAAGCCGTGCCGGATTTGGATGACTTATATGATTTGCACCGCGATCGGGTGCTGTGGCTGCAAACGCTGCTGCGTCAGCGATTGCGTCAGGAATCGGAGCGCTTGGCAGCCTGTGAAGCCAGACTGACGCGGGTGCGCCCTGATCGATTATTGGCCCAGGAACAACAGCAGCTTAATTGGCTCAAGCAACGGTTGACCCAGCAACTACGATCGCGCCTTCAGCAGGCCCAAGCCGACCAGCAACGGCTCCAGGAAAAAGCGGCGAGCTTAGATCCGAATGCAGTGTTGCAGCGGGGCTATGCACTTCTGCGGCGGGAAAACCAAATCGTGCGACAGGCGGCGGACTTGCAAGTGGGGCAGACCGTCGCAATCCAGTTGGGACAGGGACAGGTACAAGCGACGATCGTGGCAGTGGATTGATTAGGGGCTGCCCGAATCAATCCATTTAAGGAATCACACCGTACAAAGTATCGCGTTGTCGATGGGGGCGATTAACCTGCGCGATCGCGCCTTGGAGGGTTTCGATGGTTTGGCAAGTGCCTCCGATCGCCCCCGCCATACTCGTAATATGCTCCTCCATCAACGTCCCACCAATGTCGTTACAGCCCCATTCCAGCGCTTGCGCCGCACCATCTAGCCCCAGCTTGACCCAACTCGGCTGGTGATTTTTAATCCAATTTCCCAGGTAAATCCGCGCCACCGCCGTGAGCAATAGGTTATCCGCCAAAATCGGCTGATCCCGGCCGACCCGGTGCCGCAGCGGTGCCGGTGCATCTTGTCCGACAAACGGCAAAATAATAAATTCCGTGATGCCCGTCTCACCGCGATCGACCGCCTGTTGCTGTAATGTGCGCAGTTGATCGAGGTGATCAATCTGCTGTTCTGGCGTTTCAATGTGGCCCGACATCATGGTGCTGGTGGTGGGAATGCCCGATCGATGGATTTCACCGACAATTTCGCGCCAAGTTGCCGCATTAATTTTTTCGGGGCAAATCACCCGGCGAATCCGATCGTCCAGGATCTCCGCCGCCGTTCCCGGCATCGACCCCACGCCCGCCGCCTGCAATCCCGCAATCACTGTCCGAAAATCTAACCCATCCTCGCGGGCAATAAATTGCACTTCCTGCGGCGAAAACGCATGCAGATGCAACTGCGGAAAGGCGGTGTGAATGGTTTGCAGTAATTGCTGATAGTACTTCAGGGAGGAGCCAGCGATTTTGGCGGCGGGATTGAGGCCGCCCTGCATACAGATTTCGGTTGCGCCAGCGGCGATCGCCCCGGTGGCCTTTTCCAGGATTTGCTCAAATTCCAGCCAGTAGCTCCCGGCTTCCCCGCGATCCCGTCGAAACGCACAAAAACTACAATGCTGCTCGCAGATATTGGTGTAATTGATATTGCGATTCACAACGTAGGTGACGGTGTCGCCCACCTGCTGTTGCCGCAATTGATCCGCCACGGCCCGAATCGCCGCGATCGCCGCTGGTTCCTGGGAGCGCAACAGCACCGCACCTGCCGCCGGCGTTAAATCCTCCCCCGCCAATGCGCGATCGAGAATCGAATCTATCGTTAACATGCACCGATCGCTCCACAAGTCACGTTAATCACCTTAACCCGTTAATCACCTTAACCTGACTGCTCCCGGAATGCGAATCGGGGCTTACGGCCCAATCGTCTTAAGGCCCCAATAGCCAGCTCAAGTGATTCGCCGTATCCAGTTGTCCCACCAAGCGCTTTTCGGGGACGGGATGGAGCTTGAGGAGGGTGGGTGTCGCCATGATTTGGTAGGTCTCGGCTTCCTCCGGCTGCTTGGTAATGTCGATCACCGTCAGCGTGTAGGGTCGATCGAGGGTTTCTTCTAGCAGTTGATGCAGCGTGGTCAGCGTCCGTTCCGTGGCGCTGGTATGCCCGGCCACAAATAGCCGCAGCACATAGCCGGAGTCGGTTTCCGGGGATTCTTCCGGATCACTGGGGGGGTGATCCAGCCCAATCACTAAGTTATGGGGCTGCCACAGCACTGGAAATATCGATTGATAGTGATAGAGCAACACCGGATCGCAGACTCCTGGCATCAAACGGGTCACCTGCCAATCACAATGTTCTAGCTGAAAAATCTGGTTCAGCAAGGCCCGGTAACGGTAGACATTCGGCGACAGCTCCGCCGATAATTGCCACGACCGACTGGCTTCATCCCACCAGCGATCGACCGTTGCACTGTAGCAAGGGATCAGAAAATGCGGTCGCTCGGGTAGATCAAGCGCGGTTTGCAGGGCGGCGCAGAGTTGTGCATGCCAGCGACCCTGCTTCGTGGGATCAATGCAGTAGACCAAATCCCCAGCAGGTGTAAACAGTGCGATGCCCTTAAACGATGGAGCGGAATGGGGCATGACGGATCGCCTACCATTGAGTTGAATGGGTTGGGATCAAGCAGTACCCCATATTGTCTCGCAGAACGATCGCCGCTGTCCCCGGATCAATTATTCCTTCCTCAGCCTTAATCTTTGCGATCACCATACTACCAGCGCTGCAATTGTGCTGCGTCATTAAAGAACTGTCGCTGAATTGCCCGGCAGAGGATCACACTCGTAATTAGGGTCGCGATGATGCCCATCAGCATCACCAATAGCTGCAATGCAGCGGCTTTCAATGGATCAACCCCGCCCAGCAAATTCCCGGCCATCCAAGGGGAAATCCGCCCCAAACCCACCACCCCCAAGGCGGCTAAGTTTGGCCCGATCGCCGCTCGCAGGGCGGCTTGGTGATAGGGTGCGACCACCTCCGCGACAGAACTGCCAAGGGCAAGCTGGGTCTCGATCGCATTGGGATTTTGGGTTAACGCTTGAATGAGATGGTTCGCTGCCGTGAGCCCACCCGTCACCGCACTCGCCAAGCCCACCCCCGTCAGGGGCAGCAAAACCTGGGGATCATACCAAGCGGTCGGCTGCATCACCAGCAGCACCACGTAGACCAAGGGCCCTACCACCCCAATCACTAAGGCTAAACCACTGAAGGCCAGCAGCGGCAGCTTCACCAACAACTGATTCCAAAGCAGGATGGCCGCGACCGCGATCAACAGTCCGATCGCCGCTAGGGAGGCAATCGGACTTTGCAAAGCCCACACCATCGCCACCAAATAACCAAATACAAACAATTGCAGCAAACCGCGCAGTCCCATCAAGGCTAAATTCCACTGATTTCCCAAGCGCAGTCCCGCCGCGATCGCCACCGCGATCCCCAACAATCCCAAACCCCATAGCAATTGCAATCCGGTTTCCATCGTTACGTATTGACGGGTCAATCGCAATTATCGCGCCTCACCGCCCACCCCATCAAAATTAGGGGGTCATACCCTGACCAACTTCAGTACTGTCCTGCAATGACCCCTGATGACCGTAAAACCGCATTGCTGTAGCACCTCAGTCTGATTTTTTACAGCGCCGCCATACTGATGGAGCGACAAAATCTCGCGAAAATCTGATGCACTCTACAATTTGTGTGATCTGCGTCACGCCAATGTGATTCAGATCACATTTTAATATCTGTAGAACTTCTAACTAATCGTGACTAAAGCTACAGAATGCAAAAACTGCTACGGACCAGTTCAAGAACTGCCCAGTCTGACTAGAAATTGCTCAACGTGCTGTGTATACCTAAGAGAGCTCAGTGGTCATCAGGGTTTGATCTGACTTCACACCGCTCCCAGCCGCTCGCGTTCAACAAGCTGGAAAATCTGTAATTTATTCAAGGTGGTTGACAATGTTAAAGAAATCATAAAGAATCTTTTGTTGTGCGTTTCCCGATCGCTGCTCGTACCTCGCTCCTTTTGTACCCCCGGCATCGATCGCTAGGCTGACTCCAGTGGGAACCTGATGACTTGAATCGCCACCATTCTGTGTCAATTCGTTTGGTCAAACTGGCTGCATCAGTACTGTTTCATCGGAATCTGCTTTCATGCAAACTTTGTGAAAACTTCGGATTTTTTCAACCAGCTTTACGGAATTCATCGAGTTCAGTGGGTATGGTGAAGAAGGTCAATCACAATACGCGAATGTTCCCTTCAGCATTCCGGTTTGAGCCTCGGTTTTAGTCAGATTTTCTACTCAAGACCGATTAGTGACTTGATTTTCCCTGGTTTGCTTTTGTTGGTTTGTTTGTTGTTGGTTTATGTGTCTGGTGCTGTTCGTTGCGCTGGTGCGCTTCGGTTCACGTATACTATTGTCTTGAAATCGACAACGCATCGACCCATCGCCGCTACATCCATCATTTCTCTCTACGACTCTCACTCTCTACGCATCAAGTTAGGTCAGTTATCATGTTGAATCTGCAAACCGCGCCATCATCCCTAGACAGTGCTATTCTGCCAACTTTTCCCGCCGCTCCGACCATTCCGGCAAACAGCAGTATTCCCTTGCGCAAGCGACCGCGGGCATTAGCTTGCCCCCCAGCACTTCAGCGCCCTCTACGCCCGATTCAGGTCTGGCTTGATGCGGTGGAGATCCAGGATGCCGCTGCGGCGCGGTTACTCTACAAAATCATTCCTGGTCAATGTCCGTTTGAGCGCGATGTTACGCTATTCGGGCGGACGCTCTTCCACATCCCGCCGCTGTGTAAGCTGAACCCATTCTATGAGCAGCTAGTCGGCGTGCGTTTCCGCGCCATGTGCTATCTCGTAGACGAGTGCGGTGAATCGCTCGAAAGCATCGGTTAGTGGGTTTGGGTCTCGGGCCATTCGCCAATAAAAAAGGGGGAATTGCTTCCCCCTCAGTCCAACAGTCTTCAATCTGGTAATCGTCAATCCTACCCCTGAGCCACCGCTTCAGTGCTGCCACGACGACTGCGACGGGTTAGCAGGTTGAACAGTTGTACGCCGATCGCTTTAACCAAGTTGCCTTCTAGTTCCTGGAACATATTCATGTTGTGGTGGAATGCGTCATTGGCTTCTTCCACGATCGCGTCGGCCTTCTCATCGGTCACCGGCAGACTATCAAGGGTGCTGCGGTACATGGTTTTGAAGGCTTTTTCGTCGTCGATTTGGGCAAATTCGTAGAAGTTAGTGCCTTCACCTTCGTTCAAGTTCATCGCGTTGACGGCAATCTTCTTGAGGATTTGACCGCCGGAGAGGTCGCCGATATAGCGCGTATAGAGGTGCGCGATCAGCATCTCGGGATCATTAGCCGCGACCTGCTTGATCTGATCGACGTAGGTCTGCGTCGCTGCCGAAGGCTTCACTTCCGATCGCCAGTTCGGGCCGTAGTAGAAGGCTAAATCTTGCTCTAGGCTCTCCTTGCGATCCAGTTCTGGGAAGTACATTTTCCCCATCACCGGATGATCCTTCAAGCGATGCATCGCTTCTTCCATCGCGGCATAGACAAAGTATAGATTGGCAACCAACTTGCGGTAAGAGTTCTTCTCAACGGTGCCTCTTAAAAAACAAGCGATAAACCCGGTATTTTCCGCCATTGTGTGGGCTTTTTTGGTGCCCTCGCGGAGCTTCAGTGCTAAATTGCTCATTCTAATTTTCCCAACACTATTTATATCGATCGCTTGCAGCAAGACCCTACAACAGTAGCGCACGACTCTAGGCGTTCAGTAAACGGTAAACGCCACTTGAACCCAAGAATTAGCTGCCATTGTTAAATTAATCTGATTTGATGAGCGAATTTGTTACAAATTCTTACGGCAATGGCCGGCGATATTCGCGTTATTTTAAGCCCAGTACCGTTGCTAGCGTTTCCGGGTCACGAAATCCAACGGCCACAGCCTGCCCGCCTTGTACAAACAGCGGTCGCTTCAACAACATCGCGTCCTGACTATAGGCCGTGATCCATTCCTGGTCGGTCCAGCCCGCTTTCTCTGGCCCCAAGGCCCGGTAAGATTGGCCCGAGGTATTCCGCAGGGACGCATACCCCAGTGCGACCACCCAATCCTGGACTTGGTTCGCAGTGGGCGGCTGAAGCTTGGTGTTAATAAACGTATAGGTAACACCCTGAGCGTCGAGCCATTTCAATGCCTTCTTGCAGGTGCTACAGGTCGGAATGCCATAAACTTGTAATTGGCTCATCGGTTGTTTACCCGAATCGTCACTCGACTTCATTAAAATGCTGGCACATTCTGGCATATCTTGGGGCCCCAGAGGAGACCAGTAGAATGTGATACTTGCATCATGCCAGTACCAAAGCCGCATTGCTCAAACTGGAACATCAGATTGTTTTAACTCAAACCTTTTTTGTTTGAACCCAAATTTTTTTGTTTCAACCCAAATAAAAAGGGGGCAGCCTTACCCCCGGCGCCCCCATCTAGTGGATATTTATGTGCTCTGTGATTATTGTACTCACAAAAAAGGGTGATTGCACAACCGATTTATCAGAGACGATGTGATCAATTCGCCCAGCCTGTCCCAATACTTTAGAATTTATCGTGTCTAGCGCTTTATCTCGTCAATTTACACCCGATCACGTTCCATTACGGGGAAGTGATTGGCCCATCAGTAATTTACCGGGCATGAAACTGGATGATTGCCGTAAGTTAGAAGCGGTCAACCTGCGTACAACCCATGACTTGTTGCGGCAGAGCACGACCTTAGCCGCACAAACCAAACTTGCCCAACAGCTTCAACTACATATCCACCATGTCCAAAAGTGGCGGGCATTGGCGGATTTGGCCCGATTGTCAACGGTCGGTAACACCTACTGTGGACTGCTGCTCCATGCGGGCGTGCCCTCAGTAAAACAGCTCGCATTGCTCAATCCCGGTCAGCTGCATCGCCAATTGCTCAAGCTGCATGTCATCGCCACGGGCGATCGAACACAATGCCCCGATGCAGCTTTGGTGCAAACCTGGATTATGCAAGCGAAGCAGTTATAGGTTTTTTGATTCAAACGCAATTTTCTCGGCCAGACGGGCATCCTAAAGCCATGGTCGACTGAGCTGCCGCTAGTCGGGATACCAAAACATCCCCTTGATCCCTTCGGGGTCGGGCATGAATCCCAAATTGCGGTAGAAGTCGACGACGTGGGGATCGGCAAACAGTGTGATGTTGCTGATGTCTTCGTTGCGGAGCTTCTTGATGATGAACTTCATCAGCGCTTTCCCCATCCCTTTACTCTGGAATTCGGGGTGAATCACCACATCCCAGATCGTGGCGTTAAAGGCGTGATCCGAAGTGGCCCGCGAAAAGCCGATCAGGCGACGGGAAGCACCCCGTTGTTCCCACATTGACACGACTAAAAAGCTGTGTTGAATGGCTTTTTTGACTTTACGGAGGGGCCGTCGCGACCAACCCACCGCATCACACAATTCCTCCAGCTCGTACAGATCGATATCGCGATCGGTACTAAAAAAGATCCGCGATGGGCTTTGCCCGGGGCTGTCGAGGAGTCCAGGGCGATTGCCAGCGGGCACATAGGGTTCGATCGTGACACCGCGCGTCGCCGTCGCCGTCTCGGTCGAATTGAATAAATTTTTCCAGAAACCCATGCGTCCGAGGTGGTTGATCAAAGCAAATTTCGCTCTCTAGTCTACGCTGATTCGCTCCTCTTCGGTGCGCCTCATCGGAAAACTCCCAAGGCCCCTGTAATTTTTGAAATTTTCCTGTTTGGCGACCGCATTCCCAAGCCAGAATGGAACTATCTGAGGTAATGACTCAGATCGCTAGCAGTTTTCACCCGGCAATCGTTTTTCCTGCATATGACATTGGGTCTCAAACCAACCACACTCGATTTGCTCAAGCGATTTAACCGATCGTTTCCCCAGTTCTATGAGCAATTTGTCAGCAGCGAAATCCAGCTCCAAAATCTGCGGCTGGCCTATCAGCTCTACCGATCGCGCCAAGCGGTGATCGAACTGCATCCCGAAGGCACGAAGAATGCGATGCACTTCGCCTATCGGAATCAATCCTTTCTCTTGAGCGACATCTTTGGCGTGCTAGCGGCCTATGGCTTGACGATCCACAGTCTGAGCCTGTACGGCCAGATTTACCCGCCAATGTTGGTGTTCGTGAAGTTGATTGTCTCGCGGGGGGGGAAAGCCCTGACCGAAAAAACCGCAGAAAATGTCGGACGTGCGGTGAAAGAAGCGCTAGCGGGACGATTTGAAGTCGAGGAAATGCTGGCGGTCGAATTCAATCTCGATGCGGGGTTGGAGAAAATTGAAACGGAATTTTATGTGGATCCAGTATTCCATTTACCCGCACTGCTAATCGAGGCCGATAACCAGGCGGGTCTGTTTTACAAAGTGATGCACGCTATTTGGCAGGAAGACTTGCTGGTGGTGAATGCCAATTTGCTCGTTTGGCGCGGTCGCACCCGATTGATCCTCTATCTACTTGGCCCGAATGAAAGTCTGATTCCGGAATATCTCGGCCATAAAATTGCGGAAAGCGTGAAGCAGCGCCTGCTCGGTCGGCGGTTTTAGGCGGAATCGAATGACCAGCAGACGACGAATGGGTTCATTTTCTCCGCCATTCTGCTTAACAGTCCGTAATTCTTGTGTCACCCGATCGGGCTTCACGGTAGGATCGGCAGTGATGATTTAAGATTCTTTGCTGCGACCCGTGCTCTGTGACTACGTGCTAACGCCACCAACTGATTCGAAAACAGTGCTGGTTTTTGTCCATGGGTGGCTGTTGAGCCGTGCCTATTGGCAGCCTGTAATCGATCAACTCGCGCCGCATTACCAATGCCTTGCCTATGATTTGCGGGGGTTTGGTCAGTCAGTGGCGGATACCCAATGTGCTGCCGACTGTGATGGCGATCGTGACTATAGCTTGGCGGCTCACGCTCAGGATCTACTCAATTTGATGACCCAGTTAGAGATTCGCCAAGCCTGGTTGGTCGGTCATTCGCTGGGTGGCGCCGTGGCGCTATGGGCGACGGATTTAGCGCCCGATCGGATTGCCGGGGCAATTTGCGTCAACTTTGGCGGTGGGATCTACCTAGAACAGGATTTTGCGAAATTTCGCCAAGCGGGGCAGCAGATGCTGGGTTGGCGACCCAGTTGGCTGCGCTACGCACCATTTGTCGATCGGGCCTTTGGTCAAATGGCAGTGTGCCAACCCAGCGCCCGGACTTGGGGGAAGCAGCGGCTTCAGGATTTTCTGGTGGCCGATCGGCAAGCGGCGGCAGCCACCTTACTGGATTCGACAACGGCGGCGGAAGTGCATCGCTTACCGCAAATTGTCGCGCGGCTGGCTCAACCCGCTTATTTCATCACGGGCCAGCATGATCCGGTCATGCCACCGCGTTATGTGCGGCATTTGGCCAGTTTTCATCGATCTTTTCCTGCGTGGGGGGAGAACGTCCTGGAACTGGAAGACTGCGGGCACTTCGCCATGTTGGAACAGACCGCTGCGGTGACCCAATACATCCAGTCGATCCTCCAAGGCGAATTCGTCCCCGCCTGCATCTAAACCACTAAAATACCTAGGTTAATCAATTTGCAGTGGGCGGCGGTTCGGTTTTGAAGCAGGACGATCGTAAGCAGATCTTGGAACAGCCGCGCGGCCTGGCGCACCTACCTGGGCGATCGCCGATCGCTTGGCTCTGGTTGGGACTGTTGCTCTGGATTGGCTTTTTTCAGGGATTGGGCGGTATGGCCCTGCTGGACGAAACGGAGCCCATGTTTATCGAATCCGCACGGCAGATGTATGCCACGGGTGATTGGCTCACACCGATGTTCAATGGGGCTCCGCGATTTGACAAGCCGCCGCTGATATATTGGCTGATGGCTAGCAGCTTCAAGCTATTCGGGCCGCAGGTTTGGGCGGCGAAG
The DNA here is from genome assembly GCA_046049545.1 of Cyanobacteriota bacterium. Lineage (GTDB taxonomy): Bacteria > Cyanobacteriota > Cyanobacteriia > Leptolyngbyales > Leptolyngbyaceae > Romeriopsis. The sequence continues at coordinate 60,583 of JBJORF010000006.1, read as the reverse complement.
GTGGTTTGCGCCACCATGGCGAGTCTGTTGGTCGTGGGATTATTTCAGCTCCTGCGATGGTTGCGTCGCCAGGGGGGCGCGATCGCGCCCCCAACCCCATTTTTGGGCGCTGCGATCGCGGCGTTGAACCTGCAAATGTGGTTTTTTGGGCGCTTGGGTTATGCCGACATGCTGCTGAATCTCTGCATCGGTGGCAGTTTGTTGAGCTTTTTTCGGGCCTACGCGCAACCGGACGCACCGATCCAACAGCGGTGGTGGTATCGCTTGATGTTTGCGCTCTGGGGACTGGGCCTCCTGACCAAAGGGCCGGTGGCGGTGGTGTTGCCCGGATTTACCCTCGGACTGCTGCTGGTGCTGATGGGGCAACTGCGATCGACCCTCCGCGAAATTCCTTGGAAGTCGGGTTTGCTGATTACCAGTGCGATTGCCCTGCCTTGGTACGGACTGATGCTACAACGTCATGGCTGGGACTTCATCAATGCCTTCTTTGGCTTCCATAATGTGCAGCGCTTTACGCAAGTGGTGAATCAGCACAGTGGGCCTTGGTACTATCACTTTTTGATTTTGCTACCGGGGCTATTGCCCTGGAGTGTGGCGTTGCCGGCAGCGATCGTCCAAGCCCTCCGCCGACCTTGGCGCAAGGTTGCCCGCCATGATCAACTCAGTCACTTGGCCTTAATTTGGTTCATCGTTGTGATGGGATTTTTCACGATCGCTTCGACGAAATATCTCACCTACAGCTTGCCCGCGCTCCCGGCAGCGGCTTTGCTCATCACGCTGTGGTGGAACGATGCCATGCAGCGATCGACCTGGGGATTGAAAGCCACCAATTGGCTGAGTCTCCTGATATTCGCCCTGTTAGGGACAGCCGCTTGGCTCTGCCCAACCTGGCTGAATCGCGATGCCACTATGCCCAATTTGGGACAGGCCATCGCCCGCGCTGGTTTGCCCGGCATTGGTCTGGGGCTGTGGGCTGTGGGCATAATACTCGGGCTGCTGTATGTCCGTAATGCCGGGTTTTGGCGCGTGAAAATCATTACCGCCGCCGCGTTTATCCTGCTGTTTGTCACGCCGACGTTTAGTGTGGTTGATCAGGTCAGGCAGTTGCCCCTGCGTCAGATCGCTCAGGCAATCCCCGCCGTCCAACAGGCCAACGAACCGATCGCCATGGCCATTGGCACCTTTGGGAAACCGAGTGTGCTGTTCTACAGTCAGCGATCGGTGGCGCTGATGCGGGGTGGTCAGGAAGTGCCGGGGTATCTAGCGGGATTGCGCCAGCAGGTCACACCGCCCCGATCGGTGCTACTCATTGCGACCGCGAAATCCCTCGGCCAGACAGGACTGGCAAAAACCGACTACGAAGTGCTGCGGGCGATCGGAATCTATCGCCTCGTGCGGATTGGGAAGCTGTGAGTGAGTGATATAGTGAATAGCCGAGTCTGGCCGAGACGGCTTGTCTACAGGTGGTTTGTCTACAGGTGGTTTGCCTACAGGTGGTTCGTCTATGTCTGCTGTCGTTCAATGGCTGCGTCAACAGCCGCTGGTCTGGATTTTGGGCGGAGGATTGCTATTGCGGCTGATGATCGCGACATGGCTGCCGCCGGGATTCGATGAGGCTTACTACTATCTCTACACGATCAATCCCGACTGGAGCTATTTTGACCATCCACCCTTGGTCGCAGGCACCACCGCAGCAGGCGTTGCGATGCTAGGCGGCAGCGTTTCGGCATTCAGCATTCGCTTGATGAGTACGCTGCTTTACACGCTCACGCTCTACCTGCTTTATTGCGTTGGGCGACGCTTATTCTCCCATTGGGTCGGTGTTTTGGCGGTGGCGATCGCGTCGATCGCGCCGATTTTTCAGGTGGCATTTGGGGTGATGACGCTGCCGGATGCACCACTAATGTTCTGCTGGCTTGCCAGTCTTGCGGTGGCGATCGCCGAATTTTTTCCAATCGGGGCTGCCGATCGCCCCTATCGTCCCACTAAACGCCTGGTATATCTTGGTTTTTGGGTCGGTTTGGCTTGCTTGAGCAAATACCATGGCTTTATCCTTGGTGCCGGCTATGTCGGCTTCTGTCTGACCAGTGCGCCCCATCGGCGGGCCCTGTGGTCTCCCTGGGCAATCGCGGCGATGGCGATGTTTGGGTTGGTGCAGTTCCCGGTGCTGTACTGGAACATGCAGCATGACTGGGCTTCCTTTACCTTCCAAGCGGAGCGCAGTGTGCGGAGTACCGGATTTTCTCTGGAGAAATTCACCACGGCCTTGGGCACCGAAGTGCTGATGCTATTTCCGACGATCGCGATCCCGTTAATCTGGGTCAACCTGAAGTTGGTTGTTCAACAGGTTTGGCGATTGCCCTTTGGCGATCCCCATCGCCCACTGCAAGACCCCACCGCCCAAGCTGAGTACGACCAGTTGCAACGTCAGTACCGCTTGATTCTTTGGGTCTCTGTCCCGGTCTTTTTGGGTTTCACCTTAATCGGTGGCTACCGCCAAATTTTTCCCACCTGGGCGATGCCGGGGTTCTTCACAGCAACGTTGCTGCTGGCCGATCGCGCGAGTCAACTGCGCTGGGGCCTGATCCGGCGCTGGCTGGTGATGACGGCGATCGCGGTGCAGATGATTCTGTTCGTTGCCTTGTCCCACGTGGTTTGGGGAACATTTCAAAACCCCAGTCAATTCAAGATTCTCGGCCTGATGCCCCCCAACGCTCAACAGGATGGCAGCATTGAGCTAACTGACATCCGCCAACTGCGCCAACGCTTTCAAGCCATGCCCACCATGATGCAGGCCCTGGAACAGAGTGATTTTATCTATACCAATCGGTTCCACCTGTCAGGTCATATCGCCATGGCCCTGCGGCCCCTTGCGGCAAAACCCGTCACCTGCTTTGATCAGCGCGACATGCGTGGCTTTGCTTATTGGTCAACGGCAACCCAGTGGCTCGGGCAAACCGGACTGTACCTCACCACCGATCGCTACCAAAATGGCCGCGACTCCGCCGCCGAATATATCCCCTATTTTCAAAATTGGCAGAAAGTAGGGGAGATTCCACTGCTACGCGGTGGGGTTGAAGTCGATCGGATCCATGTCTATCAGGGGCAGCGACTTGTACAACCTTTTCCTCGACCAGAACGGGCAACCAAGGGGGCTTAGCGCACTGGATAGACCAAAGTCGCACCAGAAGCAAATAGATTTACGGATGACAGCTTTGGCGAGATTGCGGAACATCGGGAGAAAGCGTAACGTCCCATCGGACAATGCTCTCGAGAAAAATTATTACCACTTGGGTGTTATTAAGACTTGGGTGCGACTTTCCTGTTGATCTTTTATCCCTAACCTTTTGCGCATGCTCAATCAGTCCAAAACCGCCCGTTCGGCGGCCCGATCGCAGTGCACGCCTGTATTGACAGCGATCGCCGCGATCGCTGTTGTCCTCGGTGCAGCGCTTCCTGCCCCCAGCAGCCATGCTTCCACGGCCATCAGTAGCCCTAGCCGACCATCGAAGCGTTTGGTGAAAAAGCGTCCCCAGCCCGCACCCAGCAATCGTGTTGCGGCCAATCAACTTGAACAAGAAGCCCATGCACAAATCAACCGTTACCGAGCCAGTAAAGGCCTAGCGCCTTTCAAGTGGAGTGATGCAATCGCTCAGCAAGCACGGCTCCACAGTAGCAATATGGCCTCGGGACGCACGGGTTTTAGTCATGATGGCTTTTCCGATCGGGTACAGGGCAGCGGCCTTACCTATCGCGGCGCGGCGGAAAACGTCGCCTACAACCAAGGCTACAGCCAGCCCGTTGATGAAGCCGTGAAAGGCTGGATTAATAGCCCCGGCCACCGCCAAAATATGGAAGGCAACTACGATACCGCAGGCATCGGGATTGCCCAGAATGCGAAGGGCGAATATTACTTCACCCAAGTGTTCATGAAGACCCAGTAGAATGAGTCCCCATTCCGGTATCAAATAACCCCGCCAGTCAATCTTTTGGCAGGGTTATTTGTCGTCGAATCGGGGTTGATGACGGTCTAGGCCGGATCAGTCCAGCAACTTTCTAGCACTTGCAGCAATTCTTGCTCCAGATACGGTTTCGTCAGATAGGAGCGTGCCCCCAAGGACTGTGCGGTTTGCACGTGCTTGTCACTACTGCGAGAGGTTAGCATGATCACCGGCGGCGCACTGCTGCCTAGGGATTTGCGCGATTGTTCCAGGAATTCAAAGCCGTTCATGCGGGGCATTTCCACGTCACAGAAAACGGCCTTAATTTCGGGATTCAGCGATAGGCAATCGAGGGCCTCGCGCCCATCTTTCGCCTGCATCACTTGATAGCCCGCTTTTTCTAAGGTCATCGACAGGAAGTGACGGGCCGTGAGCGAGTCATCCACGACCAGAATCGTCTTCTGGACGCTCGTGGGCGGCTTCGATCTGGGTAAGCCTTCCAGCCCCTCCAATTGCGCGAAGTCCCCAGTCGCTTCCAGCAACACACTCGAACCGGGTGAGAGCAGTTGCTCGTAGCTCAAGGTCTTCGATCGGGTAATCAGCGCTTGACCCTCCAAAACAGGCACCAATGAGCCATCTCCCAAAACCGTACAGCCGTAGAAATAGCTGGGCGGTGCGGCGATCGTCCCAAAGGGTTTGACCACCAATTCTTGCTCTTGAAGCAATCGATCAACTGGAATCGCCAGCATTTCTGTTTCCCCGGCCAGAATCAGGACGGGCATTTCGTGGGTTTCCGACAAGGGCACGTAGCGCGCATAGGTCGGCATCTTCTTGGTCAATGGATAGGAACCCAACAGCGCTTCAGCGGGGTAAAGCGGGATTTTCTTATCCTGCCAGAGCAAGACTTGCTGGCCATCGATCAGATCAATTTGATCCAGGGATGCTGTGGCAACGGCGACCAGCGTATCGACGGGCAAGGCCATCAACTGGTTATGGATTTGGAAGACCACCAGGATCGCCGTGGTGAGGGTGAGTGGAAAGCGCAGTTTAAAGGCGGTACCTTTGCCCGCTTCAGATTCGATGGCGATCGAGCCTTTGAGCTGGCGCACCTGGGTTCGGACTGCGTCCATACCAACTCCCCGACCGGAGAGTTCCGTCACTTCGCGGGTGGTGGAGAAGCCCGGCATGAAAATATATTCATAGAGTTGCTGCGGCGAGAGCTTCACGGCATCATCGAAGGTCAGCAGCTGACGTTCAACGATCTTCCGAACGATCGCGTCACAGTCGATCCCGCGACCGTCATCGCGTACTTCAATGTAGGTTTGGTTGCCACGCGCGTAGGCCCGAATTTCGATCATGCCTTCGAGGGGTTTCCCCTGGGCAATACGTCCGGCCTGGGATTCGATGCCATGGTCGAAGGAGTTGCGTACCAAATGCACCAGGGGATCCAGTAATTTTTCAAGAATCGCTTTGTCGAGGAGGGTTTGGGTACCGCTGAGTTTGACCTTGACGGGTTTTTTGTGCTGGAGGGACAGGTCGCGGACCATCCGGGGAAACCGCTGCAAGACATCGGCCACGGGCAACATTCGGGCCCGCAGCAGTTGGTCACGCACCTGCTTGAGGGTGTATTGCCGCTTTTGCTGAGTGTACTTCGATTCATTGGTGAGCAGGCGAATATCCTGCACCGCTTCCTGCAACTGCGCCAACTCTTCCATTAGGGCTTGAGCGACCAGATAGAGGGTGTTGTAATGATCGAGCAGCAACGGGTCAAAATCCTGGTTCGCCGCTTTGGCCGATCGCGTCGAACTCACGAGCTCGGCGCGGCTCGGCGTTCCTCCAGTGGCAATTTGGGCGCGATTGTTTTGGCTTTTATCCAGCCAGTCGTGCAATTCTTGAGTAATCAGATCGAATTGCTGAAACCGCTTTTCGACCGAATCCACAATGCCTTGATACTGCTGGTTATGCAGTTTCGCTAAGTTTTCCTGGGTGACCAGTTCCCCCACGAGGTTATGCAGTTGCGTGAGGCGCTTGAGATCGACCCGCACCGTCGTCGCTAGATAGTAATCCGTGAGGCGCGACTTAATCGATTGAGCCGGGTCGTTGTATTCACTATTCAAATTACCGTTGCGATTGCCTTGGGCGATCACTTGGCGCAATGTGGAGGTGACTTCTAGGGGGCGCACTTGCAGGCGGTGCTTGGTCGGTTCACTGGGTAGGCTGGATGGGGCAGATCCTGGCGATCGCGGCTCCGGGGGCGGAATCGTCACGCCCACCTCGGTCTGTCGGGCCAGTTCATTCATCGTGGCATCGACCAACGGGACGATCGGCTGATTCGCGCCCGCTTGCGCCTTACTGCGGGCGATCGCTTGCTCCATCAAGGTTTGGGTGCGTTGCGGGGGGGCGGGGGGGGCGCTCAGCGTATCGATTGATGCGGCAGCGATCGGGGGCGGCAGATCACTCGGTTCGTCAATCAACGCCTGCAATTGATTGACAAAGGAATCCGACAATTCCTCTTCGACATTCGTCATGAGTGGATTGGTCGGCAGCGACGGCGGCTCCTGGGGATCAATCAACGGCAAGTCATCTTCCAATACCGCTTCCAATTCCCTGACCAGGGAGTCGGTGACATATTTCGGCAGGGTGTGAATCCCCTGGGACGGGTTGAGCTGGAATGGGAGTGAGGACTTGGCTTCGAGTTCGGCAATATGCTGGGTCAAGGCGACCAGATCATCCGGTGTCTCGGCAATTTTCAGCAGCGCTTCATTCGGATGGATTTGGGCTAAGTCCCCGGTGGCTGCTGCCACTTGCACTTGTTGAAAGTGACTCAAGGCCAAGTGGGCGATCGGCACCACCTGCTCCGGGCGATTCAGCAAGGCCGTCTGCACCAGGGTGACGATCGCGCTCATCCCCGGCGCGGACATTTCCTGGGTCAAATCCATCGCGGCGTTTAACAGCGCTGGCAAGGCGATGATCAAGCGATCGAGGTCGCCATCGCGCAGCACCGCTTCCAGGTGCTCAAGATCGCCCGCCACATCCGCTTCAAACCGCTGTTGAAAGGACTGATCTGACGATTGCTGAGGGTGAGTGGGGTTTTGATCAGGCATCGCCTTGCTCCGTCTGCTTTCCGATGACATCCGTGACTGCGCTTGAACCGCAAGGGCTGGTCGGCGCGATTTGCACCGACCAGCCGCAACAACTGCGGCTTATTTGCCGCGTCGCACTTTGAATTGATCCGCGCTCGACTGTAAGTCTTCCGCCATTTGCAGCAGATGGGCAAAGGACTGGGCTACCGTTTGCGTCTGCTCCGATGTGCTGTTCGCCAGGGTCGCAACTTGCAGCATCGTCTGCTTCACCGAAACGGAGGTTTCAGTTTGCTGCGCGGCGGCTTGGGCAATGTCGCGCACCATTTGGTTGAGCTGCATCCCGACTTCGGTGATTTGGCTCAGATGCATGCGCGACTCTTCCACAAGCTGTGTTCCGGTCACCACATGCTCGGTGCCCGTTTCCATCGCCGCGACCACTTCATTGGTTTGGCGTTGAATTTCTTCCACCACTTGTTCGATTTCGGCTGTCGCCGCTGCTGACTGTTGGGCCAGCGTCCGCACTTCTTCCGCTACCACGACGAAGCCTTGGCCCTCTTCTCCGGCCTTGGCCGCTTCGATCGAGGCATTCATCGCCAGTAGGTTCGTCTGGGTGGCAAAGCCATTAATCAGGCTAACCACGCGGGAGATCTTCTGGGAAGCCTCACCCAAGCGCTTCACCTTTTTCGCCGTTTCCGCCACAGTTTCCCGAATCGAAGACATCCCCATCACCGTGCGATCCATGACTTCATCCCCGGCCTGGAGTTTTTGGGTGGCCATTTGCACATTGGTTTCCGCTTGCTCCGCCCGTTCGGCGATGCGATGCAAGGCGGCCATCAGGGTTTGCACCTGTTCGATCGCGTGGCTGACGGCCTGAATTTGTTCCCGGCTTTCGGTCGAGAGGGCCGACACTGCCCCTTCGCTGTCCGAGGCGGTGCGGGCCACGGAGCGCGTCGCATACTGCACTTGGGCGATTGTCTCCCGGAGGGCGCTGATCACTTCGTTATAGGACTTGGCGATCGTGCCTACTTCATCGTTCGATTCCCGCGCCTGTACGGTCAAATCGCCACGCGTTAACGGTTCCACCTGCCGCAGCAATTCCTGGGCCCGCTGCTGAAACAGTTCCTGCTGGCGCTGCTGGGCGGCAGCGGTTTCACTGGCGGCAGCTTTGGCTGCTTCACGTTCGCGTTCGGTATCGGCAATCAGTGAGGCTTGATCTAAGGCATAACCGAGCTGAATTGCCAGTTTGGCAAACAGGTCGAGGTCTTGATTTTCCCAGCGGCGGGCTTTGCAGTCGTAGGCACAGAGCAGTCCGGTCAATTCGCCGTTTTGCAGAATCGGGGCAACGATCGTCGCCCGAATCAGCAGGTCTTCGCAGACTTCGCGCTGCTCCACGGTCAAGACGCTCTGGTGGACATCGACCACAGATTGCACATGCCCATTCTTGAATCGCTCCAAGGGCATCGCTGCAAATAGTGCTTGCAGATTGCGATCGGCGAGCCGTTCTGAAGATAGCGCCGTGGCTTCGGCGACGACTTTGCCTGCACCAATTGCAGCGGTTTTTGCCGCCGCCATCGGCGCATCCAGCCGATATATGATCACCCGATCGGTTTCCAAAATCAGGCGCAATTCCTGCACAGCCGTTTGGAGAATTTCGCTTTCCTTAAGCGATCGGCGCATTACACTGACAATTTCGTTCAGGGTGCGTAGCCGCTCGGCACTCAGGGTTTGGCGGCGCAGGATCGCGGCTTGGTTTAGGGCTAGGCCTAACTGCGAACCCAAGCGCGCGACCAATCCAATGTCTTCTTTTTCCCAAGCCTGGGGTTCTTGGCAAGCATGAACGGCAAGTAGGCCAATCAATTCACCGTTTTGCAGTACGGGTGAAACGATGCTCCCTCGGACTTGAAACTCATCGAGAATTGCCCGAAATTCCGGCGGCAAGCCTTCGGCATCGACATCCGGCATACACCAGACTTGACCGACCCGGAAACGTTCCATCACGCCGATCGGGAAGGGATTACGCAGGACGCGCCCGCAGATTTTACTAAAGGTTAATCCCACGGATTCGGCGAGGATGATTGCACTTTGGTCGCTATCGATGCGATAGACGACAACCCGATCGGCATTTAATGTATGCCGCAGTTCATTCACAGTTGTATTGAGAATGTCGTCTTCCTTGAACGATCGGCGCATACTGTCCACGATTTCGTTCAGAATTCGCGATTTCTCCACGCTCTTGGCCTGACGGTTAATCAAGGCCGATTGTTCTAAGACAAAGCCCAACTGCGAGGAGAGCTTGGCAAAGACATCGACATCATCCATTTCCCACTCGCGGGTCGTGGCACATTGGTGGGCGCAGAGTAAGCCAATTAATTTACCGTGCTGCAAAATCGGCGCGATCAAACTTGCTTTAATTTGGAACTTGGCGAGAATTTCGCGATGGGTTTTGGTCAAGCCCAGACGGCTGACATCGGGGATGACTTGGACTTGCTCATCCTGGTAGCGTTCGATCGTCCCTTCGCGAAACAAATCATTGATCGTTTGCCCCATGAACTGACGGTAATTGGAACCCACCGATTCCGCAATAATTGTGCCGCTCCAGTCATCATTGCAGCGATAGAACATCACCCGATCGGCATTCAGCGCATAGCGCAATTCCGTTACGGTGGTATTAAGCAAGGCCGCTTCGCCCATGGACTGCCGCATGGTTTCAATCATTTGACCGAGCCACTGCGATCGCTCAGTGCCGCGCTGCTGCTGGGTTTGGAGCGTGCGATATTGGCTTTCTAAGGCGTTGACTTGATCATTCACCAAACGCGTTGTGCGGCGAGCCACCATCAACCCCACCAAACCGATCCCCCCCAGTCCCGCCAGGAACGCTAACCCCAACTGAGTGGCCCGCTGCTGTTGCTGCTGGATCACCGCCGTCGGGTCAGTCGCCACGATCGTCCGCAGCGATAACGGGGCAATGTTCTGGGCTATGGGCAGCGACGACCAAGCCACCAATTGATCCGGCTGGGCCGCGTCCTTCAAGCCCAAGGCCGACAAGCCCCACTGCAAACGCGGTGACACTTGGGTACCGGGTGTCATACCACTCGGCAAACCCGGTAAAACTTGGGTGATCGGTTGATTCACCGCGCCCACTGAGGATGCTAGCAAAACCTGATCCGCTGCATCAGTGAGGTAGGCTTGCCCCCCAGCGGGCAGGGCTTTCTGGCGGAGCACTTCGGCGTTGAGCTGGGCAATCACAACCCCGGTAATATCTTTACTGCCGGCACTCGTCATCGGCACGGCGATCACTAGCGTCACCGTTCCATCCGCCAACTTAATCGGCCCGACCACCGTCTCTTTGGTTTTCAAAACCTGTTGAAAATAATCCTGGGAGCCTTGGCTACTAAGGTTCGCGCCCTGGGTCTGCATCGTGGGCCGACCGAGCCGATCGAGCCAAGCTAAATGCTGAAAACTGCTGCTCGCGGCTTTCTGTTGTTCGAGGAGACGTAGCTTTTCCGTCGGATTTAACCGATCACCCTGGAACAACTCCCCTTCGGCCAACTGGGAAATATCCTGAACCCGCTCCAGCAGCATTTGCTGAAACTCCTTTGACCATTGATTCACCGCATCTTGCTGCTGATGCATCAAGTCATCAGTCATCTGGTGATTCATCCAACCGTAGCCGACCATGCCCAATCCCATTAACGGCAAAGCCCCCACTGCCGTCGCCACCAACAGCGTCTTCAACGCCAACCGCAGGCGCAAGGCTTTTGCTGGACGTGCCGCTTGGGCCCCCGTCGCTTCTACTGCCGTGACGCTCTCTGGGTGCAATGACAATCCCTTCACTGGCGGCGGCAGCGGTACCGATCGTTGACTCGGCTGCGGACTCGGGGCGGAGCCGGAGTTGGGAGTGATAGCAGAGTTGGATTGGGGGGAGTTGGCGGAGCCGTTCGATTGCATGGTAGAAGGCCAGACAGGACAATGTGATGCAGGAACTCAAATAATGCAGGTGGGTCAACCGCAGGGCAACAGAGATTGACTTTGGATGCATTTCTCGGCGCGATCGCTAGGGCGATTCTTCCGAGGGTTTGCCAGCGAGGGCCTGGGCGATATATTGCACCGTGGCCGCCGTATCCAAAATCCAATGTCGCTCACCTTCCGGCGATACCCAAGCACCCTGTAGTCCAGGAATAGTCGGCACCCGTCGTTCCAAAGATAACGGCCGAATTTCCTGGGGGGTCAACTGGCGCAATTGCGTCACTTGATCAACCACAAGCCCCACAGTGTGATGCTGGTATTGCACCACGAGGCTATCAAATCGCCCTTGCCGACCGCCCTGCTGGAACCGTCGGTAAAGCGGTTCTTTGCCCATCACGATGCTGACATCCACAAGCCAGAGCACCTCGCCCCGCCAGTTCGTCAAGCCCATTACACAGGGTGCCATTTCGGGCAGGCTGACAATTTGTTCAGCAGACAGGGGAATCACTTCCGTAACGCAGGTATTCGGTAATAAAACCTGTAAATCCGGCGGCAGACTGAGTCCAATGTATTGCTGAACTTGGTTAAGCGGCGAAGCCGCTTCCACCGTTGGCACAGAGGAATTAATCATGGTGATGACTGGGACACACGGGAATTGGGCAGGCCGGCATTGGGCAAGATCGCGGGGCGATCCATCGGGTCAGGTCGCGGGGCGATCCATCGCGTCAGACGGAAGTCGCGCTGAGTTCTTCCGGATGAGGCGCTCGTCAACCTGTAGAAACGATTAGTTTGTTTGCTAGTCGGTTGCTGCACGCATCGATTCGAGAAGTGTTACCCAAACCCAAACCAGAGATTTTGTACATCCGCCGATCGACCGATGACAGGGTCTGGTTGCCTTTAGGATAGGCGCGGAATTTCGGATGACAGCACCGCGCAAGCACTGATTTTCTATCCGAAGGATATTCCTGCCTCAGGGGATTCGCGGTAAAGGCCCGCAGAATTCGCTGAGACTGATTTGCCGAGCTTGATCATGCTGAGCTTGACTATCGTCCTAGGATGCCCCACTTCCCGCTGGGGCTACCAAAGATTGACGACTCAGGATTGACGATCGGGCGAGGATTGGCGATCGGGCGAGGATTGACGTGAGATAATTGAGGCGATGATTTACTGATTACCGCTGCAACCCATGTCGCAAGTGAAACCCTATCAGCCTGCTTTATTGCGCTTGCTCCATGGTGGCGTGGCGCTTTTGGTATGTGGGGCTTTGGTCTCTGGCTTCTTGGTTTATAACGCCTATGATCAGCGCTGGGGAGGCTTGAAGCTGCCATTGATGACGGGGCTTCAGGATATTCATGGGACGATCGGGGTGATGTTGTTTTGTCTGTGGCCGTTGTTTGCGGTTTACAGTTTGCGGCGGGGCGATCGGCGCTTGGTACAGCACGATACCCTGTCACAATTAGGTCAGGTGCCACAGGCGATTGGCTGGGTGGCTTGGCAACGGGGGGTGAATACGCTGATGCTATTGGCGGGGACTTGTGCATTGCTGACGGGGCGGATGATGCAGGAGGCTTGGTTGCCGAATGGAGCGGTGAATCAGCCTTGGTATTTGGCACATTTGGCGAGTTGGCTGGGGTTGGGGCTGATGCTGGGACTGCATGGGCTGATGAGTGCGAAAGTCGGGGGATGGCCGTTAATTCAGTCGATGTGGCAGTGGACGGTGCGATCAAGCGATCGGCCCGACAGTTGGCTGAAGGGATGGCAGGGACGCTGGGGGAATCGGGTTTTGTTGGGGGTGGAGGTGCTGGTGTTTGGCGGATTTGGTTTGGCGTTGGTGTTGCCGTTGGTGTTGTCGTTGGTGAAGGGAGAGGGGTGAGGATTGGGTGAGTTGAGTCAATATAAATTCATCGATGCAGTAGCAGAAGATACACCCACCACCCACTATATCGATTACCTTATAGCAAAGCCCCAGAACCAAACCCCCGATCATTGCCTCAACCCACCCTGCACAGCCGATCGGGCAATCTCTAAGTGATTGAATCTTTGCTGAGGTGCCATGCTCGTAACCCAACAACCCGTTCTTAAGCGTTTCTGGTATCCTGTCCTACCACTGACGCAATTGCGTGCAACCCCCCATTCCTTCACCTTACTCGGCCAAAAAGTTGTCCTCTGGCGCGATCGCGCAGGTCAACCCGTCGTCACGGAAGACCGCTGCTGCCATCGATCGGCACAGCTCTCCAAAGGCAAAGTCATCGACGGTACAATTCAATGCCCGTACCATGGCTGGCAATTTGATGGGGCTGGCGTTTGTGTTGCCGTGCCGCAATTAGGCGGTGCGAAAATTCCGGGAAATTATGCTATTCGATCGTTCCAAACCGCCGAGCGCTACGGTTATGTTTGGGTGTGTTTGGCGGATGAGCCATTGCAGGCGATTCCGCTGATTCCCGAAGCGAGTGCGACCGATTTTCGGTTAATTCCCGAATTTTATGAACCCTGGCGCTGTCCGGGGTTGCGGGTGATGGAAAATGAATTTGATATGGCCCATCCGACGTTTGTGCATACGGGGACGTTCGGTAGCGCTGACCATCCGATTCCGGATCAATTAAACGTGATTGATACCCCTACCGGAATTCGCACCCAGGCGATTCTGGGTGTAGTTAATCCCCCCGAGCAGCAGCAAAACTTGAAAATGTCGCAGGCCCAAACCCATCGCACCTTAGATGTGGAGTGGTTTATGCCATTTACTTGCAAATTGCGGATTAATTATCCCAATGGATTAGTCCACATTATTGTGAATACCGCTACGCCGATCGATGATCGAACCTCGCAAATTGTCCAATTCTGTCTGCGTAACGATACCGAAGCGGATACGCCAACGGCGGATGTGATTGCCTTCGATCGACGGGTCACGCTGGAAGATAAAGTGATCCTCGAAACGACTGATTATGATGTGCCACTGCGGCCCAGCGGTGAGCAGCATATGTTTACCGATCAGCCGGGAATCTTGATGCGACGAAAACTCGCGGCATTGCTCAAAGCCCACGGCGAAGTCGAACAGCGATTGGTCAATGTTTAGCATGCACAATTCGATTTATCCCCGCGATCTGGTGGGTTATGGTCAGCATCCACCCCATGCTCAATGGCCAGACAATGCCAAAATTGCCGTGCAGTTCGTCATTAACTACGAAGAAGGCGGCGAAAACTGCATTTTGCATGGAGATGCGGCTTCGGAGGCATTTTTGTCAGAAATTGTGGGGGCACAACCGTTTGTCGGACTGCGGCATATGAATATGGAGTCCTGCTATGAATATGGCAGCCGATCGGGCTTCTGGCGACTGCATCGGCTGTTCACCGATCGGCACATTCCGGTGACGGTGTACGGTATCGCGATGGCCTTGGAGCGAAATCCAGAAGTGGTGGCGGCAATGCAGGCGGCAGACTGGGAAATTGCCTCCCACGGTTGGCGCTGGATTGAATATAAGGATTTTACCGAAGCCCAGGAGCGGGAGCATTTTCAACAGGCGATCGCGATTCATGAACGGGTGACGGGCAGTCGTCCGTTGGGCTGGTACACCGGGCGCAACAGTCCGCATACGCGCAAGTTAGTGGTGGAAATGGGGGGCTTTCTGTACGATTCGGATAGCTATGCGGATGATTTGCCCTACTGGGTTGATGATTACGATCGGCCCCATTTGGTGATTCCCTACACATTGGATAATAACGATATGCGCTTTGCGACGAATCAGGGGTTTAATAGTGGCGATCAATTTTTTGCCTATTTGCGGGATGCCTTTGATGTGCTGTATGCGGAAGGTGAAACGGCCCCGAAAATGATGAGCATTGGGTTACATTGTCGGTTGGTGGGTCGTCCGGGGCGGGCCGCTGCGTTGGCCAGGTTTCTCGATTATGTGCAGGGGCACGATCGGGTGTGGTGTTGTCGGCGGGTGGATATTGCTAGGCATTGGCATCAGGTGCATCCGCCGCAGCCCAGAAGCTCTAAAACGAACATCTAATCTCTAATTACCGCGATAGGTGCTGTAAGACCAAGGCGAAGCCAACAACGGCACATGATAATGCTGCTCCCGATCGGCGATATTAAAGCGAATGGGTACCCGATCGAGAAATGGCGGTTCGCTTAAATTCATGCCTTGTTGTTGGAAATATGACCCGATATGAAAGATTAATTCATAGCTGCCCACTTGGAATTGATCACCACTGAGTAACGGCTGATCAGTCCGTCCATCGGCATTGGTTGTGGTTGAAATAAGATGCTGTCGGGAATTTTCGCTGAATTGCCAAAGTTCAATACTAATGCCCACTCCAGGACAGCCTTGGGCCGTATCGAGAATATGTGTCGTGAGTTTTCCCATGGCGTGAATTTAGTCAAGTAGCGCGTCTAATTTTATCAAACTCTGTAATAACAAACTGGTACCCTGAGCACATTCTTCAGCACTGGTAAACTCCTGTTCGGAATGGCTAATGCCCGATCGGCTCGGCACAAAAATCATTCCCATTGGGACCACGCGCCCCATCGCCTGGGCATCATGGCCCGCGCGACTGGGCAGTTCAAGATAGGCCAAATCCTGGGTTACACAAAGCTGTGTGAGGGTGTGAATGATGCGTGGATCGGCGCGGGTAGGTTCGATATCGAGCAGCGATCGCCAAGTGATTGTCGTATTGGTCAGTACGGCGATGTGATTGATGTGGATCTCGATTTGTTGGATTAACCGCTGTAAATGCTCACCCGATAAATCGCGCAAATCAATGTGCAGTTCAACATGGCCCGGAATCGTATTTGTAGCATTGGGGGAAACGGTGAGATGGCCAACGGTTGCGACTTGTTCGCCGGGGGTTTGCAGTGCAAGTTGATTCACGGCCAATACCAATTGGGCAGCGGCGACGAGGGCATCCTGCCGATCGGTCATTGGAGTTGTGCCTGCATGATTTGGCTGGCCTTGAATCTGCACCGCAAACCGCCGCTGACCAACGACCCCGGTGACGACCCCAATTGCGGCTCCGGCTTTTTCCAGCACGCCGCCTTGTTCCACATGCAGTTCAATAAATGCCGCAATTGCCTGATCGCGTTGGGCTGTCGCGATTGTCGCCCAATTCCCGCCCACGGCGGCTAAACTCTGTTGAATCGGGGTGCCATCGAGACGGGCATAGTGGTCGGGAGAAGACTCCAACTGCCCCGCCATTGCTTTTGAACCGATCATCGATCGCTCTTCATCGCTGAAAATAATCACCTCGATCGGATGGCGCAGTTGAATTTGGTTTTCCCGCAAGGTGCGCACGACTTCAATCCCGGCCAGCACGCCCAAACAGCCATCAAATTTACCGCCGATCGGCACTGTATCGATATGCGATCCGGTGGCTAAAACAGGTAAATCGCTGGTTCCGGCATAGCGTCCGATCAGATTCCCGGCGGCATCAATTTGTACGGTCATGCCCGCTGCTTGGAGTTGCTGCGCTACCCATTGTCGCGCGGCGATATCCTCGGAACTGAAGGCCAGTCGGCCAATCCCGCCGTTGTCTAGCTGCCCGATCGTGGCAAGGCGATCGAGGTCTTGCATGAGGCGATCGGCATTAATTTGGATTTGCGTTAGGGTTTCCATGGCGGGCGTTTGGGTTAGGCTGACTGAGCGGCTTTGACTGAGCGGCTTTGTATGTCGCCCAGCCGCCGTAATTGGAAATATCGGGCCAATCGTGTTGGACAATTAGTTCTTGGGGATACAGAAATGCCGTGAGAATCGTGCCGTCTTCAGTAACGACATCGCTGGGATACATATGCGGCGGTTCATTTTCAGCAAGATAATTAAAATCAGCGATCGACAGTTCGTATTCCTCACCGGGAATACTAATGCCATTGGTGGCGGTCTCATAGATTGCCGGATGCCAACCGTTTTCAGCGGCATGGAGGCGGTAGCGCGACTGAGTCTTAACGGCACGGACAAACCGGGCTTGGCCGAGGTTTTGGTGGTCGGGTTGGCCGCGTAGGGCGGAACCACAGATGAAAATGCGTCGAGTTTCGGTGGTTGGGGTCATTGATTGTGAGTCAGACGTAATGGAATTTTGAATAGCTTGCGGTTTGATGGAGGCGCGGTTAATTTAGAGGTAATTATAACAGTAATTTTTTTGGGAGAATTCGCCAAATGTATGACGCGCCCCCACAGCCTCAGAAAGTCATCATCATTGGTGCGGGAATTGGGGGATTGGCGGCGGCGATCGCGTTGAACCAAGTCGGGTTTGATGTCGCGGTCTACGATCGGGTGCAAACCCTTCGTCCCGTGGGGGCAGGCATTTCGCTTTGGTCAAATGGGGTGAAGGTGCTGAACCAGTTGGGGCTGGGAGCGGCGATCGCGGCGATCGCAGGAAACCTGCAGTACATGCAATACCGTTGGCGCGATGGCAGGTTGCTTAATGATATTCCATTGGCACCGTTGACTGAGGCCGTAGGACAAGCACCCTATCCCGTGGCCCGAGCCGATTTGCAGTCGATGTTGCTGGGGGCGTTTGAAGCGCAGACAGGGCAGCAGGTGCAGTTAGGTCATGAATGTGTGGGGATTACGCAATCGGATGAGCAGGTGACGGCAACCTTTGCCAATGGTCTGAAGGTGGCGGGCGATCTGTTGATTGTGGCGAATGGCGTGCGATCGAATTTGCGGGAATATGTTTTGGGTCAGGTGGTGGAACCGCGCTATGTCGGGTATGTGAACTGGAATGGTTTGGTGCCCAAGAATGCGGCGATCGCGCCATCGGATCATTGGGTGATCTATGTGGGTGACCATCAGCGGGCTTCGGTGATGCCAGTGGGCGACGATCTGTGTTATTTCTTTTTTGATGTGCCATTGGCCCTGTCTGATTTAGCATTGTTAAATGTGACTCCTGATACATTTCGTGCCGAATTATCCAATTACTTTCAAGGTTGGGCTGATCCAGTGCAGGAATTAATTCAAACCTTCGATCCCGCTGCGATGGCCCGTATTCCGATTCACGATCTGGGACCCGTCGATCGCTTGGTCAAGGGCCGGGTGGCGCTGCTAGGCGATGCGGCCCATACGACCTGTCCGGATTTGGGGCAGGGGGGTTGTCAGGCGCTGGAAGATGCGTGGGTATTGGCGGATTGCTTGGCGGTGGATGCATCGATCGCGGCATTGCAACATTACGAAAATCGACGACTCGATCGGGTCAATGGTTTAGTCCACAAGGCCAGACAACGCGCGGAGATGATTCATGGCACTGACCCAGCGCTGACCCAGCAGTGGTATCAGCAGTTGGCGACGGAACAGCCGAGTGCCGTGACCGACGCGATCGCGAAGACAATTTTAGCAGGGGCGCTAGGATGATTGCGATCGCACAAGTGAATCAACTCAATCAAGCGGAATTTGTGGAATTATTCGGGTTTGTATTTGAGCAGACACCGGAAATTGCCGCGCAGGCTTGGTTACAGCGACCGTTTATCAATCGGGCACAGTTGCATAAAGTGATGGCAAAAATTGTGCAAGGGTTATCCGCAACGGCGCAAATTCAGCTCATTTGTGCCCATCCGGATTTGGGCAGTCGGTTGGCGATGGCGGCGGTGTCGGTACAGGAGCAGTCGGGGGTGGGCCTCGATCGCTTGACGGCAGCAGAATACGATCGCTTTCACCGTCTCAACGAACGCTATAAGCAATGCTTTGGCTTTCCGTTTATTATCGCGGTTCGCAATCATACTAAAGAGTCGATTTTAGCGGCATTTGAGCAACGCTTGGGGCACGATCGAGAAACAGAACAAAGCACTGCCATTCAAGAAATTATCGAAATTGCGCGCTTGCGGTTAGCCGATCGGATTGCGTCAGGCGATCGCGGTAGCAATGCCCACTTCACGCACCCATAATTTCCCGCAATCCCCAAAACATCAGCCCCGCCAATCCGGCTGCCAGGGGAATCGTCGCGATCCAAGTCAGCAAAATCGACTTAAGCGTGCTGATTTGAATTGAATCTCCCGATCGCGTCACCCCCGATCGCGCCAATCCCACGCCCACGACTGCCCCCACCAGCGCATGGGAGGTCGAAACAGGCAAGCCCAAGCGCGAAGCCAAGAGTACCGTGATCGCCGTCGCTAATTCGGCGGCAAATCCTCCACTCGGCTGCAATGCCATAATCCCCTCGCCCACCGTCCGAATCACCCGTTCGCCCCATACCGCTAGCCCCGCGACAATTCCCAGCCCCCCGATCGCCAATACCCAAAACGGCACGACTAAATCATCCGTCGGCAATTGCCCTGTCGATTGCCATTGCACCAGTGCGGCCAGCGGCGCGATCGCGTTACCCACATCATTTGAGCCATGGGCAAAGGCAACAAAACAAGCACTGATCAGTTGAAACCGAGCGAACTGGGCTTCGGCTCGGGTGTCGATCGTGGTTTTGGATGCCAGCGGTTTGGGCGATCGCCGCAATAACCAGCCCATCAATCCCATCGCCAAACTGGCGGCTAATCCCAAGGCCAGGGTATGGTTCGGCAAACCCAGTGGCACCATCGATTGCACCCGATCGACCACCGATGGCAACACAAGACTGCCAAACACCACCACGATCAGCGCACTCAGCCAAGGCACCCATTCAAGCAGCCGAATTTGCGTCGAATCCGCTTCCCGATCGGCCTGCAAAAATCCCAAAAACAGCAACCGATAGACGATCCAAGCAATGCCTGCACTCACCAGCGGCGTGCCTAACCAAGTCAGCGAAATTCCGCCTAGCGATGCCCAATGCACAGCCCCCGGCCCGATCGCGACCAGCCCCACTCCGGCCAAAGCGCCGACGATCGCGTGGGATGACGATACAGGCAACCCCAACCCAGTCGCCCCATTCATCCAAACCCCCGCTGCTAATAGCGCGGCGACCATGGCACTGACAAAATCACGGGCGCTAAAATTGCCGACATCAATTACCCCGGTGATCAATCTCGCCGATACATTTTGGCCAAACAGCAAGGCCCCCGCCAGCTCAAAAATCCCGGCAATCACTAACGCCTGCCGCCAGGAAATCGCTTTCGAGCCTACCGAGGTGCCCATGGAATTGGCAACATCGTTCGCGCCGAGATTCCAGGCTAAATAAAAAGCAATGCCGATCGCGCCATAAATCATTGGCCCGATCGGCAAAGTTAGCGTTGGATTGAGCAGGAGTAACTGGGGCATAGTCAGGCCCGAACAGAACAAACCCTTCGGCTCCCCCAGAATTGAGGGCTGGGGGCATTTGGGGCATTAAGCCGTGAAAAATTCCTTGGCTTTTTGGCGATGCTCATCGGTGATGTTGGCCGCTACGGTCGCCAAGGTGGTGGCAATCACCCCCGCATCATCGGTGAAGCCCAACGCCGGAATAATATCGGGCAGCGCATCCACCGGGGAAATGAAATACATCAGCGCCCCGACGATAGTCGCTTTGGCGAAAACTGGCGTTTTTGGATCAAGGAAACAGTAATAGAGGGCCACGGCATCATTGGTGAAGGGAACCTTGCCGACAAACCGACGAACATCAACCAAGAAGTTTTCCATGATTCCAGCCGATTGCGAATTTTTGGGTGAACGCTGTCATTTTAACCAGAAATATTGGGAATCTCACGCCGCAATGCCCGAATGATCCGAGCCAAGGAAGCCGAATGTGCCGTAATCCGTAATCGATCGGCGTTACGGTTTGTCCCACCGATCGGGACGGTTTTCGCGTTGGTTTCCCCAGCGACACGGGCACCCTAGAGCCAAAGCCTGTCCTTGCCCCCTGCTGTCCCCCAATGAAAATTCTCCAAATCGTGCCTTCCGTTTCCCTGGTTTACGGTGGCCCCAGCCAAATGGTAGTCGGTCTCTCCAGTGCCCTTGCCGCTGCGGGGGCCCAAGTTACGATCCTCACCACCAATGCCAATGGCGACAACGGCCAAGCGCCGCTGGCTGTGCCCCTCGAAACGCCGATTGCCCAGGACGGCTACGAAATTATCTACTTCCGCTGCTCGCCGTTTCGGCGCTACAAGTTTTCGACCCGGCTGCTGATGTGGCTGGCGGAGCACGCGAAAGAGTACGATGTCGCCCATATCCATGCGCTGTTTTCGCCGATTAGCTCGATGGCAGCGACCGTTGCCCGTCAGCAGGGCTTGCCCTACGTACTGCGTCCCCTCGGCACCCTCGACCCGGCGGATTTGCGCAAAAAGCAACGGCTCAAGCAGATTTATGCGGCGGCGCTGGAAAAGCCGAATCTAGCCCATGCGGCGGCGGTGCATTTTACGACGGAGCAGGAAGCGATCGTTTCGGAACGGTTTGGCGTGACGACGAAGGATTGGGTATTTCCGTTGGGGGTGGTGTTGCCGGAGGCGGATGCGACCTGTCCCCGATCGGCGTTAGGCATCCCGCGCGATCGGCCGGTGATTCTCTTCATGTCCCGCATCGATCCGAAAAAAGGCTTCGACTTACTGATTCCGGCGTTGGAAAAGCTGATCGAAAACGGTGCGGAATTCGATTTCGTTCTCGCGGGCGGCAATCCCCAGGAGCCGGATTATGAGCAGCAGATTCGCGATCGGATTGCGGGTTCGGAATTAGCAGCGCGATCGCACGTTGTTGGCTTCGTTTCCGGCGGGGCGAAGACGGCTTGGCTACAAGCGGCGGATGTCTTTGTTTTGCCGTCCTATTATGAAAATTTTGGGATTGCGGTAGCGGAGGCGATGACGGCTGGGACTCCAGTTGTGATTTCGGATCAAGTTCACATTCATACGGAGATTACGCAATCAAACTCGGGATGGGTTTGTAAATGCGAAGTTGAGTCGTTGGCAAATGCGTTGGGCAATGCGATCGCGAGTGCTGCCGATCGGCAAATGCGGGGTGAGAATGCACGCCGATATGCTTTGGGGCATTACAGTTGGCCCGCGATCGCCGATCGGATGATGGGGGCTTATCGGGCGATCGCGATGGTGAGGCGTTGAACTTAATGGGTGGCGATGCGTTACCCTGCGGGATAACGCATCCTACGTCCCAATTAATCACGCAACCTATTCTTCACCCGTAATTGATAGCCCATCGACCCACACGTGCGGACAAACCCCAGAACCCGTAAATTCAGCCTTCGGCTCGACGTAGATTACGGATTTCAACATTTCCCGAATATCGCCAGCTACCGTCGCTGATTCGATGCTGGTGCGCTTGCCACCTTTGATGAGCCAACCGTCAAACGGTAACGAAAACGATCCCTGCAATGCTTGAACACCCGCATGCAGTGCATGGACTTCATCGATCAAGATAACGTCATCGGCATTTTCCAAGCTGTAGGTTTGCTCGGGGGCAACATCGCTAGCAAAAACGTGAATGAAGTTGGAGCTGACGGTGACTTTTGCGCCCATGTTCGCGTTGCCGGTGGGACTCGTGCCCATGCGCTTTGCGGTGCCGGAGCTGTGCAGGAAGCCTTTGAGGATACCGTTCTCGACTAAGACCGTTTTGCGGGTGGGGGTGCCTTCGCCGTCAAAGGTGTTGGCCCCGATATGTTCGGGATGCAATGCGTCGTCGTTGATGCAAAGCAATGGTGAGGCGATCGCGCTACCCACGGAATCGGCCTTGGACAAGCTTTGGTTATCCAACACATTCTGCGCATTGTACATATTGCCAAAGGCCCGCACTAAGCTCAGAAAAGCGCGGGGGGCGAAGACCACACGGTACTTGCCAGTTTTGATTTTTTCGTAGTTGAGGTGGCTGACGATTTTTTCGCTGGCTTCGCTGATGCAGCCGTTTACATCGAGCTGATCCAACCCGTGGCTGACCCGCATCGACATCGCACTGCGCGGCTTTTTGCCTTCCTCTTCGGCTTGGGCATAGAGATACATCGAAGCGACGCTATACAAATCCTGGCGCACGGCCCCGGCGCTGTTCAGGTAAAAGCGATTGACTTCGCTTTGCTCTAGTCCGTTATAGGGCACCGAACCCACGGCACTATGCGCTTCGAGCAATGCCCCTTCGGCGCGGGACAGGGTTTGTAGCAGCATATCAACGCCTGCTTGGGTATCGAGGGCCGGGGCGGTGGCGGCGATCGGGGCGGTGGCTTCGGGGCTAAAGTCCGGCACGTTTTCTTTCACGCCAAAGAAGCTGGCTTCGTAGGCGGTTTCTAGCGCCAGTTCTAAGCCCGTGGCATCGACATCGGTGGTGCTAGTAATCCCGATCGTGTTCTGCTCGTTCCAGACCCGCACGGTGACGGCGGAGGACTGCGATGCGCTGAGTTTATCCGGTTCACCATGGTCGACCTGGACGCTGATTTCATCGCTGGCATAGCCGTAGATGTCGTACTTCTGAATATTCAATTTGGTCGCAGCGGACTTGGCTGCACTGGCGATCGTGTCAACTGTAGACATGGTTCAAAAGGGTAAGTTAGACAATTCAAAAATCAAATCAACAATGCGATCAATTAGCGACCGCCAATCGTAATTCCATCCACTTTGATATGGGGCTGACCAACGGTGACGTAAACGCTACCGCTGACGCTGCCGCAGAACCCCGGAGCCAAACCCAAATCCTGGGAGGACATCGAAATCTTCTGCATCATGTCCACGGCTTCGCCAATTAGCGTTGCACCTTTGAGCGGCTTGGTGACTTTGCCGTTTTCGATCAAATAGGCTTCATCCACGGCGAAGTTAAATTGACCCGTGGTGCCGACGCTACCGCCGCCCATTTTCTTGCAGTAAATTCCCTTGTCGATCGAGGCAAACAGATCGTCAACGCTGTAAGGCCCCGGTGCGATATAGGTATTCCGCATCCGGCTCGCGGCGGCGTAGTTGTAGCTTTGACGGCGACCGCTGCCCGTGCGCGGATGGCCTGTACGCATGGAACCCGCCCGATCGGCGATGAAGTTCTTCAAGATCCCGTTTTCGATCAACAAGGTGCGCTGGGCGGGCATCCCCTCGTCGTCCATGTCGATCGTGCCAAACTCGTCCTTGGTGATCCCTTCGTCCCAAGCGGTGAGATTTTCATGGGCAATTTTCTCGCCTTTTTTGTCCATGAATGGGGTGACTTTGCGCTCGATTTGAGTGGTTTCGAGCAGGTGGCCGCAGGCTTCGTGGAAAATCACACCGCCGAAGGAGTTGGCCATCACCACGGGTAAGTTACCGGATTCGACGAAATCGGCGTAGAGCATTTTGCCCGCTGATTCGGCGACTTCTTCCACGTCTTGCTGGTAGTTCCATTGGCGCAGGAAGCCCGGATCGCTGGTGTCGCCGACCCGCTTGTTGATCGACGATCGGTGTTCGCCGTCGGCACAGAGCAAGCTAAAGCCCACGGACTGCGTTAGCCGCACATCCCGCGCAAATGTCCCATCACTCGCGGCGACTAAGACTTCCTGCCAATCGCGAAAATAAACGGCCCGACGCGATTGTACGTGGGTCGCGGTTTTGCCCAACTGCGCGTTGGCGGCCAGCAGCACGTCGCTCATTTCCTGCATCGAACTGCACTGGTCGAGCCAAGCGTCTTTGTTGCCCCGTGTGCCGTAGTCGCGCAGCCATTCCAAATTGATTTCGGGAATAAACGCCGATGGCCCCGGCAGTTGCAGCCCGGTGATGCCCAAGGCTTTTTCTAAGGCCCGCTTCAAGCCCTGAAACGACAGATCATTGGTGGAAACGTAGCCATCGGCCTTGCCGCGCAGCACCCGCACCCCGGCCCCCGTGGACAATCGCGGCGCAATGCTGGTGATCGCATCTTCCTCCGCCTGACTGCTGATGTAGCGCGATCGCTCCAGGAAAAACTCGACAAAATCCGCGCCAGCGGCTCGCCCGAGGCCCAACAGAATCGCCAACGGGGCCGACCAGCTCGGGTCAAACCGATCGCTACTGTAGGTATAGCTCAATCTCGGAAGCTCTTTGGAAATAACGAGGGGTGTTGCCAGCATGAAAGATCTCTCGATGGGCGGATTTCAACTCAATCAAAGTGAATAGGCGAGGTTTGAACGCATCGTCCAATTCAGCTTCTTATTGTAACGAGTTGGACGCGGAGCGGGCGGGATCTTGCCCGTCAGATTTGGGGTACGGATTACCCGCAGCGACCAAAAAATCCCCCACTCACTCTGCCCTCGCCCCCCGCCGAACTTCAAGCAAACTTTAAATGCCCAACCCCCAAAGCTCCGTCTTTAGGTAGTCTCACGGCTCTAGCGATCGCCGAGACAATGAAAGCAGCTTCCGGGTGTTTTGAATTGATTGAATGATGAGTGCTGCCCTGTTGCCGAGCTTTTGATCGCCATTGAACGCGGCTGGTTGACCCCCAAGTTGACCCCATTGCCGCGCAGCCTGTGACAACTGAATTTCTGGCCTCCGTGACGCAACGGAGGCCAGGACGATGGTGGCATGGCTAGGCTAGACAGAGTGTGCGCTCTACCAAAAACCGTTTTCCCCTGTTGAAAGGTAAAGGTAGTAGCAATGCCCAACGTACTGGCGCTTTCGAGCATTTGTCTCTGGTTTGTGCTGATGTTCTGGCTCTATTTCAGCGTGCCGTCGTGGTTTTTTATGCCATTTTTTGTGGCTTCGACGCTGTGCTATCTGAAAATGATGGAGACCAGTAGTTAGTTAAAAAGTTAGTTAGTTAAAAAGTTAGCCAAAATGTTCCACCAACGCGTCGTCACCGCAGCCCAGATGCAGGCGATCGAAGCTCGGTTGTTTGCAGCGGGAATGCCTGTGGCCGCGCTGATGGAAAAAGTCGCGCTGCGGATTACCGCCTGGATCAAAGCCCATTATCCCCTTGCGGCATGGCCCAAGGTGGGGATTTTGGTGGGGCCGGGGCACAATGGCGGCGATGCCTTGGTGGTGGCGCGGGAGCTGCATCATGCAGGCTATCGGGTTGCAATCCTCTGTCCCGGCGATCGACTTAAACCGCTGACTCAGCAGCATCTGGATTACATCCAACACATCGGTATTCCGCTTTACCCAGCCTTGAATGCGGATTTGGCTGCTTGTGATTTTTGGGTCGATGGGCTGTTTGGCTTCGGGCTGAGGCGATCACTGGATGGTGATCTGGCAGAAATCATTGAGCGCATCAATACAGCAGGCGTTCCGATCATCAGCATCGATCTACCCTCGGGCATAGCAACTGATTCTGGCGCGGTATTGGGCCAAGCGATTCATGCCACTCAGACACTATGCCTGGGGTTGTGGAAGCGGGCCTTTTTCCAGGAAGCGGCTGTCCCTTACCTGGGAGAGAGTCACTTGATCGAATTCGACATCCCTGAGACGGATATCGCGGCAATCTTGGGAGATAGTCCGATCGTGCAGTGCATTACGAATGCCGCGATGCTTGCGGCCTTGCCATTGAATCGATCGCCGATCGCGCACAAGTACCAAATGGGTAACTTACTGCTGGTTTGCGGTTCCCAACAATATTCCGGTGCGGCCATCCTCGCGGGCCTGGGCGCGAGAGCGACAGGTATCGGGATGCTGACGATCGCTGTTCCAGCGTCCCTCAAACCCCTCCTCCAAGCCCAACTTCCCGAAGCCCTCATCCTTGCCTGCCCGGAAACCCCGAACGGCACGATCGCCGCTCTCCCCACTGACATATCAAGATATTCCGCTATTGGGGTGGGCTGTGGTCTCACGCCCGAACCCACAAACATCGTCCAGCAAATCCTGGCCACTGACCACCCCGTGGTTTTGGATGCGGATGGGTTGAATATGATCGCGTCTCAACCCAGATGGCTCCACCGATCAGCCCCCACCATCCTTACCCCCCACCTCGGCGAATTCCGCCGTTTGTTTCCGGGGGTTGATCTCAGCGATCGGCTCACCGCCGCCCAAGCCGCTGCGGCGGCAAGCGGCACAATCGTCTTGCTTAAAGGGGCCCGCGTCGCGATCGCTGATCCCACGGGCCAATTGCGGCTGAACTTGCATAGTACGTCTGCCTTGGCACGCGGCGGGAGTGGCGATGTGCTGACGGGGATGATCGCTGGTCTGCTGGCCCAAGGCGGCGATCCGCTAGAACTTACGGCGGCAGCCGCGCGATGGCATGCTGAGGCGGGCGTACAAACGGTAGGCGATCGGACGGTGCTCGGAGTGGATGCCAGTCACCTCGCAGCGATGTTGATTCCCACCGTTGCCCGCCTGCAAATGACCCAACGCCCCACCCGCTGAAACTTTTTCCAAAAAAGTTTGCCAAGATGCCGTCATTCTGTGTTAGATTGATTCACGTGGAAGGCGAGGGTCGGTGCCCGAGTGGTTAATGGGGGCGGACTGTAAATCCGCTGGTTACACCTACGCTAGTTCGAATCTAGCCCGGCCCATTCCACATCCTCTAGCCAGCTAGAGGTTAGATATGGTTAAGGTGCCCGTGTGGCTCAGTGGTAGAGCACACCCTTGGTAAGGGTGAGGTCACGAGTTCAATCCTCGTCACGGGCTTAATCTCAAACCTCCTCTGGTAGGGGGTTTTGTCGTATCTGGGGGCTGTACTATTTATGCCCCTCTACTGCCTGACCTATGACAACCAATGTCAACCCCTATCGGAAGCCGGACTTATAACTGGTATCAAATTGGTATCAAGGTTTAAGGCATGGCTAAGGTTAAGGCAAAGCTGGGGACGGTTGCGGTTCAGGCATTTCGGGGAATGCTGCGATTACGCTGGACATATCAGGGGGAACGCTACACCCTCTCGACTGGTACACCCGACGGCAGCCTGAACCGAACCATTGCAGAAGCTAAGGCCAGGATTATCGAAGGGGACATGGTGACGGGTAACTTTGACCCATCATTGGTCAAATATCGGCATTCCCCCCAGGACATCACCAGCATCACGGTGATTGATTTACTGGCCAAGTTCACCGAGTACAAACGGAAGCGGCTTTACGATCGCAGCTTGGACAAGTTCAAAGCACTCAAAGCACCTGTGCGGGAGTTCTTTGGGGTCAAATCCGCAAGTAGTGTTAATGATGATTTGGCTGATGAGTTCCGATTGCATCTGGCGACATGGCTTGCCCCGGCGACCCAGCGGGAACGCCTTGTCACCCTTAAGGCTTGCTGGGATTGGGGGATTAAACAGAAATTGGTGACGGATAACCCTTGGGTCGATGTCCTACGATCGGTCAAGGTGCCACCCAAGCAAAGGCCCAAACCATTCACCCAAGGGGAAGTCAAGGCGATAATGTCTGGCTTCAGGGCTTCACGGCATTACAGCCACTATGCCGATTTTGTTGAGTTCTTATTCTCGACTGGGTGCCGATTGGGAGAAGCGATCGGCTTGCAATGGAAGCACCTTTCGCATGACTGCGGTATTGTGTGGATTGGGGAAGCGATCGCGAGAGGTGGCAAGCGCAAAGCCACCAAGACCAATCGGGCTAGAGAATTCCGCTTACCTTCCAAGGTTCAGACCATGTTGAAGGCCAGGTACCAAGGCCAGTCACCGGATGCGCTGGTGTTCAATTCACCGGAAGGGAAGCACATCGACGATCACAACTTCAGTCGCAGGGCATGGCGCTCAGTGCCGACACAGGTAAAGGTGTCTTATCGTCATCCCTATAACTGTCGCCATACCTACATCAGCCACGCCTTGGCGGCGGGATGTAAGCCGATGGCGATCGCTGAGATGACTGGACATGATCCAAAGGTCTTGTTTAGTCGTTAGGCCGCCGATATTGGGGGAGGTCTACAAGCCCCTGACTTGTTCTGAATCAACATATTAGTTTTTTGAGTAGGCTTTCTATTGGAAATACCGTTACAACCGTTACAAGTGAATAAAAGTGCTGCCTAGTAAGTGTGTGAGACTGTAACGGTATCTGTAACGGTACTTGTAACGGTATATCTAACCGTTACAGCCCGGTCATCCGATAGAATGAGCCTATCCAGGTGAAGCAAGGGAGCTTGACCCCATGACCGTCGCCACCGCAAAACGCATGACCTTAGAGGAGTATCTGACCTATGACGATGGGACGGATACCCGCTATGAGTTGGTCGATGGAGTGCTGGTAGAAATGGGGAATGAAGCCACGATAAATACTTTGATAGCGATGTACTTAATCGCTGTGTTCATGGGACTAGAGATTCCCCACTATCAGATCGGCTGCAAACAGAAAATCCAGGTGAGAAGCTCCTATGCCAGTGCCCGCGACCCCGATTTGATTGTCCACACTAAAGAATCTTTCCAAGCGATCGAGGGGCGAAAAGAAGCCTGTCTATTCCTGCATGACTTAAACCCGCTGATCGCGATCGAGGTGGTTTCTCCTGGTAGCGAGTCCACCAAAAATTACCAGCGTGATTACGAACAGAAGCCCGATGAGTATGCGGGCCGTGGCATTCCTGAGATGTGGATTATCGACCCCGATCGGGCGATCGTCAAAATCGGCACGCTTACCGATGGGGAATACCAGTTCCAAGACTTCACCGGGGATGATTGGCTGATCTCCCCGGGCTTCCCAGCGCTAAAGCTGACGGCGGGCCAAGTGCTGACGGCGGGGCGATGAACAGGTAAAGTTCCGTAATAGCGTTGCATCAGGTTTTCCCCGCTTGCGGATTCCACTGATTGACTGATTGCTAACCCTTTGATTGTCATGAGAATAATAAAACCCGCCACGCCTATCCTTGGAAGCGCAAACTGGCGGGTTCCTCTTTTTTCGGGATAGCGATGAGTCAGAAATTCAATAAGCCTGCTACTACATACACCCAGCAGATGGATCTACTGAAGCAGCGGGGAATGATTCTTGATGACGCGGGGCTGGCGGAGTTCTACCTCAAACATCTCAGCTACTATCGCCTGAGCAACTATTGGATTCCGTTTAAGGTCGATCGGAAGACTCGCCATTTCAAACCTGACACTCGCTTCGAGGATGTGATCCGACTCATAGAATCCATTTGAAATCTTAGGCAAGTGTTGCAAGGCGCTTGAGCAGGAGTCGGACAAAGCACAGGTGAAGTTTAGCGACGGCATGTTCCAAGGTCCTTTCAAATTTTTCGATCAAGTTCTGACAACGCTCCATCCAAGCATTCGACCGCTCAATGCCCCACGGGCCTTGACGGACAAAAATCCCGATTGTCCTTTCGTGGCTTTTCCTCCGGCGAGGGTTTCGGTGCTAATTCAAACTCGATCTTCGTCATAATTTCTGGGTAAACCTGTTCCAGGGCGTGATGGCATTGCCTATGCTGCAAATGGTTGATCCAGTATGTTTAATCACTGGGTTAATCGGTCTCGATCGAAAGCTATTATTTTTTGAGCCCCTACCCACCGATGGCTTTCTCGGAGCACCTCGGAGCAGCGATTGTCCTAGATAGCTGCCTCGCGCAGTTATGAAGGTTTATCTGACTTCAGCAAAAATACGGTGCCCGCCGTGTCAAGATTATCTACATATTCCGTATTCATACGCGGCCACAAAATTATTGAATCAGACACACTGGCATTAACCAATCGGTTATCCCAGCGGCAGTTTATCCTGAAAGGGTCATATCGTCATTTCATTGAACTAAGCTAACTATTTTTGTCTGTAGCTTCAATCCCTTAAGTGTTGAAATTAAGATTCAATGTATATTGCAATTTATTTGGCATTTACCACGGCTTGGACTGTGATGGTCATTGTCCAGGCTTCCACAATTCGCCGGATTCGTCGTCGGGCGATTCAGCCACTTGAGCGACTGCTCATGCGTCGTGGCTTATTCGAGCTGCCTCGGCGATTGATTATTGGACTGCTGCAATTGTCGATTATTCCCCTGGGAATGCTGTGGTTGATTTTCTTGCTGTACCCCAAGCGCCGTACCACCTAGCTGGACGATCTACGATCGTGCTCAAGCAACACAAATGCCATATTGCGGCAGCAGTTCATGGATGACATAAAAGTGATGGGCTTGGAGCGCATCGTGAAAGAGTTTCCAGTCACTTTTTAGAAAGGTGGGACTGTAAGTAAATACATCGTCGTCTCGATCCACATCCTGTTCCGTACCCAGGGATTGGTGTTTCCAGGAGCCTTTGCCTTTGGGAATGTAATTGATCGCCGCTGCCCCAAAACTGAAATAACCACTGGCAATCCGCGCTAGCCATTGCCGATGACGCTTGTGACTGCTGGGTTCAGTGAATTCGGTCAAGGTCGTGTAAATGGTATCGCGATCGCGACTGTCTAATCCCGGCACGATCGCCTGGGCATCCCGCAATCGAAACCGCTGCATGACCTGCACCATCGCCTCGACAGCAGCGATAAATTCCTGCGGATTATCCCGCTGAATCGCTTCCCCACACCCATTCGTATAGGCCCAGCGCAGGTAGGGTTTATCCGGATTACCCAAAACCGCACCATGGCCTAACGGCAGCGCCTCACCGATAAAGTAGCCTTTCAACCGATCGAGCAATCCGACATCTTCCTGACCCACCGCATTCAGTAATCGACTGGCTTGATTCACCTGGTGATTCACCCCCGCAAATCCTTGGTGCGCCCAGGTATCGGCATAGACATGCAGCGTAATGCCAAGCCAGTGGAGTCCATAGCTGGCGTTGGCTTTACTGATACATTGGGCGACGAGTTCCTGGGCGATCGGACTGTTCGCGCGACAAATCAGTTTTTCGATAAAGCCCCCAGCGGGATCTTGACCCGCTGGCAAACCGCCATTGCCGGGTAAAAAGTGAAACGGTAACCAAACTTGGTAATTGGCTAAATCCTGAAAATTACGATAGTCAAACAGCTTGTGCGCCGAGCTAATCCGGCGAAATAAAGCCCCATTGTCAAACCGGATCAAGCCGCTGTTGGTAGCATCGTCGACATATTGCGCCGCATAGGCAATGGTTTGCGCTGCCTGATCGTCAAACCCCGCTAGGCGGGCGCAAACGTAGGTCACAGTATGGTGAAAGTCGATTTGCATGACAGACACGATCGGGCAAAATGGGCCGAGATTGGCTGAGGGCTTCACTGTTCAACCTAACACCCGATCGCGCTGCGGCATGTTTAGTTTTTTGACGAGAGGGCAATTTCGGGGGCAACTTCATCGCGGGCAGTGCGTTCCCACGATTGCTGCGGGGCGTTAATGAATCGCAGGTACAGCGGTAATTTTGCCACCACATACAGCGGCACGCGCAGTAGATCACCCAAAGGTAAAATCGTTCGCCCCACCCGCTGCCAAGCACCCAAAATCGCCGTGAGCAGCATCAGACCCGCGATGCCCGTGAGCACCACCGGCCCACGGGATAAGCCAAACATTGCCGCTATACCTGTGACGCAAGCCGTTACGACCCACAGCATCACCATCAGTGATAGTGGCGGAATACACAGATCCCAGGCCATTAAGAGCAAATCCCATCGACGTTGCAGCAAAGCAGCCCGCAGCAATTGCGGCGCGTAGATCCCGATCGATTGCAGATGCCCATGCTCCCAACGGGTGCGTTGACTATTGGCGGCGCTGGTTTGCTGCGGCAGGACGCTGGCAACCAGGGTATCAGCGCAGAAGATCGCCGGACTCCCCGCGATCGCTAAGTCGATGCCGAGCTTCATGTCTTCCACGATCGCCCCGCTGGCCAGATTCACATCCGCTAAACAGGCCCAAGGAAAGACCATCCCCGAACCAGAAAGCACGATCGGGCCGCGCAGGCGAGACAATCCCTGCATCCGCACTTGATTCTTAAACCGAAAGGCAAAGGCCGAAACCCGATGTTTCGCCGTGGGTTGCGCGGGCAATCCCATCAAATAAAGCGATTGCACAGGCCGCTGGCGGCGACCCGCATAGTCCACTAACCGCACCACTTCGGATGCTTGGATTAAGCAATCGGCATCGAGGAACACCACCACCTCCGGCGGTGTCGCGCGCAGAAAATTCAAGGCAAAATCCATCGCAAAGCCCTTGCCCCGATCAGTGGGATGGCGGCGTTCCAGGACCGTCACGCCAAAATTGCGGGCGATTGCGGCGGTTTGATCATCACAGTTATCGGCGACCACAACGATCGGATAGGGCAACTCAACTAACGGCGCTAAAGTCGCTGCCAAACCCGCTTCTTCGTTATGCGCCGGAATGACGATCGTCGCATGATGCACTGACTGCTCGGGAAAAGCGCGACGCGGACGACCGGGCAGCAGAAATGCCACGGTCTCTAGCAATAGCAACAGACACAACAACAGCATCACCGCGCTCACAATCAACAGGAACGCCGTCATGCCCTGACTCAAGATATTCATAACCACAATGGCCTCAGGCAGGGGGAACTTCGTACAAGGGGGATGTACGGGCAATCGCGATTCAATTACACCGAACCTCGACCTCAGTTCACACCGTCGTTAGGGCTAGGGGAACTACCGTGGGGTCGATTGCCTGTCATTGTGGAAGAAAATTAGGATTCTGTAATCTGCCGTACGACAGTTAATGCCGAGTAACTCACGCCTGCGGTTCCCTCTCCCGGATGAGTCGAATCTCCGACCAACCACAGCCGATCGAGGGGTGTCCGATTTGCAAATCCAAACGGCCCAAAGCTCAATCGCCGCATGCCTACACCGCCGACAATGCCGTCCTGTCGCCCGGTGTAGCGCTCGAAGCTGCGCGGGGTTCCGGCAATTTGGTAAATGATCGTTTCCGACAGATCGAAATATTCCCCGAGACGGGCGATCGCCGTTTGGGTGTAATGTTCCTTCCGCGCGGCATAGTCCTCTGGGGAGAGATTGCGCCAGTCATTCGTATCCACAAAGGAGGAGGCGACGATCGTTGCCTTGCCAGCGGGGGCACGGCCATCGCCTTCATGACTGACGGAGACGAAGAGGGAGTTATTTTCCCCAATCGGGCCGCTGGGATCATAAAGGAACTGCAAATGCGGTGGACAATCCGCCGGAATTGCCGCTTGATCTACCCCGAGGTAAACGACAAAGGCTCCGGACGCGGGTTCCAGGTTTTCTACCCGGCGACGATAGCCTGTGGGCGCACGATCGCCCAACAGTCGCACCAAGTCCTGTACGGTGACGTTCGCGACGATGTGATCGGCAGGCTCAAACCAAATGTCGTCGGTTTTCTGGTTTCGCACCTTCACGCCCCGCGCCGCCCCCGCTTCGACGGGAATCGATTCAACGGTATGGCCCATCAGCAAGCGGCCCCCATCGCGCATCAGGGATGCGACTAGGCGATCGCTGAGCACCTGCATGCTGCCCTGCAAATGGTAGAGCCCACAGGGCGCTTGGGAAACGGCCAAGGCAGTGGCAGCATAGAGAAAGGCGGTTTCATCAGCATCGACTTGGGAATAGAGCTTGAGCTGGAGGTCGAGGAAGGTTTTCAGTCGCCGATCGCCGCCGAGACCCAACAGCCGCAGCACATCACCCACGGTGGAAAATGCAAAGGGCGCGGTTTTCAGGGTTTCCAAGCGCAGGGCTTGCACCATTTGCCACAGATCCCAAGCATTACGCGGGGGCAATACCGGATCGCGGCCTTGAAAGGCCCAGCTCACTTCAAACATATTCGCCATCAAGGCCCAGAAGCGCTCACTGCCGGGAAATTGCCGCTCACGTTCGGCCCGCCACCGATCGGGATCGCGCCACACGTTGATCGGAGTCGTCTCACCGGGCAGAAACACCGCACAGGCCGGATCACAGGGCACTGCCTCCGGCAATTCAATTTCTAATTCTGCAAAAATCCGCGCATGAATCCCACCGGGTTCGAGACCCGCCACTTGGGTCGCCCCCACATCAAACGTAAACCCTTGGCGCTTAAAGGTCGAAGCACACCCCCCCGGCACGATCGCTTGGTCATAGACCTGCACTGCATAGCCCCGCTTGGCCAAGAGTGCCGCCGCTGTCAACCCCCCAATCCCAGCCCCAATCACTACAACCGACTGTTTCGAGGTTCCCATCGTCGCTGTTACATTTCGTAATATTACGCACTATTATAGGGCTTTGGGGGGATGACGACTAGGGATTGGGCGGGTTCGATTCAGGGGAGTTTTTGGCTTTATAGAAGGTTTCGAGGCTATCAGAATCACCCACGAAGCGCCAATGCCAAGGTTCGTAGCTCACACCTTGGGCATTATCCTTCGGGAACGACAGCTCGAAGCTAAAGCGGGCAGCATTCGCCTGGAGCCATTGGTAAGCCTTAGTATTCTCAAAATTGGGGCTGAGATTAACCGCCGGAACATTCCCGTCACCGAGGTCGATCGCGTAGCCCGTGTGGTGCTCACTGTGCCCCGGTGGCGCGCTGACTGCGGCCCGCTCTTCTGGGCGCTGATTGCGATCGCGGCTGATTTGGAAAAATAGTTCTTGCTGATCCTGCACACTCCGGAAGGCGGATAGCGGCACCAAGATGACCCCATCGGCCTGGGCGGCTGCGGCCATCTCTTTGTAGGCTTTTGCCGCACTGGCGTGGAGCTTGAAACTACCGTCAGCGGTAATGGGTTCCAAATCCGCCGCCGCTGCTTCTGGGTAGGGATAATGGTTAAGCATCCGGCCATCGGCATCCAGGGTAGGCGACGACTCGGGGTTGGTGGATGGGCTGACAGGGCTGGACTGATTGGGCTGGCTGGCGATCGGGGTGGGGCGGTTGAGGCGACCAATCGCCAAACTGACGACCCCCAGCGCCAGCAGACCAAGGCCGATGCCGATCAAGGGCAACCACGAGCGCGCGGGTGGGGCCTCAACGGTTTCCCGCTGGGCTTCGGGAATATCATCGAAGGCCGGGGTGAGGTCAGTAGCGTTGCGCGGTAGGCCAGGATTACTCAAGAGCAGACTCCGATCGCGAGCGAGTGAACAATTGACGGTCCAAGGGAAAGTTACAACATCAAGCTAGATCGATCCAGTTTGGATGTTGATTGTACCGAAATCCAGGTTTTGCGAACATGTTAAATTTAGCATCCAATTTTGGCGGTGCGGCCAATGCTGATCCAATCCCAGGGATTCCATGCTCATTCCGAAACTGTTCCAAATCTATTGCACGCTGCTTGGCGGTGGCACGATCGGCTGGCTGCTCGGTCGCTGGGCTTCGCCACAGTTACCGATTATCCTGGGGCGGGTACTGTTCTGGGTCGGAGTGCCGCTGAGTGTGTTTGTGTTTTTGCGCCAGACGCGCCTAGAGGGGGCGGTTTGGGCAGCGGGGGGCGTGGCTTGGTGGGGCAGCGCGGTCGCCCTGTTAGCGGTGAAATTGTGGTTGCGACGGGGCGATCGCGGCTGGTCTTGGGGGACGCAGGGCACGGCGATGATTGGGGTGGCGTTTGGCAATACGGGCTATCTGGGCCTGCCGATCGCGCTGACATTGTTTGGGCAAACGGGATTTGCCTGGGCGCTGTTCTATGACCTACTGGGGACAACATTGGGCGCTTATGGCGGCGGGGCTTGGCTGGCGCAGCGCTACAGTCAGCGCCAAAATCCGACGGCCACCCCCGCCCACCCGATCGCGAATCTTGGTTCCGCCGTCATTAATCCAACATTGGTGGCTTTTGGTGGTGCATTGCTGTACCGCCAACCTTTTCCAGAGCCAGTTGAGGTCGGTTTGAGCGCGATCGCCTGGGGATCGATCATGCTGGCGCTATTGCTGATCGGCATTCGCCTCAGCGAAATTCAATCACTCAAGCAACCCACCCGGATTCTGGGGATTCTGCTCGGCAAAATGCTGCTCCTGCCGATGTTGGTCTGGCTGTTGACCCGGGCCCTGCCGCTGCCAGCCGTCGCGAAGCAAATCCTGGTCTTGCAATCGGCGATGCCGCCCGCGTTTGCGACGATCGTGCTGACGGAGAATTACCAACTGGATCCGGAGCTAGCGGTTTCGTTGGTGGCGGGAGGCTGTATTTGCTTGTTGGTGACGTTGCCGTTGTGGTTGCTGGTCTGTGGCTATGGTTAGCTAGTTGGGTTTCACGTTGTTTCACCCAACCTACCCGACCCAATTCATGTCGTCCTCGTCGGGGATGGAGCTGAGGGACTTGCGATCGTTAATATTGCCGGGATCGGTGGGGAGATCTTGGGGACGGATTGGGGCGCTGTAGTCGGTTTTGGGGCGGAGGATTTCGATGATGCGGCTGCCGTCGAGGGAGCGGGCTTGGGCGATCGACTGGGGCTGAGGCTGGTGGGTGGTGGCTGGGGCGGTCGGGGTCAGCGGCCGCTGGGGCGGTCGGGGGGTGGCAGGATCAGATAGGCGCGGGGCGGCGATGGTCTCCGAGCGACCGGCGGTCAGCGGTTGGATGACTGTAGTATCAGCGGGGCGGGGCTGGTAGCGGCGGATGAGGCCGTCGTCGAGGGTTTGCTGGCGGGCGGCGGTTTGCTCGGGTTCGACGACTTTGGTAATCACAAAGTCGAGGGTCTGCTGTTTGATCCAACCCCGCATGACGAGGATCTCGCCAATCCGCATCCCTTCACTAAAACGCTGATCACTGAGCGCTACGTCAATCTGCGCAGGGGTAACCAATCCCGCTTCGACCAAGTAACTGCCAAGGCGCTGAATCTCTGGTGCTTGCATCATTAAGACAATCGTTGAAGTTTGAACCGATGGTGAATCAAAGCGCAACCCATGACATTGCTGCTGGCTTTACAAAAGCACGCTTAGCCTTACAGCAGCATGCTTAGTTTTACAGAAGCGATCGGGCTCCGTAATGTTCCGGAACACGTTCTACGAGAGATCACGGTCACAACTTTGAAGTGATGCAAGCCTGACGATCGGCACCCCGAGGATTTACGGAGTTCAGATTTACGCTTATTTTAGCAAATCAATTCGGCTGCACCAGATCCTCCGGTCGAATTTGTTCGTATCGCTCGAAGGGCTGATGAATCCAGGGATTTTCGGGTAAATACTGGACGTAATAGTCGGGCTTGATCACGGAGCAGGCTTTGTACCAAAGCACGGCGCTACGGACTTCTTCGATGTAAAAGCCGTATTTGCGATCGAGCCAGGGCAGCGTCTTTTGCAGCGTCACCCCCGAATCGACTAAATCATCCACCAGGAGGATATGGCTGCCGAGATTTTGTGTGGTTTTGGTTAAGTCGTCGGAAAAAATTAACGTTGCCCGATCGTGGCTGTCGCCGTGGTAGGAGGATGTGGACAGGATCGCCAAGGGCTGATCAAAAATCCGCGATAGGGTGTCGCCCACCCGCAGCCCGCCCCGCGCCAGACAAACAATCTGATTGAACTGCCATCCGGACTGATGGATCTGGGCTGCGAGGGCTTCGATTGTCTGGTGATAGTCGTCCCAGGAAACAAAGAGATCCGCCATCGTGTCTAACACTCACCTATCATTTACATTTCGTATTATCTCTGGAATTGCGGCGATCGAGCGGCATGCTAAAAGTGTTAGCGGGCATTTAAGTATTAGCGGCTATAAGTGTTAGCGACATCTTCCATGGATTGTGATTTGTATGACTGCTGAATCGCCGGACATTCTCGATCGTAAGCTCTCGTTTTGGACCAAGCTCGCCTACGGGGCCGGGGATACAGGGCCAGCGATGACGGCGAATGTACTGGCGATTTACTTGTTGGTCTTTCTCACGCAGGTTGCCGGAATGAGTGCGGGCCTCGCGGGGCTGACGCTGGGGGTGGGAAAGGTGTGGGATGCGGTGAATGACCCGCTGGTGGGGGTGATGAGCGATCGCTCCGCCCATCGTTGGGGTCGGCGGTTGCCTTGGCTGTTCTGGGGGGCGATTCCCTTTGGGCTGACGTTTCTAATGCAGTGGGTGGTGCCGTTCCAGAATCAATGGTGGCTGTTTGGCTTCTATGTGTTGGCTTCGGTGCTGTTCAATTCGTTCTATACGGTGGTGAATCTGCCCTATACGGCGATGACGGCGGAGCTGACCCAGGACTATGACGAGCGCACGAGTTTGAGCAGTTTTCGGTTTATGTTCTCGATCGGCGGGAGCATTGTCTCGCTGGTGATCGCGCTGGTGATCTTTGGGGCAGTGAAAGACCCGGCAACGCAGTATTTGACCCTCGGTGGAGTGGTGGCAGTGATCGCAGTGGCGACCTTGGGCTGGTGCGTCTGGGGGACGAAACGGCGGGCGATCGCGGTGGAACGCCGCCGCTTGGCGACGCCCCAGGAAGCCGAACTGCCGCTGAAACAACAGGTCGCGATCGCGCTCCAGAACAAGCCGTTTCTCTTCGTAATTGGCCTATACCTCTGTTCCTGGTTTGCGGTGCAGAATACGGTGGCCTTTATCCCGTTCTACGCGAAGAACTACATGGGGCTAGACAATCAAGCCTATACCCTGGTGCTGATTGCGGTGCAGGTGACGGCGCTGCTGATGCTGGGGGTCTGGCGATCGCTCTCGGTGCGCCTCGGGAAACAGATGGTGTACATGATCGGCAGTGGGCTGTGGATGGTGGCGGAGATTGGGCTGTTTTTGCTGCGTCCGGGGCAGACGGGGTGGCTCTATGCTTTGGGTGTGGTAATTGGCATGGGGGTTTCGACGGCCTATCTGATTCCTTGGTCGATGATTCCCGATGTGATTGAGCTCGACGAGCTGCGGACGGGCCAGCGGCGCGAAGGCGTGTTCTATAGCTTTATGGTGCTGTTACAGAAGTTGGTGCTGGCGGCGGCGCTGGCGATCGTTGGTCAGACGCTACAACTCGCCGGGTTTGTCTCCCAAACAGCGGGACAACCGGAGCCGATTCAGCCGCAGGGCGCGCTCGATGCGATCCGGGTGATGGTGGGGCCGTTGCCTGCGATCGTACTCGGGATTGGGATTGCGTTAGCTTACTTCTATCCGATTACGAAGGAGAAACACGCGGAGATTGTGCGGCAGCTAGCGGAACGGCGACGGTAGATGGGCCACTGCGCGATCGGTCGGCAGAAGATTAAATTTCTGACGATCCTTCCTGATACAATCAAATCCGCTCGATAAAATGAGAATGATTCTCGGAATCGTTGTCGATCGGGTTAGAAATTTCAATTAGCGGTCTCCCGTAGCCATGTTGAACGTCCAGGAATTGGCGGTGTCCTATCGCGATGTGCGGAGCTTGGAGAATGTGAGTTTTCATATTCATCCGGGCGAAGTGGTGGGGATTTTGGGGCCGAATGGGGCGGGCAAGAGCACGATGATGAAGGCGATGCTGGGGCTGGTGCCGAAGGTGCGGGGCCAGGTGAGCTACTGTACTTGTCCGTTGCATTTGCAGTTAGAAAAAGTGGCCTATGTGCCGCAGCGATCGCAGGTCGATTGGGATTATCCGATTACGGTGGGACAGGTGGTGATGATGGCACGGGCCAGAAGTACGGGTTGGTTTCGGCGACCGGGCAAGCAGGCGCGGCGGATGGTCGAGGCAGCGCTGGAGCGTGTGGGGATGGCAGATTTGCGCGATCGGCGGATTGGGGAATTGTCCGGTGGGCAACAGCAGCGCGTATTTTTAGCGCGGGCGTTGGCACAGGATGCGGAGATTTTTCTCTTTGATGAGCCGTTTACGGGGGTGGATAAGCAGACGGAGGCGGTGATGGTGGATGTGTTTGCGGAACTGCGATCGCGATCGAAGATTTTGCTGGTGAGCAGTCATGATTGGAGTGGCACGATGGGGGTGCTCGATCGGTTGATGCTGGTGAATCAGCGGATTATCGCGAATGATACGCCGCAGAATGTGATGACCCCAGAAAATCTGCTGCAAGCCTATGGGGGCGTTTTTTATGATGCGTCCCTGCCGCGCCATACGCATCATCATCGTCATGCGGATATTGTCTGTTAGGGTTGAGGGTATTGAAAACGGGGTGGGGTGAATGCTGAACTTGCTGGTTGAGCCTTGGCACTATGAATTTATGCGGCGGGCGTTTGCAATTAGTGGCCTGATTGGCTCGCTCTGCCCGGTTTTGGGCTGTTTTTTAATTGTGCAGCGGATGACGATGATTGCGGATGTGGTGGCGCATTGTGTGTTGCCGGGATTGTCGGTGTCGTATTTCCTCAAGTGGGATTTGATTTTTGGGGCGGTGATTTCGGGACTGTGCGGTGGCGCATTAATTAGTTGGATAAGGACACAGTCGCAGATTAAATCCGATGCGGCGATGGCATTGACGTTTTCGACTTTTTTCTCGTTGGGGATTCTGTTGACGACGGTGTTGAGAAGTAAGATTGATTTGGATGCATTTTTATATGGCAATATTCTCAGTGTGGCTTGGTGGGATGTGGGGCGAACGGCAGTCATTGCGGCGATCGTACTGGGCGCGATCGGGCTTTGCTATAAGGAATTGCTGTTCTATACCTTTGATCCAACGGGAGCGCAGGCGGTGGGATTGCCCGTGAAGGGGATGTATTGGGGCTTTATGGCGGCGATTACGTTGACGATTATTGCGAGTATGCAGGCGGTGGGGGTGATTTTGGTGGTGTCGTTGTTGGCGGTGCCGGCATTGACGGCAAGTTTGTGGGTGAAGGCGTTGCATCAGATGTTGCTGCTGGGAGCGGCGATCGGGATGGCGGTGAGTGTGACGGGGGTGTATCTGAGCTATTACTGCAATCTACCTTCGGGGCCGACGATCGCGCTGTTGTCAACGGGGTTATTTTTGGTGAGTTTTGGGGTGAGTCCGTCGCAGGGGATATTATGGCGGCGATGGGGCCGCGATCGGGGTCTTGATGAATAGTGGGGGCGTTGTTGGCGGGTAAAATTTTGTGAAGGGATTGAGGCAGTTATCGAGGGTGGTTATACTGAAGTGCGTATGCCTAAGATCCCTTTCTGGGGTGTTAGGCGGATGCGATTCCATCTAAATCCATGTAGCACCGTCGATCGAACGATGCAGTTGGAACGGACGACCCCACCCGCTTGTGCAACAAGCGTGATAGGCAACCTGTCGCCGCTCAACTGCATCGTTAGGCTGATTATTTACCTGGGAACTCTAACTTAAAACAGACTATTTCCCAGTACGATGAGGTGTAGTAATGGATAAGTTAGATAAATCATTGAGCCTACAGCATGAGACGATCGCTCGATTAGAACAAGCGCTTAGCCAATCTCAAGTAGAGATCAAAGCGCTCAGGCAATCCCACGAGCAAGAAAGAATTGACCGAGAAAAAATAGAGAGTGAACTGAAAGCATCTCAACAACTCTTGCAATTAGTTATGGATACGTTGCCCGAAGCAATTTT
The DNA here is from genome assembly GCA_046049545.1 of Cyanobacteriota bacterium. GTDB lineage: Bacteria > Cyanobacteriota > Cyanobacteriia > Leptolyngbyales > Leptolyngbyaceae > Romeriopsis. The sequence continues at coordinate 18,664 of JBJORF010000006.1, read as the reverse complement.
CTGGAAAGATCGAAACTCAGTTTATCTGGGCTGTAACCAGAACTTTGCGGAAGATTCGGGAGTCGGCTTCCCAGAGAACATTGTGGGCAAAACTGATTATGATTTGGCGTGGAAAAAAGAAGAGGCAGACTTCTTTCGAGAGTGTGATCGCCGCGTCATGCTAGCCGATTACGCCGAATTGGGAATCGTTGAGCCACAACTTCAGGGCGATGGTAAGCAAGCTTGGCTAGAAACCAACAAGGCTCCGCTTCATGGTATGCAGGGCAAAGTCATCGGAATTCTCGGAACCTATCAAGACATCACTGCACGGAAGCAAGCTGATATTGCGCTGCAAAAATTGAACCAGAAACTCGAATTTCAAACAACTGAATTAACATCCGCCTTAGAGCAACTGCAACAATCTCAACTACAACTCATTCAACAGGAAAAAATGTCAGCCCTTGGCAACCTAGTTGCAGGTGTGGCACACGAGATTAATAATCCAGTGGGGTTCCTCTCAGGCAACTTGCAACCTGCACAAGATTATGTGTGCGATCTCTTTGGGTTACTCGACTTGTATCAGAAAGCATTACCCAATCCCGGTCAAGAGATTGAAGAAGAAATTGAAACGATCGATCTAGCCTATTTGCGGGAAGATTTGCCCAAAGTACTTTATTCTATGCGTGAGGGAATTAAGCGGATACAGAGTATTAGTACTAGCCTCAGAACATTTTCTAGAGCTGACACAGAATCTAAAGTACCCTTCAATATTTATGAAGGTCTTGATAGTACGTTGCTCATCCTGAAACATCGCCTCAAGGCAAATGAGCATCGTCCAGCCATTGAAATCACGACGAACTATCATGAGATGCAACCTGTTCACTGTTTCCCAGGGCAACTCAATCAGGTTTTTATGAATTTACTCGCTAATGCGATCGATGCCCTAGATGAATCTAATCAAGGTAAAAGTTTTTCAGAGATTCAGTTGCAGCCTAACCGTATCACGGTTACAGTCCAACTATCAAACTGTCAGCAATGGGCAACGATCAAGATTCAAGACAATGGGATCGGGATGAACGAGGAAACTAAGCAAAGGATTTTTGAGAACTTATTTACAACTAAGGGAGTGGGCAAAGGAACTGGTTTAGGCTTGGCGATAGCCCGCCAAATTATCGTTGAAAAACACCGTGGAACGGTTGAAGTGAATTCTTCATTGGGACAAGGCACAGAGTTTATACTTAAAATCCCTGTGGAAACAGTCTGACAACGCCCATGCATACTGACCGCCGAAAGTCGATCGGTGATTGCGAAAGTTTACGAGCAGCTGGTGAACGGCACCGTTCGACTGCTTTACATTACCTATCCAGTCAGTAAGTTTTCTATTAGAATTTCGGTGTTGGGTTTCAACTTCTATTAGAATTTCGGTGTTGGGTTTCAACGTCACTAGTTGTTTGACCAGAAAAGGAGCATAGTCGCAATGACAATTCATCAAAACGGGCTTTTTGTTCAATCTGGTCAAGGTCGTTGTTACTACTTTGGTCAAGACCTTTATACATTCAAAGCAATTGGAGAAGAAACAGGAGAAGCCTATGCACTTTGTGAAGCAATTGTTGCACCTCAAGGTGGTTCACCGCCTCATCGACATACGCGAGAAGATGAAGCCTTTTACGTTCAAGAGGGAGAGATAGAATTCCAGCTTGATGATCGTATTTTCACTGCAACATCTGGAACTTTCCTTCACTCACCGAAAGGGCAACTTCACCGCTTTACAAATACGACTGCGGTACCCGCCAAAATGCTAATCTGGGTTACCCCTGCTGGCTTTGAGAAATTTATCGCCGAAGTTGGAAAGGAAGTGAACGATCAGATTACTCTTGGAGCCTCGTTGACTCCTGAAGACCTAGACAAAATCCTGACTACTGCCCCCAAGTATGGTATCGAAATTATTCCTCCACTCTCTGAGCAGAGGTAATAGAGTTCTCTTCAATCAATCAACATACCTACTGACAGCAACAGGGAAATAGCTCGCAGCCCCATTCACATCACTGAAGTCAGAATAATAACAATAGTCGATGTGCAACTTTTTTCGAGGCCAATGAATCCAACATTCTACGGTCAAAAAACATAGGGCCAACTGAATTCAAAGGCCTAGCCACCGATGATTTTAGTGCTTTACAATTTTAGTGCTTTACAAAAGGGAAGTCGCACATCGGCTTAGAAAGTAAACCTAACAAAGCGACCGGGGTTGCCTCGTCTTTGACGTTATGACGTTCCCTCGGTGATACAACCCGGTAGAACTGCCACTTCAGCCCACAGTCCACCTTCGTCGGCTGAACGCACGATCGCTTTAATTTTCATAACAATTGGTCTCTAGCCAATGGGGTGCATTGCATTGATTCGTTTGACTTATCATTGATTCGTTTGACTTATCATAGTGCACCCCTCTAGCAATCATGCGCTAGCAGAACAATACCGCTAGGGCAAATTCGAGACCCCCATCAAATAAGCGTCACAGGCCCGCGCCGCACCGCGTCCCTCATTAAACGCCCACACCACCAAACTCTGCCCCCGCCGACAATCCCCCGCCGCAAACACCCCCGGAATGCTCGTCGCATAATCCCCATGGGTCGCCTTTACATTACTGCGATCGTCCCGTTCCACTCCCAAACTCTCCAATAACGGCTGCTCCGGCCCCAAAAAACCCATCGCCAGCAAGACCAACTGCGCCGATCGGACTTGTTCCGTACCCGGAATCGGATTCGGCGTAAATCGTCCCTGAGCATCCCGCTCCCAGGCCACTTCCACCGTATGCACCGCCGTCACGTTCCCCGCCGCATCCCCCTCAAATCGCGTCGCTGTCGTCGTATAAACCCTCGGATCATCGCCAAATCGCGCCGCCGATTCCTCTTGCCCATAATCGAGCTTGTACACCTTTGGCCATTCCGGCCAGGGATTATTCGCGGCGCGTTCCGTCGGTGGTTGCGGCATAATTTCCAACTGCGTCATACTCCGGCAACCATGGCGAATCGAAGTCGCCACACAGTCCGTCCCCGTATCCCCGCCGCCAATAATCACCACATCTTTGCCCGCCGCCGAAATGTAATTCGCATTCGGCTGACCTTGGTTCAAAACCGCTTGGGTATTGGCCGTTAGAAAGTCCATCGCAAAATGAATGCCCTTTAATTCCCGCCCTTCGATCGGCAGGTCACGCGGTTTCGTCGCGCCTGTACAAAGCACCACTGAATCATACGCATCAATCAACTGCTGCGATGTAATATCCTTCCCCACTTCCGTATTACAGACAAATTCCACCCCTTCCGCTTCCAATACCTTTAAGCGTCGCAAAACCACTTGTTCTTTATCGAGTTTCATGTTGGGGATACCGTACATCAGCAGTCCCCCCGGTCGATCGGCTCGCTCAAATACGGTGACTTTATGCCCTGCCTGATTCAGTTGTGCCGCTGCACAGAGGCCCGCAGGCCCGGAGCCAATCACCGCAACTTTTTTACCCGTGCGCTGGGTCGGAATTTGCGGCGTGATCCAGCCCGATTCCCAGCCCCGATCGGCGATCGTGCATTCGATATTTTTAATCGTTACGGGTGGATTGTTCAGGCCCAGCACACAGGAGCCTTCACAGGGCGCGGGACAAACCCGACCCGTGAATTCCGGGAAATTATTCGTGCGATGAAGCCGATCGAGGGCTTCCTGCCAGCGCCCGCGATAAATCAAATCATTCCATTCGGGAATCAAATTGTGAACCGGGCAACCACTGGCCATGCCATTAATCGTCGTCCCACTGTGGCAAAACGGCACCCCACAATCCATACAGCGTGCACCCTGTTGCCGCAGTTGATCCTCCGGCATCGCCAAATGAAACTCATCCCAATTGCGAATCCGATCGCGCGGATCGATCTCCACGGGCAATTCCCGCAAAAACTCCAAAAATCCCGTTGGCTTACCCATGACTAAAATCCCTCAATTAATTTACGCAAACCAGCCAATTCCCGATGCCTAACTTCCTCCAACTCTTGCCCCATCCTGGGCATTTTGCTCAAATGCCACGCGCATTGCCGCATCGCCGCTTAAGCCTGTTGCTAAAGCATTCCGCAAGGCCTGCAAGACCCGTTTATAATCGCGTGGAATGACACGCACAAACTTCGGCATGATCGTCTCCCAATTGTTCAGAATCATCTGCGCCTTGGCACTCTCGGTATAGGTTGCATGGTGGGTAATTAATTGCCGCAGGTCGGCGATTTCCTCGGAATCAGTAACGGCTTCCAAATCGACCATCTGCTGATTGCAGCGTGTCGCAAAATCACCGGATTCATCCAGCACATAGGCCACCCCGCCGCTCATCCCCGCCGCAAAGTTGCGTCCCGTGGGGCCGAGAATTACGACTTTGCCGCCCGTCATATATTCACAGCCATGGTCGCCAACGGCCTCCACGACGGCATTCACCCCGGAATTGCGGACGGCAAAGCGCTCTCCTGCCATGCCGCGAATGTACACTTCACCTTGCGTCGCACCATAGAGCGCGACGTTGCCCGTAATGATGTTATCTTCCGCCACAAAGGTCGATTGCCGCGATGGATATAAAATAATTCGTCCACCGCTCAATCCCTTGCCCAAATAATCATTCGCATCCCCTTCCAATTCCAGCGTCACCCCACGCGGCACAAATGCCCCAAAACTCTGACCCGCGCTGCCTTGGAAGTGCAAATGCACAGTGTCATCGGGCAGCCCGTCCCAATGGCGTTTCGTGATTTCATTACCGAGAATCGTGCCGACCACCCGATCGGTATTATGAATCGGGATCGTCGCTTTGACGGGTTCACCGCGTTCGATCGCGGCTTGGCAGAGCGGTAGAATTTGGCGCAGGTCGAGGCAATGGGATAACCCATGATCCTGGGGAATCTGGCAGTAGCGACCGACGGTATCATCCACGGGCGGCTGATAGAGCAAGGGCGACAGATCTAGCCCCTGCGCTTTCCAGTGTTGTACCGCCGATTCCGCTTCGAGCAGATCCGTGCGGCCCACCATATCGCTTAATTTCCGGAACCCCAGCGATGCCATGATCTCCCGCACTTCCTGGGCGATAAATCGCATAAAGTTCACGGCATGTTGCGGATCGCCCGTGAATTTATCCCGCAATTGCGGATCTTGGGTGGCAATTCCCACCGGGCAGGTATTCAGGTGACAAACCCGCATCATAATGCAGCCGAGAGAAACCAGCGGTGCCGTCGAAAAGCCAAATTCCTCCGCCCCGAGCAGAGCCGCGATCGCGACATCCCGCCCGGTTTTCATTTGGCCATCGGTTTCGATTACGATCCGCGATCGGAGATTATTCAGCACCAAGGTTTGGTGGGTTTCGGCCACGCCCAATTCCCACGGCAACCCGGCGTGTTTAATCGAAGTCATTGGCGAAGCGCCCGTCCCCCCGTCAAAGCCGGAAACCAAGACCACGTCAGCATGGGCTTTGGCAACGCCTGCCGCGATCGTCCCGACCCCCACTTCGGAAACCAGTTTGACGCTAATGCGCGCCGCCCGATTCGCATTTTTCAGGTCATGAATTAATTCGGCCAAGTCCTCGATCGAATAAATATCATGGTGCGGCGGCGGCGAAATCAGCCCGACTCCCGGTGTAGAATGACGTACCTTGGCAATCCAGGGATAGACTTTTTTACCCGGCAATTGGCCGCCTTCACCGGGCTTTGCGCCCTGGGCCATTTTGATTTGCAGTTCGCGGGCTTGGGACAAATACAAACTCGTTACCCCAAAGCGCCCGGAGGCAACTTGCTTAATCGCACTATTTTTCGAGTCGCCTTGGTCGTTTGTCCAGGTATAGCGCTCTGGGTCTTCGCCGCCTTCCCCCGTATTCGACTTGCCGCCGATGCGATTCATGGCGATCGCGAGGGTCTCATGGGCTTCCTGGGAAATCGAACCGTAGCTCATCGCCCCGGTTTTGAAGCGTTGCATGATTGCTTCGATCGGCTCAACTTCGTCGATCGCGATTGCTTCCCGTTGCTTAAACTTTAGCAATCCCCGTAGCGTGAACCATTGTTCATGCTGGTCATTGATCAAACTGGAGTAATGCTTGAATTTTGCATAATCGCCCTGCCGTACCGCATCCTGCAACGCATGGATCGTTTGTGGGCTGAATAGGTGCCGTTCCCCAGCGGCCCGCCATTGGTATTCGCCGCCGACATCGAGGGTCGATTCCTGGGCGCGATCGCTGTAAGCCCGCTGATGCCGCGCGGTCGCCTCTGTCGCAATCACCGCCAAATCCACTCCCGCAATCCGCGAAGCCGTCCCCGTGAAATAGCGATCGATCACCGTCGGATTCAGTCCCACGGCCTCAAAGATCTGTGCCCCGCGATAACTCTGCAACGTCGAAATCCCAATTTTCGCCGCAACCTTAATCACACCCTTCGTCACCGCTTTAATTAAATTCTGGCAGGCTTTCGGATAATCCACATCTTGCAGAATTTCCTGATTCACCATATCAGCGAGGGTTTCAAAGGCTAAATAGGGATTAATTGCCCCGCAGCCGTAGCCAAGCAACGTGGCAAAGTGATGCACTTCGCGCGGTTCCCCGGATTCCAGCACCAGTCCGATGCGGGTGCGTTGGCCCTGACGAATTAAATGATGATGGAGACCGGATACAGCCAGTAATGCCGGAATTGCAGCATGGGAGGAGTTGATTCCCCGATCGGACAGAATCAAAATATTAATTCCCGCCGCGATCGCCCGATCGGCAATGGCGCAAAGTTCTTGCATCGCCTGCTCCAAGCCTGCTACACCCGTTTGGGGATCAAACAAAATTGGTAACACTTGGGATTTAAATACGCCATCGGATTGATCTAAAGCCTTCAGCTGCGCCAGTTGCTCATTGGTTAAAACCGGAGTTTTCAATTCAATTAAGCGACAGCTTTCGGGTTGCGGATCAAGTAAATTATGTTCTGCGCCCAGCGTGGTAATTGCCGATGTAATAATTTCCTCCCGAATTGAATCGATCGGGGGATTCGTCACCTGGGCGAACAATTGCTGGAAATAGTCGTAGAGCAACTTGGGTCGATCGGACAGCACCGCCAACGGCGTATCCGTCCCCATCGCCCCCACAGCTTCCACCCCATCTTTAGCCATCGGCGTAAGCAAGAGCCGAATATCCTCAAACGTGTAGCCAAACGCTTGCTGCCGCTGCGTTAGCGACGCTAAATCTAAGGTCGTGGCGGTCGCGGCGGGCAACTGCTCGATCGGTAATAAATGCTGATTTAACCAATCTTGATAGGGCTGCGATGCGACAATTTCCTGTTTGATTTCGGCATCGCTGATAATGCGACCCCGCGCCGTATCCACCAGGAACATCCGCCCCGGCTGTAATCGGCCTTTCTGCACCACATGCTCCGGCGCGATCGGCAGCACCCCCGCCTCTGATGCCAAAATTACCATGTCATCCTGGGTGACGTAATAGCGCGCCGGACGCAACCCATTGCGATCGAGCACCGCGCCAATTTGTGTCCCATCGGTGAAGGCCACCGCTGCTGGGCCATCCCACGGTTCCATCAGACAAGCGTGATACTGATAAAATGCCTTCCGTTCGGGACTCATCGACTCATGATTGGCCCAAGGTTCGGGCACCATCATCATCATCGCGTGCGGCAACGATCGGCCCGACAGCGCCAATAGCTCAAACGTATTATCAAAAATACTGGAATCGCTACCATCAACGTTAATAATCGGCTGAATCTTTGCCATATCCTCGCCGAATAAGCCCGACTGGAACATCGCCTGCCGCGCCTGCATCCAGTTGATATTGCCGCGTAGGGTATTAATTTCGCCATTGTGCGCAATATAGCGATAGGGATGTGATCGCTCCCAGCTCGGGAACGTATTGGTGCTAAACCGCGAATGCACCAGCGCCAACGCACTTTCAAAATCCGGGTCATGCAAATCCGCATAAAATGCCCCAACCTGCACGGGCATCAGCATTCCCTTGTACACGATCGTCCGCGCCGACAAACTCGCAACATACCAATATTCATCGATCGTGTGAATCGCATTAAACGAAGTTTTCCGCAGGACAAACAGCTTTCGTTCCAAGGCCAAAATATCAGCCGAACGCGCATCACTCCAGGCCACAAACACCTGCTGCATAAACGGCTCACTGGCCCGCGCGGTCGCCCCCAGCAAATCATTATCCGTCGGCACATCGCGCCAGCCCAGCACTTGCAGGCCCAACTCCTGCGCCGCTTGTTCAAAGCGTTGCCGACCTTGCTGCCGCGTCGTTGCATCCGGCGATCCGTAGACCATGCCCACACCATATTGCCAGATCGGCGGCAACGTCACCCCGATCGCGCCCATCACTTTGCGCAAAAACTTATCCGGCACTTGCAGCAGAATCCCCGCACCATCGCCCGTGTTTGGCTCACAGCCGCAGGCTCCACGATGATCCAGATTCAGTAAAATCGTTAGCCCATGTTCCACGATCGCGTGGGACTTATGGCCCTGCATCTGAACAATCAAACCCACACCGCAGGCATCATGTTCAAATTGAGGCTGATACAAACCTTGGGCTGGGGGTGCAGAAATAGGTGGCATGGCAATTATGGCTAAAGTAGGGCAATCAAACGAGAATGTCCCACAATTGTCTAGCAGGAAAATTAATCCCGCCCGACTCTTAACGAAGATCTCACATCTCCAGCAACATATCGACAACAAATAAAGAAATGCTGACAGGCTGTTAAATTAAATTGCTCAACGTAAAATTCGGCGTATTGATGACCTGCGCCGATCGTGCAACCCTAAACCAAGCCCCCGTCTCAATTAAGAAACAGGGGGATGTAGAATCAATTGAATATCCAATTCCAACTCAAGACCTAATAGCTATCGTCATTACGGCCCACAACCGTCATGCCCAAAATCGTATCAGCGGCATTCAACCGATCGGCGATCGTCTGTCGCCATTTCAAACTCACATCATGGTCAGCCAGTAGCGCGATCGCTGACTCGCGGCATTGGGCATTTTCCACTTGCGACTGGGCATCATCACGGCTTGTATCGAGATGCATCAAGCAGGCATAGGTGGCTTCAGGAGAGAGAGTTAGCATCAGTAACCTCATCGTTAATTCAGATGGAGCGAGGATCAAATTCAGTTGCGATGGCTGGTTGTAGCGTTCCGTCGCCTGAACTACTTTGATCTAATCGCATTATCCGTCCGCGATCGCGCCAGCATCACAATCTGCGACTATTTCTTTACAGCTCGTCATGTTTCGACATTTTTGATTACATCTGAGTCAGTCGATACTATGATTTGCTGGTTCTCAATCGGGCAGTCTGGGCTGGCATGAAAGGTACACCGGGTTCCGCGATGGCCCATACAGCACCGCCGCTGGTGATTGAAGTGGTTTCGACAAATTGGCGGGATGATTATTTGACCAAGCTGGCGGAATACGAGTCGATCGGGATTCAGGAATATTGGATCGTCGATTATGCTGGGTTGGGTGGAGTGCGTTACCTGGGTCGCCCCAAACGACCAATGCTGTCGATTTATGCGATGACGGCGGAGGAGGCGGAGTATGGTGAACCCCAAGAATTTCGGGGGGATGAAAAGATTTTCTCCCAGGTATTTCCAGAATTATCGATTACGGCACGGCAGGTTTTAGGCAATTAATCAGAAATAGCCGATTCAACATTTTTTCGGCATAACCCACCCTGAACTTAAGTTCAGGGCTAATAGCATAAACCCATTGAAATGGGTTGAATGAACCGCCATCAATCTGGGTTGAGTCCTTTTCAAAGGACTTGTGCTATTAGCCTCGGAATTGATTCCGGGGCGGGTGATTGGAATAACCTTGGAATGAGCGTCAATGACCGCTACCCGATCGGTGAATGCACCGTCACCAATTTTGTCCCATCGGGAAAGGTGGCTTCGACTTGGACTTCGTCGATCATTTCCGCAATGCCTTCCATCACGTCATTGCGGGTCAATAGTGTGGTGCCATACTGCATGAGTTCCGATACCGTTCGACCTTCGCGTGCGCCTTCCAGAATTGCCGCTGAAATATAAGCCACAGCTTCCGGGTAGTTTAATTTCAAACCCCTTTCCTTGCGCCGCTCGGCCACCAGTCCAGCAGTGAAAATCAATAATTTATCTTTTTCTTGCGGTGTTAATTGCATGGTGATTCAGCGATCGTCAATACCTGAATTTTACTATGGCCTACTGTTAGTACCAGATTCGAGGCACAGGCGGTACAACGCCATCACGCGATCGCCGCACCACCTGCCACAGTGCCATAAATGCCTGTCGGGCCGCACTTGTCGATCGGCCCCGATAGCGACAAATCACGCCATTTAGCCCCCGCGTCAGCCCGATTTCTGCCGCAGGAATTTCGGCTTTTCTTAAAGTTTCTTGCATGAGCTGAAGATCCGCATCGCTCACGGTTTGACCGACTAAAACCCAGGTTCCCAGGACGGGACAGCCGTTCAAAGCATTTGGACTTTGTACGGTTTCGGCATTTCCTGGTAGCCATTGCCGATCGATCAGCAGCGGTTTCTCCCCCTGCCACACTTCTAAGTCCGATCGCCAATCCCCCGCGACAAATTGTTCCCCCCGCGCCGTTCGCCCAAACCGCGTTACGTCCCACAGCAGCGCCACCGCACCGGGCGCTAAATCTACCCGCAATTGCTGATGGTATTGTGCCGCATTAAAGACGATCGTCTCCTGGGGAAACCATTCGAGATAAGCCTCGGGTTCGAGTTTGAGCTGAATGAACTGCTGCGCCGTCTCCCCGATCGAGCGATAGACCTTCGTTGCCGCCGGGGTTGTAATCAAAACTTGTGCGCCCGATCGCAATCGCACCAACTGTTGCAATTCATCGCCGCCGACCATTCCCCCTGCCGTATGCACAATGGTTGAATAGCAATGCTGTTCACCTTCGGGATAATGTGCCCGTTGCATTCGTAGCGGGGCTTGGGTTGTCACCGCGATCGGACGGGTTCGGCCTTGTTCCAGTGCATAAGTTACGTCTAAACTACCCCGCCAAGGCGATCGGCCAGGTAACATTTTCAGTCCCGAATCCACTAATATTTGCGGCATTATTGCCTCCTTCACATCATCAAAGCCCCCAGCATCGGGGGTTTAGGGGCCTGTCAAATTCATCGATTACAAGCAGAATCATGCTAACAGTCTACCGAAAGCGGGAAACAATCGCCCCCGGTTCTCCGTAAACCTGCCCCCGTTCCACTTTCAGCTCAAACCCTTGATAAGCGGAATCCTGGAGCCAGCCACAGCAGGTTTCTAGATTTGTCACCGTCCCGTCCGGCAATAAGCAGTTTAGTTCGTCCCTGGCCCGCGCCCGATCGGCATCCGAGTCACTCGCCGCTTGCGCGCGCGCAATGTCGTATACCTGATTGCATGCCTCAATCCAACGCTCCTCCACTTCCGCATTCGTCGGCACGTAATCGCCCATCATGACGCTCCTCCGTCCGAACCAAAATCCTAAACCGACAAAAACTGCTTAATTACCGCTTCGCTCAGCTCCGTCGTTGGCCCCGAGGAAACAATCCCGCCCCGCTGCATCGCGTAGTACCAATCCGCCTGCCGCACAAAATGCAAATGCTGTTCTACCAGCAGCACGGACATTCCCGATTCTGCCATGATGCGTTTTACCGCCGCTTCAATTTCCAGAATAATTGAAGGTTGAATCCCCTCCGTCGGTTCGTCCAAAACCAAAAGCTGCGGATTGCCCATTAAGGCCCGCCCGATCGCGAGTTGCTGCTGCTGACCACCGCTCAAGTCGCCGCCCATCCGGTTCAGCATTGTTTTCAGCACCGGAAATAAATCAAACACCCGATCGAGCAGTTCCCGTTCCCGATTCAGCGCACCGTCCGGCAGGGCTTCCTGACCGAGAATGAGGTTTTCCTTCACGGTTAAGCGCGGGATGATTTCCCGACCTTGGGGCACGTAGGCGATGCCCAGTTTCGCTCGTCGATCGGGACTCAGCCGATTCACCCGCTGATCTTGATACAAAATCTCACCTTGGCGCGGCGACAGTAGCCCCATAATCGTTTTCAAAAATGTCGTCTTCCCCACGCCATTGCGCCCAATCAGACAAACCATCTGCCCCGGCAACACGGTCAAATCGACCTGCCGCAAAATATGACTTTCCCCGTAATACACGTCCAGTCCCGCGACTTGGAGCATCGTATCAGTGGGCATGGGTTTGGGTCGATCGGTGATTTGAGATTGCATGGCGATTGGATTGCGAGGTCAATTAATGAATCAATTAAGCAGCCATATCCGGTGTTTCACCCAGATAGACTTCGATCACACGCGGGTCTTTTTCAATTTGCTCCATCGTGCCTTCGCACAGGATCGTGCCTTGGTGCAGTACCGTGACATGACTCGCAATTTGGCGGACAAATTCCATATCATGTTCGATTACGATGATCGAATGACTCTCGGCGAGGCTCAGTAGCAATCGCCCCGTGAGTTCAGTTTCTTCATCGGTCAAGCCAGCTACAGGTTCATCAACCAACAGCAAATCCGGCGACTGGGCCACCAACATGCCGATTTCGAGCCATTGCTTTTCACCGTGAGAGAGCAAATGGGCGGGTTTATCGGCTTTATGATCAAGGCCAATCGTTTCCAGTAATCCGCCGACCGTCGCTTGACTGGCAGAATTGGGTTTGCCCATCAGGGACGAAAAGACCGACTTGGGCCGATCGCAGGAGAGTTGCAGATTTTCGCGGGGGGTGAGATTGAGATATACACGCGGGGTCTGAAACTTCCGACCAATGCCGAGTTGGGCAATTTGGTGTTCGGATAATTTGTGCAAATTGCGCTTGCCTTTGAAGGTCAATTCTCCCTCGGTGGGACGCACTTTCCCTGTGATCACGTCCAGGAACGTCGTTTTCCCAGCACCATTCGGGCCAATCACCACGCGCAATTCGCCTTGGTCCAAACTGAAATTCAAATTATTCAGCGCTGTAAATCCGCCGAATCGGACAGTTAGATTCTCAGTTGCCAATATTTTCTGCTTGCTGTTCGCGCTCACGCTGCACCTCCGGATCGGTTTCAAGACTGGGATAGGTAAATGTCGGTTGCGGCCCACGGAAAATCGGCCACCCTGCCGCCGCCTGTTCGCGATACCAGCCGACCAAGCCCTGGGGCAATACAGTCACGACCAGCAGGAACAGCGCCCCCTGGAAAAACATCCAAATATCGGGAAACTTTTCACTCAGCAAACTGCGGCCCCAGTTCACGAGCAATGCACCCACGATCGCGCCCAGCAACGTGCCCCGCCCGCCGACGGCCACCCAGATCACCATTTCGATCGAGAAGCCAATCTCCATATACTGCGGTGACACAATCCCCGATTGCAGCGTGTACATCGCCCCGGCAATTCCCGCAAACGCCCCGGAAATCGCAAAGACCAGGGTTTTGAAACTGGTGGGGTTGTAGCCGGAAAATCGCACCCGCGCTTCATCGTCACGAATTGCTACCAAGAGATTGCCAAATCGCCCCCGCGTCAACCAACGGCACAATCCATAGGTCAACGCCAGCAGTACGACGGTCACAACATAGAGATTGCGCTGCATCCCATCGGAGCCGACCAAAATGCCAAACAGCTTCTCCGTTTCTGTCTTCAAGCCGTTGGTGCCATTAATTAACTTCTGCTGACCATTGAAGAAGTTAAAAAACACCAGCAGCATTGCCTGGGTCAAAATCGAAAAATACACCCCGCGAATCCGATTGCGAAACACGAGATAGCCGAGCAACCCCGCGATCGCCATCGGGATCAGCCACAGCGCCACCGCCGTAAACGGAAACGAAGCAAACGGCCCCCAGAACCAAGGCAGCTTCTCCACGCCGTACAGCATGAAAAAGTCCGGCAACTGCTTCGGCGGCAATTGCAGATTCAGGTGCATCGCGATCGCGTAGCCACCCAGCGCAAAGAAAATCCCATGCCCCAAGCTCAACAGGCCCGTATAGCCCCAGATTAAGTCAATCCCTAAAGCCGCGATCGCCAAGGACAAAAAGCGGCCCAACAGCTTCAAGCGAAAGGGCGAGAGCATCAGGGGAAACAGCACGATCGCGGCTAAGGCAATGGCGGCGATGATCCCCGCTTCTTGTAACGGCGATCGGTCGGTTTTGGATTCGCGGCGGAGAATGGTATTGCTCAACATGACGATCGTCTCCTATGCGTCCACTGTCCGACCTTTTTGCGGGAATAGCCCCGCTGGCCGAACTTGCAGGAACAGAATAATTAAAGCAAACACCATCACCTTCGCCATACTGGAAGTCGCGAAAAATGTTGCCAAATCGATCAGCGGCTTAAACAGTTCCGCATTGATCCCCTGCAACACCAGCGCGAACGTCCCCGATCCGATGAGATAACTGGTAATCCCAATCAGCATGGCCGCGACCACGGTGCCGAGCAATTTCCCGACCCCGCCGAGCACGACGACCATAAAGGCATCGACGATATAGTTCCCACCCAAATTCGGCCCGACGGAACCGAGAAACGTCACCGCACAACCCGCAATCCCCGCCAGTCCGGAACCCAGCGCAAAGGTCAGGGCATCGACGGTATTGGTCGGAATCCCCAAGCAGGAACTCATCGATCGGTTCTGTGTCACCGCCCGAATCCGTAAGCCCCACCGCGATCGCTGCAAAAACCAGTAGGTGCCGAACAGCGACAGCAGCATTAAACCAATAATAAACAGCCGCGCATAGGGAAAATTCAAGTCGCCGATTTTCAAGCCCGCCTGCAACCAAGTCGGCGGCGTTACATCGACGTTCCGGGCACTGAACCAAAGTTTATTCCAGACCGAGAGCTTGCCCGATCGGCCCAAGATCGAACTCAGCCCAAAGCTAATGCCCGCTGCGATCCCAAACAGCAGCAACTTCAATCTTGTCGGCAACGCCAGATCCGGACTGCGATTGCGTCCCAGCCACCACTGCCCACCCAAAAACGCCAGACTAAATAATCCGATCGTCAAGCTCAGCGTCCAATTTGCACTCCGCACAAACTGCCGCAAAATCAAACTCACGCCCCAGGTGGCCAGCAGCGTTTCCAACGGTCTGCCGTAGAGAAACCGAATCACGCCGCGCTCCAGAATGAGTCCCGCGATCGCCGCCACAACAAAGGCCAAAATCAAAGCCGGAAAAATATAAATCTCCGGCCAAACCCCGCCCCAGCCTTTGGCGACATTTTGTACCACGTAGGTCGTGTATGCGCCGAGCATCATCATTTCGCCGTGGGCCATATTAATCACGCCCATCAACCCAAAGACGATCGCTAACCCCAGTGCTGACATCAGCAACACTGAACCGACACTGACACCATCGAACAGGCTACTAATAAATAACGACACAAGCTGTCCCTACTACAAAAATGGAACTTACACTAAAATCCCCCTGAATTCAATCAAGGGGATTTAGCCTCATTCACCACTAGCTGATTTTGTACTTCTCACCCTTCGCTGGGTCAGACCAGTCACAAGCAAAGCCCTTGGTCTCAGGCACATACTGGTTCCAGGGAATCGGATCAACCGGGCCGGGGGTAGAGAAGACAATATTGAACAGGCCATCATCGCGAATTTCACCAATCCGCACGGTCTTGGAAATGTGGTGGTTGCCCTTCATTTCCACTTTTCCTTCGGGGGCATCGAAGGATTGACCGATCGCGGCGGCGCGTACAGCTTCCAGTTCCGTCGTCTTGGCTTTCTCCACGGCTTGTTTCCAGAGATACACCATGATGTAAGCCGCTTCCATCGGGTCATTGGTTACCCGATCGGGGCCATACTTCGCCTTGAAGTCCTTCACCCACTTCGTATTGGCAGGTGATTCCACGGTTTGGAAATAGTTCCAAGCGGCATAGTGACCAATCAGAAATTCCTTACCGATTTGGCGCACTTCTTCTTCGGCAATACTCACGGACATCACCGGGTATTTATCCGGCCCCATGCCCGCGCCTTTCAACTGCTTAAAGAAGGCCACGTTGCTATCACCGTTCAAGCTGTTGAAAATCACCCCACCATCGGGCAAGGCTTGCTTAATTTTCGCGATAATCGGCGTGACTTCGGTATTCCCGAGGGGCAGATAATCTTCACCGACAGTCTCGCCGCCCTTGGCTTTCAATTGCTCTTTAATAATCGTGTTCGCAGTACGCGGGAAAACGTAGTCCGAACCCACGAGGAAGAATTTTTTACCTTTCTTTTCCAGGAGCCAATCGACCGCCGGTTCAATCTGCTGGTTCGGCGCGGCCCCGGTGTAGAAGATATTTTTCGAGCATTCCTGACCTTCGTACTGTACCGGATACCACAGCATGTGGTTCTTCGATTCAAATACGGGCTTCACGGCTTTCCGGCTCGCGGAAGTCCAGCAACCAAAAATTGTCGCAACCTTGTCTTGGTCAATTAATTTCGCGGCTTTTTCCGCGAAGGTCGGCCAATCGGAAGCGCCATCTTCTTTGACGATTTCGATTTGTTTACCCAGGATGCCACCCGCTGCATTAATTTCCGCGATCGCGAGTTCTTCGGCATCAACAACGGTTGTTTCACTAATTGCCATCGTGCCGCTCAGGGAATGCAGCAGACCGACTTTAATCGTGTTACCACTACTACCACCGCCACCCCCAGCAGAGGAGGTCGTACTGCCACCGCCACCCGTACCGGGATCAGAAGCACAAGCCTTGAGGAAAACACTCGCCCCCAACGCGGCGGAGCTGAACAGTAGAAACCGTCGCCGATTCATTGAACTTGGCATGACAAACAACTTCCCCACAAGCAAATAGTGTTGAACAACCGCTGTTAGTGCGGTTTGTTCCATTAAGCTAGATTTTCGACCCGATCAAAACTGTAGCTCTTGATACAAAACTTCTTTCTTCAGCATTTTTCAAGGAATTAGGGTGCGAACCATGTGTTAATTAAGACTAAGTTTTAGTTTGAGTACGGAGTAACGATCGGGATCATTGCCCCCTAACTCCCAATACTAGGGGAATCGGAAAATGCCTATGGGGCTTACTCCCCCAGTATTGGGAGTTAGGGGGCGGTTTGGCTGGATCTAAATCATTTCGTTCTAGATTTATATAGACAGTAGGGAATTTCAAACCTTTATTACGCTTCACTGCGCGATCGGACGGTCAGTCGGGCCTTATGCCAAAATCAAGGAAATATTGCCGCAGGCAGCGCCTATGATTCTCTTCACCGATCGCATCGCAGCGGATGCCAGTTTGCCCGTGATTGCCACCTTGCCCTTGACTGCCGATGAGCGCACCCGATCGCGCTATCGCTATGATTTACCTAATGGCCTCACGATTTATTTACAACTGCCACGGGGTACGGTATTGCAGGATGGTGATGTCCTCCGATCGGCCACCGGAGAATGCCTTCGCATCAGCGCGAAACCTGAACCCGTGCTGACCGTAACTGCTAGAACCGCCTTGGAATTAATGCTGGCGACCTATCATTTGGGTAATCGCCATGTGCCGCTGGAAGTAACGGCGAATTATTTGCGGTTAGCGCCGGATTCGGTATTGCAGCAGATGTTAGTCGAGCAATTAAAGGTGAATGTAACGGTAGAAATTGCGCCATTTTGTCCGCAATCCGGGGCTTATCAGTCCGGGGCTTATCAGTCCAGCAATGACACGTCAGGCAGCCACGGTCATTCCCACGGCCATTATCACAGTCACCACGAACATCACAGCCATTCCCACGGCAGTCATTCCCACCACAGTCACTCCCACGCGAGCCACAGTCATTCTCATAGCCATCATCATTCCCATGCTTGATCTAACGCCAGAATCACTGCTGCGGCTGCAACAGCTTACCAGCCCGGTATTGCCCGTGGGTGCCTATAGCTATTCCGAAGGCTTGGAATTATTAGTCGAAACCGGCACGATCGCCAATGCCGCTGACCTGAAATCTTGGCTCACCCACGAACTCACGATCGGCAGCCAACCCCTCGATGGCGCGATCGTCTGTCGCGCTTATCAAGCCATCACCGCTGCCCACCCCGAGCAATTGGTCATCTGGAACCAATGGTGGTCAGCAGCGCGGGAAACCCAGGAATTGCGATCGCAGAGTTGGCAAATGGGCCGATCGTTGGCGCGACTCCTCACAACTCTCGATCCCACCATGCAATCTTGGCTAGAAATATTACCCATTCAACAAAGCAACTGGGCGATCGTCTTTGGCGCAGCGGCGGCCCATTGGCAAATTGATCTACGGGCGGCACTGCTGGCTTACTTTCACGGGTGGGTGGGCAATTTAATTGGGGCCGGGGTGAAGCTGATTCCCCTCGGCCAAACCCAGGGACAGCAGTTATTGCTTGAATTACAGCGCTTGATCCCCAGCACCACAGATCGAGTCATGCAGCTACAGGATCATGATTTACGGAGTTGCAGTTGGGGACTGGCGATCGCCAGTAGCCAGCATGAATTACAGCAGGTGCGACTGTTTCAAAGCTAAGAAATGTGAATTAAATTATCCGGGTAGATTGGGTGGAGCGCAGCGCAACCCAACAATCCGAAGATGTTGGGTTTCAATTAAATTATCCGGGTAGATTGGGTGGAGCGCAGCGCAACAATCTGAAGATGTTGGGTTTCACGTTGTTTCACCCAACCTTGTATGTTGAGGGGACGCTAGCCCGGCCCAACCAGGATGTTGTGACATCGGTCTC
>JBJORF010000005.1:0-80549 GCA_046049545.1 Cyanobacteriota bacterium | reverse complement strand
AGACGTGTGCTCTTCCGATCTCCTATCGCAGCGCGATCGGCGTAACTTGCTCCGGTCGATTCTTCAGCAACAACATGGTCGGCGAAGGCACTTGCCGCTACAAGGATGGCACCGTCTACAGCGGCGAATTCCGCAAGGGCCTACCCGAAGGACGCGGCGTGATGAATTACCCTAATGGTGGACGTTTCGCGGGCGAATTCCGCGATGGGGCACCGTTTGTTCCAGGTCAATCGCAGCAATAGCCAAACATAAACTGTCAGCCATTGCGTGGGATGCGTTTCTGCACCGCAAAACGCATCACCTCAACCCCGCCCGATCGGTCAGATGACGTGACCGCATCGGGTGATTTTTAGCAGCTCAAACACGTTGGCTCAAACACGTTGGCTCAAACACTTTGCGGCTTAACCCTTCTTATACTCAATAATCTGCGGCGGTTGCCGATCGCGGCGCGTTAGATAAAACTTCGCCACACCCACCATTCCCGGCAACGGCGCACAGCCACAGGAAATGCCCCAGGCCACACTGTCAAACCCGCTAAAGCCCCGTCGTCGCGTGGCCTGAATTGTTTTAAGCATCACCAGCGGATAACGCAGCAACAGCACCAAGCTCCAGCCCTGAGTCGGCCAGAGCAACAGCAACACCAACAGCGGCAGCACCCCACCCCAAACCACCGTCCGCCGCAACTCCCGCACAAACTTCCGTTCTGGGGGCGCACCATGCAGTGCCGCCACCGCCGCAAACGCGTAGCCGCAGCGCATTGCCCTTGTCCACCATTGGCTCAAGCGGGTCATATCCGCATCGTGAATCATACTTTCGCGATCGAGCCGAATAATCTTGCCCCCCGCTTTTCGCAGTCGCACGCCCAGCTCATCATCTTCCGCCGCAATTACCTGATTGTTGTAGCCCCCGACCGCCGCGAGTAACGTCGATCGCAGCATCACATTCCCGCCAAATGCCGACACCTCCCCCGCCATCGGCCAATTCCACTCCACACTACAAATGCGATTAAACACCGAGCGATCGGGATGACGCTCCCGCAGCGCTCCGCAAACCGCCGCCACCAGCAAATCCTGCTTCAGCACCGTGGCCGCCGCCAACAACCACCCCGGCAACACCTCACAATCCCCATCCACAAACTGCACATAGCGCACCTCCGGGTACAGCTTCCGCAGCCGCACAAACCCCACATTCCGCGCCCGCGCCGCCGAAAAGGGTTGTGACATATCCAGATTCACCACTTGAATCCCGCGCTGAGTTGCCACCTCACAGCTGCCATCGGTCGAACCCGAATCGACATACACGATCGCCCGCACCTGGCCCACCACCGAATCCAAACAGCGAATCAAGCGATCGCCCTCATTGCGGCCAATCACCACCACGCCAACTTCCGCCAGCAGCCTTGCCGGATCAGGCATAGTCGTCATCCGAAAATCCTCACCATAGGGCGAGGGCAAAGAGAGATTTTCCATAGATGCGGAAGGGGGCGACAGTTCTGACACATCTTAAAGACAAACAATTCATCCAGAAATCTTGCCTAAGCCGGATCTTCCTCGATCGCCAGACAGACATTCAACCGCGCGATCGCACCAAAAGGCAGAGCTAATCCTCCGCGATTGCCCACTGTACAAACCAGCGGCCGCTGGCCCCAACGATCAATCCGACGATACGGATCAATCCCGCGATCGGATCAATCCTGCGATCCCCCCCAATCTCGCCCGATCGCCCCCAAGTCCCCAAAAATTTGGCAAAATAAACAGCTATGACTCCAGCCCTCACTTCTTTCCAAACCCTCCGCCGTAGCCTCCAATTCCTCATTCAAGCGGCCCCCCGCGAACTCAGCCAAATCATCGGTTTTAACCTTCTGCGCGGCGCTGGCCCCGCTATTTCCCTGATCTTCAGCAAACAGGTCATTGACGGTATCGCCAGTATCGCCGGCCGATCGCCCCGCCTCACCCCCCAAGCCTTCGCCCAGCAATATCCCACCCTGTTCGGTGCAGTGGCAGCCCTGATCATCACGAACATCCTGATCGAAGCCGTCAGCGCGATCGATACTCAGGTGTTCTCGGCCCTGCGCGATCGGGTGCAGGGTTATATCGAAGGTGCGGTCATCGCTAAAGTTGCTACCTTCAACGACATCGCCCTGTTTGAAAATCCCGATCTGCTCAACATTCTGCAACTCACCGAAAAAGGAATGCAGCGGCTACAACGCCTTGCCTTCATCGTGGCGGCCCTTTCCATGGGCCTGTTCACCCTGATCCCCTCGCTGATTCTCGCCAGCACGATCGGCTGGTGGGTGCCCTTGATTTTACTCGCCTTTGCGGCCCCGGCGGTGGCGATCGAAATGCATTACTGGCGACGCAGTTGGCGGGTCGAAGAATCTCAAGCTAGCCTCACCCGCGAAAAAGGCATCTACCTGAAACTGCTCAAAGAAGAAAACTACGCCAAAGAAATCCGGCTTTTTTCACTTCAAGGACTCTTACTCCAACGCTGGCGCGATAGCTTTGAGCAACTCTTCCAGCAAACCCAGAAAGTTCGCCAAGAAGGGGCTTTGATTATTCTCATCCTCTCGGCATTAGGGGGTGTTGCTTCGGCGGTACCTTACGTTTACGTCATTCTCGGCGTGCTGCAAGGCAAATTCACCTTGGGTGATATCGCTTTGTACACTGGGATTATTGGTCAACTTAAACAGGGACTCTATCGCTTAGTTGGTAATCTGGGTGATATTTATGATGTGGCACTGGCAACAAAACCTGTATTTCAACTCCTCGATCTCGAACCGCAAATTACCGATCCGATCGACAATCGACCTATCCCTGAAACTGGCACTGGTCTGGAACTTCGAAATCTTGGCTTTGCTTACCCTGGCGCGGAAAAGGCAATCTTAAAGCAAATCAATCTCCAGATCCGCCCCGGCGAAATGGTGGTGCTCGTTGGCGAGAATGGTGCCGGAAAAACCACCCTCGGCAAATTGCTCGCGCGATTGTACGATCCAACATCCGGTGAAATTCTCTGGAACGGTGTGGATATTCGCCAGGTGGCCCTCGATGATCTCCGATCGCGGATCACCGTCGTCATGCAAGATTACGCCCGCTTTCCCGCCAAGGTGCGCGAAAATGTGGGCTGGGGCTATCTGCCAAAAATGCAAGACGATCGCGCACTCTATCAGGTTTTAAGTGAAGCGGGCATTAATCATATGGTGCTGGATTTCGCTGCTGGATTAGATACCCAACTGGGCAAACAACTCGAAGACGGGGTCGATCTTTCCGGCGGTCAATGGCAACGCATCGCGATCGCTCGTGCGTTACTCCGA
The DNA here is from genome assembly GCA_046049545.1 of Cyanobacteriota bacterium. GTDB lineage: Bacteria > Cyanobacteriota > Cyanobacteriia > Leptolyngbyales > Leptolyngbyaceae > Romeriopsis. The sequence goes on along the minus strand of JBJORF010000005.1, from coordinate 77,239 downwards.
CTCGGCACAGCGGAATTGGTGATTTTTGATGAACCCACGGCGGCCCTTGATCCGAAGCACGAGCAGGAAATTTATGACATTTTCCGGACGATCGCGCGGGGTCGCATGGCCGTCGTGATTAGCCACCGGATGTCCCTGGCCAAAACCGCTGATCGGATTATCGTTTTAGAACATGGCGAAATTATGGAAGCAGGGACGCACAGCGAACTCATGCAAGCTAATCACCGCTACGCGGAAATGTTTACCCGACAGGCAAATAGCTATCTGTAAGCAGCGCTGAATCTACCGTCACACGCGGCAAGCGATTTTTGAAACCGCACAAAATTTCCCAGGAAATCGTCTCTAAAGTATTGGCCCAATCGTCAGCGGTAATTTGCTCCGCGCCGTCCTGGCCGAGCAACGTCACCACGTCACCCTCTTGCAAATTTGGCAACCCCGTCACATCCAGCATGATTTGATCCATCGTAATCGAACCAATCTGCCGCACGCGTTGACCATTAATCAGCACGATCATGCGATTCGATAACCCCCGGGGCACGCCATCGGCATAGCCAATTCCAATTACGCCCAACGTCATTTCCCGATCGGCGACAAATCGATGACCATAGCTCACGCCTGTACCCGCAGGTAATTGCTTGATTTGGGTGATGCGGGCTTTGACTTGCAGTGCGGGTTTAAGATCCAAACGATCGCACAAATGCGGTGCTGGATATAGCCCATAGGTCGCCAATCCCGATCGCACCATGTCGTATTGCAGATCGTGATCCGTCATCACAGCGGCAGAGTTGGCGAAGTGGATTTTATAACTTGGATGTTTCAGATCGCATTGCTCTAGCAGTTGCTCAAACCGTTGCTGCTGTAATCGCATGATCGTCGGATCAGGATCGTCGGCGGTGGCGCAGTGGGAATAGACCCCCGCAATCACCAAATTGCGCTGTCGCCGCACCAACTGCACAAATTCCGCCGCCAATTCCCAGCGCGTCCCCAAGCGCGACATGCCTGTATCAAACATCAAATGCACGGGCAAATGCCGCCGATCGCCCACCGTTTCGCTAAAAATCAACGCCTGCTTTGGCGTACAAAGACTCGGCTGCAAATGCCAACGCAGCAGTGCCTCAACTTGATCCGGCGTATTTGTTGCACCCAACACCAGAATCGGTGCCGTCAGCCCCGCCCGCCGTAGCTCAATGCCTTCAGGGATCGTCGCCACCCCGAGCCAAGTCGCACCTGCCTTGAGTGCTGCTTTTGCCACCGCGATCGCGCCATGGCCATAGGCATCCGCCTTCACCACCGCCATCAATTCGGTTTGGGGTTTTAGCAATGTCCTGAGCTGGCGAATATTGTGCGCGATCGCCCCACAGTCGATTTCGACCCAAGCCCGTTCACGGTACATCAGCTCGATGCTGGCTTCGCCCCAACTAAACATCACAGCCTGCCTTGAAAAACTTCTCACACTTGCACAATACTCTAGCGGAGATATTCGATTTGGGGCAGTCATTTTCCGGAAAAATTTGGCTTCAATCGATATGAATCGACTCACCGGACTGCTCAATCTACAGCACGCCCATCGTATTTTTCCAGGCCAACTCCTTCGCCAATACCTTCAACGCCCCTTCCTCCGCCCCACTGAAGAAGGCATAGCCAATCACTTCTTCCAGGACTTGATAGGTCAACTGGGCCGCGAAGGTCCCGCCCGATCGCAGCAGATGGCTGTAGTAGGTAAACTGCGGCTGGCCCTGAAAATTGCGGTGAAACTCATGGATCTCCGCCTCGTTCATAGTGTGCACCTCTGCATTCACCGGCACCACCACGCGGGGAATGCCCTGCTCCCCGTAGCGTTTCCCCGCCACGGTCTCCAAATGCCCGATTAGCACCACCCCCAGCAGCGTCCGCGTCTCCATAATCAAATCCGGTGTAAACAGCGGATCAGGCTCACTCGATAACCTTGGCCCAATGCTGTTGAACGCCGGATTGAGGAGCTGCGAATTGTAGATCAAGCCCACGGCCCAATGGCGATTCGATCGATCATCCTCCAATTTGACAAAGCTGCCGAAGCCATAGTCATCGGCCTGAGGCGCATCGATCACGTCCTGCACATCGTCCAACTGCACCAAGTAATCACAGTGGGAATTGGATTTGACCACCTTACCAAGACGCATGGGGAAACCGCATCACAGACTGCGGAAGTGATAAGTACGCAAGTATTGTACGGCAAGGATTCCCGATCGGCTGCACGAAGATCCCGACTTTTCGCTAAAATCGTAGACCTAATGTCTTCGTAACTACGGTAATTGAGCGCCATGAGTCAACGCACCTTGTTCGATAAAGTTTGGGATTTGCACACGATCGCCACCCTGCCATCGGGCCAAACTCAGCTCTTTATCGGCCTGCACCTGATTCATGAAGTGACCAGCCCCCAAGCCTTTGCGATGCTGCGCGAAAAGGGATTGCCCGTCTTGATGCCCGATCGTACCGTTGCCACCGTCGACCATATCGTCCCCACCCAAGATCAAGCCCGTCCTTTCGCTGATCCCCTGGCCGAGGCAATGATGGCGGAATTGGAGCAGAACGTCGCAGAGCACAATATTCGCTTCTACAACATTGGCTCCGGCAGTCAGGGCATCGTGCATATCATTGCGCCGGAGCAAGGTCTAACCCAACCGGGCATGACGATCGCTTGTGGCGATAGCCATACGTCCACCCACGGTGCGTTTGGGGCGATCTCCTTTGGGATTGGCACCAGTCAAGTGCGTGATGTCCTCGCCGCCCAGAGTCTCGCTTTAGCGAAGCTGAAAGTCCGCCGGGTCGAAGTCAATGGCGACCTGAAACCGGGGGTGTACGCCAAAGATGTGGCGCTGCATATTATTCGGCAGCTGGGGGTGAAGGGCGGTGTGGGCTATGCCTATGAATTTGCCGGAACAACCTTTGAGCAAATGGATATGGAAGGCCGGATGACGGTCTGCAACATGGCGATCGAAGGCGGTGCCCGCTGCGGCTACGTCAACCCCGACCAAATTACCTACGACTACCTCCAAGGCCGGGATTTTGCTCCCAAGGGCGCAAACTGGGACCAAGCTGTGACCTGGTGGAACAGCCTGCGGAGTGATGCCGATGCGGTTTACGACGATGTGGTGGTGATCGATGCCGCCACGATCGCCCCCACCGTCACCTGGGGCATTACCCCCGACCAAGGCATCGGCGTGGATGAAGCGGTGCCTGTGCTCAGTGCCATGCCCGAAGCCGATCGGCCCCTAATCGAAGAAGCCTACGCCTACATGGATTTTCAGCCGGGACAGCCGCTATTGGGGACAAAAATTGATGTTTGCTTCATCGGCAGTTGCACCAATGGACGGCTCAGCGATCTGCGCGAAGCGGCGAAGGTCGCCCAGGGCAAACAAGTCGCCCAAGGCGTGAAGGCCTTCGTCGTGCCGGGTTCCGAACGGGTGAAAAAAGCCGCCGAAGCGGAAGGACTCGATCGGGTCTTTGCCGCCGCCGGCTTTGAATGGCGGGAACCGGGCTGCTCGATGTGTCTGGCGATGAACCCCGATCGGCTCGAAGGTCGCCAAATCAGCGCCTCCTCTTCCAATCGCAACTTCAAAGGCCGTCAAGGTTCAGCCTCGGGGCGCACCTTACTGATGAGTCCGGCCATGGTCGCCGCCGCCGCCGTCACCGGGGTCGTCACCGACGTGCGCACGATGGTATAGCACCAAGCCAGCGTGGGGAATCTCGCAGGCTTTTCCATCTCCTTTCTTTCCCATGTTTTTGTTCCGTTCTGGCGAAAAGCGGGCATCCTAAGGCTGACCACAAACCGCCAGGGTGGAAATGATGGAGGAACAAGCTGCCATCGCACAGCGCCTCGAAGCGCATGTACATGCTGCCAGAATTAAAAAACTATTGCTGTACGCGACCGCTGGGCATTGGGAAAATGATCCGGCCCAGTTGCGGCAGCTGCCGCTGTTGCCGATGTTGATGCAACTGCATCAGCTCTATCCCACCACGCAGCAGCTTCGCTTCTATCTCTACACGATCGCCGCCAACCTCACCAAATCCCGTGAGTACCAGCAGTTGGCCAACGTCGTTCTGCTCGAATGTACCCCCCTCTACACCCGGCAATATACCAACAACGACGAAGCCGATGATGAACCCACGGCCTTCTTCATTAGTCCTAAAGATGCCCCGATTCCTCCCGCCCCGGAAAATCCCATGCTGGAGGAACAATGCCAAATCGCGCAAACCCTCGAACTCATGCCAGAGCGCGATCGCATTGTTAAATTGATGCTCTGCCTGATGCATGACACCTGGGAAAGCGATTCGGAAAAAATCGCCCAGACTTCGATTCGAATGCTAATCCAAGACATCTGGCAAAAGTATTCCTCACTCATCGAAGTCGAACGGCAGCTTGTGGCGATCGTCCAGCGCCTCAGCAAAGCCGTGGAATACAGCACCATGGCAACCACAATCGTCCAGCAAATTGCGCCGCTCTACGGCCTTTATCAAGAGGAGCAAGAGGAGCAATCTCTGCCCTTGGTGCAATCGATTGACGGCTTCGACCTGCGCCTCGAAATCATGAAATTCACCAATCCCCTGCGGGCGAAAATCTTACTGTTTTCCCTGGTGAATCATCGCTTTGCCTACACCGAACAGGACTGGGCCGCGCTCAAGTGCTATAGCCTGGAAGCGCTGTTCAAGCGAGTGCTAGAAGTCCATGCGATCACCGAACTGAGCAAAACCTTAACCGTGATGGCCCGATCGCTCCCCGGGCATGAAGACTATGAACAAGTCGTCGATGTCCTGCTGCGGGCGCTCAAGTTACCCGCCGTGAACCTTGCTGATCTCCCCGCCACGGAAGACGATGCCACCGAAATCCGGCTGTCGCCGGTAATTGTGAATTAACCCTGTGAATTAACCCAAGGCCCGACCATTGATTATGATGCCTTCTACCACTAACCCCGCCAGCCCAAACGGAGCCAGCACGAACAGTGCCATGACCCCGGAAGCGATTCTCGCCAGCTACCGCGATGCCACCAATGGACTCGCCGGAGCCAAGCTCGCGACCTTAAGCCTGAATGGCGTGGACTTAATTGGCACGAACTTGATCGGCGCTGACCTCCGGGATACGAGCTTGATCTTCGCTTTTCTCAACCGCGCTAGCTTGTCCAAAGCCAATCTCATGCGGACTAACCTGAGTGGCGCGAACCTGAGTCAGGCCAAGCTGATCGATGCCATGATGCGGGATGCGAATCTGCACGGCGCTTTACTTGCCGGAGCCGATTTGCGCGGGGCGGATTTAAGCCTGGCCAGCCTGATGGATGCCAATCTCATGGGCGCGGATTTGCGCGAGACCGATCTGAGTGGCGCGAACCTACGCGGTGCTTGCCTCAAGGGCGCAAACCTGCGGGAAGAGGCCCGACAGCATGATGGGGCCAATTTACGCGGGGCCGATCTGCGCGGGGCCGATCTGCGCGGGGCGAATATGATGGGGGTCGATTTGAGCCGTGCTAACCTCGAAGGCGCTAACCTCCGGGAAGCTAACCTCAAAGGGGCGAACCTCAGCGAAGCCAACCTCGCCGATGCAGATCTACAGGATGCCTTCCTGATGGACACGATCGCCACCGCCGCCAACTGGGCCTGTGCCAATCTGCACAACACCCGCATGAACCGCGCCGAACTGAGCGAATGCAACATGCGCGGTGTCACCCTCAGCAAAGCCACCCTCACCGAAGCCAAACTGCGCCAGACCGACCTGCAAGCGGCCAATCTGCACAGCGCCCGGATGAACCAGACCGATCTGGGCCGCGCCAATCTGCGCAATGCCGTCTTGGTCGAAGTCACCTTAATCGAAGCCTACCTCGGTCGCACCGATCTGCGCGGCGCTGACCTGAGCAAAGCCAATTTGACCCGCGCCGAAATCAGCAGCGCATTCTTGAATGGGGCCAATCTCCAAGGTGCCACCCTGCCCGATGGCAGTATTCACTAGCCAATGAGCCAGCACCGTTGAGCCAGCACCGTTGACCAAGCACCGTTGACCAAGCACCGTTGGTCAGGCCTTGTGATCCCTGAGCCAATTGATAATCCGCACATTCAGATACAGATTTTCTTCCGTCAATTTGAAAGAATGCAGGCAGAATAGACCAGGAACTTCTCGGGTCTAGCATCAATCTTGATAAGTGAAATGCTAGTATCTTGGGAGCTTGAGGAGTTTGTGTCGGTTTGTTGCATGGGAATTGAGCGACTCACGGGTCGATCGCCGATCAACGAGCCATCAGTGTTCGGTGGTGTGTAAGGAGTAAATTACGTGGGAAACGGTGACTTAGCCGAGTATTCGAGGTTGTATCCACAGCACTCGAAACCGATTCGTATTGGGGTGGTCGGAATTGGCCACATGGGACAGCATCACACGCGGGTATTGAGTCGGCTCAAGGGCGTGGAACTGGTGGGTATCTCGGATGTCAGTGTGGAGCGGGGCCTGGAAACAGCCAGCCAATACCGCACGCGATACTTTGAGGATTACAACGAGCTGTTCAAATATGTCGATGCGGTTTGCATTGCTGTACCTACGCGATTGCATCACAAGGTCGGCCTCGCGGCGCTGAATGCGGGCGTGCATGTGTTGATTGAAAAGCCGATCGCCGCCAGCATTGAAGAAGCGGAAGATCTGGTCAATGCCGCCGCCGAACACAATTGTTTGCTTCAGGTGGGTCACATTGAGCGGTTTAATCCGGTATTCCAGTCGCTGAGCATGGTGCTCAAGACGGAGGATCTGATTGCGATCGAGTCCCATCGCATGAGCCCCTACTCCAATCGCGCCAATGATGTTTCGGTTGTCCTGGACTTGATGATCCATGACATCGACCTGATGCTGGAACTGACGGGGTCGGAAGTGGTGCGGCTCACAGCCAGTGGCAATCGCAGTGAAGGCACGGGCAACCTCGACTACGTCACCGCCACCCTCGGCTTTGCCAGCGGCGTGGTCGCCACTCTGAACGCCAGCAAAGTCACCCATCGAAAAACCCGCAAGATTGAAGCCCATTGTCAGCGATCGTTGACCGCCGCCGATTTCCTCAACCAAGAGATTTTGGTGCATCGCCACATTACGGCGCAAACCAGTCCCCACCCGCTCTATCGCCAAGACGGTTTGATCGAACGTGTCGCGATCGGCAATACCGAACCGCTCCAGGCCGAACTGGAGCATTTCGTCCACTGCGTGCGCGGTGGCATGGAGCCATCGGTCGGCGGTCGTCAAGCCCTGCGCGCCTTGCGGCTGGCTAGCTTGATTGAAGAAATGGCCCTCGATGGCCAAGTCTGGAAAACCAGCGATATCGGGTTGGAAGCAAAGCCGATGTTGCCTGTTTAGCCCTACACCCATCCCTATGGCGGAAACGATCGTTGCCATTGCTACAGCCATTGTCCCGGAACAGGGCAGTGTCGGGATTGTGCGGCTATCGGGCGATGGGGCGGTGGCGATCGCGCGGCGGATTTTTGTGGCACCGGGGCGGCCGGTCTGGGAGAGCCATCGGATTCTCTATGGCTTTGTGCAGCCGCCGGGTAGTGCGACGGTGCTGGATGAAGCCCTGCTGCTGCTGATGCTCCAACCGCGCTCCTACACCCGTGAGGACGTGGTCGAGCTGCATTGTCATGGCGGGATGATGGCGGTGCAGCAGGTAATGCAGCTCTGCATTGCCGAGGGGGCGCGGCTGGCGCAGCCGGGGGAATTTACGCTGCGGGCGTTTCTGAATGGACGACTGGATCTGACCCAGGCCGAAAGCGTGATGGATTTGGTGGGCGCGCGATCGCCCCAAGCGGCGGCCTTGGCCCTGGGCGGGTTGCAGGGGAAACTGGCCGAGCCAATTCGGGGACTGCGCGCAACTTGCTTGGATATTTTGGCGGAAGTCGAAGCCCGGATTGATTTTGCCGATGATTTGCCGCCGCTGAACGAAGCAGAAGTTGTCGCCAATATTGAAGCCGTTGTCACCCAGGTCAATCAAATCATTGCCACTGCCGATCGTGGGACATTACTCCGCAGCGGCCTCAAAGTGGCGATCGTCGGACGACCGAATGTGGGTAAATCGAGTTTGCTGAATGCCTGGAGTCGCAGCGATCGGGCGATCGTCACGGATCTTCCCGGCACCACCCGCGATGTCGTTGAATCGCAATTGGTCGTAGGCGGGATTCCGGTGCAGGTGCTGGATACGGCGGGGATTCGCGAAACGGCAGATGTGGTGGAAAGTTTGGGGGTGGAGCGATCGCGCCAAGCGGCCCAAGCGGCAGATTTGGTCTTATTGACGATCGCAGCGGATCAGGGGTGGACAGCGGAAGAGGACTTGATTTACCAACAGGTGGCCGATCGACCGCTCATTCTCGTGGTGAATAAAATCGACCTCGCTGCGGCTGAGTCTCACTCCTGGCCAATTCCGGCACCGATTCCTGTGGTTCACACCGCCGCTGCCCAGGGTCAGGGAATTACCGAACTAGAGCAAGCAATTATTCAACTGGCGAACCAAGGCGATACCCAGGCGGCCAATCTCGATCTCGCCATTAATCAGCGCCAAGCCGCCGCCCTGATCGAAACCCGTACAGCCTTGCAGCAAGTCCAAGCCACCATTAGTGACCAACTCCCCCTCGACTTCTGGACGATCGACCTGCGCCAAGCGGTACAGTCCCTCGGTGAAGTGCTGGGCGAGGAAGTGACTGAATCGGTTCTGGATCGCATTTTTAGTCGTTTCTGCATTGGCAAGTAGGATGCAATCTTGGGACCATCTGGGATTTGCCAACCCGATCGGGGCATGTTGAGACTGTTGCTACTGTATCTACCCATGTCTTCGCTGCCGACTGCGCTGATTTATCGGTTCAAGCTGCTGCCCTTTTCGGAAACGTTTATCCAAAACCAAGCCGAAAGTCTGCAACAGTTCCAACCCCACTATCTCGGACTGCGATCGCTGCCAGGTATTCTGACTGATCCTGATCGTACCACCATTCTCAATCCCCATAACCGCATCGGACAGCGCTTTGCCGAACTCCGGTTTAAACTCGCGGGGCAGACTAAACTGGCTGTCCAACCCGATTTAATTCACGCCCATTTTGCCGATGATGGCGCGATCGCCTTGCCCTTGGCACAGCAGCTCAAGATTCCTCTGATCGTCACTTGCCATGGATTCGATGTTTTATCCAGTCGCGCAGCGCAGTCAAAAACACTTTACCAACGCCTTTATCACAGTCGCAAACGCAAACTCCAACGCTATGTCAGCTATTTTATTAGCGTTTCTGATTTTCTGAAAAATCAACTGATCAATCAAGGCTTTCCCAGCGAGAAAGTGATTCGGCATTATATCGGCATTGACACGCAGCAGTTTCGGCCTAACATGGCGATCGCCCGGGAGCCGATCGTGCTATTCGCGGGGCGTTTAGTCGAGAAAAAGGGCTGTACTTATTTAATTAAAGCGATGGCGGCGGTACAGCGTGAACTCCCCGAGGTCAAACTCGTGATCATCGGCGACGGCCCCCTCCGAGCATCCCTGGAACAGCAAGCCCAAAGCAGCCTCAGCAATTACCAATTCCTCGGGGCTCAACCGGCACCTTTGGTTAAGGAATGGATGGCGCGATCGCGGGTGTTTTGTTTGCCCAGTGTGACGGCCAGTTGCGGGGATGCGGAAACCTTTGGCATGGTATTTGCCGAGGCGCAGGCGATGGGGTTGCCTGTGGTCAGCTTTGCCAGTGGGGGAATTCCCGAGGCGGTCAGCCATGGCAAAACCGGATTACTCGCACCGGAATACAATGTAACGGAATTAGCAAAACATTTATTTCGGTTACTACGAGAGGAAATGCTATGGAAAAAGCTCAGCTATCATGGCCCAGAATTTATTCAGCAAAACTTTCATCTAGCAACCCAAACGCGGAAGTTAGAAAAATTGTATTGGGAAGTGTTGGGACAGTGAATTAGTTTGCCGGAGCCGATCGTAGACTGACCCCCAACCCCGGCTGATGATTGGGAATCACCCGACCGTTCTGGAACAGTGCGCCTATAAAGGGATCGTCAACTAAGTTCAGATGGCTATCGAGGTCAAGGTGATCAGCCAACGGTGCAAGCTGAGCCAGGGCACTGTTCATCAGCACGCTATCCGAGTAGCAGCCAAACATCACACCTAAACCGAGGGTTTTGGCGACCTGAATCATCCGCATTGCTTCGCTGAGACCGCCGCATTTATTCAGTTTAATGTTAATCCCATGGCAGCGATCGGCCAGCCCCGGAATATCCGCACTGGTAAAACAACTTTCATCCACAAAAATCGGCAGCGGTGAGACCGCAAATAGTTTTTTTAATTCGGCTTCCTGGCCTTTGGCGAGGGGCTGCTCGATATAATCAATGCCCTGTTCCGCCAGCCAGTAGCCCATGGCGATCGCGTCCCGTAAATTCCAACCCCCATTCGCATCAATGCTGATTTTGCGGATATGGGGAGCCGTTTCTTTGACTTCGAGGAACATTGCTTGGTCAGCGGCAATACCAGCGGGGGAGCCAAGTTTAACTTTCAGCGCTTGAATTTCGGCGCTCATGGCGAGCCAGTTTTTTACCCGTTCTTGGGCGGCGGCAGGGGTGCTAATGCCGATTGTCACGGAGGTGGGGACGATCGCTTCCCGGTTGAGGCCCCAGAGTTGCCACAAGGGGAGGCCCGTGGCTTTGCCGAGCCAGTCATGGAGGGCCAGATCGAGAGCCGATCGGGCGGCGGAGGGGACTTGGGAGTCGCGCAGGATGCGATCAATTTTATCCCGCTCTAAGGGGCTGTAGGGCGTAAGCAGAGGGGTGATACGCTGGAGCGAGCGAGCGATGGATTCGGTGGTTTGGGACGTTTCGCCGATCGAGAAGGGGGAGGCTTCGCCCCAGCCTTCGATGCCGTCGTGATCAATGCGGACGAAGAGGTTGGTGGTGTTGGCAGTGGTGCCACGACTGATGGTGAGGGCGAAGCGTTTGTTGACGGTGAAGGTTTGGAGCCGGATTTGCATGGTGGGGGATGGGGCCGTTGGAACGATGCAGCTTATTGGCCGCAGGGTTGGCTAACTTGAGCAACTGGGTTTTGTGACGCGAATTAGCTGACTGCAAAGTGTTGATTCTACTTGTAATGCCAAATCAATTCGTGCTGCCATCATCATTTTATCGGAATCATCAGTGCCCGTAATAATTTCAGCATGATTAGTGTTTTCGCGATGTAGGCGAACGAAATTCCGCCGGAATCGTGAGGACATCGTGACTGCGTGATTGAAGGTGAACCGTGGCACGCTAGGGGAATTGTTCGTCAGCATAGCGTTCGCCACAAGCTAAGCCGCCTCATTTTCCTGTTTGGATGGCTTGCGGTTTTTTAGTGGGTGTGCGGGAAAGCAGTTGGGGTTGGAGGTCTTGGAACAGCATGATTAATAACAGCAATGCAGGAGTTGCTTACAGTGTAGCGCGTTGAGTGGTCGATCGTTGGTGCACACACTAAACTGGCAAGGCCCCTTTGCTTGGCCTAGATTTCGCTGCACTACACTTTCGGATTGGAGTGATCAGCCTAAAATTGCCCAATCTTCAGGCGTTTATTGGTGGACGGTCGAATACGACGGAGGCTATTTAATTTATATAGCAGGATTAACTCGAACTTCATTCCAGAAACGCTTTAGTGAGCACAATGGCATAGTTGCATGAATCAAATATCAGTCAGATCGTTGGAACGATTGCGCCCGATATTAGTAATCAAGCATCAGCGAATCGGGTTTAGCCATCTGAATCATGCGATTCAAGGCAGCGCATTGCAGCAGCAATTCGACTGCCTGATGGTCAAACTTGCGGGAACGAATCTTGTAATTTAGCGCAACCGCATCGCCTCGATCGCTGCGACATAATCCGGCACTGCTTCCCCCAGCATTTCACAAGCCAATCGATCGACCGCCACCAAACTATCCCCAAAAAACACCTGCCCACATTCTACTACCGTCCCCTTATCCGGCTTCCAATCCTGACTGATTAACCGCCGATCGGCATCCACCACCGCCCCATCAAACCAATGTCCAATGCAGCCATACACATCCTGCAACACCTGCGGCACCGAAGGCCGATGCAGTTGGCCGCGCGAATTTCCACTACGCGCTTTATATTTAGTACGCGGAAATAGCCCATACAAATTCTTCAATGAAGCCGAGATCAACACCTCATCTTTGAGAATCGTCCGCTTAAACGTCCCCACACTAATCCGACAATCCACTTCCTGCAATAACTTTGGTGCCCACATCGTTTTGAACCGATGGGGATAGGGCGCACGATTGGGATATTCCACACATTCTAGCATATCCGCGTCCAGCAACTGCATTCCTTCATCGAGCAAACCATAAACGCCATGCTGACTGGCGATCGCCACCAGATCCACGGGCGAACATACCCCTTCGACAACCAGAATTTCGGCAGCGGGACTGGCTTGACGTAGCGATCGGAGCACCGTCCCCAGCACCCCCATACTCACCGTCACTGGCGCACCCACCGGATAGCCCAGATTCGGCTTCACTAAGATGCGTTTAGCCCCGATCGCCGATGCTGGCGGTTGATAAACCAATGCCGCCGTTTTTGTCTGCTGAAGATTTGCCATGGACTGCTGAACTGGTAATTATGCGGCTGATGCGCCCATTCGATAGAACTGAGATCGGGGCAATACCATTTCACCATAATCCGGCACCCACGCAATCCAGACATCCTCCTCCACCGGACAAACCAGCAGCGCTGAATCCGCCGCATAGTCCGAAGGGCGATCGCGCAACCGCACCCACAGCCCACAATCCGGGACAAATTCCTTCGTTTGCGGAACAACAACATCAACTGAATCCACCGAAGCGGGCTTTGAAGCGACTTTACCCATAGCGAAAATCCTCAACAACAATCCTCGCGTTTCTGTAGTCAATGCTACAAAATTTCGGGGATCGCTAGAGCCATTGATTGCAAATCTTAATGCCCGATCGGGACACCCGCCGCCGCCCATTCCTGCGACCGTGCCTGCGTTGTTTGTTCCGCCTCTCGCACCGCTGCCAACGCCTGCGCCACCAGTTCCACCCCCATTCCTGGCTGACTGGCATTCTCCGTCAAAATCCGCTTCCAGATTCGACTCCCTGGCTGCCCCGCAAATAACTGCAACATCGGTCGAATTATTCCATGCAATTTCCAGCCTCGCCCAGTCCAGTCCGCAATGTAGGGGTACATTGATTCAACGATTTCGGGCCGCGATCGCACTGGCTGACCATCCCCAAAAATTAAGCGATCGGCTTCAGCAAACAAATAGGGATTGTCATAGGCCGCCCGTCCGATCATCACCGCATCCACCTTTTGCAAATGCTCCTGCGTTGCCGCTAGCGTTAAAATCCCACCATTAATTTCAATCACTAAATGCGGCAATTCCTGTTTCAGGCGATAGACATCATCGTAACGCAGCGGTGGAATATCGCGATTTTCCTTTGGACTCAGCCCCTTCAACCAAGCCTTGCGCGCATGGACGGTAAACCGCTGGCACCCAGCTGAAGCAACGGTTTCGACAAATTGCCGCATTTGCTCATAGCGATCGTGTTCATCCACACCGATCCGATGTTTGACGGTCACGGGTAGTTTTGTCGCCGATCGCATCGCCGCTACACAGTCTGCCACACGCTCCGGCTCCAGCATTAAGCAAGCCCCAAAATTGCCGCTCTGTACCCGTTCACTCGGACAACCGACATTTAAATTCACCTCGTCATAGCCAAAATCTTCAGCGATCGTGGCACATTGCGCCAAGGTCGCCGGGTCATCGCCGCCCAGTTGCAGCACCAGCGGGCCTTCTTCGGGCGAAAAGCCTAAAAGTTTTTCCCGATCGCCATGGATAATCGCTTGACTCGTTACCATCTCCGTATAGAGTAACGTCCGCGCCGAAATCTGCCGCAAAAAATAGCGACAATGCCGATCGGTACGATCCATCATCGGCGCAACACTCAGCGGATTTTGCAGCGTGGAATAAACGGCCATAAGTTTCAGACATCCGCCAACAACTGCTTCTAACCTTAACATTTCTGGGTCAACGTCTTGAGCCAAACAAAATGCTGCCCTAGTCCTTCTTCGCCCCCGCTGCGAATGATTCCTTCAACAATTTCTCAAACGCTTCACCAAATTGATGCGCCGTTGATTTCGGCTTTTTCTTCGGCGGAAAGAGAATCGACCAGACCAAAAATCCACAAACCAAAAATACAAATTCCACTGCACCCAGCCTCCCAGCAAAAGACACCAGAGGGTACTGAAATTTTTCATCCGATCAATCCGCAAAAGCACGGGGAATTTGCGGTAATCATCCAAACTCTAACCGCGCGGCTGATCACTAAAAATCAAAAATGCGGCACCCGCCAACAGCATCGTCGCCAAGAAATAGTTGCGGGTCAGCGGCACCTGCAAATACAACACACTAAATCCCGCAAACACCAGCATCGTGATAATTTCCTGCATCACCTTCAACTGCGGCAAACTGAAATATTGCATCCCTAAACGATTGGCGGGCACCTGAAAACAATATTCCACCAGCGCAATCCCCCAACTCACCAAAATCACCACCGCGATCGGTGCCGCCTTAAAATCGCGTAAATGCCCATACCAAGCAAAAATCATAAACACATTCGCAATCACCAATAGGCCGATCGGCTGCAACATCCCCATCATCCACAGTCTCCCAAGCGTAAATTTCAGCATAAATTTCAGCGCGTTAGATATTTTGCCAAAAACGGTTCCACCCGTGCGCACAACTCCGTCGGATATTCCTCCGCCAGCCCCAACGTCCCCGGCATCCGTAGCACCTGCACCGCCCCACCAAAATGCGCCACGACCTCCGCCTCCGCCCGCGACTTCGGTGGCATTTGTTCACCAATCACTAACAGCACAGGCATTCCGATCGGCTGAAATAACCGGAGCCATGCCTCCCGATCGCGCAATGGATCCAATGCCCCCGTGACAAATGCTGCCACCGCAAAGCGGCCATTTTCCTGCCGACTCAAACCTTGCTTCACGGCCAACAGCGATCGCGTAATCCGCTGCCGATCGACGAACACATGCCGCCCATACATCCAGCCGAGAAACCCCTGGGTCGTATTCGCCCAGTAGAGCAATTGCCCGACGATCGGCAGATTCACCAGCCGCTGCACCACTTTGAACCAACCCCGCTTGGTCTGATCCTGCACCGACATCCGGGCCAGCATCGTCGGCAGCGGCCCCCGCCAAGTCGGAGCCAACAGGACAATCCACTGCCAATGCTTGGTTTGCTCCTGGGCCAACTGCATCACATAGCCCGCCGTATGCCCCGCCGCCATCACCACCACGGGTCGCCCAAAAATTTGCTGCACAAAATCCCGGAGCAAGGCCCGGTATACCTTCGGCGCATAGTCGATCGCTGGCCGATCGCTCTGCCCAAAGCCGACCCAATCCAACACATACACCTGATAACGCGCCGCCAATTGTTGCGCCAACCCCGCCATCTCTAGCCGACTGGACACCGAACTAAACGCAGGCAGCAGCAGAATCGGCTCTCCCTGGCCCAGCACCTCATAAACCACCCGCAGCGATTGACCTTCCCACTGCCACGGCATCACCATTACCTGTCCCCCAAAAGCGGCGGCCGGCACCGCCGTCCGAGTTGCATCCCCTTGCTCCCGATTGACCATCGTGCTGCCCCCTCTCTGTCTCCCCCAACGATCGGCTCAATTGTACGGCTTTTGGTAGAGGTGATGATGCCGCATTCAGTCCACCTCAGCGCGTCACAATTGGAACCCCCCGACGCGAAATCCGTCATTTCACTGAAGTTAGACCCCCGCAGTCATCCGCCGCGATCGTTTTCACGTAGGTTTGCGACCGATTTTCCGCCGCATTGTGCTCTATCATGCAGTCCATTCGCTAGGATAAATTCAACGCTCACCCAATTCACGGGTCATAATCAGGGGCTGTCATCCTACCGCAAGGCGATTTCATCGAGCCAACACGCTCTATCAGCAGACAGAGGTATCGCCCTCGAATCGCCCGATCACCTCTCCCCTAGGACAAGCCGTAAAATAACCATCTAGGCACTGACAACTGATTCAGCGAAGGTGCTAAGCTGCGGTGACTTAGGACACGATCGGGGATATTTACCGCCCCACGGCTTCCGTTTGATTCTTACAGGACTTCTACAGGACTTTATGACTTCAGTCGATTCGCTCACCTCACCCCGATCCACCGATCGACAAGCCCTGGATGTGCCCACCGCCATCCTGCAACGCCGATCGATCAAAACCTTTGAATCGACCCCCATTCCCCCCAATATCCTGAAGGAATTGCTTACCCTGACCGTCGCTGCCCCGAGCAGCTACAACCTTCAGGATTGGCGGATTATCCTAATTCAAGATGAAACCCAGAAAGCAGGTATTGCTGAAGCCTGCTTTGGTCAACAGCAGCCGATCCAAGCGCCGATGACCGTGGTATTTGCCGCTGACCCAAATGCCTGGAAGCAAGACTTGACCCCAATTTATGAGCAGGGGATCGCCAAAGGGGTCTGGACACCGGAAACCGTCGCCTATTTCAAATCGGCAATTCCCAAGTTTCAGGCCAGTCTCGGCGATCGGACGCGCGAGTACGCGGTGAAAGATGCGATGATTGCCGCCACCCATTTTGTGTTGGCCGCCGAAAGTTTGGGCTTGAGTACTTGCTTTATGAATGGCTGGTCAGAGGCAAGGGTGAAGTCGGTTTTGGGCGTGGCGGATAATTTGGATCTAGCGATCGCGGTAATTGTGCCAATCGGTTATCCCGCAGAATTGCGCGGCAATCCGGGGCGACTGCCGTTTGAATACAACGTGTTTGTCGATCGGATGGACAACCCATACCAAGGTTAAACCCACGACAAAGCCCTCAGATGCGTGGAACCGAATCTGAGGGCTTTATTGAGCCGTTAAGATAACGTGCCCGATCGCGATTTAAACGGCCGCTTGGGCTTTAATCCGATCGCCATCCTTTTGCAGAAATTCCTGCAATTCTGCGAGCTGCTCGTCTTCGATCTTGGTCTGCATGGGGCAGAACTTCGGCCCACACATCGAGCAGAATTCCGCCTGCTTGTAGACTTCCTCCGGTAGGGTTTCGTCGTGGTATTCCTTCGCCCGCTCGGGATCAAGGGATAGCGCAAATTGCTGATTCCAATCGAAGTTGTAGCGGGCGCGGGAGAGTTCATCATCGCGATCGCGCGCCCCCGGACGATGCCGCGCAATATCCGCCGCATGGGCCGCAATTTTGTAAGCAACTAACCCATTGCGGACATCTTCAGCATTGGGCAACCCAAGGTGCTCCTTCGGGGTGACGTAGCAGAGCATTGCGGTACCGTACCAGCCTGCCATTGCCGCCCCGATCGCGCTGGTGATGTGGTCATAGCCCGGTGCAATATCCGTGACCAATGGCCCGAGCACATAGAACGGCGCTTCCGAGCATTCCTCCATTTGCTTGCGGACGTTGAACTCGATTTGATCCATCGGCACATGGCCCGGCCCTTCGACCATCACCTGTACATTATGCTCCCAGGCTTTGCGCGTCAGGTTCCCCAGGGTTTTCAGTTCCGACAGTTGGGCATCATCGGAAGCATCATGGGTACAGCCCGGACGCAGGGAATCCCCCAAACTGAAGGAAACATCGTACTTCTTGAAAATCTCGATGATGTCGTTGTAGCGGGTGTAGAGCGGGTTTTGGCGTTTGTGGTGCAGCATCCACTTCGCGATGATCCCACCACCCCGCGAGACGATCCCAGTAATCCGGCTGCGGGTTAGCGGCAGGTATTCAATCAGCAATCCAGCGTGGATGGTCATGTAGTCCACCCCCTGCTGCGCATGCTTTTCGATGATGTGCAGAAAGTCATCTTCGGTGAAATTATCAAAATTCCCATGGACGCTTTCCAAGGCTTGGTAGATCGGCACCGTGCCGATCGGCACGGGCGAATTCTGAATCACGGCGGTGCGGATTTCATCGAGGTTGCCGCCCCCGGTGGACAAATCCATGATCGTATCGGCCCCGTACTTGATCGCCTGGCGCAGTTTATCCAGTTCGCCGTTGATGTCCGACGAATTGGGCGAAGCGCCGAGGTTAGCATTGACTTTACATTTCGAGGCAATCCCGATCGCCATTGGTTCAAGGTTCGGGTGATTAATATTCGCCGGGATAATCATGCGACCCCGCGCCACTTCATCGCGAATCAGCTCAACGGGCAAATTTTCCCGCTTCGCCACATAGTCCATCTCCTCCGTAATTACCCCTTGACGGGCATAGTGCATCTGTGAAACATTCGCTTGGCCTTGGCGCTTGGCGATCCATTCGGTACGCAACATCATACAAATTTCCTCAGATAAACAGCTTCCCTGCGCTGGCATTACCCAGAAAGCGGGATTCAACGGCGACGCAACCAGCGCACCCAATCCCAACCTTAATTCAGGTTCTAAGGGTGTTTTCTCAGCCCCGGAGGGAGGGCACCCCTAGCCATAGCTTCGATCCTAGCATTTCTCTCGCCCGGTCATAATTGTGGGCCAAAGAATTCTCCCTAGCAGGACGATCGCGGGACATTGTGTATTTTGTTAGAGATAGTTAATCAATTTACTTAGCAACTAAAACAAAATTCAAATTAGTTATCAAACTAAGAATCATTAATAAATTATAAAAACAATCAGATTTAACAACTCACCACATCACGGTATTAATTGCTACAAATTATGGTTATAGAAGTGCGAAAGTCAGGATTTTCTCACTTTTCGATTTTCTTTCAAAACGGGTCAAAAAACTGGCGGCACCGTTTTTCAGTTAGTTTCAAGCGCATCATCCAACGCGCCCATGATCCACAAAATCTTAATTAATTGTTAAGTTATCCGTAGAACTACGGGAATGTCGCGCCATTATTTCAGGGTGTTTACCTTGATGCAACAGTTCACGAATTAGTTTGAAGCCCCTGTAACGCAGGATCAGCGACAAATCAGTTGAGTTGAGCCGCATGGTTGCACGCAGGATCGACCGCGCCCCTGGAACCGGGTCTGCACACCCGCCAGCGAGCGTTCAAATACCGAAAGGAGAAATTAATGCGAATTGCACAAGTTGCCCCCCTTTGGGAATGCGTTCCTCCACCCGCCTACGGTGGCATTGAACTGGTGGTCAGCCTCTTGACCGATGAGTTGGTGCGGCGAGGTCATGAGGTGACGTTGTTTGCCTCGGGCGATTCGAGCACCCTGGCAACGCTAGAATCTGTTTATCCTCGGGCTTTGCGACTGGATGATACGGTCAAGGAGTACGCCGTGTACGAGATGCTGAATCTCAGCCAAGTGTTTGAGCGGGCCGGGGAATTTGATGTGATTCATTCCCACGTGGGCTGTTCGGCACTGCCGCTATCGCGATTGGTCAAAACGCCCGTGCTGCATACCCTCCACGGAATTTTCACCCCCGATGGGCGCAATCTGTTCCGGCACCATCGCCAGCAACCCTACGTCAGCATTTCGGACGCGCAGCGCGAGCCGGAGCTGGAGCTGAACATCCTATCGACGGTGTATAACGGCATTGATGTCAGTCGCTTTGAGTTCTATCCCCAGGCCGATCAGCCAGAATATTTGGCATTTCTGGGACGGATGTCCCACGAAAAAGGGCCGCACCACGCGATCGCCATTGCCAAAGCCACGGGGATCCCGCTGAAGATGGCCGGGAAAGTTGATCCCGTCGATCGTGAATTCTTTGAGGCGGAAGTTTTGCCTCACATTGACGGGCATCAGATCCAGTTCCTCGGCGAAGCCAACCATGCCCAGAAGAATGTGCTGATGGGCCGCGCGATCGCCACACTGTTCCCGATCACCTGGCGCGAGCCGTTTGGTTTGGTGATGACCGAAGCACTGGCGACTGGATCCCCAGTGGTCGCCATGGCCATGGGTTCGGTGCCCGAGATTATCGCCCACGGCAAAGTCGGCTTCCAATGTCACACCGTAGAAGAATGTATTGCGGCGGTGAAGCGGATCAAGACCATCGATCGGGCGGTTTGCCGTCAGTATGTCCAGGATAACTTTAGCGTTGCCAGCATGACCACAGGCTACGAGCAGGTCTATCAAAAGCTGCTGAACGAGCGCTTCGCCCAGAACGGCCATCGCCGCTTTGCGACCCCCGTGCTTGAGCGGCAATAGCCACTGCTAAGGGGCGGATTCCCACCCATCGCGGGTGTGTCTCGCCCCTCACCACCGCGCCCAAAGTTACGGTATCTTCACAGAATCAGGGCTAGCTAAATTATTAAGATAAGTCAGCGAATGGCCATGGCTTGCCCGGGGCGCTCTCGACGATATTTTTATGAGGTGATGATCATGGCTATTGAGACTCGTGCAAGTTCCCAGCCCCGTCAGGCGATCGCGCTGATTTCGGACTACAGTGACCCGGCGCGGGTTGACCAGGGGGACGGCTGTGGGCAAAACGTCTATGTCCGGGAAGTGGGAGAAGCGCTCTCCCAACTAGGTTGGCAGGTCGATATGTTCACCCGCAAAGTCAGCCCGGAAGATGCCGCGATCGTCGAGCACAATCCCCATTGCCGCACGATTCGGTTGGTCGCTGGTCCGGAGGAATTTGTGCATCGTGATCAGCTGATCGAGTACATGCCCGCCTTCATCGATTCCTTCCAGAAATTTCAGACCAAGGGTGGTTCCTACTATCCGCTGATTCATACAAATTACTGGCTCTCCGGTTGGGCCGGACTCCAACTGAAGCAGCAGAGCAATGTCCAGCTCGTGCACACCTATCACTCCCTCGGCGCAGTGAAATACGCTAATGGCGACTTGCCGACCTATGGGGAACAACGCTTAGCGATCGAGCGCGAGATGCTGGAAAACGCCCATTGTGTCGTCGCCACCAGTCCCCAGGAAGAGCAATTGCTGCGATCGCGCATTTCCCCCAAGGGCCGAATTCAAGTGATCCCCGGTGGGGCCGACCTCGAAACCTTCCGCGTGATTCCGAAGGGCAAGGCCCGGAAGGATTTAGGCTTATCACTGACGGACAAAATCGTGCTGTACGTCGGGCGCTTCGATCCCCGCGCCGGAGTCGACACATTATTGCAGTCCTTTGGGCAATTGCACCAAACCCATCACAACTCGATCAAGCTGCTGATCGTGGGCGATGCCACCACGAATCCCGAAGCGATCGCCGAACAGCAACGTCTCAAAGCCCAAGTCAGTCAGCTCGGCCTCGATGATGCCGTGGTGTTTGTCGGCCCGATCGGGCATGACCTGCTGCCGCTGTATTACACTGCGGCGGACGTCTGCGCGATTCCCAGCTACGACGAACCCTTTGGCCTCGTGGCGATCGAAGCGATGGCCTGCGGCACCCCCGTTGTCGCCTCAGCAGTGGGCGGCTTGCGCTTTACCGTATTGCCGGAGGAAACGGGGCTGTTGGTCGAACCGCGCAATGTTACGGGGTTTGCCGAGGCGATCGAGCGGATTCTCTGCGATGAAGTCTGGTCACAGAAGATGCGAAAACAGGCAACCGAGCGGGTTCAACAGAATTTCAGCTGGGCCGCTGCGGCCGCGAAGCTGAGCGATCTCTATCGCCGCTTGTTGGCGCAGTCACTTTCAGGGGATTTGTTAGTCAGCTAGCTGCACCCGTTTGGTTCCACCATCAACCGATCGTAGCGGAACGCACTCAGCAAAGGGTCGGCTATCCGATCGACCACCCAATTCGTAATCACTTCCGCCGTAATCGGTGCAAGTAAAATGCCATTGCGATAATGCCCCGTGGCCAACGTCAGGTTTGACCAGGGGCTTTCGCCTAAAATCGGCAACTCATCGGGGGTTGCCGGACGATAGCCCCACCAAGTTTCGATCAGTTCCGCCTGGGCCAAGGCCGGAAACAGCCCGATCGCCCCCTGCAACAACTGGTTCACCCCCACCGCTGTATTCCCTGGGGCAAAGCCGACATCCTCACTGGTTGCCCCAACCACGATCCGCCCATCTTGGCGCGGCACAATGTAGATATTTGACCCAAATAGCACCGCTCGCAGCGGCAAATCAACCGCCCCTTGCACGGCTTCCCGCCACCGCAGCGCCAGCATTTGGCCCTTGCGGGGCACCACCGGAATTTGGGGCAGCAGCGCCTGCGACCAAGCCCCCGTCGCCAAGATGTAATGTGCTGCCTGCCAATCCCCAGCAGGGGTGCGAATATGACTCACCTGCTGCGTCCCCGCATCCGTGGCGATCGCCTGCACCGGAGCCGTTTCATGCAGTTCCACCCCTGCTGCGACCACCGCCGATCGCAACGCCTGCATGAGCAACCGATTATCCACCTGGGCATCCAGCGGAAACCACCAGCCCCCCGTCACCGCTGGCCCCAACCCCGGCACAATTTCCCCCAAAGCCGCTACCGTCAGTCGCGCCGCCGCTGGATGCAGCAGCGTCCCTAGCGTTTGCTCAGGCGCAGCAATGCCACAGGGCCAGTAGCCGATCGCGATCCCGGTTTCCTGCTCCAGCTTCGCCGCCAAATCGGCATACAGCGCCCGACTCCGCAAGCACAAATCCAGCATCGGCCCCGGCTGCAAGCCTTCCGCCTGGGGAGCCAGCATCCCCGCCGCCGCATGACCCGCCGCCTGCAACGGCCGATCGCCCAGAATGGTCACGGCCAGTCCCCGCTGCCGCAATCGCCAAGCGGTAATCAGGGCCATCAGCCCACCACCGAGAATTATGATTTCGCGCTTTTCCATCAAAAAATCGAGGCCAAGTCCATGCTTCGCCTCGATCCTATCACCGCTGATTCACGGCTGCCTAACCGACGTTTGTGCTTTTTCAGAAGATTTCGATCCAGCTACCAACCCGCACGAACGGGTTCCGGAACCACCGTTGCTACTGGCGTGGGGGAGGGAGTCGCCGCCGGAGTCGGAGTCGGGGCCGGGGTCGCCGCTTGATTCGGGCTGTCTACGGTTTGGGGGACGGCGGTGGTGCGATTTGCCGCTGCGTTACTCGTGGACATCTGTTGTTGCTCGATCGTCTGCGCATTCGGATTGGCAACGGGGGGCTGGGCGCTGGGTACCGCGAACTTTTGCGTACCCGCAGCATTGGAAGCCGCACCGTTAATTTGGTTAGCGCTCCGACTGCCCCAATTGCTGGGATTGAGAAACAGCGACAATAGCCACAGAAAACCCACAAAAATTAAAGCACCGCTTGCCACTCTGCCCGGAAAATTCATAGGTCAACAACTGTTAGCAATTAGCTAGCTAAGAGGACTACCCGTATTGTATGCGGCCCACTCGAAAAAACACGGCAATTTTGCGTCACCTTGGGCACACTAGAGAGATAACGCCAAAACGATAACACCAGTCAATTCAAGTGTGGCCCTGTCCGGGAAAATGCTCTGTCCGGGAAAATGCTCTGTCCGGGAAAATGCTCTGTACCTGAAAATCCCATTCTTTCAGTCATCCTCTATGTTTAATGCAACCGAACTGTTAATCGATGAATTTGTGCGCCAATTGCGGGCGGGCTATCGGCGTACCTACGGCGGCCAGAATCCCGCCTACGAAGAAATTATCGGTTGGGTCGGGGCGATGGCGATGGAGAATATCGCGAACAGTGATGCCCTCTATCACAATGTTGAACATTCGATCATGGTTGGCTTGGTGGGGCAGGAGGTGCTGCGGGGTCGCCACATTAAAGAAGGCGGTGTCACCTGCGAGGATTGGCTACATTTCATTATTTCCCTGGTTTGCCACGACATTGGCTATGTCAAAGGTGTCTGCCGGGACGATAACGGCCAGCAATTTGCCACCGGGGTTGATGGGCTGATGATCGAGCTGCCAGAGGGTTCCACCGACGCGGCACTCACGCCCTACCACGTCGATCGGGGCAAGCTATTCATTGAGGAACGCTTTGGTCAGCATCAATTGATCGATGCTGAGGTGATCAAACGCAACCTGGAACTGACCCGATTTCCCGTGCCGGATGCCGAAGATCATAAATGCACCACCAACTTTCCGGGTCTGCTGCGGGCCTCCGATTTAATCGGGCAAATGAGTGACCCGCGCTACCTCAAGAAAATCAGCGCCCTGTTCTACGAATTTGAAGAAACGGGGATGAACAAAATCTTGAACTACAAGCATCCCGGCGATCTCTGCCGCAACTATCCGAAGTTCTTCTGGAATGTCGCCTACCCCTACATCGAACCCGCCCTGCGCTACCTCAGCCTCACCCAAGCGGGCAAACAAATCATTGCGAATCTCTATTCCAATGTCTTCACCGCCGAGCATGTTGTACCCCCGATTCATTTGGTTAGCTAGTCCAGTCAATTCACCCAGTCAATTCACCCAGTCAATTCGCCCCACCAATCCCCCTCGCGATCGTCCGCGAAGGATGTATGCTAGACCCAACGCCCCAGGGGCATGGTTGAGGTTGAGGTGAGCAACAAATGGAATGGTGGTCGCGGTTAAAGCGCAATCAATTGGCCAAGCTCGGGGCGATCGTCCTCGGCTTGCTGTACGCGATCGTGTTGTTTGCTGGGTTTACCGCCCCCTACGATCCCTACGTTAGTCAACCCGAAGGCAGTCTGCTGCCGCCCACAAGGGTCTACTGGGTTGATCAACAAAATCAGCGTTGGATTGGCCCCCACGTTTACCCCACCACCCAGGGCAAAATCGACATCGAAACCGGGAAGCAAGAACTCCAAGTCGATTTCACCAAGCCCTCGTTAATTCAGTTTTTGGCGAAAACCGAGAATGGCAAATGGCATCTCTTCGGCACCAATGGCCCCGGTCGGTTCAATCTCCTCGGTACGGATAACCAAGCCCGCGACCAACTCAGCCGCCTCATCCACGGGGGCCGCGTTAGCCTGACGATCGGGCTATTGGGCATCGCGATTATGTTTCCGATCGGGCTGCTGATCGGGGGTATTTCTGGCTACTTCGGCGGCTGGCTCGACAGCACGATCATGCGGCTGGTGGAAGTGATCATGACCATTCCCAGCCTGTACTTGCTGATTGCCCTCGCGGCGGTCTTGCCCCCCGGTCTCAGCAGCAGCCAACGGTTTGCGTTGGTTGTGGTGATTACCTCGTTTATCGGCTGGGCGGGCTTGGCCCGAGTCATTCGTGGGCAGGTGCTATCGCTCAAAGAACGGGAGTATGTCCAGGCCGCCAAAGTCATGGGCGCAACACCGCTCTACATCATCCTGCGCCACATCCTGCCCCAGACCGCAACCTATGTTGTCATTTCCGCCACCCTGGCAATTCCGAGCTTCATCGTTTCAGAGTCGGTGTTGAGCTTAATTGGCCTCGGGATTCAGCAGCCCGATCCCTCCTGGGGCAACATGCTCTCGCTAGCCACCAATGCCTCGGTCCTGGTGCTTCAGCCCTGGCTAATCTGGGCCCCGGCGACGCTGATTATTCTCACAGTGCTTTGCTTTAACCTGCTGGGCGACGGCCTACGCGATGCCCTCGACCCCCGCAATAATGACCAATAGGATGAGATTGTAGGATTAGGTATCTAGGATTCAATATGCGCCAGCCTTACCCCCCGATCGAACCCTATAACCAAGGTTATTTGACTGTCTCAGCGATTCACAAAATCTACTATGAAGAATGCGGCAACCCCGCCGGGCAACCCGTGGTGTTTCTCCATGGCGGGCCGGGAGGTGGTTTGATGCCGCTGTATCGGCAAATGTTCCATCCCGATCGCTATCGGATTGTCCTGTTCGATCAGCGGGGTTGCGGTCAGAGTCAGCCCCATGCCGAATTGCAAGATAATACCACCGGGGATCTAGTCAGCGACATTGAACAACTACGCGATCACCTCGGCATCGATCGTTGGTTTGTCTTCGGCGGCAGTTGGGGCAGTACCCTCGCCCTCGCCTATGCCCAAACGCACCCCGATCGCGCAACGGGCCTAATCCTGCGCGGCATTTTCCTCCTCCGCAAACAGGAAATCGATTGGTTTTACCAATTTGGGGCGAGCAATCTTTTTCCCGATGCCTGGGAAGCCTACTTGAAGCCCATTCCCGAGGCTGAACGCGGTGATCTCGTCGCCGCTTACTACCGTCGTCTCACCAGCAGCGATCCCGCCATTCGGGCCGCAGCGGCCCAAGCCTGGTCAATCTGGGAAGGCAGTACCAGTAAACTCATCGTCGATCCCGACGCGCAATTGCGCTTTGGCGAAGCCAGCTTTGCCGAAGCCTTCGCCCGAATTGAATGCCACTATTTCACCAACGGCGGCTTCTTTGACCATGACGATCAACTGCTGCGCCACTGCGATCGGATTCAGCACATTCCGACGGTAATTGTCCAAGGCCGCTACGACGTAGTTTGTCCGATGCGATCGGCGTGGGATTTGAAGCAAGTCCTGCCCGAGGCCGAACTGGTTGTCGTACCGGATGCGGGTCATTCCATGACCGAACCCGGCATCATGACTGCTTTACTCAATGCCACCGATCGGTTTGTCACGCAGATCACAAATCGATAATTTTTCTAAAACTTCTTGATTTTTCACGACATCGCCCTCGATTCAACCCAGGTATGGGCAGCTACAAGGGCACTTTCGCCACTTATTCAAGGGGTGGTGCAACCGGATGCCCGATCGCTGCGATTCGGTCCAAAGTAAACGCCATCAGGTATTAGCGCGCTTGAATCCGTTTATCTTCATGCAGTTTGATAAGATAAGCGTATCTAATCGCTTAAATCGATTACTTATTTGATTCATCCAAGGCAATATTTGCAGTGATAAGCCGGATTTTTTCCCGTACTATCAGAAATGAAGTCGGCTCGACTGGCTTGGAGCGTTTGTTTGAAATTGTTTTGTCTGAAATTGTTTTGAGCGAATTGTTTCGAGTATTGGTCGCCGTCGTGCTTTAAAGTTTTGAGTCGGCAACACCCGCCGCATTCTAAATCAATAGAGAGGACCACTGTAATGGCGACTTTTAAGGTCACATTGATCAGCGCTGCTGAAGGCTTGAACACCACTATCGAAGTGGCTGGCGACGAATACATTTTGGATGCAGCAGAAGAGCAAGGCATTGACCTGCCCTACTCCTGCCGCGCTGGCGCTTGCTCCACTTGCGCTGGTAAGGTGACTGCCGGGACGATCGATCAGTCTGATCAATCCTTCTTGGACGACGACCAAATCGAAGCTGGCTTCGTGCTGACTTGCGTTGCCTACCCGACTTCCGATTGCACGATCGAAACGCACAAAGAAGAAGCACTGTACTAAAGCCTTTAGCCAAAGTCTTGCTTTAATGCAACAAGCGGCGGATTTCAACGAAATCCGCCGCTTGTTGTTTGGAATCTTGATCATCACCCACAGAAAAGGGCCGCAACAAAAAAGGGACGCGATCGCGTCCCTACAGCCAATAATTCAATTAACCGGGTAAACCCCTTATTCGGCAGCCGCTTCAGCCGCTTCCGTTTCAGCAGTTTCTTCCGATGCGGCTTCAGCAACAGGCTCTTCAACCGCCGCCGAAGGCTTCGGGGGCTTCGGCCCGCGCATGAACGCCGGATTCACTGGGGGCTTGCTGTCTTCACGATCGCCATCACGGCCTTTACCCCGACCACCGCCTTTACCCCGACCACCCTGAGGCCGATCACCGCGATCGCGCCGCTCTTCCGAACGGGGTGCAGCTGTTTCTGTGCCCTGCTCCGCATCGTGTGCGACTCGATCCGCTTTCTTAATAGGCTTCTCAACCATGACTCTACCGATTCCCCAGTTCTGAAATAGCTTGCTGATTTTACCTTGAATCGCGACAAAACTCGCGCTGAACCTAACGCAGCGGCGGTAGCACCTCACGGTAAGCCGTAATCCCGGGATTAATCGGCTGCAACTTCGTATCGGGGAAATAAAAGTCCAGAATCCGATCGTAATTCCAGCCCAGTTTCCCCAGATTATACGACCCATATTGGCTCAAGCCCACGGCATGCCCCAAACCACCGCCAGTGAAGTTAAACCCAGACAGGGCTTTTGTCTTCTCATCAAAGATGGGATCCACATAAAACAGCAAGCTATTGGGCGCTTCAAACGCGAGTAGGATTTCATCGCGTTCGAGTTCGATCGCCCCGAGATCCGTCACGATCCCCAGACGGAATACGCGCCCCCCCGCCGATCGCTCCATCACCTGAATATTCGTAATTGCTTGAAAATTGGCTAACGGATGCTCAATACTCGTGAGATATTTGCGCAGATCTTCGCCCAGCTTTTTGATCGTGGCTTTCTTCTGCCAGCGGAAATAATTGGAAATATCGGTTTCGTTGAAGCCTTGCTTCTGGCTAATGAAGGCCCGGAAGTTGCTTTCATCGGTCAGCGGTTGCTGTGCCAAATTCCACACGCCGCCCACCGAATCAATCTTCGCCCGTAGATAGGGTCGGGGATTGCCCCGCCAGACATCGGTGAAGGCCGCCGTTGCGCCGCCCGTAGTCGAAGAGTAGAGCGCATCCACCAATTCGTTGTTGTAGGTCAGCACTTGACCGCGCGTAAGGGCGATCGCCCGATCGGTTGCCTCCGTTGTGCCGTTCAAGCCAAAGTAGACCTGGCATTGCGTTGTCGCACAAAGCTGATAGCCATCGATCGTAAATCGCCGCGTATTCCGCAACACGTAAGTCCGGGCCAATACCGCCTGAGCTGCCATCGACTGGAACGGTGCATTCGCGCCAATTTCGTAGGGCACCACACCCCGGAGATAGGTTTCCAACGGCACTAAGTTAACCAAAGTCGTCGTGCCGTAAGCATTCGGCTGTAATCGCAGCCGACCCGGATAGCTCCGTTTCGGGGCATCATCCTTGTCGCGATCGACCTGAATCACGCCCCGGCCCGCCACAATCTCGACCCGATCGCGATTGAACCGAAAGCCCCCCGCCACAAAGGAAGGCATCGGCACTTGGGTGACGTTTTTGGTTTCGAGCCGGACTTTGACCCCTTGCTGTTCGAGGTTTTGCACCAGCAGCCCGAGGACAGCGGGAGACTTATACACCTGCCGATCAGCCCAGACCTGCCAGCGATTCGGCTGGGCAATTTCCACCTGTGCCCCACGCGCCCGCCACTGCTGCGCCATTTCTTCAGCAGTTTCAAAGCTGCGGTGTTCGCTGAAAATGACTTTCTGCTCAACGCGCGGTGTCACGGGCAGCATTTGAATTTCGAGCTTCAGGCTCGGCACCTGCAAGGTCTTGACGCTGCCATCGCCCTGGGTGACCTTGACCGTGAGCTGATCTCCGGGCAACGGCGTTAAGGTCATCACGTCTTGGGGCCGATCCCCAAACCGCTGGACAATCCCCACTTGCAATTCCACATCTTGCGCTGGAGCCGGGATCGCGAAGCCGACGATCGGCGCGATCGCGCCCACCACCGCACCCAAACCCGTTCGACACACCGAGACGTAAGACACCAAAACCATGTTGCAGTCCTTCAGGGGCGATAATCTTCATGATTTTATCGGGATTTTGGAGCAGGATTGAGTCGTTTTTTGAGTTTTGACTCAAACCAGCGTCCGCCTACCGATCGACTTACCGCCCCTGCGCTCACTCCGGTGTCTGGGCCCGCGCGATCGTCCGCGTGGGACGTTGGGCCAAGCGTTGATCCATCCGTTGCAGCGCCGACTGCCAAACTTGGTAGCCCTGGGGCGACAGATGAATCCCATCTGTGGTCAGGTCGGCCCGTAAGCCGCCATCGTCATCGCGAAATTGCTGCGCTAAGTCGAGATAATTCACGCCGTGCCGCTGGGCCAATTGCTGAATCAAGGGATTGAGTTTGACAATGCGTTGATTCGGAATTTGCTCGGAGCGGGTCGGCAGGATCGACTGGACAATAATTTGCGCGGTGGGATGCTGCCGCTTTAGACGGCTGACGATCTGGTTAATGTTCCGCAAAACTTGCTGTTCTTTCAAACCCCGCTTGAGATCATTCACGCCCGCCATCAGGTAGATCGTATCCGGTTGGGTGCTGTCCAGAGCGTTCAGCCGATTCAGAATACCGCTGGTGGTGTCGCCCGAAATCCCTTGATTGAGCCAAACCTGCTGATCCGGTAAGCGATCGCTGGGGAACCACTGGCTCAAGGAATCCCCGACCATCACCGTCAAGGTTTCGCCCCCACGATTACGGCCAGCGGCACGGGCTTCGAGGGCCAGTAACTCACGCCACTGTTCGTAGGTCGGTTGTTGGGTCGCCTGACTCCACTGCTCGTAGAAGCTATCACGGGGAATTTGGGGATAGAGTTGGCCGTTACGGAGAGCATTCAGGCGTTGAATGTATTGCTGACTGCCCGATCGCGGCGATCGGGCGAGGGTTTGGCTGGGGCGGCTGGCCGGACGACCGACTTCATTGACCCGAATCACCGGACGTTGCTCCTGGCCGCGCCGCACCGATCGGGAATTGGGAGTGGGTATGGGGTCAGTCAGCGCCGACCCCACGCGCTGGACGCGGGCTTTCGCTTGCGGTGCTTTCGCTTGCGGTGCTTTCGCTTGCGGTAATTTGGTTTTTGGCTGACGGGCGGCCAGACGATTGCGCTCCCGCGCTTCCTGCAAAAGGGCACGCCAATCGAAGGTCAAACGCTGGGAAGGCTTGATGGCAACAGGCTGGACAATCGGTTTAGCAACTGGTTTAGCCTGCGGCAAGGGCGCTGGGGACAGCTCCATTCCGGGCCAAGATGGAACGGGCGCGGTCGGCGGTTGCAGCGATCGCCGACCTTGGCGGGCAACCGCCCGGCGGGCCAATAATTTCGGGCTGGGACGCTGAATCAGCGGTTTTGAACGATCGGAAGATAAACGGGAGAAATCCTGGGGAGGCTGATAGGCTTGGGTCATAATCGATCGAGCAGTGCTTACTGGATATAGATGCAGTCAATCAAAAAATCTCGGCCAGAAAAATCTCGGCCAAAAAAATCTCGGTCAAACAGTCTGACGATGTTGAAACGGGAACCCATCTACTCCAAATAACCGCCCCCATCCATCGAATCAGGAAAATTCCGCCAAATGACCGATGACTCGGCGATACGCAAGACTTGCCGCTCTTACCTGATCCACCGCGATCGCCGATCAGCATCTTGCAAGTCGTAGTCATTCCGACTATGCTTTAGAAACACTCAACTAAAACGCTATCCCTTCATTTTGTTCAGGAGCTTGACCCCATGACTACTCAAAGCCCCGTCAATATTGGTATTGACCCCGAAACGCGCAAAGGTATTGCGGAGGGGCTATCGCGGTTGTTAGCCGATACATACAGTCTCTATCTCAAGACCCATAACTTCCACTGGAACGTGACTGGCCCGATGTTCAATACGTTGCACTTAATGTTTGAAACGCAGTACACGGAGCTGGCGCTGGCAGTGGACTTGATTGCGGAACGGATTCGGGCCTTAGGTTACCCCGCGCCGGGGACTTACAGCGAATATGCCAAGCTGACTTCCATTCCGGAACCCGTGGGTGTGCCAAAAGCCACAGAAATGCTGCAACAGTTGGTCGAAGGCCAGGAAGCGATCGTCCGCACGGCCCGATCGATCTTCCCGTTAGTGGATGAAGCCCATGATGAACCAACGGCGGATTTGCTGACGCAGCGGATGCAGCTCCATGAGAAGAATGCTTGGATGTTGCGGAGCATGTTGGAGTAGGGGGCGATCATGGGCGGCGACTATACCGATCGGCTGCAAACCTTGATGCGATCGCGCGGCATCCACAGCTATGTCGAACTCTGTCAGGTCAGCGGCGTGACCGAAAAGGTGATCCGCCGCCTGCGGCGCGGCCAAATGGCGACCATGCAGTTGGGCACGATCGCTAAAGTCGCTCAGGGGTTGGGTTTATCAACGAGCGCCTTGCTCGCCGCCCTGACGGAATCGCCCGCTCCAGCACCTCCAACTGACCGTCTGCAAGCTGAATACGATCGGCTCCAGCAACAACTGCAAGAACAGTCCGCCGAATCGCAAAAAGCCTTCCAGCAAGCCGCCCTACAAACCCTGGAATCCTGGTTATTGCAATGGCCCACCGCTGCCTACGCCGCCCAGCAAAACCCCACAGCGCCAGCGGTAAAGCTGTTGCCGTTAGTGCGTCCCGTGGAAAATCTGCTGCGCGAATGGGGCGTGGAACCGATCGGGCAGGTCGGCGCAACGGTGGAATTTGATCCAGCAATTCATCAACCGATCGGTGCTGCACCCAATCCTGGTGATTCAGTGCAGGTGAAGTATGTTGGGTATCGTCATGGCGATCGGTTAATTCATCGGGCTAAGGTCAATTTGAATCAGCCTCAATAGACTACGCTGCGGGCTTTGCCGATGGCAAATCAAATAGAACCGTGTAACGAACCGGATTTTTGAGGGGCACCTTCGCAACTGCCTCAGTAATCTCTTTCACCGCCAGATCATCTAAATGCTTAAAGCCAGATGAGCGCACCAAAGTCGGTGCGGCCATCAGCTTCCCTTCTGGCGTGACATAGACTTCAATCACAGCATTCACCTGTGTCTGCGGCGGCGCACCATTAAATTTGAATTCGGTGATGCCAGGGGGCAGCGGGGCCGGACGGGCTGTAATAGTCTGTGGCTGCAATTGAGTTGCCATGTAAATGGCTGTTTTACCAATCTGATCTTGATTTGCGGTTTCCCATTGCTGGCGTTGGGGATTATCCGAAGGAAGGTTGCGCAAGGCCTCAGGCAGCAACGCCGTAAGAATCGAATTCTGCAATTGTTGACTTTGCTGCGTCACATATTCAGGCTTGTCCGCACCTTCAGGCAGTCCATAGGTTGTCGCCGCGATCAGTGCAGGCGTTGGCTGCAACTGAGTTGCCGAAGTGGAAGGTGTTCCCGGCTGGGTTCCAGGCGGTGTTGGGCTATTGTTTTGTCCGCCTGGGTCAACCTGAGTCTGATTCTTCGGATCGTTTTTCTGATCTTTTTGCTCAGCCGTTTGCTTCGCTTCTTCTTCTTGCTTCGCTTTGGCTTCTGCTTCTTTGGCCTTGCGTTCCGCGTCAGCTTTTTCTAATTCTCGCAACCGCTTACGCTCAGCCGCATCTAAGCCATTATCAAGATTACTCGACCCCGTAATAATCGGATTACCCAAGGAATAGCTGCCCAACCCCAAACTGCCAGTACTCCCACTGCTGCTCTTATTCACATTATTGAAAAAGTCATTCACCGGATTCGGATTCGGTGTGAGCTGAATCCCCGGCGTAGTCGAACTCGGGAACAGCCCCGTCAACGGCACCTTACTCAAAGCTCCCGGCGCTAATGGATTCACCAATGGATTCACCGCCGTCATCGTCACTGGCAACTTCGCCTGCTCCTCCGGGGTTAGCTCCACCACACTCACAATCCGCTCGGTTCCCTGATTCTTCGCTTCCGCCGAAGTCGTCAACACAGGCAACAACAAAAACGTAAAACCATGCACCAAGCCCGATGCCACCACCGCCAGCACCATCGGCTCCCGCAGCCCATCGGGTAAACCCGACAGTGATTCTTCGAGATCAAAATTGGCAAAGGGGTTCTTCATGACGGTGCTCAAGGAGAGAAGGGATTAGCCCGATCGAGGGTTCAACCAGCTATTCACCCTATCGATTTTAGGATCAGGACGCAGATTCCGATCGAAAAGTTGCCGGGGTGTTCCCCGATCCAACCGCACTGGGTTTACCGCCCGCCGCGATCGATGCCTGCAACTAATGCCTGCAACTGCCGCTGCATCCCCACGGGCACAAACGTAAACCGCACCCGATACACCAACAACTCTGGCCACCGCCCATCGATCGCCAAAGCCTCCACCACCTTGGCATAGATATCCCCCAGGCCCGCCACATCGTGACCCGGCCACTTCAGCTTCACATCCCCAAACACCGCCACCGACTGCGGCAACGCCAACACCGCCCCGTGGGAAGACAACTGGATCACCTGCCCTGGCAACATCGGATGTTGCACCTGCTTTGACTGAATCGAAGTCCACTCGATCGCCACCATCGGGGTCAACGGCACCAACACCTCATCCAAGGGCGGGAGCGCCTGAGCATAGCGCCCGCCGATCGCGCGCAGCTCATGCACCAATACAGGATCGGTAAAGCCCTTCGCCCGAATCTCCATCGATTGCCCCAGTTCCACCGCCGTTCGCAACTGCCGTTGCAGACATTCCGAAATCAAAATCTGCCCCCCCACCGTATAGGACTCGATCCGCGCCGCGAGGTTGATGTGACTGCCGACCATGCCATACTTCGCGCGTTTCATCGAACCGATGTTCCCCACCACCACCTCGCCATGGTGCAACGCAATCCCCATCTGTAATTGATTCACCTGCACTGCCAGCTCCGGCTCCAAGTTCTGGCCCAAATCCACCATGGCCCGCTGCATCGCGATCGCACAAGCACAGGCCCGCTCGACATCATCCACCCGCGCCGTCGGGGCCCCAAACATCACCAAAATCGAATCGCCCATCAGCTCATCGATCGTCCCTTGATACTGGGCAATTACATCGGTCATGCGGGCCAGATAGTGATTCAACAGCAGCATCACCTGCTCCGGCGCGTACTGCTCCGCGATCGCGCTAAAGCCGCGCAAATCGGAAATCAACATCGTCACCGATCGGCGTTCCCCACCCATCTGTCGTCCCTCGGGTGAGTCTAGGAGCTGATTCACCACCTCATCGGACAGATAGCGCCCAAAGGTTTGACGAATTTCCCCCGCCCGATAGGCCGTATGAGCCAGCACCAGACCAATCCCACCGACATAGCTGATCAACGGCGGCAACAACGGCACCCAATAGCCCTGGACAAACGCCCCATAGTGCCCCGCCACCAAAGCGGCAGCGAGCAAGCCCATCCCCGTCAGTCGCCCCAGCCAATCCCGCTGCCGCCGCCCAAACCGCCACCGCCAAGCCAACCCCGTCCCCACCAAGCCCCATGCCCCAATCCACAGCATTTCCTGGGTTTCTGACCCAGTCCAAATTCCCGATCGCCCATCGAGTACCTGGCTGATGATGTGACTCACCACATTGGCATGGAATTCCACTCCGGGCATTTCGAGGGGCTGCGATCGCGTCCCCCCCTGACTGTAGGGCGTGAGAAAACTATCTTTGAGGCTCACTGCCGTCACCCCCACGAGCACCACACGATCCCTGAAAGTGCCAGCGGGCACGCGCCCGCCCAGCACATCGGTCAACGCCACACGCGGAAAATGTCCCGTCTCCCCCCGATAGTTCAACCATAGCTGCGTGCCGCCATTATCCGCCCCCACATAAGGGCCATCCTGGGGCTGCAACCGTTCGTAGCGCACGGAACCCAATTGCAGCACCGGAGAATCAGGATTGGGGAATACATTGCGTGACTCCAGGTAAGTCAGCGCTAATCGCAGGGCCAAACTTTCGTACACCCGATCGTCTGTCGGCAAATACAGCAAGGCCCGCCGCACTCGACCATCACGATCGACCACCAGATCATTCACGCCCACCTGATCGAGTTCCCCCAGCACACGCGGCGGTGGCACCTTCTGCCAGACTTGATCCGTACTCTGTTTCGTAATTCCAATCAGGTTCGGAGTCGTTGCAAACAGTTGGGTCAATTGCTGATTCCCCGGCTGCACCACATAATCCCGGTACAAGTCCAAACCGATCGCCGCTGGTTGATCGCGCCGAATGCGATCCAATGCTTGGGCTAAGGTGTGATCGCTGACGGGCCAGCGCTGCAATTGCTGGAGATCCGCCTCATTCACCTCCACGATCACCACCCGATCGTCCACAGGCTGCGCGGGCCGATACCGCATCACCGTATCAAATAACGCTAGCTCCAGCGGATTGAGCCAGCCACCAGCCCGCATCGCCAGCACTACCCCCGTCACAATGGGGGTAATCACTAGGGTGCCTCGCTGTTGCCAGAACGATCGTTGGAGCGATCGCCGCAGTGGCTGGAAATGGGACATCAGCTTCAAACGAGACATCGGCATCGCGCAGACTTGAGAACTGCCCCTAGCATGCCCAGGCCATCCCGCAATCCGCCACCACTGGCCCCAAACCAGTCCTGCGCCGCCGATCATCACTCACCGATCGATTGAATTTCTGACTCAGCCTCGGTCAGGACTGCCTGCCGCGCCAATTCCCGCCGCGCCAAACGGGTTGTCCAGAGCACACTGCCGATCGTCGCCGCAATGCCAACCCCTTGTAACAGCCGTTGCAGACCGCCCGTTGGCCCCGCTGCTGCCCCATTCACCTGGGCCAAATCCCCCGCCATTCCGGCCAGGGAAGCATAGAGTGCTGTCGTTGGCAAAATCCCGATCGTTCCCAGCGCATAGTCCCGAAAGCGCACCGTCGTTAGCGCCAATCCATAGTTCAATAAGCCAAACGGCAGCAGC
Organism: Cyanobacteriota bacterium; assembly: GCA_046049545.1. Taxonomy (GTDB): domain Bacteria; phylum Cyanobacteriota; class Cyanobacteriia; order Leptolyngbyales; family Leptolyngbyaceae; genus Romeriopsis. The sequence continues at coordinate 40,959 of JBJORF010000005.1, read as the reverse complement.
GGCGACAACCGCACCAACAGCACCAGCCGCAAGCCGCCCGTACCCACGGCCTCCTGCACCGCTTGGATTTGCGATCGCTGCTTCTGGGGAAGCCGAGCGAGCTGCTTTAATAGCCAATTGCCCAACACCGATCGCCCCAATCCAAAGGACACCACCGCCCCACAAAATGCACCCGCAAAGGCATACACAACACCCCAGATTGGGCCGTAGATTATTCCCGCACTGAGGGTCATCACCGTCGTCGGCAAACTGACGATCGTCACCGCCACATAGAGCGCCACGAACCCCACGATCCCCCAGCCTCCCAAATTAGCGATCAGCTCGATGAGCATGGGCAATCGCACTAGTCCAGACGACAAGAACGAAACTGTAAGGCTAGCCATATTGCACGAATTTTTACTAAAAATCTCTCTTTGGGCAGATAGCACGCTGTACGCCAAGTCTGAGTCGATCTATGCTGAGAAGGACTGCGCGTGCCCTAGCGTCGCGTCTGCCCTTGCATTACCCCGCCATAACCGTCGTGAACTCTGTTTTTACTCAACGCTTAGCCCATCATACCGATGCCGTTCCCGATTACCTGCTCGAACTCACGGCGGCAGAACGTACCTATACCGACCTCTCAGTCAAAACCGATCGCAACATTCCAGTACAGCTTCAGTTGCCCCCAGGGACGATTTTACGCGATGGCGACTGGCTGCGATCGCGCAGTGGGGAACTGGCCCAAGTCCGCGCCAAGCCCGAACCAGTCCTCACTGTCACGTCACTGTTTCCCCTCGCACTGCTCCAAGCTGCCTACCAACTCGGGCATCGCAAAATCCCCCTCGAAATCACCGCTTGCTATCTCCGCCTATCCCCGGATCCAGCATTAAAAGCTTTCCTGGGACAGCGGGGCCTGCGGGTCATCGAAGAAGTCGCCCCGTTCCAACCCGAAACCTACTTTGAGCAGCGGTTATATTCCATCTAGCCCCCCCTAAAACCGACAAACCGTTGCGGGTTCCACGGGACAACGGCGGAGCTTCAGCGGATTTTTGGCCAATTCCAGGGCTTGGAGCTTTTTCAAGCTGGCGAGGGCCGTGACATCCTGAATTTGATTGTTGCGGAGGTAGAGGGCGGGGAGATTTTTGAGGGTGCTGAGGGGTTGGACGTTTTGGATTTGGTTATCGCTGAGGGTGAGGAAGAGCAAGCGCTGCAAAGCACCCAGCGATCGCACCTCCTGAATCTGGTTATTCGCGAGCAACAGATCCGATAATTGGGTCAGTCCGGCCAATGGGGTCAGATCTTGAATTTGATTGTTGCTGAGATAGAGGGTTTCGAGTTGGGTCAATCCGGCGATCGGTCGCAGATCTTTAATTCGATTGCTCTCTAGGCCCAGTGTTTGGAGATTTTTTAAGCCCTGAAGCGCCGTCAAATCTTCAATCCGCGCCGCATACAGATTCAGCGTGGTCAAATTCGTCAGCCCCGCGATCGGTTGGAGCTGCGCGATCGGGTTACTATCGAGCTGGAGCCGCCGGAGTTCCTTCAAACCTTGCAACGGCGACAAATCCTGAATCTGATTCCCCGATAGATACAAGGCCGTCAGCCCCTTCATCCCTGCCAGCGGTCGCAGATCTTTGATTTGATTCGTACTCAGGTTCAGCGTCACAAGCTGCGTCAACGATCGCAGCGGCATGAGATCCTGCAACTTATTGCCCGAAAGATTTAGTTGCTTCACCTGGGCTAGCTGCCGATCGGCGGTGACACAGTCTTGACTGCCCGCCTGTTGGAGCATTGCCTCCACCGTCACCAGGGTCGCTGCGCCTAGCTTGGGCCGTTGCAAACACCATTCCAGAAAACTCGTCGGCTCCACTTTCGCAGTTGCGGTGGGCGGTGCGGGTTTGGGTGCAGGCGGCGCAGGATTCGGTGCAGGAGCAGGCTTGGGAGATGGCGCGGGTGCGGGTTTGGGTGCAGGCGGTGCAGGCTTAGGTACAGGTTTCGGCGGTGCAGGTTTTGGCGGTACAGGTTTCGGCGGTGCAGGTTTTGGCGGTGCGGGTTTCGAGCTGATCGGCTTGGCTGGTGCGGGTTTAGCTGGTGCGGGTTTAGCTGGTGCGGGTTTGGATGGCGCAGGCTTGGACGATACCGCGATCGCGGGTGAAAGCAACAGTCCCGCCCCCGTGGCCCAAAGACTCACAGCGCTCAAATTAATGAGCGCCAAACTCAGACCTAAGCCTGCCCCTTGCATTCTGTTCATTGCATCCCCTCGCGACCGATTGCACCGAAATAACTGAGCCATAATCGGAATCCAAGCCCGATCGAGAATCCGTAATTTCCATGAACCGTTCTCCCAGTTCGGCGGCGGCGATCCGGAGATTAACGGAGATTTGCCCAGACTCGACCGACCGCGCTATAGTCACAGCATGGGGCATAGATAGTATTGGCTCCAGCGATCGTCGGCGCGAGAAGCGCGGGAGCAGACCATGGCCACAAAATCCAATAAAACCGCTGCTAAAACTGGTTTCTCAGCCAAGCCCCAACCGCAGCCGGAATCGCCGCCTGCCGCCGCAACCGCCCCAACCGCTGATGACAGCGCTGCCTTAAACGCCACGATCGCGACCCTCGAAAGTAAATTGGCCAGCGCGGTTCAGCATGAGACGAAATTGAACGCTACGATCGCGGCCCTCGAAAGCAAACTGGCCGAACAATCCGACCAAATCCAAACCCTGCAAAGCCAAGCTAACGCCGCCGCGAAAGTTCAAGCTGACCTCGACAAAGCCAAAGCCGAAGCCCGTCAACTGGCGACGCTGAACCAGAAACTGATGACCGAAGCGGAAGCTGCTCAGGCCACGATCGCCCAAGCCACCGCCACTGCGAAAGCTGCGAAAGCTGCTGAAGCCAAAGCTGCCGCTGAGGCCAAAGCCGCCGCCGAGGCCAAAGCCGCCACGGCCCTCGCTGCACCCAAGCAACCGAATTACAACAATCTCGTGCATCCCGTATTTCCGAATGGTTCTTTGCCCAGCGGCATCGAGGACAAGGAAATTGGCTGGTTTGACTAGACGCATTACGCCACAGGTTTAACGCCCATGACGGTCACACTTGCGAAATGCACGATCGCGCAGTATCACCAGATGATTGCAGCGGGTGTGCTGGATGAGGTGTGCGTGGAATTGTTGAACGGAGAAATTGTCGATAGGCCACCGGAAGGAATTGAACATGCTGTTCGCTGTAGCAGAGCGGCTAAAGTGTTGCGCCGGTCGTTGGGCAATCAGGTGGAAGTGCGTGAAGGGCACCCCAGGAATACTCGCTAGTCAATCTTCAGGATCGTACAGTGGTTGTGCATCGTGATCCGGTGGATGGAGACTACCGATCGGTGCAAATCCTAACCAGTGGCAACCTGAATCTGGTCGCTTTTTCGGATATGTCGATCGATGTTTCTGAATTAGTTTAGAACTGAAACACTTGAATTGCTCTAATTTCAGAATTGAACCTTCAAGGCGACACCCGGATTCGAACCGGGGGATGAGGATTTTGCAGACCCTTGCCTTACCACTTGGCCATGTCGCCAAACATGCTGCTGCAATTATAGCAGAACATCGATCGACCCCGCAAATTCACTCGCTTCTAATAGCAATTCCAAATTCAACGGATTGCATCGATTCGGGGGGATGATGGGGGTGATCGTGGGTGGGCGTAGGCTGTGGGCGTGGGATGCACGCCCCTACGGATCGCGCGACTAAAATACCGTGCCATCACTCTGAATCCGCAACGGTGGCCCCCCATCCGATCGCAACTCCCGCGCGATCGCTCGTCCCGCTGCCCAACTGCCTCCTTGTAATACTTTAATCATGGGCAATTCTTCCGGCCCCATTCCCCAGCGATCGAGCAGCTCTAACCTGATTAATTCCAGCAACCACAGAGTCAGCCCCCGCCATTCGACAATCAATACTGAATCCGGCGAATGTAACTGCGCGACAAGACTCGGATCACGCAACTTCAGCACCCCAAAGTCGATGAATAGCCCCCCATTACGATATTCGGCCAAGCCACTCAAACAGTGCAGCCCCCGCACGACCTGCTGCCATTCCTCAAACGGCTCCACCAACGAACAAATCAACCATTGCGCCAGTTTATGAAACGGGATCCAGCGACTATTCGGGTCATCGGCGACCAATGGCGATAACGCTGGATGAAATCCCACATCACCGATCGGCTGACCTGCTACCAACAACCGATGACCTCCGGTCGGTCGGAGACCATCAGCCCACAACGGACTAAATATTTTCAACAGCTCAGGAATCCAGGTTGCCATCGATCGGGAATCATCCACCGCGTCGCGCGCCTGAATCAGATTCCCAAAACGCGGCGAGTCGCCTGAGCGATCGATAAAATCCCGCTGCTCCAGCACTGTCGCCAATCGCTTCAGCATTTGCCAACGTCCTTCCAGACCGAGCATCGGATTCTTGGCACTCACTTGAAAGCCCGCTTGTAACTGGGCCAAGGTGATTTGACCCAGCCCGTTCGCGTCAGTTCGCTGCCGTCCATCGCCTGACCACAGCCCCCGCTCAAACATTTCCAGACAAGCGATCGCCAGTCCCTCCGATCGCTGCCAAGTCTGACCTTGGGCATCGACATAACGCCACTGCTCCCCCGCCCCCGCATCCAGCAACACACTGGGAATGACCAAATCCAACTTCGCCTTAATCCGGTCAACAGGATCGAGGGAGTCGAAGCGTTGGACAATCCGATCGTCCGGGAAATGCCGCCAACGGCTGTGAAACGGAATTTGCAGGTCAGGATAGGTTGATCGGGTGATGCGATCGACAAATTGCACCACCCGATCAAGCTGGCCCAAATCGATCTGAAAATAGGGCAAATCACCTGCTAACCCCAACTCAAATAATTCTTGAGCGCGATCGCGAATGGCCTGGGGCGATCGTAAATACCGAATCAATGCTTGCGGATCATCCAATCTAGGCATCGCGGTCAGGGCAATACGATTTAGACCGTGGCAATTTCTTGATCACTCAAATGCACCCGATGCTTCGGGCCAAACTGCACAATGTAGGGAAAGTTCGCCGTGATGGGCTTACCCTGATACTCGCTGGCCAAGGCCACGATTTCACCCTCGTGGCCTTGCAGATCAAAAGGCTGATTGCGATGCTCCGGATGGTTATAGATCACCACTGAAGTTACGACTTTAACCCGAGTACCGACTTCCATAGACTTACTAACTTGCGCTACAGCACTCACCATACACCGTTCCCGACTAGCAAAATCAGATTGATCATAGAAGTTTTTGGCGCGTTTTCCACCGTGCCCGCTGGATTTATTTAAACCTTGCGCCGATCGCGTCCCGCCATTGTCGAACCTGCGTGTCGATCCGATCGCGCACAGGATTGAAGCTACCCGGATCAAGCTGCGACCAAGCGACCCCGCCGCCCGCCAGCAACGATAGGATGAGCCAGCCCTTGAGCCACCCCCAACGGCCTTTGCGCGGTGCTAGCGCCGCGACTGCATCCGTTGCGGGTTCACTCGTGGCTGCCGCCTGGGCCTCGATTTCCGCCAAGTCATCTTCTTCAACGCCACTCGACTCCGCCCCCGCACCATCCAGAACCAGTTCCGGTTTCACCGACACTTCCACGCGGGTCAGGACAACCGAAATATTGTCGGTACCGTTCTTGTCGTTGGCGAGCTTGATCCAGCCATTCACTGCCTGTTCCAAGGTCATTTGTCCACGCAGTACGGGTTCAGTGTAGTTCTGCCAGTGGGTTTCCACTAAATCGCGATCGCTCAGCCCATCGGAGCACAGCAGCAATACCCCATCTTCTTCGAGGACGTAGCGCGACACATTGGGACGCAGGTATTCGCCATCGCGCATCCCGAGGGCTTGGGTGAGCGCACCACCATCGGGACGCTGCAAGGCTTCGGCGTAGACCGATCGCCCCATCTTCACTTCCCTTGTCGCCACGTCGTCATCGATTGACAGACAGTGGCAGGCATTTGCCGTCAGCCAGTAGATCCGACTATCGCCAATGCTCAGCAGATACAATTCGTGGGCATTCCCAGAAACCGCGCCGCTGGGTAACTGCACCCGCTGGGGCAACTGTAACGCCAGCACCAATGTCGTCCCCATCCGCCGCCGCGCTTCGCGCTCCTGGTCGTCGTTCTCATTCGAGATGACGTTATTTACCACGCGGGCGATCGACTGGAGTTGATCCGCGATCAATTCCGGAGTCGCCAGTTCACCCTGCTGACCGATTTCGTTGATCAAGGCTTGCATCTGCGGTCGCAACAGTCGCAGCGCCATCTGACTGGCAACTTCACCGCCCTCATGACCGCCAATCCCATCACAAACGATCGCCAACCGCCCGGTCAACTCATCCTGCACACTGGCCGCTCCGATCGGGTAGCAGGAATCTTCATTGTGCGATCGGGCTTTCCCGGTATCGGTTGCACCGTAAGCCTGAAGCCGCAACGGGGATTGGGCCGCTTGTTGGAGCAGGAGTTGATTCAGTTCGGCCAAGAGCGTAGCGATCGTCAAGTTGCCCTGCTGCATTTGCTCGATGAGCTGGCCTAATGCTGGCGCGATCGCCGGTTTCGCCTCGGGGAGCCAGATCCGCCAAGTCCCAGCTAAATCCGACAAATCCACCGAAGGATGCGCGGGCTGCAATTCCTGCAACCGCACCCGCCAATCCTGCACCCGAATCAAATCGCTATCGAGCAGCGAACCGAGCATATTCCACTGCTGCAACGGTTCCCACAACTGCGCCAATTGATAGAGCCAGTAGACCTGCCGCGTCGCAGTGGCTTCGGCCCAACGACTGACTAAACTCGGCAAGGGTTTTCCATCACGGGTAATCGCCGCATGATCGAGCAACAGGACTTCATCGCCCCGGCCATCGATCGAAATCCCATAGATCGATGGCACATGCAAGCGGTGGGGATACAAGTAGAGATAGGGCAGCAGTTCCTCGGGCACCTCTGGTGCTTGAATCGGCGGCTCATTCGGGTCAAGATCCAGCCAAATCTGCGGTTCACAGACGTAGTAGCGCGCATTGCCTGCCGTTGTGCCGAGTTTTTTTTGCGCCGCTTTTTCCCCTACTGCCCAGACGTATCGCCGAACGATCGGTGTCCCACAATTCGCACAAACCTTGGCATTCAGCCGATTCGCTGGGCGCTCACATTGCGGATTGACACAGGCGATTTGGGGTTCCAGGCGATTCATGGGGCAACATTCAAAACTGCAAAACAGGTCGCAAAAACCCGCCACATAAAAACCTCGAAAAATCATCGATCAATCATCGATCTACTTTCCGTAACGGTGCGGGTACGTTATGTAGGTATTTGGCATACAAACTATACCAACGATTTCACAGCTTGCAAGCAATCCATCAAACCCTAATCGGGCTTATCCCAAGATGATTTGGTTTTTAGTGGGCTTCGGCCTTTGTATTTTAGAAGCGATCGTCCCCACCGCCTATGTGGCGCTTGTGGGCGGTGTGGCGGCAATCCTCGTCGGCTTTATGAGTGGAATCATTATCGCCTTTGGGGGACAGGTCATGCTTTGGCTGATCTTGACTACCCTCGGCATCCTGCTCTCCCGCCCCTTGGTCAAATCTCCGGCGCGATCGCATAAGTTCGATGCCGCAGCGGGCGAAACCCTCACGGACATTCCCGTAAATGGGATCGGTCGGGTGCAGTACGAAGGTCAGTCCTGGGCTGCCAAACTTGAGGATCCACAGCAATCTTTAGCGGCTACAATGCCCGTAACGATCGTCGGGCGGGATGGGACGACGCTGATTGTGACGACGCGTTGATTACTTTTCCAATCATTCAAATCTAACCATTCAGACAAACAAACTTTTTTGGAGCAGCGGATTATGTTGGGTTGGTTCGTCGCATTAGTCTTAGGCGGCAGCGTCGCCGCTTCCACGGTCAAAGTAATTGAACAAGGGAATGAAGCCTTGGTCGAACGCCTCGGCCAGTTCGATCGTAAACTCGAACCGGGCCTCAACTTCATCATTCCGGGCCTCGATCGGATCGCCTACCGCGACACGATTCGGGAAAAAGTGATCGACATTCCCCCGCAGAACTGTATTACGCGGGATAACGTCTCGATCGCGGCGGACGCAGTAATCTATTGGCGGATCGTTGATATGTCCAAGACTTACTACAAAGTCCAGAACCTCCAAGCCGCCATGGTCAATCTTGCCTTGGCCCAAGTCCGCGCCGAAATGGGGAAACTCGAACTCGACGAAACCTTCACCGCCCGCGAACAGATCAATGAAACCCTGCTGCGCGAACTCGATCAAGCCACCGACCCCTGGGGCATCAAAGTCACCCGCGTCGAGCTGAAAGAAATTGTCCCGGCCAAAGCCGTGATGGAATCGATGGAATTGCAAATGTCCGCCGAACGCAAAAAACGCGCCGCCGTCCTCACCTCCGAAGGCGAACGTGATGCCGCTGTCAACAGCGCGCGCGGTAAAGCCGAAGCCCAAGTCCTCGATGCCGAAGCTCGCAAACGCGCCACCGTCCTCGCCGCCGAAGCCGAACAGCAGCGCATTGTTCTTGAAGCCCAGGCCAACCGTCAGCAACAGGTGCTCAAAGCCCAAGCCACCGCCGAAGCCGTCAACATCGTCACCCAAGCCCTCAATAGTGACCCGAGCGCCACCAATGCCGCCCAGCTCCTCATGGCCCTCGGTTATCTGAACATGGGCGAAACGATCGGTAAGAGCGACAGCAGCAAAGTCCTGTTCATGGATCCCGCTAGCATCCCCGCCAGTATTCAAAGCATGATGGCGATCGTCGAGAACCGCCCGTAACCCTTCCGCATCATGCCTCTGTGAGCTGACAGCGTTGGCAGAGGCCAAAAAATTCCAGCGTGTGATAGTGGATCTTGAATGTGTGCATCTGCGTCAGCTCATCCTCCAAATGATGCACCGGACAGTCATCGATCGGGATCGACAGCCCGCAATTCAAACAAGTCAAGTGATGGCGATCTTCCTGGATCGTCGTATAGAGCGACTCCCCCGTTGGCTGCGTCCGCACCTGCACCAGCCCCGCCTTTTTAAGTAGATCGAGCGATCGATACACCGTCGCTAGCCCCATCGATTGATTCTGCGATCGGAGCGCCACATAGATATCCTGCGCCGAAATCGGATCGGCACAATTTTTTAGACAATCGAGAATGCGGTCTTGGCTACGAGTCCGGCGGGTTTCCATAGGAGAGCGGCGGCGAGGAAATTCAGCGCCAGGAAAACCGGACGCATGTTTGAGTTTACCCGATTGCCCTACAATGGGAAGCCGACATTCGCGCGCATACAGGACTTCTTCCCGTGGCACAAACCTATCAGGCCCAAATCTTTGTCACCCTTCGTCCGTCCGTCCTCGATCCCGCTGGCACCGCCGTCCAGTCTGGCCTCAGTCACATGGGATACAACAATGTTGACAGCGTCCGCATCGGCAAATTTGTGGAAATGATCCTCACCGCCGATAGCGAGACCGCCGCCAAAGCGCAACTCGATCAAGTGTGCGACCAACTCCTCGCCAACCCCGTGATCGAAAACTACCGCTTCGAACTTCACGCCCAATAATTCGGCCTGCCCCCTCCAATCAATCCCCGCAAAACCATGAAATTCGGCATCGTCGTCTTCCCCGGCTCCAACTGCGATCGCGATATGGCTTGGATTACCCAAGGCATTCTCGGCCAACCGACTCGCATGATCTGGCATGAGGACAGCGACATTAGCGACATTGATGTGATGGTTGTCCCTGGTGGCTTTAGCTATGGGGATTATCTGCGCTGCGGCGCGATCGCGCGCTTCTCCCCGGTCATGCAAGCGACCCGCAACCATGCGGAACAGGGCAAGTACGTCCTCGGTGTCTGCAATGGGTTCCAAGTCCTGACGGAAGCCGGATTACTCCCCGGTGCGCTGATGCGGAATCGCGATCTGCACTTTATCTGCGATCGTGTCCCCCTCAAGATCGAACGCACGGACACCCCCTGGACTCACGCCTACCAACAAGGCCAAATCATCAGCGTCCCCGTTGCCCATGGGGAAGGCTGTTACTACGCGGATGCGGATACCTTGAAGGCGATCGAAGATAACGGCCAAGTCCTGTTCCGCTACTGTGATGCGAACGGTAACGTCACGGACGATGCTAATATCAACGGCTCACTCAACAACATCGCCGGGATCTGCAACGCCCAAGGCAACGTCCTCGGCATGATGCCCCACCCGGAACGCTGCGCGGATGCGGCTTTAGGCAATACTGACGGATTAGGACTGTTCAAAGCGTTACTGGCCAAAGCGGGTGTCGCTTAGCAGGGAGGCTACTTAGCAGGGAGGCCACTTAGCAGGGAGGCGACATTGTTGAATCATCAAACCGTCATCGTCATCGGCGGCGGCGCAGCCGGTTTTATGGGGGCGATCGCCTGTGCGGAAGCCAATCCCCACACCCAAGTCACGATCCTCGAAGCGGGCCGTGAACCCCTCGCCAAGGTGCGGATCTCGGGCGGGGGCCGCTGTAATGTCACCCATGCTTGCTTTGAGCCGTCGGTGTTGGTGCAGCATTATCCACGGGGGGGGAAGGCGTTGCGGGGGGCATTTAGTCGGTTTCAGCCCCAAAATACGATCGATTGGTTCAGCGATCGCGGTGTGGCGCTGAAAACCGAAAAAGATGGCCGGATGTTTCCGACGACGGATGATTCCGGAACGATCGTTGAATGTCTGATGAATCGCACCGACCAGCTCAGCATCCGGCTCCAAACTGGCGCAGCGGTGAAAAAAGTTGAGCGCGGTGCTTCAAGCTGGCAAGTTACCCTACGATCGGGTCAAGTCCTCACCGCTGATGCGGTATTACTGGCATCGGGCAGCAGTCCACAGGGGCACACGATCGCCCAGGCTTTGGGCCATACGATCGTCCCGCCCGTCCCATCCCTCTTTACGTTCACGATCAAAGACCGTCGCCTCCAAGACCTCGCCGGAGTCGCAGCAAATTCGGCCCAGGTGAAATTGCAGTTAGACAACAAAACCAAACTCGAACAAACTGGCCCCGTCTTGATTACCCATTGGGGACTGAGCGGCCCGGCGATTCTGAAGCTCTCGGCTTGGGGTGCGCGGGAACTGTGTGATCGCCGCTACCAGGCAGAACTCGTGATTAACTGGCTCCCGAAGCACAACCGTGACAGTCTGCAAAAGGAACTGATGATGGTCAAAAATCAACTCGGGCGCAAAACGATCGCCAGTTCCTGCCCCGTAATGATTCCGCGCCGCCTCTGGGAAAGCCTCACCGCCGAAGCAGGAATTGGGCCGGAGGGTCGCTGGTCAGATCTGCCCAAAGCCAACCTCAACGCACTGATCGAAGAATTGCTCCAGGGCCGATACCAGATTAATGGCAAGGGTCAATTCAAAGATGAATTCGTTACCTGCGGCGGCGTGAAACTCTCCGAAGTCGATTTCAAAACCCTCCAGAGCAAAGTCGCCCCCGGACTCTACTTCGCTGGGGAAGTGCTGGACATCGATGGTGTGACGGGGGGCTTTAATTTCCAAAGTGCTTGGACGACGGGGTGGCTGGCGGGTCAAGCGATCGCGGTTCAGGCATTAGAATGAAAGTATGGTTGTGTTTCGCCATGATTATGTTTCGCCGATGCGAGGTAATGCTCATGACAAGTCGAACAGTCACAGGAAAGGCTTTAGCGTTGGGGGCGATGGTGGTGACGATCGGGGGTTTGAACCTGCAACCCGCCCAAGCCCAATTCTTCATGATTGAATCGGCTCCGGTAGTCGGGTCAGCGCCATTTTTTGATCAGTCGTCGCATCAACCTCTGACGATCGGCCAGAATCATGCGATCGGTCATTCGGCTCACGACATTTACATGCCGTCCCATAGCAACATTTATACGCCCTCTCGCGAAATCATGCGGATTCAGACCCCGCATCGGGTGTACCATCAGCCCCCACATCGGGTTTATCAAGCGCCAACGGTTTACTACCAGCGTACGGAAATTGTCAGTCCGGATGGCAGCCAGCGCGTCATTTTGGAAGATCCCGTGGGCTATTCCCCCGGTTATTACAGCGCGCCCGGTTATTACAGCGTTTCACCGCGCACTTTCCATCGCCATCACCGGCCCGATCGGCATCCGGCCTCATCCTCAATCCGGATTCCCGTCACCAATACTCAACGTTTTATTTATCGCTTCTAGCCCGATCGCCCCATGCCCGATCGTTTCATGTCCCAATCCGAACCGCCCCAACCGCTGCCCTTTGAGACCGTGGGAGATTTTGCCAAGGTGGATCACGATCGGGGCCGCCGGACAGGCTTTCCCGAGGTGATCTGGGGGCAGGACAAACCCCCGGAACAAATTGCCCAAATCATGGCGGCGATGCACGATCGCGCAGCACCCCCGGCGGCGATTATTGCCACCCGCGTTGATCCAGCCAAAGCGGAATGGATCGCCCAAATGCTGCCGCCGATGCGCTATTACGATCGGGCCCGGATTTGCGCGATCGTCCAGCCGGAAAAGATTCCCCAGCGGATCGGCACGATCTGCATTCTCACCGCAGGCACCGCTGATTTGCCCGTTGCCGAGGAAGCGGCGGTAACAGCGGAACTTTGTGGGTTTCGGGTCGAACGGCTGTGGGATGTGGGGGTCGCGGGGATTCAGCGGTTGCTCAGTCAGCAGGCGGTGCTCGATCGGGCGGATGTGCTGATCGTGGTGGCCGGAATGGAAGGCGCATTGCCCAGTGTGGTCGGGGGATTAGTCGATTGCCCGATTATTGCTGTACCGACCAGCATTGGCTATGGCGCGAGTTTTAATGGCTTGGCACCCTTACTGGGAATGCTGAATTCCTGCGCGGCGGGGCTGGGTGTGGTGAATATCGACAACGGCTTTGGTGCGGCAATTCTGGCCGGACAAATTTTGCGCACGGCTGAGAAATTGCGCGAAAAGTAGGCTTGGCTTCGGCGGGGCTGAGCCACCCATATTGGCGGGGCTCAGCCAGCTAAGGTGATAGTCGTTATGGAGACGGGCTTCGGCGGCGCTCAGCCCTCGATTGTAGCGTCTCGCTTAATCCCAAACCGATCGACCAGTGGGTTATGGAGACGGGCTTCGGCTGCGCTCAGCCCTCGATTGCAGCATCTCGCTCAATCCCCAACCGATCACCCAGTGGGTTGAGCAACCGCCGAAACCCACGGAGTCAAGGTCAACACAAAGGTCACCCCCCGCGTTGTCGGCAACACCTCGCTCAGCCACCCGTCTGGCAACAACGGACTAAATACCTGAATCTCCCCCTGCATCTGCTGCACCAACTCCCGCGCGATCGCTAAGCCCAATCCCGTCCCCGGCGTTTCCGTCTGTGCCTGCACCCCGCGAAAATGCCGCTGAAACAACTGCGCCAAATCCCCATCGGGAATCCCACCGCCATTGTCCGTCACACTGACCTGCACTTTGTCGGGGTTTGCCGTGACGCGCACATGCACTTCACCCCCGATCGGCGTGTACTTCACTGCATTATCAACCAAGTTACTCAACACCTCCCGCAGCGCCGAAGCATTCGCCTGCACCGTCGGCAGTCGCTCCGGCCATTCCGTGTGCAAGACTTGCTGCTTTTCCTGGGCCACCGCCGCCGCCGAAATCAGCAACGGCTGCAAAATCTCCCGCACGTCACAGGGCTGTAATTCTAAGCGCACCCCTAAAGTGCCTGCCGCTGGCAACGCCGCTGGCGCAGTCGCGCGGGGCTCATTGGGCAACGTTTCATGCAGATCAATCGCCCGATCGATCTGCAATAACAACTCCTGTAGCCGATCGCTCTCTCGCACAATGCTCGCCGCTGCTTCCCGATTGCGATCGTCCTCCGGCAATCGCTTCAACAGTAACTTCCCAAAGGTCCGCAACGCCGTCAGCGGATTGCGAAACTGATGCACCAGATTATCCATCAGGTCATGCTGCTGAAGCTGAAGCTGCTGAGTTTGCTGCTGACGGTGCTGGAGCCACCGCGATCGCTGATCCAATACACAAGCCAAACTCAACGTCTGAATTGTCCGCTCAATCTGCTGCCGCTCCCGCCCATCCCAGGAGCGATCGCGCCGCTCCGCCACGAGCAAACCCAGCACCATCTCTTCATGCATCAACGGCAATACCAGGCGCTCCAGCGGCCCCAACTCCGGCACCGCTGACCAGCTTCCCGCATCCGCCAGCAGGCCGATGGTCTCCGACCGACTGGAGGTCACCGGGTGAGGCAGCAATGGATTCGGCAGTTCCGCATCCATTTCAAGATTCGCCGGCAGTGCCAGTGGCAAGGATTGATCCGATAGCACTGTCCCTTCCGGCACCGATGCCACTCGCACCAACCGAGTCTCCGCCGAATTCACCACCTCTTCGGTCAAATACACCATCGCCGCCGATGCTCCCAACCCCTGCACCAACAGCCACAACTGCGATCGACACAACTCCACAAATTCCGCACTGGTCGGCAGCAACATCTAATACCCCCCTCGTGCCGCAAGCGGCAACAGGGTCATGATCATTGAGAAGCGCGATCGGAGAAGCAACAACATTGGCAAGGGATTGACTTTAAGTATTTTTTACCAGTAACTTAGGGAGAATAGCGCAACCAAATTTCTGTCGAATTTGTTACATTTTAAGAGTGTTGGTCGACCAGGAAACAGTCCATACTGAGCGCGAACTGACAGGATTGGAGCAAGATACGCAGCTAGGCAACGGTTCTGACAAATGTTACGGATTATGTTGCAAGGGGTTTCGAGATGTTGAGAAAGCCTGCGAAAATCTTAAGACTAGTTGAATTTTTTGGGCAGTCTCGATATACTTGATGACGGTCTTGTAACTGGCAATACAAAACAATTGTTGTTCAAGGAGGTACGGGGTCTTGGCAAGGAGACGTAAGCGTAAGAGTCGGCGGCGGCAAGAAGGACGAAAAATCCTTGAATGCATCCCTCAGTTTAGCATTGATTGTGGCGAGGATAAGCCTGTCACAGCAGCCCGGAAGTTCATTCACGCAGAAGGCATCCTTCCGCCAGCGCTTCTCTTGGTGAAGCGTAATGAGCATACCACTGATCGGTATTTTTGGGCTGAGAAAGGTCTGTTTGGTGCTCAGTACGTTGAAGAGAATCACTTCCTATTCCCCAGCCTACGTCAGCCGGATGAAGACGAAGCAGTCCTCGTTTAGCACTTGATGCGTAAGCTCGCTTCATACATTAAGTGCTTCATACATTCAGTTAAGTCGCCTTCCGGTTTGATGCCGAGGGCGGCTTATTTTTATTAATCCTGTACTGAGCCCTGGACTTATTCGATCGCAGTTATTCGATCGCGATATAGTCTTCTACGGTCAAATTTAACGTCTGCTGAAGCGATTCCAGCTCGTCACGGTGGGCACGCACCGTCAGCCAACTGCCCGTCGGCGGTTGCTTGGCTTCATCCAGGGCAAAGGAGACTTCTTCTTGACGGCCGGCTTTTTTCCAATAAAACCAAGTCGCGCCCGGAATCAGCCACAAAAATGCCGCCCAGAGGTAGGGTACATCCGGCAGCGTCATCGACAGCACCAACCCCAAACAGAGTGAGCCAACGCCTGCCATCAGCGAGAGCAGCGTCGCGAGAAACACACTGGGACGAACTTGCCCCGACAGCACCACTTTATTCTTCGCTGGATCGACCGCATCGACCTGATAGGCCCGATCGATGAAGTACTGCTTCAGGGCCGCCAACAGCTGATCTCCCGACTCAGCCGAACTCAACGTCACAACCTGCGTCCGATCTTTAGTCGAAGCGCGAATGAAAAACACTAGCCCAATCAACATGAGCATCGTCAGGAAAAATGTCGAAGCAATAACGGTGTTATCCATGGAGCGCGATCAGTTGGGACGATGGGATTTAACCTAAATTATCGCTCAAAAGCGAACCCGCCTGGCGATCGAATCAACATCGATCATCAGGCGGGTTCGCTTAAACGCTCACCAAGTTAAATTAGTGAACCACCGTGCGTTCCTGCTGAACCGCATAGCTCTGCCACAGACGTGCCAGATCGCGGGCTTGATCCTGCACTTCATCCCGAACTTGGTACATCCGACGCGGACGACCACGACCTTCGACTTTCTTCCAATAGCCTGTGACCATATCCTGATCTTCGAGGAATTTCAGGGCACTGTACAGCACAGTATCCGACAGCCGATAGAACGGATATTCTGATTCCAGCAAATTAATCAACTCCGTGCCATAGGAGTCATTCCGCAGCAGAATCGACAGGACATAGCAGACAGCCAGCTCTTTATTGAGATAGAAAGGCGGCGGATCTTTGAAGAATTGGTAGATATCCTCAAATTTCATAGTTTTAGCTTCCAGAGTGTAGTGACGACAAGGTTTTGCGAAGTGTGATCACTGATCAGAGTTTGGACATGATGGTATGAATTTAGCGGTCTTACCGGAGAATTACCTCTGTCCAGGGAGATATAAATGCCAGACTCCATGATGCAAATTGAAGTTCCGGTGCATTGCCCATCCAGGAAAGTGACGACCCGTAATGGTTGGTGTTGTGTGGCGCACCCGATAAACCACTGATGCCCAATGATCCACTGACGTAATTGATGATTGTGTCGGGATTGCCCTGCTTTGATCGGCAAAATTCACCGAGGGATTCAACGCACAATGCAACATTCCGACCCATCCAAATCCAATTCACCTCACTATCCTTATCTAAACAGTTGCCTGACCCAGGCGGCATTGGTGAAAACTCGCTGACGGTAGAATTGCGACTCCGTTGGAATACCGAAATCACTGAATAATCGACCATTCGCGTTCAATCTGTAGCCGTTCAATCTGTAGCGTGACGAAACAGTGATAAAAACTCATTGCCTATACGCTCTAGTGTGCCGGATATTTCTACCGCCGACCCCACCTGCACTGAAAACTTTAGACTTTGCAGCAGATATTTTGTGTTTTGAGATATTTATTCGCAATCATCGATTAGACCCACGGGCCGCTCAGATCAAACCCGCACGCAAGGCCACGACGGCGGCTTGCACCCGATCGTCCACGGCTAACTTGTTCATGATGCCGCGCAGATGGGTTTTGATCGTGTTCGTGCTGAGATACAGCGACTCGGCGATTTCGGAATTGCTCAAGCCCTGCACCATCAATTGCAGCACGTCCAATTCCCGGGGCGATAGCGTGGCCAAGGCCGCTTTATCCGCCTCCGGGGGCGGGGGACGAAGATGTTCCAAGACCTTGCGGGCAATTTTTGGATCCAGATAAACCGCACCATCGAGGGCGGCCTCGATCGCGCTGATCAGCAGCTCGACATTTGCGCCTTTGATGCAATAGGCATCGGCCCCACTGGAGAGCGACGCGACAATTTCCGTTTCCGAGATGTGGGAAGTAAACATCACTACCCGAATCTGGGGCATTTCTGCTTTAATGGCCTGCGTTACTGCAATCCCATCCAAACGTGGCAAGCCAATATCCATCACCACCAAATCCGGCTGATGCTGCCGCACCGCCGCCAAACCACTCACCCCATCAGCGGCCAAGGCGACAATCTGGACATGGGGATAATCTTGCAGCGATTGCTCCAAACCCAATTGCATCATCGGATCATCTTCAACAATGACCAAGCGAACGATCGGAGGTGGCACCGACGGGGATGGGGATAAAGGCATAACAACGATGTCTAAAAACAAAGAGCACTAAGCAAAATCAGACAGCGAGAGTCCGGAAAGACGAAATGGTAGGATTAAATCCTAAGGCAAGTTTGCTTGCATCATCAATAATCCACAATCAACAGTTCCATTTTTACGCGATTTACCTGCGACTGAAGTACATATCTCAGTTATGTATCTCAGTCGATACGTTCTTAGGATTCAGACTATGTACGACGACCAAACCGCATCATCCGAACTCTCGCCAGTGGTCAAGAAAACCGCTTCACTATTGCGGCGAGCTAGCTGGGGAAACATTTGGGCGCAGGGCATTTTGGCGGTGCTGGGGGGACTGCCGATTGTCTTTGCGATCGGGCGTAACCTCGTCTCGAAAGATGCAACTGGAGCATCGCGGGCTGCTGGCCTGAATTTCGGCGGGATCATCTTGATGCTGAGCTTAGTCGTGCAATTATTCATGCTGCTGCGCTACTTTCAGTGTTTGCGGATCGGGCGACGGCTGCAATCACGCGACCCCGACAATCGCCCCAGCAAAGTCAGCACGATCAGTTTTCTGTGGCTGAATATTCTATTTGCCATGGCGGGTTTGGGTTTGGGCTTACTGGGAATGCAGGTGATTGGCGGGATTTTGATGGGCCGATCGGCGACCACCATGGCACCGGGGGCGATTTATAATTCCGCCTTGGGGGCACAAATGATCGAGCCTTTGGATATGGGGCTGGTGCTGGGAAATGCCCAGATCCTCTGCGCCCACGGGATTAGCTTAGCGATCGGGCTATGGTTGCTCTACAAAATCGATCGTTAACAGCGCCAATGCTCAACTGATTGCTGAACCGTGGGTTTCGGCGGTTGCTCAACCCACTGATTGATCGGAAATGAGCGTCAGCCCACAACCGAGGGCTGAGCCACGCCGAAGCCCGGCTCAACCACCCCAATCAACCGGGGGCTGAGCTACGCCGAAGCCCGAATTTTGACCTTCGCTTGCTGCCACAGGGCTTCCAGCTCCATCAAACTGTAATCTTCCAGGGGTTTATCCGCAAACTCCTCCATCAACCGGAGCCGTTGAATAAAGCGTTGATTTGTACCTGCTAGCGCTTCACTCGGGTCAATATCCTGCCAGCGGGCCACCTGCATCAGACTAAACAACACATCGCCAAATTCACCAATCTGCTCCGCTTTCGTTTCATGGGCCAGGGCGTGATGAAATTCGGCGAGTTCTTCTTCAAACTTGGCCCATACATCCTCGATTTTCTCCCACTCAAACCCTACCTTGGCGGCTTTCTGAGAAATGTACATGGCCGACTCCAATGCCGGGAGCGATCGGGCTTTGCGTTCCAGTTTATGGGACAGGGTTTGGGCCCGATCGGGGGATTCGCCTTTCTCGGCTGCTTTGATCGCCGCCCAGTTGCGTTCGACAGTTTCTGCATCCTTCGCCGTGACTGCGCCAAATACGTGGGGATGCCGTCGGATTAACTTATCGTTAATTCCCTGGGCGACCTGCGCCAAGTCAAACTGTCCGGCATCTTGGGCCACCTGTGCCTGCAACACCACTTGGAGGAGGAGATCACCCAGTTCTTCTGCAATATCCTGCTGATTGCCACTTTGAATTGCATGAACCGTCTCGTAGGCTTCTTCGATGATGTAGGGAGTCAGCGATCGGGCCGTCTGAGCCAAATCCCAGGGACAACCGCCGTCGGGATTGCGCAGTTGGGCGACAGTCGCGATCAGGGCTTGCAGGGCTTGCAGGGTTTGATCAGGCTGAGACATGGGCACAAATTCCTAGCGGGAAGGACGGCGGGAAGATGATTTCCGCGTTTTGGCGGGCGCTTGCTGCTGACGGCGATAGCGCTTGATCGCCGACCAAACGGTATCACTCATGCTATGACTCATCGACCCTAATTCTAAGCCAATGAATCCCGCAATCCACAAATGCAAATCCTGTTGCAACGAATCGGAGAGATTCCCCAAATGCCGATCGAACCAAGGCTGAAACAGCCAGTACCAGTGGGGCACATTGCCAATCGCCTGCTGGATAAACGCCCAAATCAAGTAGGTCGGAATCGCCACCGCCATCAATAAAGTCGAAACGTATGCCACTCGCAGCACTGTGCCGACGATCGCGCCGTGGGACAGCACCGATCGGTGGCTCATGCTGCGCCGATAGGGCAGCCACACCCACCGCAACCAGCCCCAGCGCTGATACTGCCGCGAGTAAATATCCAAGTCTGGCCCAAACATCAGGCCGCTGAATAGAAAACAACCCGTCAAAATCAGCACCAATAGCCCATCGCGGGTCAGCCACCAGCCCCCAAAGGCCAAGGGCGGCAAACACCAAAGCGTAATGCTGTCATGGGTACGACCAGAGGGCATCGCAGATCATCCAAACCAAAACAATAGAAACTAAACCAATCAATACAAACCAAGCCAACAATACAAACTAAGCCAGTACAAAAGAATTTATCAAAAATTCGACTCTAATCGTAGCGATCGCGCCCAAAAGGGAACGCGAAGAAATACGGAAAAATTGAGATTCGTGACATTCTCTGATATAGTAAGAACCACAGAGGCACAGTAAAACGCCTTTTACCATGGGTGATTAACTCAGCGGTAGAGTGTCTCCCTTACAAGGAGAAGGCCGGGGGTTCGAATCCCTCATCACCCATTGTCATCTACTACTAGAAAGGCGATTCCAGCTCAGAGGGGATCGCCTTTTTACTATTGAGATTCGCTAAACTGAAAATACCGACTCGGGAACTGATTTGGGAGAGGGAGCCGATGACTGTTGCGACCCAAAGAACAATGACGCTTCAGGAATATCTGACCTACGACGATGGGACAGATGCAAGATACGAGTTGGATGATGGAGTATTGGTGGAGATGGGCGCTGAGAATCCGCTGAACGTGAAGATCGCTGTATTTTTGTTGGCTCATTTTCTGCAAGCACTAGAGATTCCCCATTCCCGTCTGGCGATCGGGCATCAGGTCAACGTCAGCTCAACCAAGGCCACGGCGCGCCAACCCGATTTAATCATTCATTCCGATGCCTCCGATGCCGCCATCATGGCGGATGGCAAGATTCTGCGGGCGGGTGAGGCTGTCCCCTTACTCGTAATCGAAGTCGTTTCCAATAGCCTGAATGACCGCAAATCCTACCGCCGTGATTATGAGCAGAAGCCAGCGGAATATGCCCAGTGCGGCATTCCCGAAATGTGGATTATCGATCCGGAACGATCGATTGTGAAAATTGGCAACCTAGTTGATGAATGCTACAAATTTCAAGACTTCACTGGCGATGATGCCATTGTCTCACCGGGTTTTCCCAACTTCAAGTTAACCGCAAACCAAATCCTCACAGCAGGGCGTTAAGCTGATCGCCTGAGCCGTCAGTTCAAATCAAAAGGCCGATCGGGTAATCCCCGATCGGCCTTCCTGGATTAAACCATCACATCAACTAGCGACCAATCCCCACATAACGGTAGCCGTAGGACTCCAGTGCCTTTTGGTCGAGAAAGTTGCGACCATCGATGATCACCGGAGCCGCCATCAACTTGGACATCTTGGCGTAGTCCAACTTCAAGAACTCTTCCCACTCCGTCACCAACACCAAAGCATCGCAGGCATCGGCTAACCGCTCGGGGTCAGTTTCCACCAGCACATCGGACAAACCGTGGCGCATCCCGGTTTGGGAAATAATCGGGTCGTAGGCCTTGACCTTGGCACCCAGGCGTGTCAGGTTCTCGATCAACACCAAAGCCGGCGCATCCCGCAGATCATCCGTGTCCGGCTTGAAGGTCAAACCCAACAGGCCCACGGTCTTCCCTTTCAAAATCTTTAGCACTTGCTGGAGCTTCTCCAGGGTGATCACGCGCTGACGCTCGTTGACGGCCACCGCCGCTTTCATCAACTGCGCTTCATAGCCATAATCATCCGCCGTATGGATCAGCGCCGACACATCCTTCGGAAAGCAGGAACCGCCCCAGCCCAAGCCCGCATTCAGGAACTTGCTGCCAATCCTCGAATCTAAGCCAATGCCCTTTGCCACCTGCGTCACATCCGCACCCACGCGATCGCAGATGTTGGCGACTTCGTTGATGAAACTGATTTTGGTTGCCAAGAAAGCGTTTGCAGCATACTTGATCATTTCCGCCGAACTCAGATCTGTCGTCACCACGGGCACCAACGCCGCTGACTTATCTTCGGCAAATTCACGGGAGATAATCGGCGCGTAGAGTGCTTTCATCATGCTGATGGCACGCTCGCTGTTACCGCCGAGGACAATGCGATCGGGGTTGAACGTGTCGTACACGGCGGAACCTTCCCGCAGGAATTCCGGGTTGCTGATTACGTCAAATTCCGGCTCGATCGGCATCGTCGCCACACCGCCGCCCGCCGTTACCGCTTCTTCTTGGCGCGCGCGCACACCATCGAGAATCAGCATCCGCACCCAGTCCCCCGAACCGATCGGCACAGTGGATTTGTTCACGATCACCTTGTAGCCGCCCGTCAAGCAGCCCCCGATGCCGCGTGCCACGGCTTCGACATAGCGGGTGTCACTGTCGCCATTGGGCAATGCAGGGGTACCGACGGCAATATAGAGAATTTCACCATGGTCAACCGCCGCCGCCAAGTCGGAAGTGAAGGACAAACGATTGGCCGCGATCGCGCCCTGCATCAGCTCCGACAAG
Organism: Cyanobacteriota bacterium; assembly: GCA_046049545.1. Classification (GTDB taxonomy): domain Bacteria; phylum Cyanobacteriota; class Cyanobacteriia; order Leptolyngbyales; family Leptolyngbyaceae; genus Romeriopsis. The sequence continues at coordinate 18,634 of JBJORF010000005.1, read as the reverse complement.
CCCGGTTCGAAGATCGGCGATTGGCCGGACTGCATCAGCTTGACTTTTGCTTCATTGTTATCGACACAAATGACTTCATGACCAATATGTGCCAAGGAGACCCCTGTCACCAAACCCACATAACCTGTTCCAATGACACAAACGCGCATAAAGAATCCTCTAACAAATCAACTATTTACTAGATTGCCCAAGCCAATTACGAGATTGCCCAAGCCAATTTTGAAATCGGCTTGGGCAATCCACCTCAAATCTTAACCAGCGGCCAATGCTGCTTCCGCCGCCGCGATTTCGACTCGCTTACGGAAGTCGGCGATCGTCCGCTCTAGTCCTTCCTGCAACGGAATCGTCGGCTCCCAACCCAGATGTTGCTGCGCCAAGGTGATGTCCGGTTTGCGACGCTGCGGATCATCCTGGGGCAACGGCTCGAACTTCAATTCGGTGTTGGGGTTGATCATGGTCTGGATCGTTTCCGCCAGTTGCAGGATCGTGTATTCGCCGGGGTTACCGATGTTGATTGGGCCAATTTGGTCGCCATTCATCAGGCGCATCATTCCTTCCACCAAATCCGACACGTAGCAGAAGCTGCGGGTTTGAGAACCATCCCCATAGATTGTCAGGGGAATGCCCTTCAGCGCTTGCACGATCAAGTTGCTGACCACACGCCCATCATTTTCCAACATGCGCGGCCCGTAGGTGTTGAAAATTCGCATCACGCGAATGTCCACGCCATTTTGACGATGATAGTCAAAGGCCAGGGTTTCCGCGACGCGCTTCCCTTCGTCATAGCAGCTGCGAATGCCGATCGGGTTGACGTTACCGCGATAGGACTCCGGCTGCGGATGCACTTCGGGATCGCCATACACTTCCGAGGTCGAAGCCAACAGGAAGCGCGCATTGACGCGCTTGGCCAAGCCCAACATATTCAATGTCCCCATGACGTTCGTTTTGATCGTCTTGACGGGGTTGTGCTGATAGTGAACCGGCGAAGCGGGGCAAGCCAGGTGATAAATTTGGTCAACTTCGAGCCGGATCGGCTCAGTGATGTCGTGACGTACCAATTCAAAATAAGGATTGCCAATCCAATGCTCAATATTCCGCTTCGTGCCCGTGTAGAAGTTATCCAAGCAGATTACTTCATGACCTTGATTCATCAACCGATCGATGAGGTGAGAGCCAATGAAGCCCGCCCCGCCTGTCACAAGAATTCGCATATTTAATACTCGCTATTGCGTCGTCAATAAGAGATGGTCGCACTGCCGCCGTCATCGGCAACCTTGATAGGACTAGGATGCCCAAACGTGTTCTAAGATGCCCAAATCCACGAGACTTAAATCAGATCTGGGATCAAACATTTTTCGTCTGGTTTAGATTTTAGAAGGGAATGGGAATATCAGCCATTAGACGGTTGACTTTTTCTGATGTTGCCCTATAAAGAGTCGATGAATTGTCACGAAAAAACCCGTTAGCACCGCTAACGGGTTTGGAGCTGCAATTGAATGTTCGCATCTTAATCTGTATTGATTTTCAGCACGGCCATGAAGGCCGCTTGTGGCACATCGACCGTCCCGATCGACTTCATCCGCTTCTTCCCTTTAGCTTGCTTTTGCAGCAATTTCTTCTTCCGGGAAATGTCACCGCCATAGCATTTGGCAAGAACATCCTTCCGCAGTGCGGGAATATGCTCACTGGCGATCACTTTGGCCCCAATCGCGGCTTGGATCGGAATCTTGAACTGGTGTCGAGGAATCAGCTCTTTCAGCTTTTCCGTCAGGGCACGACCCACACCATAGGCTTTATCACGGTGGACGATCGTCGCTAACGGATCGACCGGATCGCCATTGATCAGCACATCCAGCTTCACCAGATTATTCGTTCGATAGCCAATCAACTGGTACTCCATGCTGGCATAACCCCGCGATCGGGACTTCATTTGATCGAAGTAATCGGTCACGACCTCGGCCAGGGGCATTTCGTAGACCAGCGTTGTCCGCCCTGGTGTGAGGTACTTCATATCAATGAATACACCCCGACGCTGCTGGGATAGCTCCATCAACGTCCCGACGTAAGCCTCCGGCGTGATCACCTCCATCTTGACGTAGGGTTCTTCCATATCTTCGCGGTACTGCGGATCGGGCAGGTGGGCGGGGTTGTCAATCATCATGACTTCGCCCTTAATCGTCGTCACCCGGTACACCACCGAAGGCGCGGTTGTAATCAGATCCAGGTTATATTCCCGCTCAAGGCGTTCCTGGACAATTTCCATATGCAGCAGCCCCAAGAAGCCACAGCGGAACCCGAAGCCCATGGCGCTGGAGGTTTCCGGCTCGTACTGCAATGCCGCATCATTCAAACGCAGCTTATCGAGGGCCTCGCGCAGGTCAGCAAACTGGTCGGCATCCGTCGGAAACAGGCCACAGAACACCATCGGTTTGGCTTCCACGTAACCAGGAAAGGCTTCCTTCGCGGGTTTCGCTGCTAAGGTCACGGTATCCCCAACTCGGGCATCGGCCACCGCTTTAATCGAAGCCGCCAGATAGCCCACTTCCCCCGCGTGGAGCGACTCGACTTTCACCTGGTTCGGGGCCAACACGCCCAGCTCATCAATCACATATTCCTTACCGGAAGCCATGAACCGCACCTTATCGCCCGTCTTCAACGTCCCATCCATGACCCGAAAGTAAACGACCACCCCGCGATAGGCATCGTAATAGCTGTCAAACACCAAGGCCCGGAGCGGTTGATCAACCGTATCTTCGGGCGGCGGCACATTCTTGACGATCGATTCCAGAATTGCTTCGATCCCGATCCCCGCCTTCGCCGAAGCCTGAATCGCATCCGTGCAGTCCAGACCAATTACTTCTTCGACTTCCCCGGCTACCCGATCGGGTTCCGCCCCCGGCAGGTCGATTTTGTTCAGCACCGGGATAATTTCGAGGTTATTCTCTAGCGCTAAATAGACATTCGCCAGTGTCTGCGCCTCAACCCCTTGCGAGGCATCCACCACCAACAGCGCCCCTTCACAGGCCGCGAGCGATCGTGACACTTCGTAGGAAAAATCAACGTGGCCCGGTGTGTCGATCAGATTCAGAATGTACTCTTCACCGTCCTTGGCCTTGTAGCGCATCCGAGCTGCCTGGAGCTTAATCGTAATGCCCCGCTCCCGCTCGATGTCCATACTGTCTAAGAACTGTTCCTTCATCTCCCGCACATCGACGGTTCCGGTTTCTTGCAATAACCGATCGGCCAAGGTCGATTTCCCGTGGTCGATATGGGCGATGATCGAGAAATTCCGAATTCGCTGGACAGGTACATCAGTCATGGGGTTACGCGGGTCAACTTTAAAGTTTCTTGAACCTATTCTAAGCCGAATCCTTAGCAAAGCGAATTTCCCTCTGCGGAAGGAATTGATTGGAAATTTTTCCGGGTGAGCCTAGGGACAGCCGGAAGATCAAATTGCTGATTGCAACGGATTTAGGGTCAAGGCGATCGCGACTGACACGATGGGCTTCCGTAAATGACCCCTTGCTCTGGGGATTGTTCAGTCAGTAGGATGAACGCATATTTACAGAATCTTCATGCTATTGATCATTAGCTACTAGAGGGTTCTACGGTGATTCCGACGTGCAACCCGCTCACTGCCGAGCCTTTCACTGCCGAGCCTCTTACTGCCGAGCCTCTCACTGTGCTGCCTATGCTCTCCCCATCGCTTGCACCAAATGTACTAATGGATCCGGGATCAGTGGAATTTTTACTGGTGCACGATCGGGCGGGTCGCTGTCTCAGCTGGCACTGGCCGATCGCCAGCGCCGCCGGGATTGATCTGAAGCTGGGGGAAGCCTGGGAAAATCAGCCCATTGGCCCTGTTGCCGCGACCACCTACCAACAACGCCTCGATCGGGTGCTGCGCACGGGGCAATCCGAGTCCTTTGAAGCGGAATTTACCTTGGCTGCGGAATTTAATTCTGGGGCCGAGCTGCGGATCGCGCTCGCCCTGGTCATGTCCCCCCTCCAAGCCCCCAACCAGGAAACGATCGGGATCACCGTCACGGGTCAATCCACTCATTCGAGCCGACCCAGCCCGTCGCCCCTGAACCAACCTCTGGATTCGCGCCAAGCCAACCAGCTTGCCTGGAAAATTCGCCAGACGCTTGACCTCGCAACCATTTGGCAACAGGCTGTGCAGGGCCTCGGCGATGCTATCCAAGTTTGCCGGTGTAGCATTTACTCCCTCGGTCGCAATGCCCAATCCGAGGTCGAAACCGTCACCCTAGAAGCGGAATATTGTCGGGGGGATTTTGCGCCGCGTTGGGGCGAGCGGCTGTCGATCGCCAGTGATCGGGCGTTAGAGCAAGCCCTACGGCGCTTTCGACCCACCGATCTGGAAGCGCCGAATACCTCGGTTACCCCCCATAGCCCCTGCGTCGTCGCCCAACAAATCGATGCGGAAACCCAACGCTCGAACACCCGCTTAATCATTGCCACGGGCTATCAAGACCAGCCCAACGGTCTGATCGTCCTGGAGCAGTGCGATCGGCCCCGCCGGTGGGAAGCGGCTGAAGTGAGCTTTGTGCGGGAACTGGCCGATCAAGTGGGGACGGCGATCGCCCACACCAGCCTCTTCAACGAACTCCAAAAAGCCAACCAAAAAGCTGTCCGCAAGCAGGAAGCCCTCGAAGAAGCCCGGCAGCAAGCCGAAGAAGCCTCACGCTTGAAAAGTGAGTTTCTCGCCAACACCTCCCATGAATTACGCACACCCTTAAATGGCATCATGGGGTTCTTGAAGCTCGTACTGGATGGCATGGCCGATAATCAGACCGAGCAAGATGAATTTTTACGCGAGGCCTTCCAGCTATCGGAGCATCTGCTCGAAGTCCTGAACGATGTACTGAATCTGGCTAAGATCGAAGCCGGGAAAATGCAAATCGAAAGCAGCGCCGTGACGCTGAACGAGTTGCTAGAAGATGTTGAGCGCCAGCAAGGCCCACTGGCGCGGCAAAAAGATCTCACCTGCGAAGTCCAGATGCCCGCCACGCTAGATCCCGTAATCGTCTACGGGAATTTCAAATGCCTCAAACAAGTGTTGATCAATCTCGTCGGCAATGCGATTAAGTTCACCCACGAAGGCGGCGTGACGATCACCACGGAAATTCTGCGCCGCAAAGTTAAATTCCACGATCGGGAGTTTCCGGGTGTAGCGATGGTGAAAGTTGCCGATACCGGGATTGGCGTGTCCCTCGATAAACAAGATCGGCTCTTCCAATCCTTCAGTCAGATCGACGGTTCACTAACCCGACGCTACGGTGGCACGGGGCTGGGCCTCGCCATTTCCCAACGGTTCATCGAAGAAATGGGTGGCGAAATCAACTTCTATAGCCTCGGTGAAGGCTTAGGTTCCACCGTCACTTTCACCATTCCGCTATTCCAAGAACCCGTGATGACAGCGGGGTGAACAGATATTCCTAACGCCGGATCGGCAAGCCGCCCACCACAGCCGCAAACCGTCGATGCTAGACTGGGATGTATCCACGATGCAGCAGTTTTACGGAGTTGGGTCTTTTTATGAACATGGCAGCGAGTACAGAGGCCACCGCACTTTTTCGGGCCGCCTATGAGAACCGCTACACCTGGGATCAGTCATTTCCCGGCTACAGCGCCGATGTGACCTATCGCTGCGCGGGCAAAGAATTTCACGGCAAGGCGATCGTTTCCCCTGATCCGCGCATGGGCTTCAAGGGCGAAGTCACCGGGATTGAAGACGAAGAAGTGCTGAAAGCCGTCACTGGCCAACTGTGGGAAATTGCCGTCCACCGGGTTCGTCGCCCTTTTGAGCAAACCCACAAAGGGAATGTATTCAGCTACGGCAAAACCGACGAAAGTGGCGCGATCGAGATCTTGATGGAAGGCAAAGTTGACCACTACAAAGTGCGGAACAACGAGATCGTCCTGGTTCATCGCACAATCCACGGCAACATCGTTACGATTAACACCTTCAGCTTCCATGACACGGGCGAAGGCTGTCTGTCGCACACCTACGACTCCCGCTATCAGGATGCCAAAACCGGGGAAGCCGTCGGCGGCTTGCAGGAATTTACCGACACCTACGAAAAAGTTGGGAAATATTACATCTTGAACCAGCGCACGATCGTCACGGGCGGCGAAACCATGGAATTCATTTTCGCCAACATCCAACTAGCCGCTTAGTCCAACTGGCCGCCTAAATCCCGGCATTATTTGATCATCCACTTCAGAGGCAACACCTATGGCACTCGCACTCACCAACGAAAACGTCGAAACCGTCCTCGACGAACTGCGGCCCTACCTAATGGCCGATGGCGGTAACGTCGAACTGGTTGACATCGATGGACCGACCGTCAAACTGCGCCTCAACGGTGCTTGCGGCTCCTGTCCCAGCTCGACGATGACCCTCCGCATGGGGATCGAACGCCGCCTGCGCGAACAGATTCCGGAAATCAACGAAGTTGAACAGGTGCTGTAGGCGCGAAGGCCGTTCACGCCAACGGGGTTGATGTAAATAATTACTGAACCGATCGCGATCCGCCCATCTGATTGCCACAAACGCTGCGCTGGAATTGTTCCAGCGCAGCGTTCGACGTTGAGGCCCAGTTTTCCCTTATCCTGAAGAACGCAGCCAACCCGCCGCATTCTCCAAAACTTCACTTTCTCCGCGTTTCATTAGGGAGCAATTCAACATGTTGTTTAGTGTGGTGATTCCGACCTATAACCGTTTACCCATTCTCACCAAATGCCTTCAGGCACTGGAACAGCAACATTACGACGCGGCTTATGAAGTTGTTGTCGTCGATGACGGCTCGACCGATGGCACGATCGCTTGGTTGCGGGCAAACGCGGCGGCATTTCCCCACATCAAGCTGTTTGAACAATCACATCTCGGCCCTTCGGCGGCCCGTAATTTGGGGGTGCAACAGGCGACTGGCGATACGATTATTTTCATTGACAGTGATTTAGTCGTGACCGCAGGCTTCTTGCAAGCCCATGCCACGAGTCTCCAAACCGCCTACCAAACCCAAGGCCACGATCGCGTGTTCACCTATGGCCGCGTGGTCAATACCGCCAATTTTGAAGCACCGACGACGGAACCCTACAAAGTCACGGATTTTTCCGCCGCGTTCTTTGCAACGGGGAATGTCGCGATCGCCAAGCATTGGTTGCTGGAAGCAGGACTCTTCGACACCGGGTTTCAGCTCTATGGCTGGGAAGATCTGGAATTGGGGGTACGGCTCAGGCAACTGGGTCTAAAGCTGATCAAAGTCCCTACGGCGATCGGCTATCACTGGCATCCTGCGTTTACTTTGGCCCAAATCCCCAAACTGATCGACCAGGAAATCCAACGCGGTCGGATGGGCGTACTGTTTTATCAAAAGCACCCCACCTGGGAAGTGCGGATGATGATTCAGATGACCTGGATTCATCAGCTGCTCTGGGGCGTGCTATCCTGCGGCGGTCGATTAAATGAGAAAACGCTAGCACCACTGCTGCAATGGCTCATCGATCGGGGCAAGCCCAGTCTCGCCTTGGAAGTCGCCCGTATTTTTTTGAACTGGTATAACGTCCAAGGTGTTTATGCCGCCTACCGCGAAGCCACGAATGCCCCGGCATCGTAAGGCATCGCCCCCATGTTGGTTTCCCTATTGATGTTCGACGTTGCCGTTGTGTCCATTTTCCGTCGTTTACCTGGCACTGAATCGCCGTCGCTTTGGACATGTCACACCTGCAACCGACTCGCGTCGAAACCGCTGATTTCGCGCATTCCAGTATCTTTGAAGCATTGTTTGCCAGTTTAAGCGCCGGATTAGCGATCGACCGAGCGGTGGTGATCCTGCAACATCCATTGGATCTGTGGACGATCGTCGCTGATGCTGAGCAACAATGCCAAATTCGTCACTATCCAGCGATCACGCTGGCTGACTACAGCGAACTCCCGCACACGATCGTCAGCCAAGTGTTACACCAGGGCCACAGCATCCAGCTCAATCAACTGCCGGAATTCAGCACGGATCCCTACTGGCAACGCCAAGGATTTCGGCCCTTCATTGCCTTACCTCTCGTTGATTTACCGCTAGTTGAGCCGCCCGACAATGCCGGCCACAAACCGATCGGCGCACTCTACCTAGAAACCCATAGCCCCTTCCCCGCCGATCGTCTCGAAGCCTTGCGGGCGATCGTCCAGCAAACGGTGATCAGCCTGCATTACCGCAACACCCATACGGCTGAAACTACAATTAACCGTACCTTTCAACAACTGGTCGAGCAAGCCAATGATGTGATTTTTATGATCACACTAGATGGCAAGTTTGATTATCTTTCACCCAAGTTTGCCGAATTGGTGGGGGCTGATCCGCAGAAATACATCGATCGGCCGTTTGCCGAAATTATCCATCCCGACGACCTCGGGCGCATCAGCCAAGTCCTCAAGCAACAACGCCTCCTCGGACACCAAGTCAACGAAGTCGAATTTCGCCTGCGCCGCCAGAATGGCGACTACCTCTGGGTCGCCGCCAACAATTCGGCCCCGATCACTGATGTCCATGGCAACCCGATCGGCTTCCAGGGGATTGTGCGGGACATTCACCATCGCAAACTGGCCGAACAGGCGCTGCAACAGGCTCAGTCTCGACTCCAATTCCTGATTGCTACCACCCCCGCGATCATCCACAGCATCAGCATCTCCCCCCCACCACGCCCCCATCGAATTTCCTACATCAGCGATAACCTCACCACGATTCTCGGCTTTCCGATCACCGCGTTTCAAGGCAACCTCAGCCATTGGGGACGGCGCGTGCATCCCGACGATCGGGCCCGCGTCAGCCAGCTTTACCACGACACGATCGCCGCCAAAAGCGAATGCCAAGCAGAATATCGCCTGCTGAATCACCATGGCCAGTATCAATGGCTCTACAGTGCGATGAAAGTGCTCGTGGACGATGCGGGCACCGCGATCGAGGCCGTGGGCTACACCGCCGACATTACACCCCGCCGTCTGGCCGAAGAACAGCTGCATCAGACGAACCAGGAACTGTTGATCAGCAACACCGAATTAGCCCGCGCGACAAGGCTAAAGGACGAATTTTTGGCGAACATGAGTCATGAACTGCGGACACCTTTGAACGCGATTTTGGGTATCTCGGAAGCCATGAGTGATGAAGTGTACGGACCCATGAGCGAACCCTACCGCAAATCAATCAAAATCATTGAACAGAGCGGACAACACTTGCTGGAACTGATCAATGACATCCTCGACTTAGCGAAAATTGAAGCCGGAAGGCTCGAAATTCGCCCCAGCAGTACGTCCCTCAAATACCTCTGCGAATCGAGTCTCAGCTTTGTCCGGCAACTGGCGATCAACAAGAAAATTCAATTGCTGCATGATGATCACTACGGGATGGATTGCCTAGAAGTAGACGAACGGCGAATGCGCCAAGTCCTGATTAATCTGCTGAGTAACGCCGTCAAATTCACCCCGAAAGGCGGCACGATCGAACTGATCGCCCAAATTAGTCCCGATCATAAGCAATTTCAGTTTCAGGTGAAAGACACTGGCATTGGTATTGCGGCGAGTAATCTGGCTGATTTGTTTCAGCCCTTTGTCCAGATTGACAGTCGGCTGAACCGCCAGTTTTCCGGCACGGGGTTGGGGCTGACGCTGGTAAAGCGGATTATTGACCTGCATCAGGGCCATATTGCGGTCACGAGCACGCCCAATCAAGGGAGCTGTTTCACCATTACTCTGCCGATCGCGCAATCCTTCAGCTTGCCGCCGGTTGAATCCGAGGATCAGGCCCTGAGCCGCATTCCCGTTACCCATCCCGAAGCCCCGCTCATTCTCTTGGCTGAAGATAATTCGACGAACATTGAGATTATGGAGGATTATCTCCACGCCCAGGGCTATGCGGTGGTGGTGGCACAGAATGGGCATGAAGCGATCGCTTACAGTCAGCAGCAACAACCTGACTTGATCTTGATGGATATCCAAATGCCCGGCATGGATGGTCTCGAAGCGATCGCCCAGCTCCGCCAAAACCGCAGCTATGACGACATGCCGATCATTGCTTTGACGGCCCTAGCGATGCCGGGGGATGCCGAGCGTTGTCGCCGTGCCGGTGCGAATGATTATTTATCAAAACCCGTGAAGCTCAAACAACTCACCCAAACGATCGAACGCCATCTTGCCCAACGCATCCCCCACTAAAACCGTTCCACACTAAAGCCGTTCCGCGAACCCATGCCCCCTTCCAGTAAACTAAGAAGGACGCGGTGGGGAAGCAGGCGGCAGGAAACAGGGCGATGCGGTTTGATCTTGAAACAATTGTCAATGGCTATGCCCAGGGTTATTTCCTGATGGCGGATGAACAAGACCGTCTGGATTGGTATTGCAGCCACGATCGCACCTTGATTCCCCTCGACCATCGGTTTCGCTATCCCCGATCGCTCCGGCGGATCTTGAATCAAAATCGCTTTGAAATTGCGATTAATCGCGATTTTGCCGCTGTGGTGGCAGGTTGCCGCGATCGCGAAGAGACTTGGATTTCCGATGAGCTGGCGGAGGTTTACAGCGCGCTCTATGCGGCGGGCTACGCCCATAGCTTTGAGACCTGGCAGGGCGATCAGTTAGCCGGGGGCATCCTCGGCGTGGTGATTCGCGGGGCGTTCATTGGTGAATCGATGTTTTTCCGCATTCCCGATGGCTCGAAGGTGGCCATGGTCAAACTGGTTGAACATTTGCGCGATCGGCAATTTACGCTGTTCGATGCTCAGCTCATGAACCCCCATCTGGAACGCTTTGGGGCCCATACGATCGACAGCTTGGGCTACGAACAATTGCTAGAACTGGCGATGCAACAGCACTGTCAGTTCGGCCCATTCCCGCCCGTTGATTATCTCCAAAAATTCGTTACATCCAGCCCCAACTCACCCAACATCTGATTCAGCAGCGGCATACTCAGGCCAATTACATTCGTATGGCACCCCTGCAACTGCGCCACAAACAAACTCCCCTTGCCTTCCAGGGCAAAGCATCCGGCGCATTGCAGCGGTTCTCCGGTCGCCACGTAGGCGGCAATCTGCCGATCGGTAGGCTGGGCAAAATGCACCTGCGTCATCGCCGATCGCACCAACGAGCGTGTCGTCCCGTCCGGTTGAATCTGGATCAGCGCATGGCCGGTGTAGAGTTCGCCCACCCGGCCCCGCATATATTGCCAGCGAGCGATCGCTTGGTCGATGTGATCCGGCTTCCCATGGATTTCCCCGTTGATCGCCAACACCGAATCACAACCGAGAATCACCGCTCCCGTTGGGCCAGGGTTTGATAGGCGATCGGCGGCTAAGCGATCGGCGATCACCTGCGCCTTACCAATCGCCAGGGTTTCGACGAGATGAGCTGGATTCGGCGAGACGATCGCGTCTTCATCAAACTGACTGGGCATACATTCCGGCTCAATCCCCGCCTGCTGGAGCAAACGACGACGCGCCGGAGACTGCGAAGCGAGAATAAACCGAGGCATCATGTGGCCGAACCCTAGTTCACCAAGAACGATTTAATCGACTGCTCCAGCGGGGCTTTCATCGCCTCCCAGCGAATTTCTGGGGTCGAAGCATTAAGCGTAAACAGCTTGCCTCGGCTAATCGTCGCGGTCGCCAGATTATGACGCTCACTGCCATCGGGCAATTTCACAAGATATTCCAACTGGTAGTAGGGGCGACCATTGGTTTCCCGTTCCTGGGCATCGATCAGTTCAGCGGTGCGACCGGAATCGGGAGGCGCGATCGCCGATTTGGACAATTGGTAGCCGACTTCGCTGGCCGAACCGAGATCCGCCAACGTCTTGCGGCCCGGCACTGGATTGATCACCACACTGATATTTTCCGTTTGCTCGATAATGTCGTGGAACACCACGTCGAGGTTGTTCGACACTTTAATCTGAACCCACCCATTTGGATAGAGGAAGCGATAGCCGTCGATGTCATCCGCAAACGCATTCAAGCCCCCGCCCAACGACACACACCCCTGGAGTGCCACTGTTGTCAGCAGCACGAAAAACATTGCCAAAACTCGCTTAAGCATAGGTCGCCACTTTCCCCAGCGGATTACCCGCGCCGGAGTCTTCAATTATTTAACATTACTCAATATAACGGATAACGCAGGACGGATAACGCCACCGCCCAACTCATCTACCGCCCACCCCAAACGGCAATCCGAACCCAAAAAAGATCCTCGCCAATTCAAACCTTCCGGTAAAATGCTGCTTGACTGTGGAGTCATCTCAGGTAGAAAGCCGGGTAATTGGCCCATCCTAAAAACTGAAGACGACCTCTATCCTACGTGAATTTCCAATGATTGTCTCCGAAGGCGTAATGCAAGAAAATCTCTCTCCACCTACCGAAGCGGCGGTTACGCCTTTGATTCTCGACAGTCTTCCGAATGTGATCGATCGTGACTGCCCCCGCCGCACCCGATCGCAGCTCGATTTGCTGATGTTGGCGATCGAAGCCTTGGACTTGACGGGTTCCGAAGCGATTCTGGCCGTGGCCCAGGAATTGCAGCTCCAACCGATCATTCGCAACCGCGTCGCCCTGTGGCAGCTCCGCAGCACCAATCCGATGCGCCGTCTCAGCCAGCGCCGCCCGATGCACCTCCAGGAAGCCAAGGCGCTGACGGTGATCATTTGCAATCTCGCCCGCCGTTTAACGGTGGTGTTACGTCAGCTCGTCGTCGCTCAGCAGCAACTGGCCCAAGGCGAAACCCAAGCGATTCCAGTCCTGCAACTTCAGCACTACCAAGAACGCTACCGATCGCTGTTTCGATCGCGGATGAATCCCCGCCGCACCATCAATTTATACGAATCGGACGCAGCCTTAGATGAACTCGCGATCGCCCAGCTATCGCGATTGCTGTTCTGCACGGGGACTTCCGGGATGCAGCGATTGTGGATCAGTTTGTTTGATGGAGAAGTGGCATGACAATTCAACGGCAATATAGCCTCCCCAACTGCACCCTGGTACTAGACGGCTTTGGCGACGGGACGGCCAGCGTGCGGCCCGTGATGTCGATGCTGACCAATGCCGAATGTCGGCTAATGGGTCAACCCGTACTGCGGGGCGGCAAAGATTTTTTTGAAGCCTTGATTGCGACAGTCAGCCTCTACGCTCAGGAAATGCTCAGTGGTGTGCGGGTGCCCGTGGTCGATGATGCCCAATCGATCGTCCATCTGGAACGCATCGGCGGCGACGCACATCAATTGCTTTTCACCCCCCCCGAAGGCGAACAGCAAACCCTGAAGCTGAATACCGTACAACTGTTTGACTTGGTAGAAGCGATCGACCAGTTCATCAATGACGGCCAAACCCTCCCCCAATGGACCCTGGGCCTAAAGCCAGCCTCGAAGAAATTTGTTGAACGGGAATCGACCAGCCAGCAGGCCACCCCGATCGCGGCGGGTTTAGGCAGCTTGGCCCTGGCCGCAGCAGCATTCACGTTCCTGCCCAGCCCCACCATCAAGCAGCCGAGCGATCTCACCTTTACGCCCACCGCCACCGCGAAGGCTGCGCCCGCTGCACCTGCTAATCCCCTGGTTGATCCGCAACCGTCCACTAGCCCCAGCCCTGAGGCTAGTACCAGTCCTACCGCCAGTCCGAGTGCGGCGGCGAGCCCCACTACGGCGAAAATTACGGATCCGGCGAAGCTCAAACAACTCAGCACCACCCTGGAGCAACAACTGCAAGTGGGCCTCGGCAGTGGCGCGATCGCCGAAGCGGTGCGCTACGAAATTCAACTCGGCCAAGATGGCAAAATCCTCGATTACCGCCCCCTCAGCGAAGCGGCGAAGAACCTGGTGAATCAAACGCCCCTCGACAAACTGCGCTACAACGCGGTTCCGGGCACGACCACTGAAGAACCCGTCGCCAGCTTGATCGCTGAGTTTAAGCCCGATGGCAGCGTGCGGGTCTTGGGTAACGAGACGGGCGCGCCCACTGCGCCTACCCCCACGGCTGACAAACCGGCTGACAAACCCGCCGAAGCCCAAAAAAACAGCGATAGCGGCAGCGGCGAAATTCGCGATCGGGCGAAACTCGTCGAGCTCCAACCCAAACTTTACGACGCGATCGATAACGCCTGGAAAACCAACCCCAGCTTTAGCGAGAAAATTGCCTTTGGCGTAAGGGTGAACGGGGAGGGGGCGATCGTTGACTTCTCCCCAGCCAGTGATGCGGCCCAAGACTACAAGGGCGAAACGCCTCTACCGAGCCTCGGCAAAGAAGGTGACCTTGACAAAACCCCCGAAGGTCGCTTTGCTAAGTTCAAAGTTGTGTTTAATCCCAACGGACAACTTGAAGTCAATCCTTGGGATGGCTATCCGGAAGGGCAATAACCGCAGAACCGTCAGCAATGGCGCGCAGTAACAATGGAGTGCAGTAACAATGGAGTGCAGCCCCCATGGAGCAACCCGCATTGCCCACTGAGCTGATTTTGACTCAGTCCCAGCAAGCGATCGGCAAAGTTGAACTCGATTGGTCTCCGCAGCCGGGGGCCTATCTCGATTTTGACGGTCAGACCTACAAAGTCTTGGAGCGCCGTCATCGCTACCACCTCCGATCGGGCCGCTATCGCCTACATCAAATGCTGGTCTATGTTCAAACTGCTGAACGCCCGACAGAGCAAAGCCTCGTCCGAGGCCGCTGGGTGATTGGTGATGCGAATTGCGCATACAATGCCCAATCGGAATTGCTTCGCTGTGCAATCAATCCCACGGGACCCTGTGCAGGCTGTTCGCACTACACCATGATCGCGAACTAAACGAGGCTGTTCAGAATTTTGTGTAAATCAAAAATCGAGTCATTCCTAGCAGGACTTTCAGCTTGACTTACACAAAAATGCGAACTCTCTCAACTAAACACATCCCTAAGCATCCTACATCGTGCCGCGAAACAGACCCTGAGGACGCACCAATAACACCAGCATCATCACGAGTAGTGCGATCGCGGTTTTGTACTGGAATGGGATTACTAAGGTAGACAGCTCCTGCAAAATGCTAATCAGAAATGCCCCCGCGATCGCCCCGTAGGGATTGCCAATCCCTCCCACAATCACTGCCGCAAACAACGGCAAAATCAAAAACCAACCCATATCCGGCTTCACCGCCTCAACGAGTCCCAACAAACTGCCACCCAGGGCCGTCACCCCGCCAGCAATCACCCAAGTCCAAATCACCACCCGATCGACATTGATCCCAGTCACCCGCGCCAGGTCAATATCATCGGCCACGGCCCGCATCGCTTTACCAATCTTGGTATTTTGCAGCAGATAGTGCATCAGCCCTAACACCGCCAGCGTGAGCACCAGCGTCAGGATATCAAACACCTCAATTGTGATCTTTGCCCCCAGAATCGACAACTGCTGACCCGCCAACACTGGCAGCTTATAGTCTTCTGCTCCTTGTCCCCAGATCAGCAGCACCGCATTGCGCATAAACAGCGCCAGCCCGATCGACAAAATCACCAGCGTCGTCGAACTCGCCCGCTTCGCCCGCATCGGTCGCCAGAGCAATCGCTCACAGAGTAACGAATAGCCGATCATCGTCAGCGTGGACAGCACCATCGCGAAACCGACCCGCACCATCGCCAGGCCGAAATTCGCGGCATCAACCGCCATCACGCGATCCAAACTCCGATCGAACATCAAAGTCAGATAACCACCCCAGGTCATGTAGTCCCCATGGGCAAAGTTCGACAGGCGCAAAATGCCGTACACCAAGGTCAAGCCCACCGCCGCGATCGCAATAATGCACCCGAGAAATGCCCCATTCGCCACCAACTGCGGCATTTTTGCGGCGGCATCAGTCAGCGAGAGTGTTCCTGCCGCTAACGGCCCATGCAGCAACGCCTGACTCAAACCTGTCCAATTTTCACCGATCCAATTCTCCATATTGATGCGCGCCCAAGGTCGGCCCAAGGTCTCACTACTAGGGATACAGCCCTTGATTGTGCCTGAAGCGGGGGCATTTGGGAAGCGGAAAAAACAAGCAATAAAAAAGCAGTCCCTACCCGGTTTGGACTGCTTTCGTGCTAGACAATTAGCTTCTCAATCTGTATGTATTATCGCTAGTGCACATTAAATCCACATCTATCCTAGGGAAGAGAACGTCAGTGATTTGCCCCTACCTGAAGGGGGAGTCCGTAAAGAAATGACGAAGCTAAACCCGGCAAGCCGTAGCATTACGGAATTGATGGATGATTTCCGTGAATTTGTTGCGGATTGGCAGCATTATGGTGGGTTTTGACCACAGAGGGCGATCGCCTGGGGATAGATGATATGTTCCTGCTGATGAATCCGGTGCTGTAGGGTTTCCACTGTATCGTCGGGATGGACGGGCACAGCGGCCTGGATCAAGATTTCGCCCGCATCGACTTCGGGTACGACGCGATGGACGGTGCAGCCAGTGAGTTTGACTCCGGCCTGAAGGGCTTGCTCCACGGCGCGATTGCCGCGAAAACTGGGGAGTAGGCTGGGATGAATATTCAAGACGCGATCGGGAAAGGCTTCGAGCAATACGGGTGTGACAATGCGCATCCAGCCCGCCATGACCACCCAATCCACCTGTGCCGCTTTGAAGCGGGTGACGATCGCGCCGTCGAGGGCTTCTCGGCTAGGAAATTGACGGTGATCGAGAAGGTGGTGCGGGATCTGAAACTGGTCGGCGCGAGCAACAACTCCGGCACCGGGATTGTTGTAGATCACTTGTTGAATTTGGGCCTGGAGCCGCTGTTCGACGATTGCCTGGGCGATCGCCGCAAAGTTGCTGCCCGCACCCGAGGCCATGATGCCGAGCCGCATCGGGGTTTGCGATTGCGGCCAAGGGTCAGGCAGTTGGGGTGAGATGAGGCCAGGAAAATCACACATGAAAATTGCGCAGCGGCGTTCTCCGCCAGCGGATCAAAGTGGACTAAGGGGCCGGGAAGGTTTGCTTAAATTCGGCGATCAGCTCGTCCATCTCTTCGATCGCTTGATTCACGTCGATCGTCAGCAGCCCCAGATCCGGTCGTTCCAACAGTTTCACCAAAAATTCGCGCTGCGCTTCGATCGCCGCAACCTTTGCTCGAATGCTTGCTGTATCCATAACCGCAACCGCCAGTTCCACGGGAAAAAATCTGCGGTTCTATTGTAGAGACTTTTCGGTGTGCAATTCCAATGCTTTCGACAGGGAATTCCTAGGCATTGCGGGAGGCTTGCTTTTCCAGGATGGCTTGGGTTTCTTGCAGCAGCCGATCGCAGCTATCTCCGCCGTAGACTAAGGGCCGAGTCAGCTTGCGGGAATGCAATCCCATGTGAACGTGCAAATGCGCCACGTAATCGCTGAAATCTTCACGCGCCGCTGGGTTAGCGGATGACAGGGATTGGGCGTTGGAATTCACAGGTGTTCTCTCTGGGTAAGGGGTTAATTGATGTATGGATTAGCTGATGCATGGATCAGCATGATATCGAGAAGCGGTTTAGGCCACTGTTCCTATCAGATTATTTCAGCGGCACAGTCTTGCGCCACCGTTCTTCAAAGTTTTTTACGTCCCGCTGTAGTTTTGTAACACTTTTGCAATGCGGGTTTTCGGCATTGGGGTCGATCGTGGCTTAAGGATGACCCCGGATGTCCGCTGAGAGAAATTTGTGGGGATATTTGCGTTTCTGGGGACGGCTATGCTATCTTATGAGTCAGTTTGGACGCATAGCTCAGTTGGTTAGAGCACTACCTTGACATGGTAGGGGTCGGGGATTCGAGTTCCTCTGCGTCCATTGGTTAATGTACAGTGACACGCTAAATGTCATCGGTGACAAATTGATGTCGATAGTGACAGGTTAACGTCGTTGAGTGGCGCTCATCCGAGAATGATGCAAGTGACGAATTAATGTCGCTGATTTTTCTCAAGGTAGTGCTCTCTTTCAACCCGTCATTGTCAAAATTATAGCTATCTTTCAACCTGCCCCAGTGAGGACAGGTGATTGCGGCGAATCGTAGTTCCAAACTGCTCCTCATAATCCGCCTTTCAACCTGCCCCAGTGAGGACAGGTGATTGCGGCATGAAGTGCGGCGTGAGGTTGAGGTGTTTGAGCGGCTTTCAACCTGCCCCAGTGAGGACAGGTGATTGCGGCCAGGGGGATTTTCGATTAACTCTGGCATGAAACTCCTTTCAACCTGCCCCAGTGAGGACAGGTGATTGCGGCCATGTCGCCGATGTAAGCCCGGTGGATTGATTTCCTTTCAACCTGCCCCAGTGAGGACAGGTGATTGCGGCGCCGGAAAGAGAGAGTTCGCATTTTTGTGTAAGTCAAGCTGAAAGTCCTGCTAGGAATGACTCGATTTTTGATTTACACAAAATTCTGAACAGCCTCCCGGAAATTTCACCGCCGATCAATAAAGTAGTACTTTCAACCTGCCCCAGTGAGGACAGGTGATTGCGGCATCACAGTTGCTCTACTTGATAGTCTGATTACCCCTTTCAACCTGCCCCAGTGAGGACAGGTGATTGCGGCTCGCTTGCCCGACCCCAATCCGAACCACCGATGGGCCGCTTTCAACCTGCCCCAGTGAGGACAGGTGATTGCGGCGTC
>JBJORF010000004.1:0-105546 GCA_046049545.1 Cyanobacteriota bacterium | reverse complement strand
GTCCATTTTCCTTGCCTCAATGACAATGATTTAGACCTGACTCAATCTCACACCCTCTCATGATAAGACATGCTTGAGGCTATTTTTCGAGGTGCCCTAAAGAGTCACATTGGTCTGTGAAGTATGAAGCCTGTTGTTGTTTACTCTGAATTTCTTGGGACAGATTTTCTCTGAATTCTTCCAATGATGAAATATTACTGTAGCGCTGCAAATTCTCCTTAAGATCTGCATTTTTCACAGTAAGATGATACGCCCAAAGGCCACTGCCAAGTACTAAAAGTGCGCCTAATAGAGAAAACATAATGATTCACAGAAATATTTTGGTGGATAACTATAGTTTCGTGGATGAGCGAAGTTATCAGCTTCGCTCATTTCTACTGCAGCCTACGCACTAAAGTACTTCGCCACTGGATGATAAATCGCAAACGCCGTCGTCGATTGCTCCGGATAAAGCTGCTCACTCTCATCAATGTGCATCCCAATCCGATCGACCCCTAGCAATGCCAACTGCGGCACCTGATCCATCACCACCGGACAAGCCGGGTAGCCAAAACTATAACGCGAACCCTGATAACGCTGCGCCAACATGTCGCGAATATTATCCGGCTCCAAATCGCCATAACCCAACTCCCGCCGAATCCGCGCATGACTCCACTCGGCCAAAGCCTCCGCCAACTGCACCGCCATCCCGTGGAAATAGAGATAGTCTGTGTAGCTGTTGCCCTTGTATAGCTCCTGGGCCTTCTCGGTGGCAATTTCACCCATCGTCACTGCCTGCATCGGTAACACATCGAAGGTATTTTGCTCAATGGGCCGAATGAAATCGGCAATACAAAGCCGACGCATCGACTTCTGACGCGGGAATTGCCAAGTCACAAACGGAGTAGCAGTTTTTGGTGTTAAGCCCTGCTCGATCACCGATGGCTCATACACATGCAGGGAGTTCCCTTCAGCGACGCAAGGGAAATAGCCATAGACCAATGTGGGGTCAAGCCATTGCTCGTTGCGTAACTTGTTCTTCCACTCTTCCAGCACTGGATAAACCTTTTGGGCCAGGAACGCATCGTATTCCTCGCGGGATTGTTCCTTCGGTTTGCGGAATTGCCATTGCCCCGCAATCAGCGCCTGCAAATCCATATGCCAGAACAATTCTTCGAGGTCAAGTTCAGCGGCCTTAATAATTTTCGTGCCCCAGAATGGCGGCGTTGGGCGGGGAATGTCGATGTCTACGGCTTCCGATCGTGCCAGATCAATCACTTCCGGCTCATCGGACTTCGGGGCAACATCACCATTTAATTCGCGTTCGGCTTGTTCGATCGCCTTTTTACCCTTCTGGTTAAACTGGGCAAATTCCCCGGTGAAACCTTCCGTATCGACCCAGGAATTTTGCTGACGCGCGGGCATCAGGCGATCCATAAAGGTCAAATCCGCAAAGGCATCTTTCCCGTAAATTACTTGGCCTTTGTAGACATCTTGGCAGTCACCATAGACGAATTTCGGCGTTAATGCCGCACCGCCGAGGATCACGGGAACGCTGATACCGCGCTCGTTGAAGACTTCTAGGTTCTCTTTCATGAACGCTGTAGACTTCACCAGCAACCCACTCATAGCAATGCAATCGGGTTTGTGTTCTTCGTAGGCATCGACGATCGCGTCAACAGTTTGTTTAATGCCGAGGTTGACGACTTTGTAACCGTTATTGGTGAGGATAATATCTACAAGGTTTTTGCCGATGTCGTGGACATCGCCTTTTACCGTCGCGATCAGGAACTTGCCCTTACCCCGATCGTCGCCTTCTCCTTCAACTTTATCCATCAAGGGTTCGAGGAATGCCACAGCGGATTTCATCGTTTCCGCCGATTGCAACACGAACGGCAGTTGCATCTGCCCAGAACCAAACAGTTCCCCAACGACCTTCATCCCATCGAGCAGGAAGGTGTTGATAATATCGAGGGGTTTGTGACCGTCATCGAGCGCAACCTTCAATGCGTCATCCAAGCCAATCCGTTCACCATCAATAATGTGTTGCTTTAAGCGTTCTTCAATGGGTAAATCTGCCAAGGAAGAACTCGATCGGGCATCCTTCGTACTCACCCCGGCAAACACTTCCGTCAACCGCGTCAACGGGTCATAGGTGCAAATATCCCCTTCAAATCCCCGATTGTCATAGATCAAATCGCGACAAACTTGCTGATGTTCTTCGGAGATCTTGGTCAGGGGCAGAATCTTCGCCGCAGAGACGATCGCGCCGTCCATTCCCACTTGCGTCGCCTCATGCAGGAACATCGAGTTCAACGTAATCCGCGCCGCCGGACTCAAGCCAAAGGACACATTAGAAACCCCCAGCATGAAATGCACGCCCGGTAGATTTTCGCGAATCATGCGAATCGATTCGATCGTCGCCTTGGCATTTTCCCGGTCTTCTTCAATCCCGGTCGAAATCGGCAACGCCAACGTATCGTAGAAAATCTCATGGGGCGGAATCCCAAATTCCAGCGCATCGCGGTAAGCCCGTTGCGCGATTTGGAATTTCTTCTCGGCGGTTCGCGCCATGCCATCTTCATCGATACAACCGATGACCACCCCGGCCCCATATTCTTTGGCAAGTTCCAACACCTTAAAGAAGCGCTCATCGCCATCTTCGTAGTTGGTGGAATTCAAAATGCACTTCCCGCCCGCGACTTTCAAACCCGCTTCCATCTTTGTCCATTCTGTCGAATCAAGCATTAACGGTAGCGTTGCATTTGTGACTAACCGCGACACGAGTTCCTTCATGTCCCGTTCGCCATCGCGGCCCACGTAATCGACGTTCACATCCAGAACGTGCGCGCCCTCTTTCACCTGGGACTTGGCGATCGCCAACAGCCCATCCCAATCATCCTCATTCAACAACTCGCGGACTTTCTTCGAGCCGCTGGCATTCAAGCGCTCACCGACGATCAAGAACGAATTATCCTGCTCATAATTCTGCGCCGAATAAATCGAAGCCGCCGCTGGCGTGTAGCCCAACAAGGGCCGTGGCACATCGGACTCTTTGACAACGCCATTTTTCCAGGTGCGTTCACCGATCCGCACACTCCGCTCCTTCGGCTTCAGCGACACCGCCGCATCCGCCAATGCCTTAATGTGGTCAGGCCGCGTCCCGCAACACCCGCCAATCACCTGCACCCCCCAATCCTCGACAAACCGATGCAGCGCCATCTGCAATTCCATCGGGGTCATCTTGTAATGGGCGTGACCGCCAATGTTCTCCGGCAACCCGGCATTCGGCACACAGGACACGACAAACGGCGCATTCTCGGTCAGATAGCGAATGTGATCGGCCATCCGATCAGGGCCAGTCGCACAGTTCAAGCCCAAAACATCGATCGGGTAGGGTTCCAGAATCGCCAACACGCCGGAAATATCCGTCCCGACCAGCATCGTCCCCTGGACTTCCATCGTCACCGACACCATCAGCGGCAACCGCTTCCCCTTCTTGGCAAACACCGCCTCGATCGCATTCAACGCCGCCTTGATTTGCAGCACATCCTGACAGGTCTCAACAATAAACAAATCAATCCCACCGTCGTACAAGCCCTCTGCCTGCACCGTGAAGCTCTCCTTCAGTTCATCGTAAGTAATGTGGCCCAAGGTCGGCAGCTTCGTCCCCGGCCCGATCGACCCGGCCACAAAACGCGGCTTCTCCGGGGTCGAAAACTCATCCGCACAGCTTCGCGCCAACTGCGCCGCCTTCAAGCTCAACTCGTAAGCCCGATCGGCCAGATCATACTCCGCCAACACCAACGGACTCGACCCAAAACTATCGGTCTCGATCACATCCGCCCCCGCCGCCAGGAAGTCCCGATGCACCTTCGCGATCGCCTCCGGCTTCGTCACCACCAGGTACTCATTACAGCCCTCATACTCCGCCCCACCAAAGTCATCCACCGTGAGATCCTGGGACTGAATGTTCGTCCCCATCGCCCCATCAAATACCAATACGGGACGATCGGGACTGTGAAGACGCTGTAGGAACAAGCTCTGCTGGGTCAAGACGGTGCTAGATGTCATAGGGCAATACAGCCGCGACTGCGGTTTGCGAAGGTTAAAAATAATGCGAAGGTTCTGCTGGCTTGATCGTGAGCCTTCGCATTGATGTGAGGGGCACGATCGGACACATTACAGAATCGACATACTCATTCTGTCACATTCACGGGGGCAATGGCATCCCCTCAGCGGAAGTGGCTTCGTGGCTGTCAGGGAGCCTATTGCTGTCGGGTTACATCCGCGTTACAAGGTCTTGCGATGTAAACGCGCCAGGTAATGGTGTAATGGAGTATTTTTATCTTCTCCCAAGGGGAGGCGCTGCGCGAACGACCCGGGTCAGGCCATTGCGGCTTCCCCGTCGATTAAGTCACCCCGATGGTCTCCGACGGACCGTAGGTCATCGCGGTATGGATTAAGCTTCTTCAAGTGTAGCCGATCGGTTTTCTAGCTAGCGATCGCTATTACTTCCGGTTGCTGTTGCCAAATGTTGTGGGGGTGATCGCGGAGGGATTGGATGGCGAATGGGGGAGATTGTCGGTGGCGCACTATTGGTAGGCGGTTTGCTGGGATTGGTGATATTAGCGGGCTTTGAGACTAATTTGTACTGCTATATCATATTTTGACTGGTAAATATTAGTAGAAGAGATTCAAAGTATTACCATGGATACATTACAGAAAGAATGATGATTTGCCAACCGTTGCCCCTTCTATAATTTCATCTATAACAGAAGTCTTCCAAACAACTCCTAGTTGGGCTTTAAATGCACCCATCCCAACTCTTCCGGAGTAAATTCCTATTAAGCGCTCGGCCATTCCCATGAATTGCTTGTAAGTACCATTTTCGTCTTGATCTTCAAGCATAGAATAAGGAAATCTAGGGACAGCGTACACAGGTGAACCAGACATTCCCTTGCGAGTTGCAGTATCAATCAAAATTTTCGGTAATTGATCTACGTCTAAACTAGGTTCAGATGCGATGCTGCCGCGTTTCCAAACAGAGAACTCAGCACCACCACTCATCCCTATTGGAAAGCCAAGAATAAAAACATCTAAACCTGGTTCTAGCAGGAGATTTTGCAGGCCCAAGCCAGGGTGATTTGCAGAGCAAACAGCCAATTTTGGAGAATCCTCTGAATATTGGATAATAGTCTTTAGGGGGTATTCTCTGCCATGCCAAATTGAATTTTCGGGTAGTAAGTCAGGATTTGATTCCATTGGAATAACTGCAACATCAACTTTGCTTCGGTAGGCTTGATGCTCATACCAAAGGGAGTGTTGCGGTAAGTCGAGCAAGCTATCCTGATAAAGGCATATAGAATGCTCTATCCACCGCACTGATATTTTTCCATTTTCACAAGTGCAAGTAACGTATGGAACCTTTGCCCTTATGAAATTAGGTATCGCTGAGCGTCGAGAGATAATCGTATGATCATCAGCTCTACGACCAGTAACATTGTGCCAGTTTGTAATGAGATATGTTTTTTCTTGAAACAGATATAAAAATGCAGTTCCAATTGCTAATTCAGTGTTGACTATTTCACCATCGATTTCCAGATCTGGCCGAAAATAATACATTTTTATTTTAATCGGTACAAACGATAGCGGATTCAGCATAATTGGGTTGATTTTCGGCAAACGGTTGAAACATGATTTACCTATTCTAGTGTTGATTCAATTGGCTGGTTTAATTTTGGTTCGTCCTAATACATACATGCTTCCCCAACGGCCCCAATCGCCCCTTCCAGCCCGATCGCCACATGCGTCCAATGTGTCCCCCCCTGACAAAACACCACAAACGGCTCCCGCAGTGGCCCATCCGCCGAAAACTCCGACGTACTCCCATCAATAAACGTCCCCCCCGCCATCACCAGCTCACTCTCATATCCCGGCATTTCCGATGGCACCGGCTCCAAATAGGATCCGATCGGCACCTTAAGTTCGATCGCTTCATCTCCATCAGCATCGATTCCGAAGCTAATCGGCTAATATTGAAGGGTCATCGTTTTGATTTAAAGGCAATGATATGAGCGTTACTGAGCTACTACCGCAAATCCAACGGCTCTCCCTGCTCGACAAGCAGCAAATTCTCCAATTTCTTCAGGCAGACTTGAAAGCCGGGGATGATCAGCTTGAAGCCATCGCCGATCGCCTAGCTGATGAATTTCATGCTTGCTTCAATGATGCTGTACCACGTATACCGGACGCGGCGCTGACCCGATCGGGGATCTACGAGGAACATCCGTGATTTATTTGGTCGATACCAATATTTTGTTGCGGTTCGCCGATCGCACACATCCACTGCACAACAATATCCGATCGCAAATTCGCCAACGCCGAGAAATGGGCGACCAACCCGTCGCGACAGCTCAGAACTATATCGAATTTTGGAATGTATTAACGCGACCATTAGCGAGAAACGGATTTGGCTTGACACCATCGGATGCCGATCGATTTCTGCAACTCATTGAGCGACTATTTCCACTTTTATCTGATTCACCCGCAGTTTATCCCGAATGGCGACGACTGGTTTGCCAGTACGGCGTTTCAGGTGTA
This sequence comes from Cyanobacteriota bacterium, assembly GCA_046049545.1. GTDB lineage: Bacteria > Cyanobacteriota > Cyanobacteriia > Leptolyngbyales > Leptolyngbyaceae > Romeriopsis. Next base: position 98,964 of record JBJORF010000004.1, on the reverse strand, counting down.
CAAGTGCATGATGTCAAGTTAGTAGCGGCCATGTTGGCGAATCAAATCACAACAATTATGACGCTGAATGTCAGTGACTTTCGCCGTTATGCACCTGAAGGCATCATCATCCTTGATCCCAGCGAAACTGCTTCGTCGTAGCTTTCCTCTCAGTTAGCAATCAGCTTCTCCAACCGCCGCGATCGCCCCGCCGATGGCCCAGGCTCCAAATAGGATCCGACATCGCTTGCTTATTCATCCCCGAAGAGTGTGTCCAAATCGCGTCGTCCACTAACAACACGAAGAATCTCGACTACTTCGTCAGTGACTCGATAGACGATCAGATAGTCATCTTGAAGCAAACTGCGATAGTTCTCACCCCATTCTGTGCGCGGTTTGCCAAGATTTGGGAAGCTGGCGATTTTGCGGAGTTTTTGGGTGAAGCGGCTGAGAAATTGGTCGGCCCGATCGAAGCCAGATGTATCAGCGATTTGACGCAGAATTGATTCAAGGTCTTGGTTAGCTGGACCGGTGATTTCGTAGCGGCGACTCATGCCGATGCCTCGTTGCGCCAGGAGTCGAGTTTTTGTTTGAGGGCGGCCATTGCGGTTTCCCCGTCGATTAAGTCACCCCGATCGGCGGCTTCAGCGCCAATCATGACTTCTTGCTTGAGTTGTTGGCGGCGTTGGATGTATTCGCGGAGGGCAGTTTCGACGATCGATTCAGTGCTAGCGGTTTGGTCAAGCGCGATCGCGGCTTGCAATAGTTCGCTGTTAATTTGGAGCGGCTGGTTCATGGGAAGTTCCTCGATGGTCTCCGACCGACCACAGGTCATCGCGGTATGGATTGAGTTTCTTTAAGTGTAGCTGATCGGTTTTCTAGCTAGCGATGACCTTGTATCTTGAGAGCGTGGCGAGATTTGATTAAGCCGCTTGGAGCGTCAAGATCTGTGGGTGAGGTAAGGGTTTACCGGATTCCTGATATTGTTCAATCAACATGCCGAGAACTTCTTCGGCCATTTCTAAGGCTTCGGCGTAGGTGTTGCCGTGGGTGTGAGCGTAGGGGCCGAATTCGGGGAGGCTGGCGATGTATTTTTGGTCTTCTTCAGACCACTGGATTAAGATGCTGTAGGGGTGTTTCATGATTCATCTTCCTGCTGTTTCGCTTGTTCTAAATCGGCTAAAGCATTTCGTACATCTCGTTCTTGATACCGATCGGCATCATCGCCATCTTTACCTGAAATGAGTAGTGCGTTGGGTAAGAGAGGATGCTCCCACATCGTATGACTACCTTTACCACGCCTCTTGAGCAGAATAAAACCTGCTTTTTGCAAGATTGCCTTTAATTCTCGAATTTTCTTCGGCATTCATGAAAAATTCCCAAACTATATAGCTTTAGTCATATTGTAATCAAAAGAGCAAGGGTATGACAAACCCCCAACAGGTAACTGATTCGATGATCGATTTTCTAGCTAGCGATCGCTGTCACGTCCGGTTGCTGTCGCCAGATGTTGTGGGGGTGATCGCGGAGGGACTGGATGATATTGACTCACTCCTGTGACGTGTGTTGCTAAGGAAATCGACCAATGTAGAATAACCAGCTAAACATCAAAATTAAGATGATAAGTCCGGCTACAGAAAATCGTTCATCTTGAGCTAGTTCGATCGAAGATTGTGTTGGATTCTCTAGGAATTCCTGTAGCTTATTAAAATCCTGATATTTTGATGAAGTTGCCCAAAAGTTGTCGGTGAATAGAATTTGACCTTCGTCGTTCCATAACCGTAATCGCGCTCCATAAGAGTCACCTGTTTTACCATGTTGAATTTCTAATCGAATTTTGGAAAGCGTTAGAGATTTGATTTCAGGATTTCCTCTCCAACCTTGGGCCGTAATTTGACAACCAGCAAGCGTGATAGTTCGATTGCAAGTGAGCTTATACAGTTTGCCAGGAGCAAAGATTATTAGCAAAATAGAAATTATGATTGCGCCTAGCATCACTGATTGGGCAAAGCGAGATTTGCGTTTAGGTAATGATGCTAGTGGTTGCAGCGGTTTGAAATCAGACATTGATAATAACAAGTTAGAAGGTTTCGCATCAGCGCGTTTGAATCCGGACTAAAATGGGTGAATGACCTACAGGAGATTCACCCGATGAAATTTTTAGCTGACTACACGATCGTAGTTCGTCTCGATGATAATGGCACATTCGTCGCTTATGTTCCGGCGATTAAGAGTTGTCACGCCTTAGGCGCAACGGCTGAAGAAGCTCGAAATGAACTTCAAAACGTCTTTGACATGATCGCCGAAGAATATGCCGAATCTGGTCAAACCATGCCCCAAGATGTTGAATTGATGGTTGCTCATGCCTGCTAAAGCACGGGAACTGGATAAAGTGGCCTAGCGATTAGGCTTTGAAAAAGCACGGCAGAAGGGTAGTCATGTGCGGTGGAGACATCCCGATGGTCGCGCTACTACGATTCCAGTTCATGGCAATGTGGATATTGGTGGGTGGTTATTTCGAGCAATTCTCGATCAAATGGGCATCACCGAAGAAGAATTTGACGAGTTACGTTAGGCTTCTCCAACGGCCTCAATCGCCCCTTCCAGCCCGATCGCCACATGCGTCCAATGTGTCCCCCCCTGACAAAACACTACAAACGGCTCCCGCAGTGGCCCATCCGCCGAAAACTCCGACGTACTGCCATCAATAAACGTCCCCCCCGCCATCACCAGCTCACTCTCATATCCCGGCATTTCCGACGGCACCGGCTCCAAATAGGATCCGATCGGTGACCAAGCCTGAATCGCCTTGCAGAACGCGATAATCTTCTCCGGCGAACCCAACTTAATCGCCTGAATCACATCCCGCCTCGGCGCAAAGGGAGCCGGATTCACCGGATAGCCCAGCTTGTCCATCACATAGGCGGTTAAATGATTGCCCTTCTTCGCCTCCCCCACCATCTGCGGCGCGAGAAATAACCCCTGAAACAACAGCCGATTCTGGTCAAAGGTCGCGCCCCCGTGACTACCCACCCCCGGAGCCGTCAACCGACAACAAGCCAACTCCACCAAATCCGCCTTGCCCGCCACATAGCCCCCCGCCGTGACGATCGTCCCCCCCGGATTCTTAATCAACGAACCCGCCATCAGATCGGCCCCCACCATCGTCGGTTCCTGGGTCTCGATAAACTCCCCATAGCAATTGTCCACAAAGCAGACCGTATTGGGGTTTTGGCTTTTGACTAACTTGCAAATACGTTCAATTTCCGCGATCGACAGACTCGATCGCCAAGCATAGCCACACGATCGCTGAATCGTTACCATTTTAGTTTCCGGGCGAACGGCAGTGGCAAGGGTATCCCAATCAATCGACCCATCCGGCAACAACTCAATCTGCCGATAGCTCACCCCAAATTCCGCCAAGGATCCTTGTGCCTCCCCCCGGATCCCAATCACCTCTTCCAAGGTGTCGTAGGGGGCACCGACGACGGACAGCAGTTCATCCCCCGGACGGAGCACACCATACAGGCAGGATGCGATCGCATGGGTACCCGAGACAAACTGCACCCGCACCGCAGCAGCCTCTGCACCCATCACCTCGGCAAATACTTCATCCAATACTTCCCGGCCCAAATCGCCATGCCCATAGCCCGACACACTGGAGAAATGATGCACCCCCACCTTGTGGTCGCGAAACGCAGTGAGGACGCGCTGGAGGTTGGCTTTAACCTGACTGTCGATCGCCGCAAAAGTCGGTGCTAGCGCAACGGTTGCAGCTTGAATTAATTCGGTGGGAGAATTGGCAGTTTTCATAGATCTCAGTAACCTAGCAACCAACAGGGATCAGGAAGTGGCAGAATGGGGAAGGTTCATCGCCACCCTCAAGGACTGCGACCTCGTTCGATCGAAGTGCGCGGAGCTTATTGTCGCGTAGATTGGGCCCAAAAAAGTTAACGGAATGGAAATTCAATGACCATTGCAACGCATCCCACAAAACTCAAAATCGCCCCCACATTTATTGTGGTGATTTCGATCGTTCACATCGGCGCACTTCTGGCATTTCTCAATTTCACCTGGCAGGGTCTAGCTTTAGCGCTAGTCTTGCATTGGATTACGGGGGGGCTGGGGATTACCTTAGGCTGGCATCGTTTGATTTCGCACCGGAGTTTTCAGGTGCCGAAATGGCTAGAGTATTTCTTCGTGTTCTGCGGCAGCTTAGCGATGCAGGGTGGCCCGATTTGGTGGGTGGGCTTGCACCGTCACCATCACCTTTATTCCGATCAATCCATTGATCATCATGACTCCAACAAAGGTTTCTTTTGGAGCCACATCGGTTGGATGCTGCATGAAGTACCGGCGGTGAGAGAGATTCCTCGCTTTACCAAGGACATTGGTAATGACCCGGTTTATCGCTTTTTTGACAAATATTTCTTCCCGATGCAGATTGCTTTGGGTGTAGCACTCTATGCGATCGGGAGCTGGAACTTTGTCCTGTGGGGCATTTTTGCGCGGTTGATGTTGGTCTATCACTGCACTTGGCTGGTGAATAGCGCGACTCACATGTTCGGTTACAAGAGCCACGAATCCGGCGACAATTCTCGCAACTGTTGGTGGGTCGCGCTGCTGACCTACGGCGAAGGCTGGCATAACAATCATCATGCTTACCAATATTCGGCCCGTCACGGGTTGGAATGGTGGGAGTTTGATATGACTTGGATGACGGTTGTATTGCTGAAAAAGTTAGGTTTAGCGACAAAAGTGAAGATACCGACCAACAGCTAAGCGCGCTAAGCGTAATGCGCTAATTCAAGCTCAACCCTTGAATCACTTGTTTGGTACCCATGAGGCTTTCGACTCCGATCGTGCCGCGATGGGTACCTTTTTGTTTGGCGATGCCGAGGAACACTTTTTTGCCCCCCGGATCGAGCCGATAAAAGCGCGGTGAAGCATTCAGATAGATAAACGTGCTGTCCAGTTGCTGGGCAAATTGTTGGGCCTCGCGATAGGAATCCGTCACAATGCAATTGGCATGGCCGCTACTGGCTTGATTCATCCAAGTGGTTGCCGTTTCCAGGCGATCGACGGATTTAAATGCCACAATTTTTTGCAGATAGGATTGGTGCCATTCGTGATCTTCAGCCAGTTTCAGATCCGGAAATTCCCCGACGATTTCCGCATCGCCGCGCAACTCAAAGCCCTTTTCCCGCAAGCTATTAAACAATAAGCCGATCGTTGAGGTTTTCATCTGCGGATGCAGCAACACTTTTTCAATGCCATTCACCGCATCGGGTTGCGTGAGATGACTGTCAATAATCGCACTGCGAACGGTATCAAGACTGCCGGAGACGCTCCAGTAGAGATAACAATTCCCGATCGCCGTTTGTAGCATCGGCGCATGGCATTGCCGCACGACTGACTCAACCCAAGTGGGCCGACCGTAGGGAATCACCAAATTCGGCTGTTGCGTTGCCGTAAACAAATCTTGAAGCGTGGTATTTTCTAGTTCAGCTAGGTTAATTAAACAATCAGCGGCTAAACCCGATCGCACGATCGCCCCTTGCAGCGTTTGAAAAATCATTTGATTGGTTTGGCGAGCTTCCGTACTGCCCCGTAGCAGCAAACTATTCCCACTCCGTAGACAAAGCCCCGCCGCCAAAATCGCCAAATCCGGCAAAGACTCATGAATAAACGCAATCACCCCCAGCGGCAGCAGCTCTGTAAACGTCGGACCATGGATATTCGTTTGATCCGTCGCGATCACGCGTCCGATCGGTTCCGGCATCCGGCTCAACGTCAGTAAATCCTGGCTAATTTTCTGCAATCGTTCCGGCGTGAGCTTCAGCCATTCCAGCAACCGAGGCGACACCGCCATTTCGCGCCCCGTTTCCAGATCCAGCGTATTCGCTTCCAAAATATCATCCTGCTGCTGTCCCAGCGCCTCCGCCATCGCTCGCAACGCTTGATTTCGCTGAGTCGTCGTCGCCCGACCCAAAAGCGCCGCCGCTTGCCGCGCCGCCAACACCGCGATCGTACTGGGAGTAAAGGATGAATCAGACACCAGAAAAGGCTCTTAAACGCTCAGAATTTTTGCATCAGTCCTCCCAGTAAGATAGCGCATAATCCACCCCCCATAGGTTGGGCAGTGCCCAATTCCAGCCTCACCGCCTTGCCTCCCAAAAATCATTCCACAACGGCACCCCCAAAGTAACCCCCAAAATCCCCACAAACCAATACAACCCCGCAAACGGCTGCACCAACCACCGCCCAAACAGCAACCAACCCACAATCAATCCCACCACCCCCACCAAACTCCGGAGGATCGCCGACCCCCGCTGCTGTGGATAGACCATCCGCCACTGCACCCCCGTCCAGCGCCATACCCGTGCATGGGCATAACCCATCGTAATCTGCTCCTCCAACCGCCCATCTTCATGGAGGACAAACATCTTCGGACAGCGATCGCAACCAAACGCCTCCGTCAAAAAAATTGGTACCAATTCGGCATCCCGACCGCAGGGACAGGGATAGGGCTTCTCTTGAGTCGTACTGCTCGTGGAGTTGCGGCTCGTGGAGTTGCTAGTCGTAGCGTTAAAGTCAGAGTACACGGCGATGAAGTAGGGCGAAGTAATATACAGGGGTACTTCTCAAGCCTAATCACTCCGCCTCGATCGGTCGCTGACTGCAATAAAGATTTAAGGATGAAGAATTGCGCCAGACCGGACGCAGAAGATTTAAACGAAGAAACCGCAAGAGTCGAATGACTCTTGCGGTTTCTGTTAAGCGGGTGACGCGATTCGAACGCGCGACCCTCACCTTGGCAAGGTGATGCTCTACCACTGAGCTACACCCGCTTGCAACAAAACTATATTCCCAGACTCATCGTGGTTTGTCAACTGGTTGGGCAGATTTTTTCGTTCCGTTATGATGGATGAAGTTTTATTGATCGATTAAGGATTGTAATCGCTATGACTGGAGGCTTGCTAGCAGTGGAACAAGCGATTATCGATCGAGTGGGGGTAGACCAGCCATTGGATTGGACTTGGCGAGGCCACCGGATTCGCTATGCGCAGCGGGGCCAAGGCCAACCGATGATTCTGCTCCATGGATTTGGGGCATCGATCGGGCATTGGCAGAAGAATATTCCGGCTTTGGCAGCAGCGGGGTATCAAGTATTTGCCCTGGATTTGCTTGGCTTTGGCGCGTCCGACAAACCCGCTTTGGACTACAGCATGGAGCTGTGGCAGGACTTGGTGTATGACTTTTGGCAGGAAAAGATTGGCCGACCCGCCGCGATCGTGGGCAACTCGATTGGCGGTCTGCTCACGCTGATGCTCCTAGCCCATCACCCGGAAATGGCAAGTCAAGGGATTTTGCTCAATCCGGCGGGCGGCTTAAATCATCGTCCCGATGAGTTAAATCCCCTGCTCGGCCTGATTCTCGGCAGCTTCAGTAAATTGGCCAGCTCCGACTGGCTGGGGCCTTGGCTGTTCGATCGCGTGCGGCAAAAATCGCGGATTCGGGGCAGCTTGCAGCAGGTCTATCGCCGCCGATCGGCCGTGACGGATGAATTGGTCGAGATGCTGTATCAGCCCTCCTGCGACCCTGGTGCCCAGAAAGTCTTTGCCTCGATTCTGAGCGCCCCCGCTGGGCCGCGTCCCCAGGATTTACTCCCGCAGGTGCAGGTGCCGCTGTTGGTGCTTTGGGGGGAAGATGATCCTTGGACACCCGTACAAGCCTCGCAGTTGTATGTGCAAGCGGCAGTCTCCCAGCCGATCCAACTGACCGTAATTCCTCGGACAGGTCACTGTCCCCATGATGAACGGCCCGAATTGGTGAATCCCTGCCTGCTGGACTGGTTGCGGCAGCAGGCGATCGCGCCCCAGGGCTAGGCATCATCGGCACGATTGCGGGCACAACCGTGATGGATTTGCATGCCTGGGAACCATAAGCGTTAACGGCAACGTCACGGGAATCCGTAGATGTCCGGTTTCAGCCAAAATTCCGCATAAGCTAGCTTGGCAATGAGGAATCAGGTTAACTGATCTGCTTCACTGCTGCTCGCCGGATGTCAGGAGCGCTTACTCTATGCTTAATCGTGATCTGAATGTGCCCGCCTACCCATTTCGCATTGAACGAGAGACTGTCGTGCCCGATCGGTTCAACGCATCCCTGGATGCATCCAATTCCCAAGATTACGCCAATTCCCAAGATCACAGTGCCAGTGCCATGGATCACGATGTGGCGCTGAAGGAGTGGCAATCCGTGGGTTGTCAACTCCGCTGCGAAGAGGCTGATGAATTGCTGCGGCTCAGCATGGTCGCCCAAAAGGAGCAAAATCATCCCGCCGCTGTCAAATTACTGAAACAAGCCCAAAGCATCTATTGGGAGCTAGGCGATGCCGTCGGCCAGGAAAAAACCCTCTCGATGCTGGGTTTGAGTTGCTACCACCTGGGCGATTACAAAACCGCCATTCACTATTCCCAGCGCAGTCTCGATGTCGCGCCGCCCAACCAAACCAGTCAAGGCGCGGTGCGAACGCTCAGCACTCTGGGTAATGCCTATCGCCACATCACCGATTACGAACAGGCGATCGCCTATCAGCAACGCAGCTTAGAGCTAGCCGGACATATTGAAGATCAAGCGGGCATGATGGCGGCCCTGAATAATCTCGGTCTCGCCTACAAATCCTTGGGGCAGCATGACGCCGCGATCGAAGTTGAGAAACAAGCCCTCGTCCTCGCCCAACAGCTCAACGCGTACCACATCGAAGCCCAAATCCTGAAAAACCTCGGCAATGCCTACTACAGCAAAGGCGACTACGCCCAGGCGATCGAGTATTACCAAAAGCGACTGCTGCTCGCCCGTCAGCTCCAGGATCAGCGCCTTGAAACCCAAATCCTGCGTAATTTATCGAATGCTTGCCATGGCATTGGGGATCTCAATCGGGCCTTGCAGTTCGCCCAGGAATGCCTGAGCTTAGCCGAAGCCATGGCTGACCTCCACCTGCAATCCCAGATGCTAGCCAGCATTGGCTTGTTTTATACCACCCTAGGGCGATCGGTAGAGGCCCTTCAGGCTTACGAACAGCGGCTCGCGATTGCCCGTCGCCTGCATGATCTGAAGCTCGCCAGCGAAGTCCTCGGGGTCTTGAAAAATACCTGTTATGCCCTGGGTGACTATGCCAAGGCTGATGAATATGGTCAACAGCAACTTTCGCTACTTCAAGGCACCGCAGTCTAGATGGCATCCGTTTTACCGTTGGCGGTGAAAAAAATGTGCCATTCGGGAAAAATATCGCTAAATTCATTGCAGCATTCTGGGTCTCACTAGTTACACTAGGTAGATGCTTATGAAAGCGTGATATTTTTTACACCCCCGAACAAGTCCCCATGGCCTCGATTCTTCTTCCTGAGACCACGCTCTATGATCTAGCCAGCAGTGCTGATGACAGTTCTGGGGCATTGCAGATTAGTCCGGCGACGTTCAAAGCCATGGTGAGTGGGCTGTTTGATCTGGTGATTGATCAAGCCCTATCTGCTTGGGTTTGGATTAAGTTGCCCCGAGGCGAATCTTGGCAAGCCGAAATCGAGCGGGTGGTGAGTCAGGCGGATCATCTGAAGGGGGTGACGATTTTCCGCAGTTTATCGGAAGAGCCTTCCGAGCAGGAAGTCGAGGCGATTCCCAGCTTTGTCAATTCGGTGTTGCCGAATCAGTTTGAGCGATCGGTGGTGAACTCCATCCAGCTTCCCTTCGAGAATCCCCTCAAAGGCGAATTCTTAGTGCTGGTGTGGTCGGAACAAATGACCACGTTGCTGGCCGCAAAGCGCAGCCGATCGCCCCGTGCCATTGCGGATGCGGTGCTACCGACTGCCGAAATGGGCGAACATGGCGCAGAAGAAACCCCCGATCGCAAAACCCCATTACTCGCCACCTGCCTGATGGAACCGCAATCCGTCCAGCGCGGTGTGCAGCGGATGATCGAGCTGATTGGGCTGCCGGAATATACGATTTTAGATAGCGATCGGACGGCCCAGGACTTGGTCCAGGAATGGCAGCAGACAGCGACTTTGGCCGTACAGCCAACCTCGGCGCTGAATGCCGCAGCGGCGCTGATCAGCAAGCAAGTGCAGCGTCAGGAAGAGCTGTGGCAGCGATCGATGACTTATCGCAAGCAAGCGGAACTGGTGAATGTGCTGCAATTGCGGAACGAGGAACTGACGGGCATAGTCCAAGCCAAAGATGAGTTTCTCAGCACCGTGGGGCAACAACTGCGAACCCCGTTGACGAACATGAAAACGGCCCTTACCCTGCTCAACTCGCCGAATATCAAGCCGCCTCAACGGCAGCGCTACATGGATCTACTGACCAAGGAATGCGATCGGCAGGGGTCATTGATTGGCAGCTTGTTGGATTTGGTGAGTCTCGATCAGATGGCCGAACGCAAGACCCTGGAGCCGATCAAGCTGGCCGATGTCGTGCCTGGTGTGGTGAGCACCTATCAACCCTTGGCGGAGGAAAAAGGCGTGCGACTGGCCTATACCGTGCCCGAAGATATGCCCGCCGTCGCCAACCTGATGCCCTGGCTGCGCCAGATTGTGGTGAATTTGTTGCATAACGGCATTAAGTTCACACCCCAGGGCGGACAGGTCTGGGTGCGGGCGAAGCAGCAGGGCGACTACATTCAATTGGAGTTCAAAGACACAGGCTTGGGTATTCCGGTGCATGAAATTCCGAAGATTTTCGATCGGTTCTATCGTGTGCGTCAGGCAGCGGGTACTGATGACGGCGGTGCGGGGTTGGGGCTGACGATCGTCCAGCAGTTATTGCTGCGGTGCGGGGGCTCGATTTCCGTCAAGAGTCGGCCCAGCGAAGGCTCGATTTTTAATGTACTGCTGCCGATCTATAAGGATTCTTTGGACGGGAGTCAGGACTTATAAGCCTTGATTCAATCCGATTGTGGGTGAAAGAATTGTGATGCTGTACGCTTGGAGGCTGTCCTTCGAGCGTATTTTTTATGGGTTTTGGGTGGGGGCGGTTTTGGGTGAGAATAGAGGGGCGGTTTTGCGGGATATTGCCGGGATTGATTTATGACGGTCACGATCGAACTTACCACTGCCCAGATTCACCAAATTGATATTCAGAACGCAATCGCGACGATCGAAGGGTTGCGATCGGATCTGCGGGGCCATGCCCAGTCGGTGCAATTTGCGATTGCGTTTGAGCGGGAACCCGGTGATCCGCGCGAACTCTCGGAGATTTCGGAAGTGCGGCTGTGGTTTATTCGGCTGGACGCGCAGTATCCTTGGCTGCTATATCTGCTGGACTGGAAGGCCGGCGAACTGGCGCGTTATGTGGCCATGCTAGTACCCCATCAGTTTCATCCCCAGGATGGCGTGCAATACAATCCCGAAGCGCTGGAAATCTTCGTGATGCAGCGGGTGTTTGTGCTGCTGCGATGGCTGAAGGAACAGGGCATCGAAGGGCGATCGGTGGTGAAGTCGATGACCCAAATGCTGGGGTATGAATTGGAAGATGGTTTCTTTGATTTGATCGAATCTTAATGAAATTCCGGAGCAAGAGCAGCTTTAACTGATACGCTAATCAGTCAAATAGCTGATCAATTGAGTAACTTATGCCTGTCATGTTTACTGCTGATTTCTGTTGTGTTCAGTGTGGAAAAGTTTCATTGATTCAGCAGACCGAGCTGTTCAACTGTGCATCCTGCGGGGCGAATTACCCTATTGTGCATGATGTCCCAATTTTTTTCCCTGACGTAACAATTGAGTTGGTGGATCCAGGTGATGAGCATGAAGCGCTTGCTGTATCGATCTGCGAATATCAGAATCTGCCTCAGGATCAAGAGACCATAGACACTGTGAGCAGCATCTTTTCAAAGACCTATCGATTTGCTGATGCACTTCTTGATGCTGAAAGCCAACAGTACATTGATCGGGTCAAAAATACCAAAATTCGTAATAGTCAACCTCAGCATAACCACGCTCAGACACTTATTCAACTACTAAAGCAGCGGTTGAAAACATTCGCAAAACGGACGTTCCCACCCGCTGTATTGCTGAAGCTGAAGCGATTGACTCGCAAAACATTGGTTCCAAGGACTTCAGTCCCTTCAATAACAGTGGTTACGCAATCCTTAGAACTTCAATATGAATGGGTATTGGATTATTTGCCGCGACAGATGGCAGTGAGCCAGGGTTTTACGGGAAATGTGCGGGTTAAGAATATTGGCTTCATCCCCATTTCCTCCCAAGGTGATACTCCCATCATGATGGCGTACCACTGGTATCGATCAAGCGGGGAGCGTTGTGATGAGGTGGTTGAGCACCGGACACCGTTCCCGATCGAACTGCAACCGGGTCGGGAGATTACGCTGCCGCTCTTGATGGACACCCCGATCGCGCCAGCACACTATGAATTGGAACTCTGCTTGATCCAGGAACATGTCGCTTGGCATGAGACCGGCGCAATCCGTATTCCAATCGAAATTCTGGCGGTAGCACCCCCTGATCCCACCCAGCAATGGGATATCCAAACTATCGATCACTATGACTACGCGGACGACCATCACCATGCCCTAGAGCTACTGAAAAATAAACTAGCAACTGGCTCGCGTCCTCATCCCAAGGTGCTAGAAATTGGGGGCAATGCCTCGCCAATGCTGTTTTATGACGTCCCAGGAATTTTGTATAATTTAGATATTGATGTACAGGGCTTACAGGTCGGTCATCTCGTCGGCCAAGCGATGCAGAAAAACGTCACGTTTCTTTGTGCGGATGCCTATGACATTCCGTTTGCGGATGAGTACTTCGATTGCATCACGATCTTCGCGTCATTGCATCATTTCCCCGATCTGCGGGTGATACTTCGGTCCTTAGCGCAGAAAATTCATGCTCAGGGCTTCCTCGCCATCATGTGTGAGCCTGTGGGACATCTTTATGGCGAAGGATTTTATCCATTATTCATTGAAGAACTCTTAAAAGGCGTGAACGAGCAGAGCTTTTCCCTGGCTGAATATGCGGCGATTTTTGAGGAAGCGGGTCTGGTTGTCGATGACATTGTTATTCACGGGGGGTCACTCAAGGCTTTTCTCAAGAAAAAGATCATCTAAATAGTTCAAATCGACTGTTTAGATGATGAAGAAATTGATACAATTAACGGGAGCTTTTTATCGATTAATCGATTTCTGTTGTAACGAATCACCTTGAATGCGCCCTGAGTAACCTCATCAAAAAGTAATAGTTCAAGATTTTCTTAATGAACTCCTTCAAAGTGACTATCTCTCTTGATTGACTGCCAAGTCTTCACATGTTTTAATTTGAATGGAGAATATAAAATGTGGAAAGTTTATGGCTATCATTCCCCAGTATTTTGTCAAAGTTTACTCTGAGGGTCTTGGCAGGATTCCTGCGGTCCAGGAATTTGGAGACATTTATAATTTGCATGGTTACAAGCCTTGCACTCGGGAAGAATTGCTCACTGTTGCGCAAAAAGTGCTGTTGTCACCGGAGGCTGGAGCCAGTCAGCATAGTGTTCGTCAACGAGTCCGGGCTATCTACCGTGTCATGCTCAATCGTGATCCGGATCAAGGTGGATGGGACTATTTCACTACCAGACCTCTTGCTAGTACGATTTCGGAAATTTCTGTCAGTTCTGAGTATGGGCAGATGGTTTCTAAAATTTGTTCTTCATCTCAGCGATATGGATTTGGAGTGACCCCGCTATCAGGAATTACGTTGACAGCTAATCAGTTACAGATTCGTTTGAATGCTGCTTCACCTGGTGGAATTGTTGAATTAGAGCCTACAGATAGAGTTTTAGTCGATAAGCCAGTCATCATTCCACAATCTGTTACTTTGCGTACTCGAGGTAATCCGCAGAATTACATTGGTCAAGCCTCTTTACTGAGGGAAAAGCATTTTCAAGGGCCAGTTGTTGAGGTTAAGCAGTCTGGTCGTTTAGAGTCGATGTATGTTGATGGCAGATTGCCAGATCTGGGACGATCATCGCTAGTTGTGAATGGTTCACCATTAAGTGTTTACGAGTCTAATGTTGAGATCACAGGATCTAACGCCGTTGTTACTGGTAATAGAGTGTTCAATAGCTCCGGTTGGGCTCACATTTTCGTCTCCCCCCATGGTACACCCGCCAATGGGGCTGTTGTAACGAATAACCAGGTTATTGGTTACGCAACCGACCGCAATACTACTGGCCAATTATTGTTTACCGATGGGATCGCAGTAGGAGCAACTGCAACTGTAACTGGGAATACGGTCGTAGATGCTACTGACGTTCCAATTATCGCGTTTGATCCTTATGCTCAAGGCAATGCATCTCAAATTGGAAATAACCGGATTTTACAAGCTGGCAATAATGCCTGGTATATGATGGGTACGGAAACAGCAAAAGCAACCACAAATGTTCCACGCTTCACGGGGCGTTTTTACGACAATCAGCTTCAGACTCTAGGAGGTACCAGAGCACGCGTTGGTGTATTTAATGGTACACGTGTTGCCCATGGAAGCGGGGCTTGGAACACGTCGTCAACTCCTGTATTCACTGGAAATTATGGCTATGTGAATTATGAGCTATTTGGTATTGTTTCAGATGCTGGTGTAGTGAGTCTTCCTAATCTAGGGCTTAATCCAATGCCTTTTGCTTCTAATAAGGGCTGCCAGCAGCAACGATATATCCAAATACCTCCAACTTCGGTTAATGCTGCATATCCTGCGGTAGATGGCTGTCTCATCAATACTGGCGAATTGTAGCCTCCAAAGCTCCATACTTCTGATTCAGGTGAAGTCTGACCAAAAGCATGGAGATCGATGAGTTGGAGCTTTAATGGGGAAATTGCGTTTCTTAGGGAAATTAAGGGCGATGAAACAGCACCTAGCTCAATTAGCGGCGATGGCGATCGGTACATTGGGATTGACTTTGATCAATGTCACCGTCCCGGTCATGGCACAAACCTGTGCGAGCCAGTGCGACAGTAAGCCGATTCAGTTCCAGCCCGGCCAACGGATTGAAGTAACGGTATACAACCGCACCCGATCGGTGATCATGATGGAAAATACCCAGGGCGATCGCGCCGTGGCGCTGAAACCCGGTGAAAAAATTAAGTTCTATCGCGGCGGCAGCACTGACCCGAACTTGGCCGTGGCGTTCTGGGAAGATACGGCAACGCCATTGAAGCTCGGTTTAGTCAAACCGAAAGCCAATCAACTGGAGATCAATCTCACCTTTGCGCGTCAGGCTCCCGGCGATCGGGCGTTGTACATCCTGAATGATGGCGCAATCCAGCTGTTGTAAGGTCG
The DNA here is from genome assembly GCA_046049545.1 of Cyanobacteriota bacterium. Taxonomy (GTDB): domain Bacteria; phylum Cyanobacteriota; class Cyanobacteriia; order Leptolyngbyales; family Leptolyngbyaceae; genus Romeriopsis. The sequence continues at coordinate 83,656 of JBJORF010000004.1, read as the reverse complement.
GCACTGTAATTTCGTCCTGTAATCATCATCCTGTAATGTCGGTGTATCCGAACAAACAGACTTTACGAAAAGCCTGGCTGCGCGATCGCCGGGCCTTGGATCAGCGCCAGTGGCAGCAGCTGAGTCAGCGGCTCTGTGCGCAAATTCAGGATTTACCCCAATACCAGCAAGCCCGCACGATCCTTGCTTACAGCAGCTGTCACCAGGAACCGGACTTGAGCGCATTAATCCAAGATCACCGCAAAATCTGGGGATTGCCCCGTTGTGTGGGCCAGAACTTGGTCTGGCATCGGTTTGATCCGGCGCACGATCGGTTGCAATCGGGGCGTTATGGCATTCTGGAACCTGCTGCCGCTTGGCCTAAGTTGGACGCGGAGCAAATCGACTTAATCCTGGTGCCCTGCGTCGGGGCTGATCGACAGGGTTATCGCCTAGGCTACGGCGGCGGCTTCTACGATCGCTTATTACAGGATCCAAAGTGGGCCAGGATTTCCACGATCGGGATCTGTTTTGCCGCGATGCTGGTCGATCAATTACCGCATGATTCCTGGGATCAGCCGCTCCAGGGAATTTGTACTGAATTCGGTGCCGTTGACATAACCATCACTTAGACCCTGACTGGACTCCGTAAACCTTCTATCACTTTTGGTTCCATCATCGATTATTCTGGGAATCCGTGCGCTTAATCATTGTCCTATGAGGCGATTTGTGAGTGTGCGGGTTGATCCTGTTCAACTTGACCCTTGATTTAGTTTTTCCCAGCATTCAACATGAAAATTTCTGTTTTCCATACCCCGGAACTTGTACCGGATAAGGTGACAGCCGACTGCGCGATCGCGATTGATGTGCTGCGTGCAACGACGACGATCGCCACCGCGCTCGCCAATGGAGCAGAAGCGATTCAGGTATTTAGTGATTTGGATGAGTTGCTGCGGGTAAGTGATGCCTGGGATCCGGCGTTGCGGCTCCGGGCGGGGGAACGCGGGGGGCATAAGGTTGAGAATTTTGATTTGGGCAATTCGCCGCTGGACTGTACGCCGGAGCTGATGGGCGATCGACGACTGTTTATCAGTACGACGAATGGGACCAGGGCGCTGCAAAAGATTCAGTCGGCACCAACGGTATTGGCGGGGGCCTTGATTAATCGGGCCAGCATTGTGCAGCATTTGATCGCGACCAAGCCCGAGACGGTGTGGATCGTCGGGGCGGGCTGGGAAGGTTCGTTTGCGCTAGAGGATACGGTTTGTGCCGGGGCGATCGCGGATAGCGTTGCGACGCAGTTAGGCGTGAAGCTGAGTGAGGTTAATGGCAATGATGAGCTGGTCGATGCCGTGACGTTGTATCGCCATTGGCAGCAGGACTTGCTGGGGTTGTTCCACCTGGCCAGTCATGGGCAGCGGTTGCTGCGGTTGGAGTGTCATACCGATTTGAAATATTGTTCGGAGCTGGATACGGTGCCAGTGTTGCCGATTCAGCGCGAGGTTGGGGTGTTGGTGAAGGGGTAGCCGCTGTTGCGCGATCGGGGTTGTTGGTCGGTTTTGTCGGCCGGGATTGAATTCTGGGCGGTGCGTTTTGTGTTGCAGAAACGCACCCTACGCGATCAATTGCGCTGCATTATTTAATGACAGTCAATGGTTTGAATTCCCAATTGTTGGCAATCTGCTGTCCGAGATTCCAACGGGTTTCTTTACCAATTTGCTGGGCCTGGAGGTAGATGTCGAAGCGATCGCCGCTTTGCTCCCCTTGCTGATGCCCTTGCTTGAGGCTGAGGTCGTAGGTGCCGCTGAGATGATAGGTGGGGGTGCCGTTGATCGGCTGAATGTCTCGATCGGTGATTTGGAGATGCCGAATTTGGATGTCTTGGCGGCGGGGAGGGGTGAGTTTGAGTTGTTGGCTGAGGGGCTTCTGGATTGCTTCGACTTGCTGGGCGATCGCTTGACTGACGATCGTCTGGCTGGGGAAATTAGCATTGCCGCAAGCCGTCAGCCCACTGCTCAATGCAACGATCCAGAGCATGATCACCAGGCGCTGCCACCAAACCCCAAGCAATGACCGACGCGATAAATTCCACAGCATCACAGCAAATCTCTTTCCTAAAAACCGATTAAAGTACAACAAGCCGCAGTCCAACGAATTGCATACAATCCATGCAATCCATCCCATCTCTAACAGTATCAGCCGGGATCGGAATTGGCGCGCGGAATCGATCGGAAACTATAGGTTCGGACAATAGAGTTCAGTTATGCACAAAAACCAACTGGGCCTAGCGGCGGCCCTTCATGACTACATCATCAGTCATAGCCAGGCGGAATCTCCCCTCCTGGCCCAGTTGCGTGAAGAAACCCAAGCCCATCCCCAGGCCCGGATGCAAATTTCACCGGAGCAGGGCTATCTCTTGGCGCTGCTGATTCGGATTATGGGCGCGACGCGGGCTTTGGAGGTGGGTGTGTTTACGGGTTACAGTTCGCTGGCGGTGGCTCAAGCCCTACCGGAGGATGGACAATTGGTGGCTTGCGACATCAACCGATCGTTCACCAATACCGCCCAACGCTACTGGGAAGCGGCGGGTGTGGCCCACAAAGTTGATCTACGGATTGCCCCGGCGCTGGAGACCTTAGATCAGTTGATTGCCGAATTGGCCGAGGGCGCGATCGTGCCGTTCGACTTTGCGTTTGTCGATGCCGATAAAGGGAACTACGAAAAATACTTCGATCGGGCCGTGCAACTGGTGCGATCGGGCGGTCTGATTGTGGTGGACAATACGCTGTGGTCAGGCCGCGTTGCGGACAGCACCGACCAAGACAAAATTACCCGTACCCTCCGGCAGTTCAATCACAGCGTTGCCCAGGATCAGCGGGTCGCTGTGATGATTTTGCCGATCGGGGACGGGTTGACTTTGGCCCATAAACGTTAAAACCGACAAGCGACTCAACTGCTCACACTACCATTGCCGCTTTGAAGCAATGTCCACGGCCAGCATCGTGGCCGCTTTGCGCGCTTGGTAGTTGGCGAGAAATTCTTCAAATTCCGGCGCGAAGATTTCTTGCCGATCAGCCATCGTGGCGCTGATTTGCTGCTCCCAACGCCGATCGAGAGCAGCTTGGCTCTGGGCATCCATCGACAGGAAAGACAGTGACTTACCCAATCGCTCGGCCTGCTGGAGCGCCTTGAGCAGAACATCGAGGGTGCTCGAATTGGTGGTTTCGATCCAGATTAGATCAATCAAGATCACATTCGCCGTCGCTAATGCATCGGCTAAAGATTGCTGAAATACTTGCGCTGCTTCACCTTCAAGGCGCTGGGGTTGCAGCACGATCGTATTCGCACTGATGGAATTGGGTGGGGTGGAATTGGGTGGGGTGGAATTGGGCGGGGTGGGTAACGGATTGACGACATTCAGAGGACCAACCAGATTGGCACTGGCATCACACCAGTCCAAACCGACTGATCCAACATTGCGGATCAACTCCATGGACAATAGCCTCACAATACGATTTCAGGAACTCACACAAACTGAGACAGTTCGCCGAAGGGACATCGGGTCGAAAACGCGACTTAAGCAAACGACTTAAGCAAAGTGCCACTCAGAAAATGCCACTCAATTGATGAAACGCAATCGGAAAAGACTAAGAAAGAACTTAGGTGATAAGCAAAACCTTAGGTTGGTTGACCGCAGGACAAATGCCATGGTTCCTGAGGAACCGATAAAACTGGGGGACAGAAATGACTTAAACGGGGGCGCACTGTCGCATATGCAACTCATCCTAGCGAACTCCTGCCCAAATCTCTAGACCTGGCAGCAATTTTCATCATGACTTAACCGGGGCTATGAATTGCTTCAGCGGGCGACCGCAGGATTGCGGGGAGGCGGGGTCAGTTGTTGAACTGGCTACTGGCAGAATGTGGAAAGTAATTTCTGGATTGTGCAATGTCTGCGGGAATTCACGGATCAGACCCAGCATTTATAAAGCGGATTTTGATGAAGCGCCCCTCGGGCCGATCGGAAATTTGCGGAGCAGCGGGGCCCTTCCATTCTTCCCCCTTGAAACCAGTGAAAGATTCCGCTTAAAATACCCGGATAGCAAAATTGCGATGGTTTTATTACTTTTAATATTTTTTGTTTTGATCGTTTGACCCGCTCAAATTTGCTTCAGGACATATCCCGTGACTACCACAACTGATTCCTCACCACGTTCCGTTGACCAAGATATAACGGGTGATTTGGGAAACATTAATCGCCAAATGCTGGTGATCCTCGACTTTGGTTCCCAGTATTCCGAGTTAATTGCCCGCCGGATCCGAGAGACGCAGGTATATTCGGAAGTTCTTTCCTATCGCACAAGCCTGGATCAACTGCGCCAGCTCAATCCGATGGGACTTATTCTCTCCGGTGGCCCAAGTTCGGTTTACGACACTGGTGCGCCGCAGTGTGATCCCGGCATTTGGGAACTGGGGATCCCGGTGATGGGGGTCTGCTACGGGATGCAGCTGATGGTGCAGCAGTTGGGCGGTACGGTCGAACGGGCGGAGCGCGGTGAGTATGGTAAGGCCAGTCTGGCGATCGATGATCCCACCGATTTACTCACCAACGTCGAACCGGGTTCCACCATGTGGATGAGCCATGGTGACTCGGTGATGCAAATGCCGTCGGGGTTTGAACTATTGGCACACACCGATAATACGCCCTGCGCCGCGATCGCCGATCACCAGCGTAAGTTCTACGGGGTACAGTTCCACCCGGAGGTGGTGCATTCGGTGAACGGACAGGCGTTGATTCGCAATTTTGTCTATCACATTTGCGGTTGTCAGCCGACTTGGACGACGGCAACCTTCGTTGATGAAGCAGTGCGGGAGATTCGGGCGCGGGTTGGAGATAAGCGGGTGCTATTGGCGCTCTCCGGTGGCGTGGATTCTTCGACGTTGGCGTTCTTGTTGCACCGGGCGATCGGCGATCAGCTCACCTGCATGTTTATTGACCAAGGCTTCATGCGGAAAGGGGAGCCGGAGCGGTTGATGAAGCTGTTCAAAGAGCAGTTCCACATTCAAGTTGAGCATGTCCAAGCCCGATCGCGCTTTGTCGATAAAATTGCGGGGGTTGATGATCCCGAGAAGAAACGCAAGTTGATTGGGCATGAGTTTATTCGGGTGTTTGAAGAGGAATCGAAGCGCCTCGGGCCGTTTGATTATCTGGCCCAGGGGACGCTCTATCCCGATGTGATCGAATCCGCCGATACCAACGTCGATCCCCAGACCGGAGAGCGCGTGGCCGTGAAAATCAAGAGTCACCACAACGTCGGCGGGTTGCCCAAGGACTTGCAATTCAAGCTGGTGGAGCCGCTGCGGAAATTGTTCAAAGACGAAGTGCGGAACGTCGGTCGGGCGCTGGGTCTACCGGATGAAATCGTCAACCGTCAGCCCTTCCCTGGGCCGGGTCTGGCGATTCGGATTCTGGGGGCGGTGGATGACGAGAAGCTGGACATTCTGCGTGATGCCGACTTGATTGTGCGCCAGGAGATCAATCGATCGGGCCTCTACAACGAGGTCTGGCAGGCCTTTGCAGTTTTACTACCCGTGAAGAGTGTCGGGGTGATGGGCGATCAGCGCACCTATGCTTATCCGATCGTGCTGCGGATTGTCAGCAGTGAGGACGGGATGACGGCGGATTGGGCGCGGATTCCCTACGACATTCTGGAAACGATCGCGACCCGGATTGTGAATGAGGTGAAGGGTGTGAACCGGGTGGTGTATGACATTACCTCGAAGCCGCCGGGAACGATCGAGTGGGAGTAGTTTATTCCTCCGGGACGCTCTGCCAATGACTTCGCTCAACGCTCGTTAGTTGGGCGGGGTTATTTGGGTAGAAGTTGTTGGAGTTGGTGGGTGATGGCGGCGCAGTAGGGAATCAGCTGGCCGTTTTCGTTGGGCCGGTTGTAGCTGATGATGAGGCGTTTGAGATCGTCGTTGGTAAGGGATTCAAGGTCGTCGAGGATGCCTTCTAAAGCGGTGCGACGACCGCGATCGAGTTTGGGATGGTTTAAGCCGAGACGCTCGATCGTGGTTTGGGCGGCAGTTTGTTTGTGAACATTAGTTGTCGGTAGAATTTCGCCAGCGGCAGTGTAACGGAAATACGCTGCACAATGGGGATCCAACGGAGACACCATCAAATCTGGGTTGTACCAATCACCTTTCTTTTGGCCGCAAAATTCTTGGGGTAACCGATCGGTGACAATTTCTTCCTCAAGATAACCAGGACAGGAGGCCAGAAGATTTTCGTAGGCAATTTTCTCCGCTTCCAGACAATGCTTCTGTGGTTTGAGGTGCTCAATGTGGCTGTTAGTTGGGCCGATGCGTTGGCAGCAGTAGCAACAGATATAACCTTGTTCCTTGAGCAAAGAACCCAGTAATTCTGGTTTTTCCGGGTTCCTTAATTCGGTGAAGCTGGGTTGCCAATTGCTGTTGGCCTGCTGCTTCCAATCGGCGAAGCTAGCGGGTTCGGGGTTTTTCGGAATGAATCTCATCGGCCTAGGATTTCTTTTCGTCGGATTAATACATCGGCTTTGGCAAATTCGGGTTCATCCATGCCGATCGCGCTTTCCAGTCGATTTTTCAAATCCCTGGCGGCGGGCAAATCGCCGGAGTCGATCAGTCGGAAAAGTTGCTGGAGATCATGTTTGCTCCATTCGGGCCGATCGCTCACGCCCATAACATCTTCCAGGATTTGGTTGGTGTCGCGTCCGTAGGTGCCTTCGGGATGCACGGCGATTACTTCTCCGTCGGCATCTTGCTTGAGGAGATAGATGTTCTCCGATCGCACATCGCTGATGATTTGGGGGGAGTGGGTGGCGATGAAGAATTGGCAGTTGGGGAAGGTTTGTTCGAGTTTGGGGACGATGCCGCGTTGCCATTTGGGATGGAGGTGGGCATCGATTTCGTCGATCAGGATGATGCCTTCGCCTTTCAGCGGGTCTTCCAACGCGGGGTTGCAAATGGCGAGGCGGCGGGCAATGTCGCCGATGATCGTCAGGAGGGATTTTTCGCCGTCGGAAAGTTGGCTGATGATTAGCTCTTGGCCGTTTTTGGTGACGACCATGCGGAGGGGCGATCGTTTGATCCGGAGGTGGCTGAATCCGGGGAGGAATTTTGGGATGGCGTTGCGGATCGCTTCAAGTTGTCGATCGCGGTAGTCAGGATTAGTTTCGAGCCGAGTCTCGTTTTCGAGGTCTTCCCGTTCTTTGAACCAGGTGAAGAATTCGGTGAAATCAAGTTTTCCTTCAAGAGCTTGGATGTTGAGGAAGTTCGATCGGTTCTGATGTGGATGTTTTTTGCTGGAGTTCTCATCTAGTGGTTGTCGAGGAATAACTCGCTTTGTTGGATAGTAAATTCCAACAGGTAGATTAACTTTGCCAGGATTAACTTGATTTTGCCTAATTAACTCGTACTTGGCTATTTCTAGATCATTGTCACTACTTTGGCGGTCGCGACCAGTAGTTTCGTAGAGCTGCGTAATGGTTTCAAAACTCAGCCCTAAACTTTCCGTTAAGCTGGCGTTGCGATTTACCCGAAAGTGCCAATTGATTTCCCGTCCTTTTCCAATTTGAAAAGTAATCCAGTTTTCAGTGTTCTCATGCCCAATTTTGACAGATTCCCCGTCAGCGAATGGGACTAGTCCTTTAGGTAGGAGTAAATCTGTATAAAAGAAGATTAGTTTTGCAAGACAGTCCAAAATGCTCGACTTTCCAACCCCATTAACTCCGATTAGCACATTTGCCCCAGGACGAAATTCTAGATCGAGTGCCTCGATTCCACGGAATGCGCTGATTTGGAGGCGTTTGACCTGCATGGATGTCGGAAATTTGGGGACGATCGGTTATCTCCAGTGTACCAATAGTTTTGGGGTTCGGTCGATCGAGGGTTGAGCGCAACCGTCGGGTTTCGGCTGCGCTCAACTAACAAGCATCATTGGATCTATTACTTGGTGAGCTTGAACGATTGGAGGAAGCGATCGATATTTTGCGGGCTTAACTTACCAGAATTGCCGCCTGCCGCCATCATGTATATGCGATTTTGCACCAGAAAGACGCGTATCTTACCTGATTCCTTGCCATCGGAAAGGGTGACTTCTCGCCCTGGATTTCCTCCAAGCGTCAGCGACTGACGTGCTACAACTTTTTGCTTGGACTGCTTACTCGGCTGTGTCATGGTGTCCAGCATTTCCTGTGCCATGCGACTTTTAGGCGTGAAGCTGATAGGCATTTCCATTACCATCAACCCATATCCTGCATTAGTCGATAGTTCCAACTCATACTCTGCTAGCTGTACTTGATCCTGACCCATCTTCTCGGTTTTTGCTTCGACTTTTGGCTTACCTGGCATTTGGATCGAGAAACCATTACCCTTAACCGTTTGCCATGATCCCGCTGGCGCGGCTTGAACCACGGTTTGGTTCACGAAAAGACTAGCAGGCACTGCCACAGCGCTAATACAAGCCGGAACCAAACAAGCTGCCAAAAACTTCTTCATCAGGGAACTCCGATCGCACACAATCTTCAGGAATAATCTCACCCTAATCATCCGGTCGAAGTGGCGGCAATCGAGTTTCTGCGGAGATCGGGTTTCGACTTCGCTCAACTGCCGGAAGATTGGGGGTCGATCGCATCGCACTTCGACAAGCTCAGTGCTGGATAGTCGCACCACACTCCAAACCCAGCACTGAGCGAAGTCGTTGGCGAAGCCTCCCGGAGGGATAGTGCGACGCAACAGGCAGAGCCTTCCTCGGTAGTTGAGCCTGTCGAAACTACAGCTCCAACGACAACTGATAAATCTCCCGCTTCGGCAAATCCAACTCTGCCGCCAACTGCTTACTCGCCGCACTTCGACTCAACCCATCCGCCAACAACCGCCCCAAGGCCGATCGCAAATCCGCATCGGAAACTGTCGTCGCAAAGGCAGTTGCCCCCGCTAGAACGATCGTGTATTCGCCTTTGGGTTCACGGGTTGCGTAAAGCGTTATCGCATCTCCCAGCGAACCGCGCCAGAATTCTTCGTGGAGTTTGGTGAGTTCCCGCCCGATCGTCACGGCCCGATCGTCACCAAAGGCAACAACCATCGCCGCCAGCGTTTCGCGCAACCGATGGGGCGATTCGTAGAACACCATCGTCCGGGGTTCCTGGGCCAGATTTTGGAGAATGCCTTGGCGTTCTTTGGATTTGGCGGGTAGAAATCCTTCAAAGCTGAACCGGCCACTGTCAAGCCCCGAAGCCGCGATCGCGGTCACCACGGCGGTCACGCCCGGAATCGGCACTACACCTAATCCCGCTGCTGCACAGGCTTTGACTAATTCATAGCCCGGATCAGAAATGCAAGGCATCCCGGCATCGGTGACGATTGCGATCGATTTTCCCTGCTGGAGTTTTTCAACTAATTCAGGAATTCGGGTGGCACGATTATGCTCGTGATGGCTGATTTGCGGCGTTTTGACTTGGAAATGTTGGAGCAGTTTGCCCGTGTGGCGCGTGTCTTCGGCGGCGATGAGATCAACCTGGCGCAGCACAGCAATCGCTCGGAAGGTCATGTCTTCCAAGTTGCCGATCGGCGTGCCGACGATGTATAAGGTTCCTGCCCGAATGTCCATGAACGTTCCTACCTTCCCTATAATTGTAAATGTACTTGCTACAACCCTCTTACCCGCTATGACAACCTCTCCAAAGCCCGGTGGACTTTCGCGTCAGCAGCACTTACTCATTGCCGCCCTGATTTGGACGGTGGTGGGGTCGGGTTTGCTCACGATGGGCGGCTTGTTCTGGTTCCATTTGCCTTACCTGGGCGATCTCGATTCGCGGCATTTGGCGATCGGGGGGTTGGCGATGGCGGTGGGCCTGCTGAAGGGCAAGTTTGTGCTGGATAAGACGGCGGGGCGTGTGGTAGAGCGGACGGCATCGCTTCAGGAGCCGAATCCGGCGAAGAGTATTTATCAAATGTTTGGCGGCAAGACGTTGGCGTTGGTCGGCTCGATGATGTTCATTGGCTATCTGCTGCGGGTGACGGGAGTGAGTTACGAAATTCGGGGTTTGGTGTATTTGGCGGTGGGCCCGGCGTTGCTGTGGAGTTCGCGGAATTATTGGCGATCGATGTTCCAAGCGGGGGAGGCAGTTTCGGAGACAAATGCATGAACAGCGGTGCGTTTCTCGCACCGCGAAAACGCATCCTCCGTCGGAAATTTAATTTGGCTGGCTCAACCTCAATCTTGTAAGGACGTGATGCTTGTTCGATCGATTGCCTGAATTGCTAGATCTGACCCGGACGATCGGCTGGCAGACCGCGACGATTTTGCGGGAAGCGGAGTCAAACTTTGATGTCGAAAAATCCGGTGACAGTCCGGTGACGACTGCGGATCTCGCGGCGAATGAGTGCATTCTGTCGGGGCTACGCGGGGTGCTCGGGAAGACTGATTTTGCCTATCTGAGCGAGGAAACGTTCCACACCCAACCACCGGAAGAGCGCTTGGGTAAGCCGTGGGTGTGGATTATTGATCCACTGGATGGGACGAAGGATTTTATTCAGGGGACGGGAGAATATGCGACGCACATTGCGCTGACGCACCAGGGTCGGCCCGTGTTGGCGGTGGTGGTCTGTCCGGGACAGGACTTGCTCTATGCGGCGATTCAAGGCCAAGGTACGACGGTGGAAGACCGCAGCGGCGCAAAACGTCAACTCCAAGTTTCCAGCAAATCGACCCCAGAAAGCCTGATCCTTGTCAGCAGTCGCAATCACCGCAGTGGCCCGATGGAACAGTTGCTCAACCAATTACCCCACCATTCCCAACAAGCAGTGGGGAGTATCGGCGGGAAGCTGGCCGCGATCGCCCAGCAAAAAGCCGATCTGTACGTGACGGTTTCCGGCAAGTCGGCCCCGAAGGATTGGGACTTTGCGGCCCCGGATTTGATTTTGAGTGAGGCGGGGGGGCGGCTGACGCGCTTCGATGGTCAGCCGCTGACCTACAATCAGGCCGATGTGAGCCAGTGGGGCGGGATTTTGGGGAGCAATGGCGGTTGCCACGATCGGCTCTGTGCGCTAGCGACCGCAATCCTCGCTGCCTAACTGCTACATCATCCGCCGCGCGATCACCGCATAGAACGGATCGGCCCCCGGCAATCCGAACATTTGCAGCAGCTTCATCGCTTTGGCCTCGCTCTGGACAACTTCCGGGGTACTAAATCGGGGCACCGAAGCAAAATAGGATTTGACCAATTCCACATGGTCTTGATCCGAACCATCCCGCCAGGCCGCGATCGCTTTTTGGTAAAACATCCGATTCGAGAAGCTAAAGATCGCGATGCCGTCAGTCTTCAAGACGCGATACACTTCGCTGAAAACGGCTTCGGGATACTGAAGATACTGCACGGAAACCGTGCAAATCACTGCATCAAAGGTGTGGTCATCCAGGGGCAGCTTGGGGTTTTCGTTCAGATTTTGGACAAAGTAATGGTTGAGTCGCGGGTTCCGAGCCAGTTCTGCCTGATTCATCCCATGCCCTTCGACATGCTCAAACTCAATGTCACTCGGCAAGTGTGATACCCAGCTACTCATTAAGTCCAGGACACGCCCACTGGGTTTGAGCCGATCGCGGTACAGCTCGGTCAATTGCTGAATAAAGCCTTCATCCACATGGGTGACGAAGCGCGGTGCATCGTAGAACTGAAGGTCGTTTGATTCGTCGAGTTTGGTGCGTTGTTCGGGTTTGAGTAGCATGGGTCGATTCGGCGCGATACTCGATCTACCATGCCACAATCAACCCGGTGCTGCCTACACCTACTTATTAATCGGAATCCCCGGTGTCGATCCCAAAACCACTTCTTCATAGCTGCCGGACTTCACCACCCGACCCCGCTCCATCATATAAATCCGATCGCAATGCTCGATCGTGCTCAAACGGTGGGCAATGATAATCAGCGTTTTATGCCCCCCAAGGGCTTTCACGGCATCGCTCACCAATAGCTCCGTCGCATTGTCCAAAGCCGAGGTCGCTTCATCTAGCACCAGCACATCCCGATCGTGGTAAATAATCCGCGCAATCCCGACGCGCTGCCGCTGCCCCCCAGAGAGCCGGGTGCCCCGCTCCCCGAGAACCGTCTTGATCCCCTGGGGCAGCCGTTCAACCAGTTCTTCCAGCTGCGTTACGGCGATCGCTTTCTGTAACCGTTCTTGGTCAATCAAGTGATCCGGTACCCCGAAGGCAATATTGCGCTCCAAGGTATCGTCAATCAGGAAGATATTCTGCGGCACGTAGCCGATCATGTTTTGCCAAGCGCGAATGTCGCTGTAGACCGATCGGCCATCCACCGTGATGTCGCCCGAGTTCGGCGTGAGTAAGCCCAATACCATATCAATCAATGTGGTTTTGCCCGCGCCCGATCGCCCGATGATGCCGATCGATTCCCCCCGCTTGAGGGTCAGAGAAACTTCGTCCAAGGCAGGTTCAGCCGCGCTGCCATACTGATAGGTGACTTGCTTAAGTTGAATCTGATTGCGGAAGGGAAGGGTGCGGAGATGACCTTGGAGACGTTCTTGATCATCCCGGCGACCCGCCGCAATCAGCTCTGGAGAAAGTCTTTCCAGCTCTTTCAAGTCGTGATACATGTTGTCTAGCGAGTACCGCGCGTAGCGCACATTGCTGATCGAGCCGACCATGGTAATCAAGGCAGGCAACATCCGCACCGAAGCCATGGCGAAGATCCCGAGGACAGACGTGAGACTTTCCGGGGTAGTGGGATTGAGTTTCAGGTAGATGAAGGTAAAGGCGACGAGAAAGGTCACCATGAAGGCTTCCAGGGCGTAGCGGGGGAGGTTGCTAAAGGCCATGAACGCCGCCGTTGAGCTGGCATACAGGCGCGTTTGGGCGTTGGCTTGCTGTTCAAAATAGGATTCGCAGCCCAGAACCCGGACTTCTTTGATCCCGCCCAAGGCATGGTTAATAATCCGAATCGTCGCTTCAAAGGACTCGGTTTTATCTTTACCCCACCGAGCAATGCGCTGCTTAAAGTGCTGCAATAGCCCAAAGGCCACCAGAAACATGCCGCTGACCACCAGCATTGCCATGCCGTTGACGAAGATTAGCAAGAGGACGATCGCGGTGATCACACAGGCATTCGAGACAATGAACAGTTGTGGCATCACCACCGTTGTCGTGAATTGCTCCGTTTCGTTCACCATCTTCTGGATCAGATCGGAGGAGTTGCGGGTCAGGTGGAAGGTATAGGGCGCGCGGGAGTATGTGTAGAGCAGTCGCGCAAAGAGGTGGCCGCGCTGGGTGTAACTGAACTGATAGATGTAGCGCTGAACGGTGAAGGTCACAAAGGACTTGAGATAGGTGACGACAATCACCGCTGCGCCAAATAGCGGCACAATCAACTCGGGCGAATTAATCAATTGCCCCAGGCCCAGCGATCGCAAGCTCTGATTGATCAAAGGATATTGCTGCGCAAACTTCGGATTGGTCACCAGGGCGATAAATGGCCCAATCATGCCAATGCCTACGGCCTCCAAAAACGCCGCCATAATTGCTCCACAGACCAGGATGGCGAGTTTCTGGCGGCTAGCCCCCAGTACATAGAGAAAGCGCGATAAATACTCAGTCATTGGGCTTCGGCGACCTCACTCACAGCACACCTAACGGTGCCAAATTATTCTATCGATGAACAGTGTAGCAATTACAACATATGTCAATTAGAACATATGTCAATTACAGGATATGCAAGTTGAAACGCCAGCTATTTTGTCTCGCTAGGGAGCGATCGCTGGGGCTTCACGGAATTAGATGATTAGGTAAACGTAACGTTGGCTTGATCGGATTCATTTCACTGCCAACCGCTATGGCTCAGGCAATAGAACGACCATAGCTATCTCAACTGTCAGAATACATCTATCCAGAGTCACATCTTAAGTATGGCAAGCAGTACAAGATAGCGAGCAGCACATTAGTTAGCGCTCTAATGCCCCTTTATCGTAGGCGAGGCAATTAATTCTCTCGCCAGCCTTTATTCAGTCTTTAAATAAACTCGGGAAATATGCGGTTACCTTGGGCAGGCGGCTAAAGACTCAGTGAAGTCAGTTGTCGGTTGATCCGACCGCAGGCTAGATTCTGAGGTATTAGACAGGGATAGTTATTAGGCTGAGCCTTAGAGCGTTGCACCATGACCCCATTTTTTGCTTGATGTCTAGGGATTTGACCTGGGCATACTAGGGCAAAATCGTGGAGAAGGCCATCGCTTGGTCATTCTCTCGTGGCAATGGTGATATTTGATTCAAGTGTCGCGAACGCCAGATTTGATGCTAAAACTGAACAGTGTTTGTTCTACTCCGATGCTGGAGCAGGGCGAGGCAGTGGACAGGGTATATTTTCAAGTCTCTAAATCAACGCTATCAGGATGTATATCCTCAGTAATTTTGCTGGTTGTCCGGTTCTTCTGCCGGGCCATCGTTAAAAGTAGTAATCCCTCACCTTTTATTCTTGGTACTTCAATGACTTTGCAGCGGTCTCAGCGCGCCTTGATACAGACTTCCCGAGCCTGGCTGACTTTGCCCATGACGGCATTGGTCGGTGTGGTTAATGTGCTGCCAGGAGTGGCAGCATCCCAGAGTAGCCAGTTTTCTGGGCCAGCCGCGCTTCCTCCCCAGACGGCCTACTACGAAAACCGTAATCCCGCAGCGGCGCAAGACTACACCCTTGGCCCTGGCGATCGGGTCAAGATCGAAGTGTTTAAGGTGCCCCAGTACAGTCTGGAGACCCAGGTGCTGGTTGATGGCAGCATTAGCTTGCTGCAAGCAGGACGGCTGAATGTCGAAGGTCTGACCCTGGAGCAAGCCAGCGCTGCCGCTTCGCGCAGCTACGGTAAGCTGTTGCGCTACCCGACGGTGACCGTTACGCTGCTGACACCACGCCCGATTCGCGTCGGGGTGGCGGGAGAAGTGAGCCGTCGCGGATCCTATGATTTATCGGTCAATGCCGAATTGAACAACACGGCTCCGGTGCAGTTGCCAACGGTGACAAGGGCGCTGAAAGTGGCGGGCGGCATCACGCAGACGGCGGATTTGCGGCAGGTGCAAGTGCGACGGCCCCAGGTAGGCCGCAGTGATCAGGTCATCACGTTGAATTTGATGGACTATGTCCGGGGGGTTCGACCTCGGGAAGATATCGTTTTGCGGGATGGCGATTCGCTGTTCGTTCCAGCGGCGGATAACGTATCGCTGCAAGAGTCCAACGAGATCGCGACCACGAGCTTTTCCGCCGATCGGATTCAGCCGTTGAATGTCACGGTGGTCGGTGAGGTGTATCGTCCGGGTAGTCACACCGTGGAAAGCAGCGTCCGGGTTGAACAAGCAGGCACCCCTGGCGCGCCCCGCGATGCCTTTAACCAAACGCGAATCTACCCAACGATCAGCCGCGCTCTGCAAACAGCGGGGGGGATTAAGACTCTGGCGGATGTGCGGAGCATTAAATTGCGGCGAGTCACCCAGTCGGGTCAAGAGCGCGAGTACAACATTGACTTCTGGAAACTACTGACGGAAGGCGACCAGAAGCAAGACATTATCCTCCAGGATCGCGACACGATCGTGGTGCCAACGGCGAAATCCCTAGCTCCAGAAGAGGCCAATACATTGCTTTCATCGAGCGTCACGCCGGACCAGATTCGGGTGAGCGTCGTGGGTGAAGTCCAAAGTCCTGGGGTGCTGCGTATTCCTCCGAACACACCGTTGCAGACGGCATTGTTGAACGCGGGTGGCTTTAATGAAAAAGCCAACAAAAAGTCCATCGAATTTATGCGCTTAAATCCGGACGGAACGGTTTCAAAGCGCGAAATTGCTGTGAATTTCCAGCAAGGTGTCAATGAAGCGGGTAATCCATTGCTACGCAACGATGACGTAATTGTTGTGAAGAAATCCCAACTCGGAACAATTACCAATGGTGCTAGCCAAATCTTTAGCCCATTGGGTGCGATCGTCGGTGTTTTCCGCGCAATTTTTGGTGGTGACTAACATTCACAACGGTGAGACGGCGCTGAGCACTGCCACCCATCCCACTGCTAGGTCAATGTCGTCGCTCACTTGCTGAAATTCTCTGTGGATAGAGGTTAATCGAGGTCATCATGGATAACGGACAACTGCCTACTTCAACGAACAGCACTGCGAAGCGCCCCCCTTGGCTCAGTCAACTGAGTCAGCCGGTGGTCGATCAAGACACCCTCAATTTCCAGGAAATCGGGGCGGCTCTCGGTCGCTATGCTTGGTTAATTGCTTTGAGTACGCTGGGACTCGGTACAGTTGGCCTGATCATCGGGAAAACCCATCCGGCTTACAACGGGTCGTTCCAGGTGTTAGCCCGATCGAAGACCTCTTCCGATGAAGTCATCCGCAAGTTAGCCCCAGCGCTTAATCCCGAGAAAGACCAAAGTTCTAGTCAGAAGGCGGAAGAAGTCAGTGCCACACGCGTGCTGCTGCTTTCGACGGAGCCTGTGCTGAAGCCCGTTGCCGATCGGCTGAAGCCGCAATATCCCGATCTGGAATGGTGGCACCTTGCGAAGGAGGTGAAGATCAAACCTGTAGGCACCACCAGCGTTCTGGAAGTGCAGTATGCTTCGGCGGACCCGGCTAAGGTAAAAGCGGTACTGTCCGCCTTAGGCGATGCCTATGTGAACTACAGCTTGGAAGAGCCGAAGGCTGATGTCCAGAAGGCGAAAGAGTTTCTCGATTCCCAACTGCCCCAACTGGAGCGTCGCGTCAGCCAATTGCAGAGTGAATTGCAAGCCTTCCGGCAGCAGAATAACTTCTACGAGCCTCAGTCACAAAACACCGCCGTTACCGACCAGCTCAATACGTTCCGCAAACAGCAACTCGAAAACCAAGTCGCCCTTGAGCAAGCGATCGCCCGCTATCAAGAGGTCGCTGATGCCAACACCGTCGCCAGTGGCGATCGCAAAGTTGCCCTGGCATTGACGGAAAGCACTCGTTACCAGTCGCTGCTCCAGCAACTCAACACCCTGGATAACCAGATCGCCGAGAAATCTTCAATCTTCCAGCCTACCCATGAAGAGGTGCTGGTCTTACAGGATCAACGGCAGAAGTTGATTCCCCTCTTGGAAGTCGAAGCGAGTCGCGTCCAGGCCGAGGCCGCCAGCAAAGTCAAAGATCTGCAAGCGAAAAATGATTCGCTCAATTCCCGGCAAGCGGGTTTGGTGCAGGATGTCCAAAATCTCGGTGGCCTTGCCCGCCGTTACACCGATATCCAGCGTCAGTTGGAAATTGCGACGACAAACTTGAATCAGTTGACGGCCACCCGATCGACCCTCGATTTGAACACAGCGCAGCAACAAACCCCCTGGCAGATTGTCGCCCCGGTGATCGAGCCGAAGCTGACCAGTGTGTTGCAAAATGGCTTACTTGGTGCGGTTTCCGGTTTGGTGCTGGGCTCGCTGCTGGCGCTGTCGGTCGATCGCTCCAAGAACGTCTTCCACAAAGCCGCCGCCGTCAAGAAAGCCTACAAATATCCCGTACTGGCCACGATTCCCCGCAACCGCGAACTGGGTCAGACACAGCCGATGAGTTTGTCGCAGGCAGCTTTCGCTTCCAATCGGCGGCGGAAGTTTGGCATGTTGCCGTTCCTGGAGGCGCTGCGATCGCTGCAAACCAATCTGCGTTTATCAAATGCCGATCAGCCGATTAGAGCCGTCGTGATTAGCTCCGCAACTCCCGAAGATGGCAAATCTACGATCGCGGCTTATCTGGCCCAGGTTGCGGGTTCCATGGGCAACCGGGTGCTGTTGGTCGATGCGGAAATGCGTCGTCCGCAGATTCACCACCGCATGGGTCTGCAAAACAATCGCGGCCTCAGCGACCTGTTGGTATCCAACGCAAACAGCCCCCGTGAATTTATCGTTGAGGCGAACGACAATGTGGATGTCCTTACGGCGGGGCAGCTGCCACCGGATCCCGTGGCATTGTTATCTTCGAATCGGATGAAGCAGTTGATGGAGCAGTTTGCGGCTGCCTACGACATCGTGATCTATGACACGCCGCCATTGGCTGGGTTTGCGGATGCGCATTTGGTCGCGACGAACGCTGATGGCTTGTTGCTAGTGACACGGTTGGGCCAGACGAAGCAGACGGTGCTGGATCAAGTGATTGATGGGCTGAGTTTGTTGCCGACGAAGGTATTGGGCCTCGTGGTGAATGATTCGTCCGAGCCCATGAACCAGGGGTTGTACAGTTCGTATTACAACTTCCAGGAAACCGCGAAGCCGACGATGCCGCTCAAGACACCGGTTCGTCGTTAGGGTGAGTATTATCCACCCAATATCACACAGCATTCCCCCCGATCGAGCCGCCAAATGCTCTGACTAGGGGGAATTCGTGTATTTACCGCCAGACGATAAAAATGGTTGAACCGATCGCGATTCACCCCAGCGGGCAAACTCGTCGATCGCTCCCGCAAAAACGTTTTCTGAAACTCCGGGGTAGCCTCTCCCGATTGGCTATCGCGTGTTGGCACGACACAGCGCTGACAGGGATTGATTCCTTCAAACTGCACTGGCCCAATGCGGAAACGCCGGGAGCGATCGGCTTGGTCGAAGAGCTGATCTTCACCAAAGGCTGGAATTCCCGTCAGCTCTAAGTTAGTGCGAAATCGCCGGCGCATTTCGGCGACATCAGTGCCCGGATACCACTGACTCACCGCCGCCAAGGTTGCTGTACTGATAATCGTTGGCCCCGGTGACTCCAAATCATCCGGGAAACCCGTTTCCTGATTCTGGATCAGGGACACAGCAAAGCCAAAATAATCACTCAGGAATTGTTCGAGTGCAGCCCGATCGCCCCATAAATGAAACGCTTGCGTGGCTTGCTCAGGCGCTGCAATCCTGACCCGTTGGTTGGCCAAATCAAAGGTTGCGCGTAATTGCTGAATCTGAGCGGTGCGTTTGGCGTTGACGATTTGGCCCGCAGCATCGACGATCGCGAATTCCCGATCGTGCTGCAATGCGCCACTGGGCAGGATACGCGCGGATTCAACCGTTACCCCATCCAACGACTTAATCGGGAACAAATCAATCCGTCCCAGGATGCCAAATTCCATACATCACCTGCCAAATTGGAGACTTTCCACCTGACTTTCCGGGTGAAGTGTCATCGCAATTGATGACTGAATTAGGCACCGCCTAGCAATCCAGCGTTCTATCACCCGGTTCAGCATTTGTCTATCCCACGATCGCAGGTGGTACCGTAAAATGGCTAAAATGAAGAGCTTAAATTAATCTTTCCCCTTGTCCCTTGCCTTTTGTGAGTACTGTTCATGGCTGCAAACGATTTATCCGCGTCCCCGATTTCGGCGCAATTGTCTCCCACCTACGGGGCCGATTGGCAAACCCAATCTCCAGAACAAACCCTGGCGGCACTTCAGACTGATCGGGAAAGCGGATTGTCCAGCGCCGAAATTACCGATCGCCAGATCAAGTTCGGCCCCAATGAACTGGAAGAAAAGGCGGGTCGCAGTCAATGGACGATCATGATCGACCAGTTCAAGAACATCATGCTGGTGTTGTTGATCGGGGTGGCGATCGTCTCGGGGATTATGGATGTAATTTCGCCGTCGAAGGGCGATATTCCGTTCAAGGATACGATCGCGATTCTGGCGATCGTCGTGCTCAATGGCGTGCTGGGCTACCTCCAGGAAAGTCGCGCGGACAAGGCCTTAGCTGCACTGAAACAGCTCTCCTCGCCGCGCGTGCGGGTGATCCGCGATGGCATCATCAGCGAAATTGACTCGAAGCAGCTCGTTCCCGGCGACATCATGCAAGTCGAAGCGGGCGTACAAGTCGCTGCCGATGGTCGCATCCTCGAAGCTGCGAATCTCCAAATCCGCGAATCAGCCCTCACCGGGGAGGCCCAGGCCGCCAACAAGCAAGCGCATAAAGTCCTGCCTGCTGATGCCCCATTGGGCGATCGGATTAACTTGGTTTATCAAGGCACGGAAGTGGTGCAAGGGCGCGGCACGATCGTCGTCACGGGCACGGGGATGCAGACCGAGCTGGGCAAGATCGCCACGATGCTTCAGGATGTGGAAAACGAACCCACGCCGCTGCAACAGCGGATGGATCAGCTCAGTAACACGCTGGTGTTGGGTGCGATGATTTTGGTCGGGCTGGTCGTGGTCGGCGGGATTGCCTACAGCTTCCTGTTCATGCCGGGTGCCGACCACATGAAGAACTTCCAGGAATTGGTTAAGGTGGCGCTGTCGATGGCCGTGGCCGTGGTGCCGGAAGGTCTGCCAGCGGTAATTACCGTGACTTTGGCTCTCGGTACCCAGCGGATGGTGCGCCGCAATGCCTTGATTCGCAAGCTCCCGGCGGTGGAAACCCTGGGTTCGGTGACGAATATTTGTTCGGATAAAACTGGAACGCTGACCCAAAACAAAATGGTCGTGCAGTCTCTCCATCCGGCCAGCGCTTCGATCCAGGTTTCCGGCGAGGGCTACAACCCAACGGGCAAGTTCAGCATCGGCGGTCAAGCGACGGATACGCAATCTTCACCGGAACTGCGATCGTTGCTCCTCGCCTGTGCGGTTTGTAACGACTCGCTGCTGCGTCAGGAAGATGGTCAATGGGGAATCTTGGGTGATCCGACGGAAGGTGCCTTGGTCGTGGCGGCGGCGAAGGGCAACATCGAGCGTGACCAGTGGAACAGCAAGCTCCCGCGCGTGGGGGAATTTCCCTTCTCCTCGGAACGCAAGCGGATGAGTGTCGTGGTGCAAGATGCCGCTGGGGCGCTGAAATCCGACCTCGCGGCTTGGAGTATGCCCTACTTGATGTTTACCAAGGGTTCGCCGGAGCTGATCTTGGAGCGCTGTAGCGAAATCCAAGTCGGGGGCCAAGTCAGCGCCCTGACCAATGCCCAGCGCCAAAGCATCCTCGCGAAGAATAACGAACTGGCCGGAAAAGGGCTACGCGTTCTCGGCTTTGCGGCAAAACCCTTGAATAGTGTCCCCGGCGAAGACACCGAAGATTCGGCGGAGCAAGGTCTGACTTGGCTCGGCTTGATCGACATGCTCGATGCCCCACGCCCGGAAGTCAAAGATGCCGTTGCCCGTTGCCGATCGGCAGGTGTCCGCACGCTCATGATCACAGGCGATCATCAACTGACCGCCAAAGCGATCGCCGAAGACCTCGGCATTGCTCAACCTGGGGAAACCGTGCTGACGGGCCGCGAACTGGAAAAAATGGATCAGCGCGAACTGGAGCAGCAAGTCGAACAGGTCAACGTCTACGCCCGCGTCGCCCCGGAACACAAGCTCCGCATTGTCAAAGCGCTGCAAAACAACGATAAAGTCGTGGCGATGACAGGGGATGGCGTAAACGATGCGCCCGCCCTGAAGCAAGCCGACATTGGCGTAGCGATGGGCATCACCGGGACGGACGTGAGCAAAGAAGCCAGTGACATGGTGCTGCTCGACGATAACTTTGCGACGATCGTTGCGGCGACCGAAGAAGGCCGTGTGGTGTACACCAACATTCGCCGCTTCATCAAGTACATTCTGGGGTCAAACATTGGGGAAGTAATCACGATCGCGGCTACACCCTTGGTTTTGGGTGGGGTCTTCGACGTACCGCTGTCACCGCTGCAAATCCTTTGGATGAACTTGGTGACCGATGGTTTACCCGCCTTGGCGTTGGCGGTCGAACCAGCGGAACCCAACGTCATGAACCGGCCGCCGAATGATCCAAAAGAAAGCATCTTCGCGCGCGGTCTGGGCAGCTACATGATTCGCGTCGGGATTGTCTTAGCGGTGATTTCGATCGTGCTGATGTACATTGCTTACAACTACGCCCAGAAGACCTACACCGGTGAGCAGCAAGCCATGTGGAAGACGATGGTGTTCACCACGCTCTGTCTCGCCCAGATGGGCCACGCGATCGCCATTCGATCCAATACGCAGCTCACAATGTCCTTGAACCCTTGGACGAATCCCTATCTTTGGGGTTCGGTGGTGATTACGACGCTTCTGCAACTGGCCCTGATCTACGTCGAACCCCTGCGGAAATTCTTTGGCACGCATTCGCTGACTTTGACCGAACTCGCGGTCTGCTTTGGGTTCAGTATGTTGATGTTTGTCTGGATTGAGCTGGAGAAAACCTTCAGCCGATCGAGCCGTCAAGCGCGGGCTTTGGCTTCTGGTCGTGATTGGAAATAATGGGCGATCGGCCAATTGATTAAACTCCCCAAGCGGACGTTATTCATTAACGTCCGCTTTGCATTAATCACCCCAAACTGCAAAATCCAGATTCCATGGTGTAATAATGAGACCGCCGCAGCTGCGCCTCTGAAAACATGTATCTGAAATCCCTACAACTTAAGCACTTCCGCAACTACGCCGCCCAATCGATCGACTTCACCGCTGCCAAAACCATCCTCCTCGGCAATAACGCCCAAGGCAAATCCAATCTCCTCGAAGCCGTCGAACTGCTCTCCGCCCTCAAATCCCACCGCACATCCCGCGATCGCGACTTCGTCCAAGACGGTGAAACTCTGGCCCAAATCGTTGGCCAACTCCAACGCAACACGGGCGAAGTCGAACTGGCGATGACGATTCGGGAAAGTGGTCGTCGATCGGTGGCGCAGAATGGCCTGGGAATGCGGCGGCAACTGGACTTTCTCGGCACCCTGAATATGGTGCAATTTTCCTGTCTGGATTTGGACTTAGTGCGGGGCGGCCCGGATGAGCGGCGGCAATGGCTGGATGGACTCCTGGTACAACTCGAACCACTCTACGCCCACGTCCTTCAGCAATACAACCAAGTCCTCAAACAGCGCAACAGCCTGCTCAAAACCACCCAACGCGCCCTGGTCGCCCGCGATCGGCTGTCTCTCTCCGGCGAAGCACTTCCGCCGATGCCCGACTCCCAGGAATTGGCGCTGTGGGATGCCCAGTTAGCGGCGATGGGGGTGCGGGTGATGCGCCGCCGGGCGCGGGCGATCGCGCGGCTGGCCCCGATCGCGGAGGCTTGGCACCGATCGATCAGCGGCCAAACTGAACAGCTCGAAATTCGTTATTGCCCGAATGTACCGATGGAAAATGACCAACCGGGTGATATTCAGACTGCGTTTCTGGAGAAAATTCACAGCCGATCGATGGCGGAAAAATACCAGGGCAGCTCCATGGTCGGCCCCCATCGCGATGAGGTGGATTTCACCATTAACCAAACCCCCGCGCGGCAATACGGTTCCCAGGGCCAACAGCGGACGTTGGTGCTAGCGTTGAAGCTAGCGGAGTTGCAGCTAATCGAAGAAGTAATCGGTGAACCGCCGATTTTACTATTGGATGACGTATTGGCAGAACTCGATCTCAGTCGTCAAAACCAGCTCCTAGAAGCGATTCAAGATCGTTTCCAGACGTTAATTACGACAACCCATTTGGGTGCATTTGATTCCCAGTGGTTAAATTCTTCGCAGATCTTATATGTGCAATCGGGAGTGCTGCTGACCGAGGCGGAGTGGTTGGCGAGGATTTAGGACCCGTCCCCCAATACTGGATTGTCATCATTGAATTGCGAGATAGTCGTACATCACCCACCCCGCCTTGAAATCAATTTCAAGGCTCACAGCGTAAGTCCGTTTCAACGGACTGAAAACCCTGATCTGAAATGCTTAGAACCCATTTTAATGGGTTTCAGCTATTAGCCTTGAAATTGATTTCAAGGCGGTGACTGGCAACAACTAATCACTGCCGCAACCGCGCAAGTTCACACATGACGCTTGACTACCCCAACGCCGCCTTAATCATCTTATACAGCATCTCCCACTTCTCCGGTGTCGTCGGCTGCTGACCGCGATACTTCAGCCCCGCCAACATCTGCACATCTTCCTGGGGCAGTTTCGCCGCCGCGACAAATTCCGCCAAGCCTTCTGGCAAAGCCGTTGACCCGATCGACTCACCACCCGCACTCAGGCCCAACGCCGCTGCCAAATCCTGCCGCACCTGCCAAGAGAGATTTGTCGCCACACCGCGTTCAATCTCCGACAAATAGTTGCGGGAGATGCCAACCTGCGCTGCTAGCGACCGCTGACTGAGCTTCTGCGCTTTCCGCTGATCGCGAACTTGTTCACTAAAGTTATCCATAACATCTGAGGTACCGCCCGTGACGGCAAGCAAAAGGATTGTCCACCTTTATTAAAGCCGACTTTCCAGGTTTTGCACACTATGGATTGCAAAAGTTGTCGAAAGGGGTTGCAATTTTCTGGGAGGAGTTGCTATAGTAGAGACAAGAAATGCAAACCACGGTTGTCAAAATTTGCAATCTGAAAGCTGCATTTCTCGGCGATCGCAGGTGCTCCTAAACCCTTGAAACCGCCATCTTCAAAGTCTTAGCCCCCATGTCGCATCGTGCAGGCAGCGAACTGATGTTAACCAACCAAATTCGCCTAAACTCTACCGCTCAACCCACCAACGCACCAAAGCCTGATGCCTCGAACCCCAATGCCCCGAAACTCGATGAATCGAACGCCGCAAAACCAAAACCTCCTGAACCGAAAGCTATCCCCCGCAAACCGCGCAAACCGCCAACCCAAGAATGGGAAAAAGCCAAACGTAAACGGGCCCGTAAAGGCAGTAAAGATTGGCGGCGACAACGTCTGGAATGGCGGGATACCGATAAGGAACGCCGTCACTACCAGCAACGCTGGATGAAATTCTCCAAGCAGCCAGGGAAAAAGCCGCTACCCGTTTTCACCCAACGATCGCACTGCATTTCGCTGCCCGATCTGCCGCTGAATCAAATCCTCAATTTAACCGATCGGTGATTCGTTATGACCCAGTCATCTTCTCCACCCGTTGCTCAAATTCATGGCTCCCGAATTTACGCTAATCAAGTTAGAGTCGGACGCTTTTTCTCGATGCAGCAAGGCCGCGTGGGTCAGTTTCTTTCACCCCGCGTGCTGCTGGTGCGCAAACCCTTTCAGCATCAAGTGATTGAGCGTTGTTATTTTGGGTTTGACAGTTTGTATTCGGCTTGGAAATTCACCGAAACGATCGCGCGCACGGGCTGTTATTTTCGGCTCGATCGATCGCGCATCATGCCCCAACGCTACGAAATCGAAATCTTTAACCCCGGTGAAATGGCCCGTCTTCTGGCCTTTTGGGATCGCCATCAAGCAGTATCTGTTTCCGAAACTCAGTCGGCCACGGATCAAATTCCATCCCCAGAAGCGATCGCGGCTTAAATCCATCAACTTGTCCACACTCCACCCACCTGTTCAAACTTCACCCACCTGTCCAAACTCTACCCAAGGCCGTAAACCATGCTCAAACATTTCGTCCTGAACCTCAATCCCCAAGCTCAATTCGAGTGGGAGCGCTGCACATTGCATCATCCAATTACCGCCGGACAACCGAATTTGGCCCAACTGATTGCCGCTGAAATTCCCGAGGCCCACACCCATGGTTCCTACTTAATTGCGGTCAATATCGAAGTGACGGTATTGGAGTCAGCCACGATCGAGCAATCCGTCAATCGCAGTATTAGTCGTCTTGAGCTACCTGTTCTAACCCCAACACTCGCCGAGCTGGCGGCCTAATAGCTTGACTCAAAGCCCCCATTATTGGGGGTTTGGGGCTAGTCCGTGATTCCATCCACTTTCCTGAGGTGATTCCCATGCGTTTTAGCTTAAATCAATATCCCGCCGCGATCGCCCAAGCCGCTCAAGCGGTGAACGAAATCGACCATCGCATTAACGAAACCAAACTGCATCTCGCCAAAATGGATGGCAATGCGGAAATGGTCGTTGCCTTTGACATCAATCTGAAAAATGATAACCAACGCAAAGCCCGACGATTTGAAGTGCTGCAAATCAACCAAGAATACGAAAAAGCCACAAAAACCCTGAATCGCCTCACCACCGATCGGGCCAACGCTATGGCCATGGTCGAACAGCTCCGCAACGAATTCAACGTCGCCAAACTCGAAGCCCAAACTGCCATGACCGATAAATTACTCGGCACCGATTACCATGCACTGGTAGGTCTGCCCGCATAGTCCGACCGGCGGCAGGTCGAAAACCCTTGACTTTACTCCAGTTCTCTCATGTTTCCGAACGTGGGAGAACTTTGCTGTTAGAAAAATCTCGGGCCAGGGAATATTGATCCTAAGCATTCGTGACAACTCTTTCATCAGCTTCATCTACAAGTCAGAGCGCGTGAAATCAGAGCGCGTGAAATTAGAGCGCGTGAAATCAGAGTGCTGCAAGTCAGAAGGCTTGAGCATCAGCATTTTTCAAAAGGCCTTTCAGGATTTGAGCACTACCGAACCGATTTGACTCAAATCGCAATATCTCTTTAATACCCCTGAGGTAAATCATGGCGGCTAGTATTTCCTTAATTAAGTCTGCACAGTTTTTGGAATTGGATACGAGTACAAATGGATTTGCGGAAGTCGGTGAACTCATCGAATTCACCTTCAAGATTAAAAACACTGGCGATACACCACTGAGCAATATCCAGATCAATGATCCCCTGCTGGGCGCTGGCCTGATTGGCATTCCAGACACCTTGGCCCCTAACCAAGAAATTACGATTTTACGCAACTATAATCTCACTGCGGCGGATATTGATAACGGCTTCGTCGATAATACGGCAACAGTATCGGCCTCTGGCAATGGTCAAACGGTAAACGATAGCTCCAGTGTGACCCAGGGCTATAACATTGAAGCTGGGCTTGATTTGAGTAAAACCATTGGCAGCATCGTCAATACCAATCAAAATAGTTTTACGGGCGATGCGGGCGATACGATCAACTATAACTACACCGTCAAAAACAACAGTTCTCGTACGGCCTTGAATGTCGTCCTATTCGACGACAATGCGATTCCGAATAATCCCAACCCGATCGCGCTCCCACTCAGCGTTGGTACCAATAGTCTCAATGGTCTGAGCGATCAAGATGGCGATGGCTTTGCCGATGATTTGGCGATCGGGGCAACCGCAACCAGCACCCTCGCCTATACGATTAGGCAAGCCGATGTGGATGCAAGCCGGGTCAATAATGTTGCTGACGCGATCGGGCAAACCAAAAGTGGTGATGAAATTATTGGTAAGGCCAGTCGTACTGTGGCTTTGTCCCGGCGGGCGGCGATCGATTTGGTCAAAACCGCAGGCGCGATCGTCGATGCAAACGACGACGGCATTGACAGCGCTGGCGATACCGTAAACTACACCTACAGCGTCAAGAATACGGGCAACGTCACCCTCTCGAATTTGAAACTGGTCGATGACCAAGCCGTGGCTAATGGTATTGAGACGATCATTTTACGCAATGCGGACGATACGATCGCGACCACGCTGGCTCCCAACCAGATCGTGACAGGAACCTACACAGAAACCCTCACCCAAGCAGACATTAATCTCGGGCAGTTGACCAACATCGCGATCGTTGAGGGCACACCGCCCGTAGGCACAACACCCGGCAAAGTCACTGACCAAGATACGCAAACCGTCCGCCCCCGCCAAAATCCCACGGTCGATGTCACCAAAACAGCAAATCCACTGATCATCAATAATGCCGTAATTGGCGATCCAATCACCTACAGCTACACATTGACCAATAATGGCTCAGTCGATTTGTTCAACGTTAGCTTGGTAGATGATAACGGCACCCTTGATCTGAGTGATGATATCACCATCACAGCGGCGGGCACTTCGATTAACAATGTAATCGTCCCGGGGGCATTCGGGTTAATTGGGCAATTGAGTGACCTTGATAATGATACTCAAGTCGATGACCTCGCCGTGGGCAAAAGCGTCACTGCCACCTACCAAGGGCAAGTCACCGCTGCCGCGATCGCCGCTGGGTCAATCACCAATATTGTGGTGGGTCGTGGGTTTGATTTGACCGGACGCACTGTGACAGATAACGCCACGGCAACCGTCATCGTCACACCGCCTGCCCCCCCCAAAACACCTGGCGTTAAACTCGAAAAAGTGGGTCATTTAGATCTTGGCGATGATTGTGTGCTGAACAGCGGCGATATTATTACCTACACCTTCAAAATTACCAACACTGGCGAAACGGTTCTCGATGCCTTGCAGGTTGTGGATACGAGCTTAGTGGGACTTAGCCCGATCGTCTTCAACGGGACAACGGTGCTAAATCCGGGCGATGTGATTGAAGCCTCGGCTACCTACGCAATTACGGAAGACGACATTTGTGCGGGTTTTGTGAAAAATTTCGCGACCGTTTATGGCAATCCGTTTGGCGGTCGGGCGAATGATCGGAGCGATGATGTAAGCGCCAGCGATGATTTTGTGATTAATTTCAACGGTAATTCTGGCAATGGTTCTAGCTCCGGCGGTTCTAGCTCCGGCGGCTCTAGCTCCGGCGGTTCCAGCTCCGGCGGCTCTAATTATCTCAACAACGGTGTCACCGTCAGCAGCGATGGCAAAATTGTCTATGGCACGAATAACGATGACATCATCGATCTATTTGATAACCTGGACTATACCGTTTATGCCAATGAAGGCAAGAATTTTGTTGGTCTGGGCACGGGTAATGACACCGTTTATGGCGGTTCCACGATCGATGTAATCATTGCCCATGAAGGCAATAACCTGATCTATGCCAATGAGGGCGAAAATCTCGTGATTGCAGGTAATGGCAATAATACTGTCTATGGCGGCTCGATCGCGGATTGGATCTTCACGGGCAACGGTGACGATACGATCTACGCGAATGAAGGCAATAACTACATTGCTGCCGGAGCAGGGGATAACGTTGTCTATGGTGGCAGCAGTCCTAACTACTTTGTTCTGGCAAATGGTGTAGGCTCCAGCCGCATTTACAACTTCCATAGTGCCACCGACAAACTCGGTCTAGCGGGCTGTGATGCCGCAGGCGTGACCGTTGAAGCGGTCAATAGTGGTGGCTACTTCACCCGAATTGCCTGCGGGGATGATGTCTTGGCCGAACTGGATGGTGTGAATCTAACCAAATCCCAAATTCAATTTGAAACACTGAATAGCTATGGCAGCACCAGTGTGAGTTTCTTGAGCGATCCGTTGCAGTCAGAACTGCGCGATCGGGTTCTGGCATTGGGATTAGGTGCAAATGAAGCCAATGCTATCTTTGGCTAATTGATCTTGATTCATTGATCGAATAGCGCTAATTCACTCAAGGTAGCAATTCGCCATCGCCCCCTAGCCCCCAATACTGGGGGAACCAGAGTCAAAGCCCGCAATGCCGGGGGCTTTGGGGCCTACCGAATTGCTGCTCAAACGAATCGAAGCATCAATTGCCGAATTCTCGATCGGACTTAACGGCGCGATCGTGAATTCGGCATTAAAACATTGCGCGGCGGAATTAACCAATGCCGCTGTAATTTTTGCCTCGTTCAGATTAGATGGCAGTTCTGGTAGTACCGTCGGTTCACCAAAAACTTGTTCAAATAATTCCCGATCGCCGCGCAGTCGCATTGATCCATGTTGGAGCACTGCACCGTCTTTATGCAATTGCGCTGAACCAATGAATTTTGCGCCATTTTCTGTGACCAAATCCGCCGCTGTCGCTGTACCAAAGCAATTGGGATTTTGCATGTAGCCTCGACCCGCATTGCCGTAATTGAGTTCTACTTCCAGCGATCGCCATCCTTGAATCAGAAATTCGCAAATTTGTTCGTAGCTTTCGCGCCTTCTCGGGCTTAACCCCGAAGCAATGACCGCATAGGTTAAATCGCCTTGGTGCAACACGGCGCGTCCTCCGGTCGGACGGCGCACGATTGCGATCGGCGCACCCCGATATTGCAATTCCTGCCAGCGTTCCGGATAATCACGCTGATGATAGCCGAGGGATAATGCCACCGGTTCCCAAGTATAAAAGCGTAAAATCGGCGGTTGTTCCCCTCGACAATGCTGATCAAGCAACCAACGATCGATGGCCATCTGCTGGGCACCGTTGGCCTGAATCATCGGAATCAAGCGCCAGGATTGAGACATAGGATTTTGATTAAATCGCCGAACTTAACCATCAATCGCCGCTTTAAATGCCTCATCATGGTCATCTGCGATCGTTGCAACCAATGTAATGCTGCGAGAAATCTCACCGGGAGAAAGATCGGCGATCGGGCGCGTCACCGTCACAATCAAGTGGCTCCCAGAGAGCGCAAATTTCGCATCCAGAGTACCCAAGTAATTCATTTCCAACGCTTTGCGAAATAGCTGACTCTGGCGGTTGGTCGGTGATTCTGTCATCGTTCCGAGATCGACCACCTGCGCCCATACGGTAAAAATGTCGTCATCATGTTTGCCCGTGATCTGGACGATCGTCTCGACGCTGCCATACTTGAATTTCCACAGATAGCCCTGCGCGCCATGGCTCACCATCGCCGTCTTATCATAGTCCAGCGTCGAAATCACCGCTTCAATTTCTTCCACTACATCGATCGCGGCCATCATACTATCGGCCACCGCCAATGCCTCCGCCGCCGTAGTTTCGACAGTAGTTTGGATCGGTGGTTTCGCCGCAGTCGGATCGACAGTCATGGGAATCTCCAGTAAATCATTCGCAAGCCTGTTTGCATGATGCCATGTTTCCCCAAAAATCGCCGCCGAATTCAGATTTCTTCAGATCCCCGTCGCCCCCAAATCATCGACCCCATAAAATCCCAGATTTGGTGCGCCATCGCCAATTTACTACAGGACGGAATCACTTGTTGACGGCCATCTTGGGTCAGAATCACCGCCTGATTGGTGCTGCTATTAAAGCCGCTATTAACCTGATCAACCGGATTGGTGACGATCGCGTCAAACCCCTTCCGGTTCAGTTTTTCCAGCGCTGGTGCAATAATTTCACCCGTCTGCGCGGCAAACCCGACGATCGTTTGCTGGGGTCGCCGTTGCGCCGTTAGTGTGGCCGCAATATCCAGTACCGGAGCCAGTTCTAAGTGCGTTGGCAGTTCGGCTTTGGGGACTTTGCGATCGCTGTATTGTGCGGGTTTGAGATCGGCGACTGCCGCACAGAAGATCACCACATCCGCCGCCGCAAATTCTGCTTGCATTGCCTGATGCATGGCCTCCGCACCAATCGTTTCGATCCGGCGAATGCCACGATCGAGCCCAACTTGGTCGGCTGTCGCGATCGGGCCATGCACCAATGTCACCATCGCACCTCGATGGCGGGCACTTTGCGCCAAAGCTACCCCCATTTTGCCACTGGCCGGATTGCCCAAGAACCGCACCGGATCGAGAAATTCCCGCGTGCCTCCGGCGTTGATCAGCACCCGTTTGCCAGTCAGATCGCGTTTTCCTTGACTGTGCAAGAGGGACTGGAGATGGATGCTCAGCGTTTCGGGTTCTGCCATGCGGCCCGTGCCCACCCGATCGCAGGCCAGCAGTCCCGCTCCGGGATCGGCGCTGTGATAACGCGGGTCTTGGCAGAGTTCCGCCCAATTGCGTTGCACCGATCGTTGCTCCCACATATCGGTGTTCATCGCCGGGGCCAGCAAAATCGGCACCGTCGAAGCCAGCACCGTATTCGTCAGCAAATTATCCGCTAGCCCATGGGTCAGCTTCGCCAAAGTATTCGCCGTCAGGGGCGCAAGCAATATCACTTCCGCCCATTCCCCCAGTTCAATATGCAAGGGCCTGCCATGCACGGGCTGCCAAAAGTCGGCATCAGTATAAGCGGGCGATCGGCTCAATGTTGCAAAGGTCAGCGGTGTGACAAACTGCGCGGCGGAGTCGGTGACAATCACCTGTACCTGGGCACCTGCCTTCGCCAAGGTCGAGACCACCTGTGCCACCTTATAGGCCGCAATGCCGCCACAAACGCCGATCAAAATCCGCCGATCGTGAAGCAAATCACTCATGCGTTATTTCAAACTCACCTATGACTCGTCGTAGGGTTCGAGGTCGAGCAAGTGAAGATAATCATCGACCAATTCTGGGCGCTGAAAGGCGATCGCCCGCAGCAGATGCCAGTCATTCAGGCCATCAAAGGCATTTTCGTAAGCGTCATCTTCCAAACGGTTCGCCAATTCCGCGACATCTTCCTCAGTCAGCAGATCGACATCAAGGGTTTCGAGGGTGAGGGTTGCCATGGTTCAATACCCCGTTGGAATAGCAATACTTTCAGCGTAGCCCAATTTGCGGAGTCTGCCATAGATTTCCGGGAAATTGTTCGATCGGTGCAGTCGTTCATTAATCCAGCTTTGCCTGGATAAATTGCCGCATCAGGGCGATCACATCCCAGGAAATTTCATGGCCCATGGATTCAAAGGCGTGATATTCAACTTCTGCGCCCGTTTGCGCGATCGCGCTTTGAGCAAACTGGGAGGCGGTGAAGGGTACCACCGGATCTTGCTGGCCATGCACCATCAGCACTGACTGGGTTTGGGCCGTGACCTTAGTGAGGGATTTGTGCAGGTAGCCGCTGAGGCTCATCAGACCCGCGAGCGGCAAATCCAGACCCACATCGACCGTCATTGCCCCGCCCTGGGAAAAGCCCCCGAGAATGGTGCGATCGAGGCCGATTCCGGTCTGCTCCACAAGCTGTTGCAACAGCTTGTGGAGCAGTTGGCGACTGGTTTGTAGCTCTGGCTTTGCACTCAAATCACAGTCGGCACCAAAGTCAAAATCAAAACTTTCCAACGGATCAGGCAAGCTGTACCACATCCGCCCTTCGAGGCTAAACGGATGTTGCCAAGGGCCTTCGGGCAGGAACAGATTAGTTTCTGGCAATTCCATCAACTGTGCGAACGAAGCCGCATCGGTTGCATTGGCCCCCCAGCCATGGAGAATGATCACGTTCGCGATCGGCGGAGCGGTCTTGGCCGGAATTGCGATCAGTTTAAGTTCAGTGGGAATTGGGGGGGTGAGCGACATGACGGACGGATGGGAGATGGGGCGTGATTGGGATTGGTGTTAGCTGGGATCAGCTACGTCAGGCAGCCGACTTTTGCCTTTGGAGAGCAATTCCATCGCATCGGATAAGGCGGTGGTTAAATCTTTGCGACTCTTTTCATGGTTCGCTTTTTCTGCTGCCAGGGCAGCGGCCAGATGATTTCGCTCCTGGGCGATCGCCGATGGATCTTGGCGGGTTTGCAATGCCGCGATTTGAGTTTGCAATTCCGTGATTTGGGCTTGGAAGCGATCGGCATCCTGTCGCCGTTGGAGGGCTTCGGTTTCGTAGCGCTGCCGCCAGTTATTGCCGCTGTCTTGGCTTTCGACGAGCTGCTGCTGAAGCGCCGCCACATCGGTTTGGAGCGCTTTGATTTGATTCAGCCATTGGACGACTTCTTGGGACATATCCGGACACACTCACCTGCAATGCTGCCACATCTTAGCGGACAGCCTTCGGGTTGCATAGGTTTTTATGCGCAAGTTTATGGCCAATTTGCCATCGCTTGGGCCAATACATAAGCCGAAACAGCGGCAATTTCCTCGGGGGTCAACTTTTCCCCATAGGCGGACATATTGCCTTTGCCCTGGGTGACAAGCTGGGCGATCGCGGCTTCGGTATCGACGTGATTGCGTTGGAGCGCTTTGAGTTTGAGGGTTTTACCCCGGCGGACGATGTTACCGCCACCCGCATGACAGGCCGCGCAGTTTTGGGTGAAGATGGTCGCGCCGAGGGCGGGGCTGGACTCCGCTGCCTGGGCGATCGCGCCCTGCCCGAACGCGGTCAGCAGCCAAAGGCTCAAACTCACGACGATCGTCACAACGTACTGCCTGGGTTGACGCATAACGGAATCTCCCTGCAAAGCATCTATCCTTAACCTACAATATGGATCAACTAAATTCCCTGTTCTTTTGGGTTTGTTCTTTTGGGTGGCAAGGAGTGGTCATGGCTGATGGATTGGCGGGTGTTTGGGATTTCGCGCTCGCAACGCGGATTGGGATCGATCTGTTGGCGATCGTCGGGGCGTTTATTGTTTCCAGTTTGGTGGAATATTGGGTGCACCGACTGATGCACAAACCCTATAAGCTGGGCGAAAAACACCGTGATCACCATCGCCGCAATGAGGGCCAAGGCGTAATTTGGGAGTTTCGTGATTATTTTCTCGGGGGCTTGGTGGCGATCGCGCTTCCCTACCTTTGGTCGATCGAGTTTGGGCTGTTTTGGACGATCGGAGCGGTGGGGTTTGCGGCGTTTTCGGCCTATGCGCACCAGTTGCAGCATGAGAATCCCCAGAAGTGTTTCTGGATGCCGATGCCCGTGCATTATGTGCATCACAAGTATGGGCAGTGGCATCACAATTTTGGGCTGGCGCTGGATTGGTGGGATCGGGTATTTGGGACGTATAAGCCGGTGGAGTGGATTGATGCGAAGGAGCAGTCGCGCCCTGAGCGCAGTCGCTGGGATTTGCGCTGGTTTTAGGGGTTGGATGGGTCGGCTGGGCATGGCGCTGGGCATTGCTCACCGGACGAGGTTCGGGGTTTAATTTCTACCTAGTCTTCTCTATCTATGGCTGCATCGTCGAAGATCGCGCGCAAAAATCTGCTGGAGGATAAAACCCGACTGCTGGTGGCGCAGGCGGGGATTATGTTTGCGGTGAGTTTGGTGACCATTCAGCTCGGGATTCTGCGCGGCTTTACCCGATCGACGGCAATGCTGGTGGACTATTCCCGGGCCGATCTGTGGGTGGCCCATGCCGATTTTAAGTATCTCGAATTGACGGCGGCGATGCCTGCCGAAAACCTCCAGAAGGCGACGCAGGTGCCGGGGGTAGAACGGGCCGAGGTGCTGCTGATGCGCGGCGGACGGTGGCGCAATCCGGCGGGGGAACTCTCAACGGTGCGCATTTGGGGGTTTAATCCGGATGGCGGGATGTTTGCGGGCTGGCCGGTGACCCAAGGCAAGGTCAGCGATCTGAATCAACCCTATACGGTGTTTGTTGATCAGGCGAGTCTTGGCTCCCTGGATGTCAGTAAGGTCGGGGATACCGCCCGCATCGGCAATCTCCCGATCACGATCGTCGGCCTCACCACCGACACCAAGTCCAATGCCTCCAGCGCCTTCCTGTACACGTCCCTGGAAACTGCCAATGCCTATGGCGCGGCGGAATTGAATAGCGCGATTAACTGTCAACGCAATGACGACGGCAGCCTCAACTGCAACAACCAGTACAGCACCCAAGCGATCGCCGAAGCCCTCAAAAATCCCCCCGCACCCAAACGCCTGAGCCTCGGTGATCCGATCAATTACATCCTGATCAAGGCCAAACCCGGCGAAGATCTCAACGCCCTCCGGCAGCGCCTCCAAACCCAAATCCCCGATACGAAAGTCTTTACCACCCCCGAACTGGCCAAGCTCACCCGCAACTATTGGGAGGAACGCACCAGTGTCGGCTTTATTTTGGGGTTGGGGGCGGCGGTCGGCTTTATTGTCGGCATGGTGATTGTCGGTCAGATTCTCTACGCCTCCGTCGCGGATCATATTCGCGAATTTGGAACGTTGAAGGCGATGGGTGCGTCAAATTGGGTAATCTATAGCGTCATTGTCGAACAGGCCCTGTGGATGGCCGTACTGGGCTATATCCCCAGCATGGTGCTCTGTGTGGGCTTGAGCCACTGGACCTTGGCTGCGAAGGGCGTACTGATTCTGATTGAGCCGATGACGGGCGCGATCGTGTTCGTGCTGACGGTGGGCATGTGCGTCGGTTCGGCGTTATTTGCCGTTCAGAAGGTCACCCGCGTCGACCCGGCGATCGTCTTCAAAGCCTAGCCAAAGCCTAGCCAGTTCAACCCCTGTCCACCGATGGTTGCTTGCCAGAGATTGGCTGGATAGGATATATCTAACGAGTAAGGTGCTTGTCAACCACGCTCGGGATTAACGCTAGGCGGATGATTCATTCTACGCTCGTGGTTAATCACTACATTGTTCCGAATTTTGTCTTTGTTAT
Source organism: Cyanobacteriota bacterium (assembly GCA_046049545.1). Lineage (GTDB taxonomy): Bacteria > Cyanobacteriota > Cyanobacteriia > Leptolyngbyales > Leptolyngbyaceae > Romeriopsis. Next base: position 47,731 of record JBJORF010000004.1, on the reverse strand, counting down.
CGTTTTTGTTAACTGTTGAACGCTCACCCAAGCACCTACTCCATGACTGCGATCGATCTATCGAACCTATCTACGCCAACGACCCTGGAACCACCGATGGTTAGCCATCGCAAGGGGAGCGACAGCCGGGCGATGGTCACCCACACCACGGTGACCCAGGCGATCCAAGCCAAGGGCATTGAAATGGCCTATCAATCCGGGGGCGAAGTCTATCATGCTTTGAAAGGCGTTGATTTGACCGTACGATCGGGCGACATTCAGTTACTCATGGGGCCATCGGGTTCCGGAAAGACCACCTTGCTGTCGATTCTGGCGGGGATTCTGACCCCGACGGCCGGTCGTGTACAGTTGCTCGGGGAAGACATCACCCGCTTGTCAAAACCCGCTCTGGCGAAGTTTCGCTTGGCCCACATCGGTTTTATCTTCCAAGGATTTAATCTATTTCCCGCCTTAACTGCCTTAGAAAACATTGAGGTGGCGCTGAACTTGAAGGGCATCCATGGTGCCGCCGCTCGGAAACAGGCAAGCACGTTACTGGAGCAAGTCGGCCTAGGCAACAAACTGAAAAACCTACCGCGCGACCTCTCCGGCGGTCAGAAGCAGCGTGTCGCCGTGGCCCGCGCGCTTGCTGGTGATCCCGCGTTAATCATGGCGGATGAACCGACGGCGGCGTTGGATTCGCAGAATGGCCATGCGGTGATTGCCTTGCTCGCGGATCTGGCAAAGCAGCAAGGTCGAACCGTATTGATTGTCACCCACGATCCCCGAATTGTCGATGTGGCCGACTCTGTGACAGAACTGGAAGACGGCCTGATGTGCGTTTGATCGCGGCGGCAGCAGAATTGACCGCAGCTTGACGAAGCATTTTACACCTTGATTGGGCATTCTAAATTTGAACACTGCTTTGGTTGGGGCGTGCGTATCGCAGGGCCGTCTCTAAGCAACAAGTGGTGTGGCGTTAAGAGGGCCGTCATGGTGTTGAATAATCGCTTTGAATCATTGATTCCGGGTTACCACATCACAGAGCAGCTACAAGAAGGCGTTGTCACATTGCTGTACCGAGGGTATCGGCATCATGATCGTTTGCCTGTGCTGTTGCAGGTGTTGCGTCCGGCGTATCTCCATTCCCAATACATTGAGCGGTTTAAGCAACAGGCCGAGCTGGGACAGCGGTTGCGGCTCCGGGGCCTGGTGCAAACGCTCGATACCGTCATGCAGGGCTCCCTCGCCGCGATCGTATTTGAAGACAACGGGGCCGAGCTATGGCAACAGCAGTTACACCGACCAGCCGCAGCATCGGCAGTAGAATCAGCAACTGCGGCTTTGCCTTGCACGATCGAGCGCTTGCTCGAAATTGGCCTAGCCCTCGCTAACGCCCTCGCCGAATTGCATGCGTTGCAGCTGGTCCATCAGCATGTTCAACCGCAGCATGTGCTGATCCAGCCACAGACGGGCCAGGTGCAGCTCTTGCTCGCACCCCCGATCGATTTGGTCAATAGCCAATACCTCACCCAGGCCACTTCGCTCGATAGCATCCTCACGGCCATGGCCTACGCCGCCCCGGAACAAACCGGGCGGATGAATAATGTCGCTGTGGACTATCGCAGTGACTTTTATAGTCTCGGCATCACGCTCTATCAAGCCGCGATCGGGCAATTGCCCTTTCCACAGCAAGATCTCAATGAGCTGATCCATAGCCACATTGCCCGGCCGATTCCCAGCTTGTGCGCCCAGCGGCCAGATTTGCCCGTCAGCCTCGAGCAGATCATTCATAAATTAGTCGCCAAGACTCCGAACGATCGCTATCAAAGTGCCTTCGGCCTGAAGAGCGACCTCGGCCTCTGCCTGGAGTCCTACCAAAATCATCAAGACCTGCCGGACTTCATCGCAGGGGCAACCGATCTAGGCAGCGAATTGGCGATTCCGCAGCAGCTCTACGATCGCCGCCAAGAACTGCAACAGTTACACACAGCCTACCAACAGGTGCGTCAAGGACACACTCGGACCGTGCTGATCAATGGTGAATCTGGGGTGGGGAAGTCGCTCCTGGTGAAAGAATTTCAAAGTCAGTTGGGGCAATATCCGAGCTACTTTATTCGCGGCAACTGCGATGCGGTGCGGCGTGAGGTGCCCTATCTCGCCCTCGCTCAGGCGTTTCAGAGTCTGTTCTGTCAACTGCTCATGGAACCCGAAACCGCCATTCAGCAGTGGCGCCACTGCATCCTGCAAGCCCTCGGCGACAATGCTTATCTACTCTGCGAAGCAATCCCCGACCTCGTCCAGATCATTGGCCCCCAAGAAAAAGGCCCCAAAACCGAAAGCCGTGAAACCGAGAACCGCTTGAAGTTGGCCTTTCAGTCATTGATCAGTGTGATTGCACAGCCTGCCCGACCAGTGGTTCTGTTCATTGATGATTTGCAGTGGCTCGATGCGGCCTCGACCAAGCTCCTAGAACACCTGCTGCTGAGCCATCAGACCCCGGCATTATTGCTAATCTGTGCCTGCCGTCTCGATGCGAGCTATAACACTCAAGAAATGGGTCTGCGCTTAATTCGCAATCTGGTGGTCGGGCCGGGTCGTCAGGAAATTACCCTAGCACCCTTCAGCTTAGTCCAGATGGAACAGTTGGTCGCCGATGTGCTGCATACCCAGCCAGCCGCGATCGTTGAACTGTCCACGCTGATCTTCCACCGCACCCAAGGTAATCCCTTTTTCGCCCATCAACTGCTGGAGTTTTTGTACCACGAGCAACTGCTGGTATTTAATTTTAGCGAGGGCTACTGGAAGTGGGATCTTGAACAGATTCGGCATTTTGGGGTGACGGAAAACGTCGTGGAATTGATGGAGCAGAAGGTCCTCAAACTGCCGATCGCCACCCGTAAGCTGCTCCAGTTGGCCGCTTGTATCGGGTTGGCGTTTGACACTGGAATTTTGACGGCACTTTGCCCGATCGCGCCTGCCGCAATCCCCCAAGCCCTCGCCCTGGCGGTGCAAGAAGGGATGTTATTGCCGATCGCCAGTGCTGATCCGAGCAGCTACAGCAGCATGTTGTCCGCTCCATCGCCAATGGTGGCCCATTTCCAGTTCCTTCACGAACGGGTGCGCCAGGCGATCTATGACCTGATGCCGCTTCCCGAGCGCCAGCAATGGCATTGGCAAATCGGTCAGCGCTGGCTAGTCAATATGGTGCAACAGCGTCAAGAAGACCGCCTCTTCGATGTCGTCCATCAGCTCAACCTGGGCAAAGACTTAATCCAAGACGCGATCGCGCGCCAAGAACTGGCTCACCTGAATCTCAAAGCCGCCCGCCGCGCTAAACCCGCCGCCGCTTACCAATCGGCTTTGCAGTATGTTCAGTCGGGAGTGACCCTCCTGCCGCCGGAAAGCTGGACGACGGATTATCAATTGGCCCGCGACCTGTGGCTCGAGCAGGCGGAATGCCATTATCTCACGGGCAACTATGCCGAGGCCGAACGGGCCTTTGAGACCCTTAATGCCCACGTCAAAACCGTGGCCGAACTGGCGGATGTCTATGCGGTGCAAATGGTGTGCTACCTCAACCAAAACCGCTACGAGGAAGCCCAAGCGGTGGGCCAAATGGGGCTGATCAAACTGGGGGTGGCGCTGCCCGAGACCCTCACCGAAGCGGCAGTGCTCGCAGCCTTTAATACCCTCAGCCAGGAAATCCTCAACCATTCCCCCGCCTATTTCTTGGCCTTGCCCACTTGCACCGATCGGACCATGCAGCAAATCCTGCGACTCCTGCAATATTTTGCTGCCGCGACCATTTCCCAGGATCAGTCGCGCTATCGCTGGGCGATCGTTGAAATGGTGCGCCGCTCCATCCAGTATGGCAATACCGAGCGATCGGCCTATGCTTATATCGCCTACGGCACAATTCTCTCCTCCGGCTTTGGGGAATACGAACGGGGGCATCAGCTCGGCCAAGTCGCCCTCGAACTCAGCCAGCTGTTTCAAGCGATGCAAGGCTTGACCCATTTCAGCTATGGGGGACTACTGGCCCATTGGCGGGTGCCCTTTGCCGAATGTCAACAGCACCTCCAAGTGGCGTTTCAGCATTGCCAGCAGATGGGCGAGTTGCTCTATGCCCTCTACGCCCAGGTGCTCAAAATCGATGTCGCGCTGCTCGCAGGCAACTTCCTCGACGCGACCCAAGCCGAAATTCAACTGCTCGGTCAATTTGCGGCGCAGCGGCAGCATCGCACCATGCAACTGGATGCGATGGTGAAGTTGCAGTTTATTCGGAACCTCCAAGGCTTGACCCAGGATGCAGCCAGCTTCAGCTCGATCGAAGTAGCAGAAGCAAGCATCCAACAGCAATTGTACGATCCCCAAACCCCAAATCCCACCCGCAGCCGCTACTACATCTACAAAACCCAGAGCCTCTATCTATTTGGCTACTATCCGATGGCCCTGGAAACCGCCCAGGCTTCCGCTGAATTAGTGAATGCTCACTTTGGCCCAGCAGTGGTGATTGACCATTACTTCTTCTACGGCCTGACGGTGGCGGCCCTATACGATCAAGCCGATGCTGCTGACCAGGAAAGGTACCATGCAATTCTGGTTGATTGTCTCCAGCGCCTCCAGCGCTGGCACTACCATTGCCCGACGAACTTTGGGGCCCGCTGGCATGTGCTGGCCGGGGAACTTGATCGAATTAATGGCGATGACCCGACTTGCCATTACGATGAGGCGATCGGACTGGCCCAAGTCCAGAACATGCTGCAAATCTGCGCGATCGCCAATGAGCTAGCTGGCGAATATTACTGGGGTCAACAGCATCAGCGCATTGCCCGGGCCTACTTGCACGATGCCTGCGTCGCCTACCAACGCTGGGGTGCGATCGCCAAAACCAACGCCCTCCAACAGCAATATCGCTCACTGCTGACCTGGCGCGGGAGCTTTATGGATTCAGCCAACTGTCTCGCCCTTCCCAATGACAGAATCTTGCCCCAGCGGCTCCCCAGTCTCGACTGGATGACAGTACTGAAGGCATCCCAAGCGCTATCGAGTGAAATCGTCTACAGTAGCCTGCTCGAAAAATTGCTGACGATTCTGATGGAAAGCGCAGGGGCGGAACGCGGCAGCCTCCTGATTCGCCACCCTGATCACTGGTTGATCGAAGCCGAAGGCAGCGTTGAACAAGCCGCGATCGTCTGCACCCTGAAGCAAACGCCACTCACCCCAGAAGCCTTACCGCTCAATCTGATTACCTATGTAGAACGCACTCGCGAGACGATTTTGTTGAATGCCGCGAGTGAAGATCTGCGCTTTGCGGCGGATACCTATATTCATGCCCATAAGCTCAAGTCGGTGCTCTGTTTCCCAATTATTTATCAGGGCAAACAGACGGGGATTTTGTATCTGGAAAATCGATTAGTGGCCGGGGCTTTCACGCCTGCACAGTTGGAAGTCGTTCGGCTCCTAACCGCCCAAGTCTCGATTTCCGTAGAAAATGCCCAGCTGTACCAGAACATGCAGCAGCATTTAACCGAAGTCGAGGCCAAGAACCAGGAATTGCAGCGATCGCAGCAGCAACTTCAACACAAAACCGATGAGCTGGAAGCTGCCCTCCAGGATCTCAAGCAAACTCAGGCCCAACTGGTACAAACTGAGAAAATGTCCGGTCTTGGCCAGTTGGTTGCCGGGGTCGCCCATGAGGTGAAAAATCCGCTCAACTTCATTCAGGGCAATCTGGACTATGCCAACCAGTACATTGAACAGCTCTTTAGCTTGCTCGATCGCTATCAGGCCCTATGCCCCGAGCCCCCGACCGATCTCCAAACCTACCTGGAAACGATCGACCTGGACTACGTGCGCGAAGATTTGCCCAAGCTCCTGAGTTCAATGACTTTGGGCAGCGATCGGATTCAAACGATCGTCAGTTCCCTCCGTGATTTTTCCCGCACCGATGGCGATACCAAGGAATTTGCGAATATTCAAAGTGGCATCGAAGGGACATTAATGATTTTGCGATCGCGCCTCGGGGCGAACCGCGATCGGCCCGCGATCAATCTGGTCAGTGAATTTGGGGAATTGCCCCCGGTGCTGTGCTATCCCAGTCAGCTCAACCAAGTGGTGATGAACTTGATTGCCAATGCGATCGACGCAATCGACGAAACCGCTGCATCGTGCGACTTTGAATCGAACCGCAACCATCCTGGAGAAATCATCGTAACCACCCTGTTGGCCGATGCCGAAACGATCGCGATTCGGATTCAAGATAATGGCCCCGGTATGGACGATGCCACCCGCCAAAAAATCTTTGAGGCATTTTTTACGACCAAACCCAAGGGTGCAGGCACGGGCCTCGGACTCTCAATCAGCCACCAAATCATCGTCGAAAAGCATCAAGGCCAACTGCTCTGCGAGTCAACTCCCGGAGAAGGTACCACCTTCACGATCATCCTACCGATCGCCAGCGAAGCGACCCCGGAACCAAAAATCGATGAAACCCAATTGGACTTCATCGACGGTGCCTGGTTATCAGAATAGTCGGGCTTCGGCGTGGCTGGCTTCGGCGTGGCTCAGCCAGCGGTGGGTGAGTGTGGGGGATTGAGTCGGGCTTCGGCGTGGCTCAGCCCTCGGTGGGTAGGTACAGCATAACGATCCTGGCCATGCTCCCCACCCCAGATCCAGTGGGTTGAGCGACAGCCGAAACCCACGACCGCTCCAGTCCCAACCCAGATCCAGTGGGTTGAGCGACAGCCGAAACCCACGACCAACCCTAGTAAGCGTCCTGTAACTCGTAGAAATCCGGCGAAATGTAGTCCTTCCGCAACGGATAGCCGACCCAATCCTCCGGCATCAGAATCCGCTTGAGGTTGGGGTGGCCATTATAGGTAATGCCATACATGTCGTAGGACTCGCGCTCCTGCCAATCCGCCGAGGGCCAAATCCAGTAGACCGAGGCCACCTGGGGATCTTCGCGCGGGATCGTCACCTTCAGCCGCACTTCATCGGGCCGATCGGCGTTGTCATCGAGCTTGACCAAATGGTAAAAACTCACCAAATCCTGACCCGCACCACAGTCGTAGGCTCCCTGGCATTGCAGGTAGTTGAACCCATAGGCAGAGAGTGCCGTCGCAAAGGGCAACAGCAATTCCCGATCGATGCTGATTAGCTCAACGCCGTCGGAACCGCGTCCTTCAAACTGATGATCAAACCCCTGGTTGGTCAGCCAAGTTGAGGTTTTTCCGGCTTCGACGATCGCGGCGGTTTCGGCGCTCGGTGCTGGTGTTGCTGGGGGTGTATTCTGAGGGGTAATTTCTTCGGCCATGACCTATGCCTCCTGCTTTTGCGGTGCGGCGATCGCGGGTACTTCCATACCCATGGCTTCCATCAGCTCCAGCGGCGGGGCTTGACGGCTAGCCGCTTGCAGATACACGCCATCGGTGATCGCGGGCATCGGCTTCATTGAGTGAGTGGTGCTGTAGTAGCGGTGGGTTTGACGGATTTTGCCGCGCTCTTGGATGGAGTCGTTGGCAATCTTTTTGCGCAGTTTGATGATTGCGTCGATGATCGCTTCGGGACGGGGCGGGCAACCCGGCAGATAAACATCCACAGGGATTAGCTTGTCTACGCCACGCACGGCGCTCGGCGAATCAACACTGAACATGCCGCCCGTAATCGTGCAGGCACCCATGGCAATCACATACTTCGGTTCCGGCATCTGTTCGTAGAGCCGCACCAGAGCCGGGGCCATCTTCATCGTGACCGTGCCCGCTGTGATGATTAAGTCCGCTTGGCGAGGGGTCGATCGGGGCACGAGGCCGAAGCGATCGAAGTCAAAGCGCGAACCGAGCAAGGCTGCAAACTCGATAAAGCAGCAGGCCGTGCCGTAGAGCAAGGGCCACAGGCTGGACAACCGCGCCCAGTTATAGAGGTCATCGACTGTGGTCAAAATCACATTTTCGGATAATTCTTGGGTAACTTCCGGTCGCTGTACCGGATTCATCATCTGCTCGCTCATGACCACTCCAATGCGCCTTTACGCCATGCATAAACCAAACCCACCACCAGAATGGCAATGAAAATCAGGGCTTCGATAAATGCGAGTAATCCCAATTGATTAAACGCCACGGCCCAGGGGTAGAGAAACACCGTCTCCACATCAAAGACCACAAATACCAAGGCGAACATGTAGTAGCGGATATTGAACTGAATCCAAGCGCCGCCCACGGGTTCCATCCCCGATTCATAGGTCGTGCGGCGTTCCGGGCCGCGACGGGCCGGACGCAATAACCGCGATGCAGACAGCGCCAATAGCGGCACCATACTGCAAATGAGTAAGAACCCCAGAAAATATTCGTAGCCACTTAAGACAAACACGAGCGACCTCTCGCAGGATAATTCGCCCCCCAATTATAATCGCCGACGGGATGGCTTTGAACCTTTAATGCACGGGAATCGATCGGGGTTTAGGTGATTTTTTACTGATATAAGAAATCGAGTTTGCCCTATCGAACGCAGACTAAGCATTGGCCTGATCGACGTCACCCCCGACGTAACCCCGCAGTAAGGCCGCCACCTGATCGGCACTTTCCGGCAGCGCGATCGCCAAGGCTTGCGCCGACATTTGCTTCAAGGTTGCGGGCTGAGCGATTAATTCCAACACCCGATCGCGTAGCTTGACGGCATCCAGATCGCCCTGGGGCATCAAGTCGCCCGCCCCGGCATCGGCAAAGACGCGGGCATTAAAGGTTTGGTGGTCTTCTGCGGCGAAAGGATAAGGCACGAGAATCGCGGGAGTCCCCGTCAGCGCGAGTTCCGTCACCGTTGCGGCCCCGGCTCGACTGATCACCAAGTCCGATCGCTCCAGCAGGGCGGCGATCTTGTTGTAGAACGGCAACGTTAGGTAATGCGGATGCTGATATTGGGCCACATCCGGGTCATTGTCCCCGGTTTGATGCACGACCCAGGCTCCGGCTTCGATCCAGGCTGGGGCACATTCCCGCACAACCTGATTCACGGCAACGGCCCCTTGACTGCCGCCAACGATCGTGATCACAGGTACCCCAGCGGGAATGCCGAGGTCATCTAAGGGGGCCGATCGTTCGGTAAAAAATTGCTTTCGCACAGGGGTGCCACCGTAGGTGACGTTGCCTTTTTGCAGCCGCGTTTTGGCGATGGGAAACCCAACAATCACTTCGCTGCACCAGGGCGTGAACAGTCGCGTCACTTTGCCGGGTAACGCATTCGACTCATGGAGCAGCACGGGTAGCCCCAGCCAGCGGGCTGCAATGATCGCAGGCGCAGAGATATACCCTCCAGTGGTGAATACCGCATCAAATTTGCCTTGCTTCAGCAGTTTGCGGGTTTGGAAAATGGACTTGATAAAGCGGATCAGGACGCTGAGAATATGCCCGATCGCCTTCTTCTGAAAGCCACCCACATCAATGATATTCAGGGGATACAGATCCGGAATGACGCGATTCTCCATCCGCCCCGGCACCCCCAGCCATTCGATGCTGTAGTCCGGCAGACGTTCGGCCACCGCCAGCGCCGGAAATAAATGGCCCCCAGTACCACTGGCAGCAATCAAGAGACGGGGAGAAGCGGACTGATTCACGGCGCGGTAAAAGTCACTGCGATGGGGTCTGTGGCAGTGTAGCAATAAATAAACGTATCCGGTCGATCCGCCTCCGATCGGCCTCGTCTATACTGATGGGCAAGGTTTATTCTGAGTCGTGGATTTGATATGGCGGGTTTTTGGGTAAAGCGGAACGGATTCGGGCGAGTCGGGGCGATCGCAATGCTGATTGCGGGGGTAGCGCCGGCTGAGGCCGCGATGACGGATGGCTTAAATCAGCATTTGCAGCAGTTGCACAACAAAATGGATCAGGCGGCAAATGCCCGCGATCGCGACAGCCTATTGCAGTTCTACGGCTTGGAATTTACCAATAACGACGGCCTCAACCGCGAAACCCTCAGTCAATCGGTGCGTCAACTCTGGCAGCAATATCCCCAGCTCACCTACAGAACCGAAGTGCTGCAAGCCAGTCCTCAAGGTCAAGGGACTGACGTGGAAACGCTGATGCGGATCACGGGCGACCAAGAACAGGATGGCCGGACGTTGAAAGTCGATATCACGTTGCGATCGCGCCAACGCTGGCAGGATGACAAACTGGTGCAGCAGGAAATCCTCTCGGAACAGACCAGACTGACAATCGGAGAACGTCCGCCCACCGTGACGATCAACCTGCCCGAAACCGTGAAAGTGGGTGAGCGTTACACCTACGAAGCGATCGTCCAAGAACCGCTCGATGGTGACATCCTGATGGGCGAAATTCTCGACCAACCCGTCACGGCCAACCAGTTCACCCAACCCAAACCCTTACAGTTGGAACTGCCAACGGTCCTCGAATTGGTCGGCAACCGGAATTTTATTCGGCTGAATCGCCCCGATCCTAAAATGCAGTCTGTCAATCTGAAACGCCTTCGGGCAGGCGGTTTTTTTAAGTCCGCCCAAGCTCCAAAAGCCCCCGAAAATCGCTGGCTCTCAGCCGTGCTCATGCGGCATGATGCGGGCCTGACGATCGTCACCCAACGGTTGCGCGTGGTGGAGTAACGGTACGATGTCCTACGCGATCGACTTTGGCACCAGCAACACCGTCGTCACTCGCTGGAACGCTGCCACCCAAACGCCGGAAACCCTCAGTTTAGAAGCTGCATCGCTGAAGCAAGCGGGCAATCCACCCCTGATTCCGAGCCTAATTTATGTCGAGGATGCCGCTCAAGGCAACGTCATAATTGGTCAAGCTGTGCGCGATCGGGGGCTTGATAATGTGCAGAATGCCAGATTTTTCCGCAATTTTAAGCGGGGGATCGGCGCAAGTGTAGCGGGTTTTGTACCCGAGTTGGACGCGCGGGCGGTGAGCTTCGAGCAGGTGGGGCGTTGGTATCTGGAGCAGGTGATTCGGCAGTTTCAGGCGACGGAGCCGGGAATGCGCGAGTCGTTGACGCTCACCGTCCCCGTCGATAGCTTTGAGACCTATCGGTTGTGGCTGGGGCAATTGGCCCAAAGTTTGGACATTGCCCAGGTGCGATTGTTGGATGAACCGACCGCAGCGGCCTTGGGCTATGGACTGGCCGATCGGGAAATGTTGCTGGTGATTGATTTCGGCGGCGGGACGCTGGATCTGTCGGTGGTGCGCCTCGCCGGGAGTCCCGCGCAAAAGCAAAGGAGTCCGCAAGCCCTGGGCTTCCTGCTCAAGTGGGGCGACAAGTCCTTTGCCGAAACCTCGGGGCAGCAGCCGAAAGTCGCACAGGTATTGGCGAAGGCGGGATTGAACCTGGGTGGGTCGGATGTGGATAACTGGGTGCTGAATTATTTTGTCGAAACCCAGAATTTGGCAGTTTCACCGGTGACTCTGCGGTTAGCCGAGCGCTTGAAAATTGCCCTTTCTCAACAAGCCCAAGCCCAGGAAGTCTATTTCGATGAGGCGAATTTTGAGAGCTATGATTTGCAGCTCGATCGGCCCCAATTTGAAGCGATCCTGCAACAGAATCAATTCTTTGAGCAGCTCGATCGGACGATCGCCCAGATCACCCAACAGCTTCAGCGCCAGGAATTAGACCTGGCGAACATCGATGCAGTGCTGCTCGTCGGGGGCAGCGCCCAGATCCCTGCCGTTCAACAATGGGTGCAGCAGCATTTCCCCGCCGAGAAAATCCGATCGGATAAGCCCTTTGAAGCGATCGCCCAAGGCGCATTGCAGATCACCCAGAACATTGAGGTGAAAGACTTTCTCTATCACGGTTACGGCGTGCGCTACTGGGATCGCCGGATCAATGCCCACAACTGGCACCCGATTATTCGCGCCGGACAGCCCTATCCGATGGAACAGCCCGTAGAGCTGACTTTGGGCGCATCGGTGGCAGGTCAGCCGGAGATCGAACTGATTATTGGTGAACTGGCGAGCGCGACCGGGCAAACGGAGGTGTACTTTGACGGCGATCGGTTGGTGATGCGATCGGTGGAAACCGCTGCCCAAGCCGTTCAAGCCCTCAATGATCAAACGGGCGCGCGGGGCATTGCCTTGCTCGATCCCCCTGGTAATCCAGGCCGCGATCGGATTAAGGTAATGTTTCGGGTGAATGCATCCCGATTCCTTTGCATCACCGTAGAAGATTTATTGACCAAGCGCGAACTCGTCGCCGATCAGCCAGTCGTGCAGTTAGCTTAACTTACTCAATTTCATTGAATAAATTTATCTTATGAGTCGTAATGCCCGGTATTGGAAATTGACCCGCCTGGATCTGACCGGACATCGTAAGGCGACGGAATTAGAAGCGGCAAAGGCGTTTTTTCTCGAACAGTTTGGTGATTTGGACAGCGATCGCGCCCCCGCCGAAATCCAAGCCCACCTGCTGGCGCAAAGTGCAACACAACCGATCGCCGATCTCTGCCTGCGCTGCTTCATTTCTAATCAAATCGAACAGGTCTGCATTCAACTTGAGCAGCAGTTCGGCTTGAACCATGGTTTTTCGCGGCAGGATTTGTTTGCGCTGGTGTTGGATGATGATGGGCGCGAGACGCAGCCTCGCCGCAATCCCCCAGGCCCCAATTACATCAGCGTCGCCCGGCATATTCTGAATACCTTTGAACCTAGCAAAGGTAGCCTCACCACCTGGACTATCCGGCTGGTTAAACATCACCGCGAACTCAACCAATTTTTGCTGGAATGCGGTGTGTGCCTTCTGAGCGACTGGGCGATCCTGAACGATACCAATCTCAACAAGCTGCGGCGGGTCTTACGCGAATTTCATCAAACCAGTGACCACGAGATCGATCGGGCCGTCGTTTTACTCGCCGCCTACCACCAGGTTTACCGCGCCGATCGCCTCGCACAACGCCAAACGGGTGTACGTGGGGCCTGCCCTGCTCCCACCCCCGAACAACTTCAGCGCATGCAACAGGAACTCAATACTGGAACCCCACGGGGAATTTTGGCACAGTTACAGGCCTTGGCCTTCCAGATGCGGCAATATCGGGTGGCGAGTCGTTCTGGCCGTCTACCCAGCATTGCGATCGAAACTGGGGAGACTGTGACGATCGCCGATCGTTTGGCCGCACCGGAACCTGAAGATGAGACCAGCGGCAATGACCAAATGGCCTTTCTCCAGGCATTTCGGGGTGAATTTGGGAATGCTTTGGGTAAAGCCTTTGAGCAGGTGATCACAGCAAGAACCCAACGCTATAAAGGCGATAAATCCCAGAATTTCATCACGGCCTTACAGCTGTTCCATTGCCAAGGCCGATCGATGACTGAAATTGCACCAGCCGTGGGGTTGCAGGCCCAGTTCCAAGTCAGCCGCCTGCTCAATCTCAAAGCCTTTCGCGAAGATGTGCGGCACCAGATGATACAGCAGCTATTGACCTTCGTGAAACAGCAGGCCGCAGCGCTGATCGCCCCCGATCGCCTACAACAACTCGATAGCGCGATCGAAATCGCCCTCAACGAACAAATCGAAGACCTGATGCAAGCCGCCGCCGCCCAAGCCCAAAGCCCGAAGGATTATGTAACAGGTACAATATTTTCACGGACATTGTGCCAGTTTCTCGATCGTGCATATGCTCCCACAACTCCGTAACTATGGCCCCCTGAACCCAACCACTCGGATCTTCGCCATCATGACCCACTTTTCAGTCGATTCCCTGGAACTTAATGACTTTCATGCTGATCGGCATGATGCGATTGATCTTGAAGCGGCGGCGATCGCCAAGGCATTGAACCACAGCCGCAGCGCAGCGCCGGAATTGCAGTGGGAGACCTATTTGAACAGTCTCGCCGCCGCCGGATTTGCCGCCTGGTTAGCCACCCGCGTCGCCGACTGTCAGGTGGAATCTCAGGCCGATGCCACTTGGTTGATTAATGGCTTTCGCGTCGGGGCGATCGCTGCACCTGAGGAAGATGAAGTCCTATTGTCAAAAACCCAACATGACCAACACCCATGCCAGATATACGTTGCCGTCGGGGTCGATGAAGAATATGGGCAAACTTTCATCCTGGGTGCCGCCCGTTATGATCAGCTAGATGCGCTAGCCGTCGAAGGGGCGCATTATCGGTTGCCGATCGCCCAACTCGATCCCGGCAGCAACCAATTGCTCCTCACCCTGCGCTGCTCCGAGCCTGCAATGATTCCGCTGCCACAGGCAACAACCACAGCTGCAACCGCCGGATCAACGCTGGGACAAACGATCGCAAACACCAAAATCCGCGTCGGTCAATGGTTAAACCAGCAGCTCGACGACTTGGCCCAAGACTTAGCTTGGGTACTGATGCCGCAGGTTGAACCGCAGACCGTAGGATTACGATCGCGGGCCGTTGCTCCGATGGGTAGCTTCCCGCAGGTCTTGCAAATGATTCAGCAGCAGGGGGTCGAACTTGCCGCCACCAGTCAAACTGCCTACTACGATCTGCCCATGACCGATCCTGCCGTGCGGTTCTATGCCATGGTCGGCCAGCCTAATCCCGCTGAATGGTCATTGCTGTTGGTCGTCGGCATGGCAGATGGCGACGCGCTGCCGGGTCAAACACAGCTCAAAGTCGGTCAAGGCGAGGATGTTCTGACACAGCAGCAAGTTGAAGCCGACCGATCGCGCAGTTATCTTTATACCCAGGTGATTGGCGAACTCGACGAAGGCTTCCAAGTCACGATCACGCTACCCAGCGGCACGATGCACACGTTCCCGGAGTTTGTGTTTCAATAACCCCGGATGGTGGGCTGCGCCATGCCGAAAGTCCAAAAAATCAAAAAGCGCAGATTCGAACAAATTCTCGAATTGCGCTTGTAAAGATTGCTAAGGCTTAAGTCAAGCGATCGACCCAAGCCACTCAAACTGAGAAATTTTACTTCTTTTTGCCGCCTTTAGCAGGCTTAGCAGCAGCAACCTGCTCTTTGAACATTTTCCCAGCGGAGAATGCGGGAACAGTGGTTGCCGGAATCTTGATCGCTTCACCAGTACTGGGGTTACGGCCTTCACGCGCTTGACGGCTACGCGCTTCAAACGTCCCAAAACCGACCAAAGTCACTTTATCTTGCTTCGCCACAGTTTCCATGATTGTTTCGATCATGGCGCTAACGATCGAGTCGGCTTCTTTCTTAGTGACGGAAGCCTTGGATGCAATTGCATCAACCAATTCACCTTTGTTCACGATCTTTTCCTTTGAGAAATTGATTTGTTTGCCGTGATTATAGACGAGAAAAAAATAAGTGCACAAAATTTCTGAACGCAGTTTACAAAAGCGCAGGGGATTTTAGCCAAAATCCCCCCGGTTCCAAGCCGGAAGCATCAGTCAGCGTTAACCAAATCACTAATCCCATGCACCAAATTGATTCTTTTCATGCCCCAAATCTATCCCTTTAGATGACTCAAAATCACATTGAAGACATCGATCGCGGCAATCTCTTGATGGTTGAAATGCCTGTCCTGCTTGGCGATCAGCACAGGTTTATGCCGATCATCGGTGGGAATATGACCATGACTGCCCCGCACCAACTGCGGCGCGATCGGCGTTAAGTCCATCAGTGCGCGGCCCCCGAGTTTACGATTCAAAAGAATTTTGGCAATTTTTAGCTTCGGCATCCGAATGTCAGGATCAACAAACAATTCCACGGGGTCATAGCCCGGTTTGCGGTGGATATCGACGGTACGGGCGAAGTCCGGGGCCCGTTGATCGTCGAGCCAGTAATAGTAGGTAAACCAGGCGGTGGGATCGGCGATCGCGATAAGCTCGCCCGATCGGGGATGATCGAGGCCGTATTCCACCTTGCCTGCCTGATCCAGTACCTGTGCCACGCCGGGGGTTTGGCCAATTAATTCGCGGACGCGATCGCGCTGCGTCGGATCATTCACATATATGTGTGCAAGCTGGTGATCAGCCACCGCAAACGCCTGACTCGCCCCCGCATCGAGCAATTCCCGGCCCAACTCCGTCCGCACTTGCAGCAGTCCCGCCTCGCGCAACACCCGATTCAGATGCACGGGCTGATCCACCGGGGTGATGCCATATTCCGAGAGGACGATCACCTGCGCCCCACGGGCTTCGTAGAATTCGATTAGGTCGCCGACCACGGCATCGATTTCGCTGAGATCCTTGGCGTTCCGATCGGGGTCACTGCCCAATTGCTGCATACAGTAGTCGAGATGGGGGAGATAAACCAGGGTTAAGGTCGGCGAATGCTTTTGCTCAATCCACTTTGCGGAATCGGCAATCCACTGGGAGGAAGCGATCGTCGTCGCTGGCCCCCAGAATTTGAACAGCGGGAATTGACCGAGTTCGGCCTGAAGTTCATCGCGTAAACTCGCAGGCTGAGTGTAGATATCTGGCAACTTGCGACCATCAGCGGGATACATCGGTCGCGGGGTAACCGTATAGTCGGCGCTGGAATGCATGTTGTACCACCAAAATAGGTTGGCGCAGGTGAAGCTCGGATCAAGCTGCCGGGCGACATCCCAGATTTTCGGCGACTGTACCAAGGCATTTGACTGCCGCCAGAATTTGACTTCGCATTCATCTCGGAAATACCAGCCATTCGCGACAATGCCATGCTCCGTAGCGGTTTTGCCCGTCAAGTAAGCCGCTTGGGCAGTGCAGGTGACAGCGGGTAGGGTCGGGGTAATGTGGCTGTGGTGGGCTGACTTGGCCCAGGCGGTGAGGCGCGGCATATGTGGGCCGAGGCAGTCACTGGTGAGGCCGACAACATTGAGGACAACGCTTTTCTGGAGCATGGTTTATTGGAGAACCTGATAAGAATCGTTTGTAGGATGGGTGGAGCGCGAGCGTAACCCATGCGGTCTATGAACGTTGGGTTTCACGTTGTTTCACCCAACCTACGTTTAATCGTGCTGAGCCGAAACCATCTCACGGCGTTTCATCGCCAGGGTATCGAGCACCCAGCGATATTCCCGCGCGATCGACGTGACCAAATCCAACTTCAGTTCCGGTGGCAGGACTTCCCAGGTGTAGGTTTCGATTTCCAAATGCTGGCAGAGGGCTGGGTGCTGCTGGAGATAGGCCAAGGTGGTCTGGATATCGCTCTGCGTCGTTGCCACCGGGGATAAATCGCTCAAAAACAGCGGTACATGGAAATGCGTCCGCCACTCGATCGCGTCCGTCGCCAGCAATTCCGGTAGGGCTTGCTCCAGATCCCGGTAGCGCCGCAACCGCCCATCCACCGGACGCGCAATCACTTGATGCAGGTACGTGGATTCGGCAAAGGGTTGGAGATAGGCTTGTAGGGCTTGACGATCGGGGATTGATGCGGGAATCATAAATCGCAACGCCGCACTGAGCTGAATCTTGCTCAGACCGATGCCGTGGCGCACCAGTTGATTAATCGCCGCGATCGGATCTTCAAATTCCACCGCAAAGTGGCAAGTATCGTAACAAACTTGAATATGTCGCAATAGCCGCTGGCGGGCCGTGACCGGGGTGACCCCACAGCGCGATTCGAGGATTTCGCCGCCGATCGGTAGCAGATAGCGATCGAACCAGTCCACGACTTCGCGGCTGTTTTCGATCAGCCCATCGGGTTCCGGTTCCAGTCCCAGGTGAATGTACTGTCCCGTGCGGGTTTCCAGTTCTGTCAGTTGTTCGGTCAGTAAGGCGAGCGATCGTACCGCTTGGACTTGTTTTGGTTCAAGATTGGCCGTTTCAACATTGGCATCACGCCACCAAGGCTTATAGGAAATCGGCAGGGTCGAAATGCTGCCATCCATTCCGGGTGGCAACAGTGCGGCCAAAATCGTGATCAATCGCTGGGTATAAGCGAGGCGATCGCTGGTAAACCAATCCGGCGCATAGACTTGATCTTTGACCACCTGACGGTGAAAGCCCCCGTAGGGAAAGCCATTCAGCGTGAAGACATAAAATTGATGCGCTTCTAACCAGGCTTTGAATTCCGCCAAGCGATCGCCTTCGAGCAGTTCTCGACTGGCCCGATCAGCGAGCCGTAACCCAATCCCAAAGGGCACATCAGGAGTCAGCGGCGACTTGAGCTGCGATCGGAGCTGCGGCAAATAGGTTTGCAGATTCTGCCAAACTTCGGCCCAGCTTTCGCCGGGGTGAATGTTGCTGCAATAGGTCAGGTGAAAGGACTGATACTTCACGCCGCCACCGCCTGAAGATCCGTGATCGCCGCTTGATACTGCGCAATATCCACCTGATGCACCTCAAACCCAAAACCAATGCTCCGTAACAGCATCAGCGTCAGTATCCCACCCAAATGCTCCCGAAATTCATGTAGCCCCGCAAACACTGACTGCGGATGTTCCGGCTGATCGGCAAACGCCAACAATTCCGGCACCATCAACTCAAACCCTAAGGCTTGCAGCACCGTAATAATCCGCCGCCAATCGCGTTCCGGCAACGCGCCAATCCGGTAAGCATAGGTGCTATCGAGGGCCATGCCGATCGCCACCGCTTCCCCATGGCGCAACCGATACTGCGTCAAATGCTCCAACCGATGCGCCGACCAATGGCCAAAGTCCAAGGGCCGCGAGGAACCCATTTCAAAGGGATCGCCGTAGGTGCCAATGTGGGTCAAGTGATGCTGGCACGATCGGTAAATCAACTGCTGCATCACCGCCAAATCCCGATCGACCAGTGCCTCGACATGCGCCTCAATCCAATCAAAAAATTCGGCATCCTTAATCAGCGACACCTTCACCGCTTCCGCAATCCCAGCGATCCAGTCACGCTGGGGCAAATTCACCAGAAACGCCGCATCATTCACCACTGCGTAGGGCGGACTAAACGTACCGAGGAAATTCTTCTTCCCAAAGGCGTTGATCCCGTTTTTCACGCCCACGCCGGAGTCATCCTGGGCCAGCACCGTCGTCGGTACCCGCACCAGTCGCACCCCGCGATGAGCCGTCGCCGCCGCATAGCCCACGAGATCGAGTAACGCCCCACCGCCGATCGCGATCACATAGGAATGGCGACAGAGGCCGACCTGGTGAATGAGTTCCTGCACCCGCTCGACTTGGCTCGGGTCATTCTTGATCGCTTCCCCGCCCGCGATCACCAGCGGCGGCGCGAGCCATTGCAAGCGATCGCAGTAAGCATCCCCATAAGCCACAATGTCCTGAACCAAATCCGGCATTCCTTGCAGCAAGCCGCCATCCACCACGACGATCGCGTTCGTCGGAACAACGGCATTGGGGTTAAGGATTTCGGCGAGTAACGGATTGGTGCGATCGAACAAATTGAATGTGAAATGGACTTGATAATCAAACTGCACCGTCACCGACTGTTGCAGCACCGCCGGAGGCGGCATCGTGATCGATTGTCGAGAATTTAAGTAACGCATAATTTCAGGAAAGTAGGAATTTCGATCGGCCTAAACCGCCCCAAGCCTGGGGAAACCCAGCCCAATAGCTGATTCAAAGCCCCCAGTATTGGGGGTTTGGGGGCCAGTTCAATCACGGCATCTAAGTCACCGCAAATTTTGCTGCCAACCAGCGCGACAACGGCAATAGCAGCAACACCCCCAGTCCCCAGCCCCAGCCCGCAAACCCCGCCGCCACCGATGCATCCAGCGCAATTAAGCCAATAATCCCCGATCGTACCGCCAGCCGAATCACCTCTGCCGTCGGGGTTCGCACCGCGCGAATGAAGGCAGGGAGAACTAAAATCAGCCAAACTGCACCGAGCGGCACCATCGGCAGCAACGTATAGTCCGGCAATCCGACTAAGGCAACTAAACCCACTGCCACCAGAATTAGCAGACTCAAGCCACCTAACGCTGATCGGCGATCGCCGCCGTTCACTTCCCCCCGACTCACCCAGGTAATCGCCGCGATATAGATGATCGGGATCAGCGCAATCACCCCATGGTCGAATAAGCGATCGGCCACCGCACTCAGCCCCAATAGCCAATTTCCCCCGCGACACAGCCCCATATTCAGCGGCCCGAATAGCGGATGATGCTTGCCGATCGCGTCATACACCAACGCACTCAGCGCTACCCCAAACGCCACCAAACCACTGACCTGCGAAACCTGCATGGCCGCAACTACCCCACTCAACAGCAACCCAGCACCCAACAAAATGCCACTGTTCAACGAAGCCCGACTACTGGGAATCGGGCGTTCGGGGCGCTCCACCGCATCCAGTTCCGCATCGAAGACATCGTTGAATACAATGCCGCCGCCGTACAGCCCCGTCGTCGCCAGCAGCAACCAGAGGAAGGCTTCAGGTTGGGCAAAGTTGGGGAATCCAGTCGCATTCAACGCAACCCCACCCGCCGCCGCATAGCCGATCGCGATATCCGCCCAGGCGGTGACGATATTCGCCGGACGCAGCATTTGCAGGTAGGGGAGAAGTTGATCCCAGAATTTTGCGGAAGGGGATGATTCGGTCACTAGCATCTTGAGCGATCTCGATTTACTGAATAATTAACGAATCGGCAAAGGGAACTGATGCCGGATCTTGGACAACGGGCGATTGCCCGCGCAAGACAGAATTGCCATCGAACAGTTGCCGCTGGTCGATCGGGGCCGGATTCAACCAGTCATCGGCCTGCATATCCCCGGTCTGGCTATAGGCGGCGAGGGCATTGCCATAACAAACCGCCGTCGCATCCGCCGGATCAATCCCGCGCTCTAGCATTAATTGATAGGTCTTCGGCACGGCCAAGGGATCACTGATGCCCCAATCGGCGGCGCTATCGACAATGATTCGTTCACTGCCATACTGCTTCACCAATTCCACCATCCGTTCATTGCCCATTTTGGTTTGGGGATAGATCGAAAAGGCGCACCAGAAGCCCCGATCGAGGATGTCTTTGACCGTTTCCTCGTTGGCATGGTCGATAATCACCCGACTCGGATCAATCCCATGCTCCAGACAGACTTCCATGCTCCGCAGCGTTCCTACCTTCTTATCGCGGTGCGGTGTATGCACCAGCACCAACTTGTCAAATTCCTTCGCCAGTTCGAGTTGAATGCGGAAATACTTGTCCTCGGCTTCCGTCATGGAGTCGTAGCCGATTTCCCCGATCGCCACCACGCCCTCTTTGCACAGATACAGCGGCAGCAAGTCGATCACCTCATCGGCGATCGCGGGATTATTCGCTTCCTTAGGATTCAGTGAAATCGTACAGTAATGCCGAATCCCGAACTGCGCCGCCCGAAAGCGTTCCCAGCCCACCAGCATATTAAAATAATCGCGGAAACTGCCCGCACTCGTGCGCGGTTGACCCAGCCAAAACGACGGCTCAATAATCGCCACAATGCCGTACTGCTGCATCACCAGGTAATCATAGGTCGTGCGCGCCGTCATGTGGATGTGCGGATCAATGCACATCGGGATATTGGGAAGCAGAGGATGGGATTGTGTCATGAGAAGGATTGGGTGAGACCTGTAGGATGGGTGGAGCGTGAGCGTAACCCATGCTGCCCGTAGATTTAATTAACGATTCAACCGACCGATCGCAGCGGCGGATAACAATTCAAAATCGCCGCCCGCTGCACCGGATCATCCATGGCTAGTCCCCGCTCCAGCTCCGGCAGCATCGCCGGGGTCACAAATGGCCCGATCGCCCGCCAAATCTCCGGCGTAACCCGTCGTCCCGCCGCCCAGCGTTCGCGAATGTAATCGATCGCCATCCGCGCCAACGTGGGATTCGCCCGATCGTCAAAGCCATAAATTGGCGCGAGGGAACTCTCAATAAATACGGCCTTCAGTACCATTTGGTTCCAAGCCGCTTCATCAAAGTGCAAACTCGGATAGGGATTGTGCAGGACGATCGCTTCAAACACCCCCTTCATATGACTGCGAATTCCCTCATCGGCCCAATAGCGATAGCGATCGGGATGGGGCAACAACGGCAGGGTTTGCAGCAGGGCAATTAGTTCTTGCAGCCCCGCAGTGGTAAAAAATTGTTCAAATCGTCGCTGCACTTGCGCCGCATCCGCCTGCGGCAAAGCCAACAGCAACAGCGATCGGGCCGCTTGATCGACACTCCAAGTTTGGGGTTGCCAACCGGGGCAGAGGGTTTGTGCGGCCGTGATTTGGTCAGCATTGAGCACCAAGTCGGCCTTACCGACTCGACGCGGCATCACACTGAAACTGGCAAATAGCTGCCGATCGGGCGCACCTGCCGCCACCGCTTGTACCTGGGCCCACAGCCAATCCACAACTTCACCCGATAACTGCGCCGTCAGCGCTGCCCCCAACAGTGCGGCACAAGGCACTGAACGCAACGCGATTGGCGTTGCTCGATCGATTAATTCAAAATCCATGATTTTCCTTGCCAAAAGTCTAACTCGCCAAAGCGCTGGAGCGATCCGGAGGCAAACACACGACTGACAGAAATCTTGACAATAGGGAGCTAGCCATCATCCTAGTCGAGTGATCCCTATTTGTCATCAGATTACAACCGGGATTCAGCGCGGTTTCAGTGAATTTTCTCTAAACTCTCACAACAAAATATTTCATCAATAAACCCTGCAATTCATCACAGACTTGTCATATATTTCCCAAAATGCCGTGATGTCAGCTTTGATAGAAGCATGGATATTGACACGAGGTAGGAATGCAGTGATGGCTGATGCCGGGGATCGTCGGATATTACCCACACCAGAACCGACCTATGAAAGTGTGCACCGCGCGATCGTGCAGCTCTGGGATGTGATCAATCAGCTCAACCAGATTCCCGGCCCGCAATGCGATCGCTATCGGGTGAGTATTTTTGGTTCGGCGCGGCTCAGTGCCGACGACCCCCTATACAGCGATGTGCGTCACCTCGCCCAAGCCTTGACCGCAATGGGTTGTGATATTGTCACTGGCGGCGGGCCGGGATTGATGCAGGCGGCGAATGAGGGGAGTGTCCTGGCCGACCCCGATGACTTGACCCAATCGATCGGCCTGCGGATTGCCTTGGACTTTGAGCAGGGCACCAATCCCTTTGTAGAAAAGCTCTACAATCACGAAACTTTTTTCTCGCGGCTGAATCAATTTATCCTCCTGTCCCAAGCCTTTGTCGTTGTCCCCGGTGGCATCGGCACGACGCTGGAGATGATGATGGTGTGGCAATTGATCCAGGTCGGTAAATTACCGAATGTGCCGCTGATTTTGGTCGGGGACATGTGGCAGGAATTAGTCAATTGGGCGACACGTACCATGGTTGACCAGCCCAGCACCCCATTGGCCAAACGCGAAGACATGCAAATCCCGATCGTCGTGCCGAATATCGAAGCCGCGATCGCCCATCTGCAAACGGCAAAGGCCCAGTGGCGAGATCACTGCGACCTGCTCTGAACTTGGCGTAGGCTGTGGGCGTGGGATGCACGCCCCTACGGATCACCGCTCCCTGCATGGATGGGATCGCTACCTCCCGTACGGGCGCGTTTTCCGCGCCCCGCCACCCTTTAATCCCGATCGCCAATGGATAAACTTTGAATTTGGAATTGCTGGATTTTAGTTGATGACAGACCGTTAGATCGGTAACCGCTCGATATCTTTATTCGAACCCACCACGACGATCGCGCTGCCTTTTTGCAAGGCCGTCATCGGATCGGGATTGACGATGAATTTCCCGTCTTGACTGTGGGCGATCAAGTTTACGCCGTAGCGCGATCGTAGCTCCAGGTCCCGAATCGTCTTGCCGTCAAACCCTTCCGGCACGATCACTTCGACAATACTGTTCTCCGGGTCAAGGTCAAAGCGCTCCAACAATCCGGGTTTAGTCAAACTGCGGGCCAAGCTATAGCCTCCATCGCGCTCGGGGAAAACGACGTGATCGGCTCCGACTTTTTTCAGCAGCTTCACATGGGTTTCGGACGAAGCCTTGGCGACAACATGGGAAACCCCGCCTTCTTTAGCGTTGAGGGTCGTGATAATGCTTTCTTGGATATAATTCCCGATCGCGATGATCACCGTATCCATCTCCAAAATCCCCGCTTCCGCCAACGCCGCCGGATTCGTCGAATCTAAACAGCGGGCATGGCTGACAATCCGATCGTTCAGGGCTTCCGAAACCCGCCCATCGTCCGAATCAATCCCAACCACTTCATAGCCTTGGTTATGGAGCCGCTCACAGACCGCCCGACCAAAGCGCCCCATGCCGATCACTGCAAATTGTTTGGTTTTGCTGCTGCTTCGCAGTTGGCTAAAGAAACCGAGAGAAGAAAGGTCCACAGTGATCTACCTCAAATAGTGAATCGTTAATCAATCAATCGAACTATCAAAATCAAACTTCAGAATCAAACTTCAGAATCAAACTTTCCAGTGGCCTAACCCACCAGCATATTTTCCTCGGGGTATTTGACAAAGCTGGGTTTGGGGTCGCCGAGAATCGCGCCCATGAGCAGCAGAATGCCGACCCGCCCGATATACATCGTGGCGATCGTGATGTAATGACTCAGCGGCGAGAGATTGACCGAGCCAATCTGCGACAAGCCCACTGTGCCAAAGGCCGAAACTGCTTCATAAAAAACACCCAAGAAATTCCCCTGGGCCAACTGCGGATCGGCCA
This sequence comes from Cyanobacteriota bacterium, assembly GCA_046049545.1. Lineage (GTDB taxonomy): Bacteria > Cyanobacteriota > Cyanobacteriia > Leptolyngbyales > Leptolyngbyaceae > Romeriopsis. Next base: position 23,221 of record JBJORF010000004.1, on the reverse strand, counting down.
GACACATCAGTACCGTTGCCGCTACCACGACCCCCGCTGAACCGATCGTCACCGCTGCGGCCTTGAGAATCAGGGCCATCGGGATTTGCCGCCGGAAGGCAATCACATCTTCTTTCCCCTGGAGCACTGCCTGGGTGGCATCGAGCAACACGCGGAAGGTCGTGGTTTTAATCCCACCGCCTGTTCCGCCCGGACTCGCTCCAATGAACATCAACACGATCGTAAAGAACAACCCTGTCGTGGTCATCTTGCCAATGTCGATCGTATTGAACCCAGCGGTACGGGGCGTGACCGACTGGAACCAAGCCGCCAACAACCGTGAACTCCAATCCAAGGGTTGCAGTGTCGCGGGGTTGTTCATTTCCATCAGCCAAAAACCCATCGTGCCGATCGCCAAGAGGGCAATCGTCGTCGTCACCGCAATTTTGAAATTCAGCGACAGCACGAACTTACCGGGCTTCCGCAGGATTTTGCGCCGACTCCAAAAATACATTTCCATAATCGCCTGGTACCCAATGCCGCCAAATACGATCAAAAAGGAAATCGCCAAGCTAATTGGCCAGGATTTGGTAAAGGAGCCGAGATTATCCGCAAACAGCGCAAATCCGGCATTATTAAATGCGCTTACACTATGGAACAGCGCCATCCAAGCCGCTTTTAACGGCGTATAGTCCGACTGGGCGAAGGTCGGCAGCTTGGCAATGTCCGCTGGCAAATTCGTCGGATCAGCGAAGGTTGGGAACATCAGCATCGCGCCCCCAATTTCAAACAGCAAGGTTGTCGCAATGATCGATCGCACAATGCCAGATAAGCCCGATAGTCCTGTGACATCGAGCGCCTGCTGAATCGCCACCTTATCGCGCAGGTTCAAGCGCTTCCGCAGAATCAACAAAATCAGCGTCGTCGCCGTCATGTAGCCCAAACCGCCAACCTGAGCTAACAGCATCACAATCAATTGGCCAAACAAGTTGAAATACTTACCCACATCAACGATCGACAGGCCTGTCACGCAGACTGCCGAAGTTGAAGTGTACAGTCCCACCCGCCAAGCCGTCCAAATATCGCGGGAAGCCACGATCGCCTGGAGGGTAGCCGGATCGCTACTGGTCTGAGCGATCGCCAGGGGAGAAGCCAGGAGGATGGCCCCGACGGTAATCACCGCCAGAAACCCGAGGCAAATAGTACGAGAAACAGTCATAACCGAGCTTCGCTCAACATAGCGTGATCCAAATCGCGTGATTCAATCCCTGAACAAATTGACGAAGACAATCGTGAGCAAGTCGGTCGCCATTGCTCATTTTGCCAGTCGGCTGGGGTTTTGTTGCAATTGGGGGCCAGAATTTGCCCCGCCCCAAAACTTCCTCGCCGCCTTCGGGATCACGCAAAGCCTTATCAAACGGAGAATGTAGCGGATTCTGGACGGACAATGTGAAGAAAATCTTACGGTTTTTGGGAAATGCTCGATCGGCTGATAACGGTTCGAGTGATATGATTTGGCATGGAATCTTGATCACCGGATGGCTTAACCGTATGGCACAGATGCCCGTCGCTCCCGTAGTACTTGTGATCCTCGATGGCTGGGGATACCGGGAGAGCAAAGATGGAAATGCAGTGGCGGCGGCGCGATTGCCGATCATGCAAAGTCTCACTCAGGTCTACCCGAATACCCTGATTCAGACCTCGGGCCGCGCGGTGGGCCTTCCCGAGGGACAAATGGGGAACTCCGAAGTCGGCCACCTCAACTTGGGCGCGGGCCGCATTGTCCCCCAAGAACTTGTGCGGATCTCCGATGTCGTCGAAAACCGCAGTTTATTCCGCGTCGCCCGCTTAGCCGAGATTTGCCAAACGGTGCACGAGCGGGGTTCGAAGCTGCACTTAGTCGGCCTTTGTTCCGACGGTGGGGTGCATTCCCACATATCGCATCTGCTCGGTTTGGTCGATTTGGCCAAACTCCAGGGCATTACCGAAATCTGTCTGCACCTGATTACCGACGGTCGCGATACCTCCCCACAGGCGGGTGTGCAGTACCTTGAGCAAGTGCAGCAGCATTTGGCCACGATCGGCGTGGGGCGAATCGTGACAATCAGCGGGCGCTACTACGCCATGGATCGCGACAATCGCTGGGATCGCGTCCAGAAAGCCTATGACGTGATGACCCAGCCTGCGATTACATCCACCCTGAGTCCGATCGAACTGCTCCAAGCCACCTACGCTAAAGACAAACAAAACACTGACGAGTTTGTGGAGCCCGTGCGGATTGCGCCCGGTATTGTCGAATCCGGCGATGGCGTGATTTTCTTCAACTTCCGTCCCGATCGGGCGCGGCAGCTAACCCAGGTCTTCGTTGATCCGAACTTTACGGGTTTCGATCGGCCCCTAATCGACCAGCTCGAATTTGTCACCTTCACCCAGTACGATGCGGCGCTGCCCGTCAAAGTGGCCTTTGAACCCCAGCAGTTGGAAAATATCTTAGGGGAAGTGATTGCCAAGAAAGGGCTGAAGCAGTTCCGCACCGCTGAGACGGAGAAATACGCCCACGTCACCTATTTCTTCAACGGGGGCCTCGAAGCGATTTTCCCTGGTGAAGATCGGGAACTAATCAACAGTCCCATGGTGCCGACCTACGACCAAAGTCCCGCCATGTCGGCAGCCGCCGTCACGGACGCAGCGGTGAAAGCGTTGAGGAAGCGCGAATATTCGCTGATTGTGATCAATTACGCCAACCCCGATATGGTCGGCCATACGGGCAATCTCGATGCCACCGTCACCGCCCTTGAGGCCGTTGATACCTGTCTCGGACGGCTCCTCGAAGCAATTTCCCAAGTCGGCGGTACCGCGATCATCACCGCTGACCATGGCAACGCCGAGCAGATGTATGACGACAATGGCAAGCCCTGGACGGCTCACACAACCAACGCCGTGCCATTGATCTTGGTCGAAGGCGAAGGGGCGAAGATCCCTGGCCATGGCACCGAGGTCAATCTGCGGGAGGATGGCTGCCTAGCCGACATCGCCCCGACCATTCTGGAAATCCTCGGCATTGCTCAGCCCGAGGAAATGACGGGACAATCGCTGATCGCCAAGGCCGATTACGATGCCCGCGCCAATCGCACCCCCGTGCGGATCGCCCGCTAGGGTCGCGATCGAGTAAACTGGTGGAAATCCTTGGGAAGCAGAGTTTGTTATGAGTCCACTTTTTTTGATTAAGGCGCTTTGGACGTTTTCCTGCGTGTCGCTGATTGTGCTGGTGCTGTTGCACAGTCCAAAGGGAGATGGCTTAGGTGGATTGGGCGGTCAGACGCAGTTATTCACCAGCAGCAAAAGCGCTGAAAAAACCTTGAATCAGACGACTTGGGTGCTGGTGACGATGTTCATCGGCTTAACCACCGTTTTGAGTGCTGGCTGGATTCGCTAATTGCCGATTCACCGCAACCCCGATTCACTGTCAATCCATGCCGCGTTTCCAACCCCACCGCCGCCACCGATATCGCCTGAGAAGCGCGATCGCGATCATGGCAACGGTGGGGTTGCTACTGCTATTGGGTTTCGCCGTCTCCAGTCACGCTGAATCCCAACCCACCGCCGCGCGGCAAATCCTACCCGAACTCCAAACCTATCCACTGCCACCCAGCCTTGGCCCGATCGCCCCGGGTGATGACTACTTCGACCAAGTGGATCAAAAAAATCCCGCTGGCAGTCTGATTTGGTCGCAGTTTCCCGTAACGATCGCCCTGGATCTGGCAAACTCCAGCGAACCGCGCGAAGCCGCTTGGCTTCAGGCGGTGCGATCGGCGATCACCGACTGGCAAGTTTACCTACCGCTGGCGGAAATAACCGATGTCACCCAGGCCAATATTGTGGTGCGCCGTGCCGGGGTGCCCCTGCGCCGCGACAAAACCACCGGACAGCTTCACCGGGCTCGCTTTGCCGAAACCCGATACCGATTTTTTGTGGACGAAGCGCAACGTCTGCGACATCAAATGACGATCGCGCTCAGCCCCAATCAAGCCGATGCCTCACTGTTGGCCGGGATCCGGCATGAGTTGGGTCATGCGCTGGGGATTTGGGGCCATAGCGATCGGCCCACGGACATCATGTATTTTTCCCAGGTGGCAAAACCACCCGCGATTAGCGATCGCGATCGCCGCACCTTACAACGCGTTTATCAACAGCCCACCCGCATTGGCGGCCTCATGCGTTAGGAATTAATCCGTCATTCACGATAAATCGCATCGGCAATCCGTGCCACATCCGTCATTTGGGCCACATCATGCACCCGCAAAATATCTGCGCCTTGGGCGATCGCGGCAGTGCAGGCCGCTGCTGTGCCCCATGATCGCTGCTTGGCATCCGGTTGATTCAGAAGATTGCCGATAAAACTTTTGCGCGACACCCCGACCAGCATCGGGCAGTCCAAATCCTCAAATTGCCGCAATTCCCGCAGCAGCTCCAAATTCTGCGCCACCGTTTTCCCGAAGCCAATCCCAATATCGAGGCAAATCTGATCGGCGGCAATACCCGCCGCGATCGCGGCCTGAATCTGGGTTTGGAGAAATAATCGCACTTCGCCAATTAAATCGACATAGTCCGTCATTTGCTGCATGACCTTGGGATTGCCACGAATGTGCATCAGGATAATCGGCACTTGCAATTGCGCCACCGTTGGCAACATCGCGGGATCAAACGTGCCGCCGGAAATATCATTGACGATATCCGCGCCCGCCGCGATTGCCGCTGCGGCTACATTCGCTTTGGTCGTGTCGATCGAAATTGGAGTTTGAGCAAACGCCGCATCCTGACGCAGCGCTTGAATCACCGGAATCACCCGTGCAATTTCCGTCGCTTCACTCACGGGTTCCGATCCCGGACGAGTCGATTCACCGCCCACATCCAATAGATCAACGTCTGCCTCTAGCATCGCCTGCGCTTGCGCTAAGGCTGATGCCACGGTATTGAATTCACCCCCATCGCTAAAGCTATCCGGCGTGACGTTCAACACGCCCATTAAATAAGTGCGATCGCCCCAATGAAATTGCCGATCGCGGATTGTCCAAGGTTGCTTCATGGATTTTTCTCATACCAAATCAATCGGTTGTTGCAACACATCCGGCCCCCTAACCCCCAATTCTGGGGGAACCGGAAAAATGCTGTAGATCTTACTCCCCCAGAATTGGGGGCCGGGGGGCGGTTTGGCCGGATCTTTACCATTCGTTTTTAGATCCTGCTCAGTGTTATTACTAGCATTGAGAATTTTATTCAGGATTGCCACCGCTTATTTAACCGTTACCTGCGCTGCCGATTGCTTCGCCCGATCGCGCGCTTCATCGGTTGTCGCCCCCAAGGCCAACGCTACGCCCATCCGCCGATTTGCATGGGTTTTGGGTTTGCCAAATAAGCGGAGTTTACTGGTCGGCACTTTTAAGGCTTCATTAATACCCGTAAATTGTGGTGTCTCGCTGGTTTCGCTGCCCAGAATTACCGCCGAAGCGCCGGGTTTGAGCAATTCAATTTGCCCGATCGGGAGTCCCGCGATCGCCCGCACATGCAGCTCAAACTCCGACATATTCTGGCTAATCATCGTCACCATCCCGGTATCGTGGGGGCGCGGACTGACTTCGCTAAAATACACGACCTGCTCCCCCGCCGGATCACCCTCAATAAACAGTTCAACTCCGAACAAGCCCCAGCCGCCCAGCGCTTCCGTGATTTTCGCCGCCATGTCTTGGCATTTTTGCAGCGTCGCTGCCGAGAGTTCGCAGGGCTGCCAGGATTCACGGTAATCGCCGCTGATTTGGATATGGCCGATCGGCGGACAGAAATGCGTGCCATCGATCGCCCGCACCGTCAGCAAGGTAATTTCCGTGTGGAAATTAATAAAGCCCTCAACAATCACCCGATCGTTCTGTGTGCGACCCTTCGCATGGGCATATTCCCAGGCCGGGAGAATATCCGCCTCGGTCTTCAGCGTACTCTGCCCTTTTCCCGATGAACTCATTACTGGCTTCACCACGCAGGGTAATCCCACTGCCTGTACCGCTGCTAAATATTCCGCTTCCGTATCGGCAAAGCGATAGGGCGAGGTCGGCAAGCCCAACGTCTCCGCCGCCAACCGCCGAATCCCTTCGCGGTTCATCGTCAACCAAGTCGCATTCGCCGTCGGCACCACATGCCAGCCCGATTTTTCCAGTTCCACTAGCGTCGGCGTGGCGATCGCTTCGACTTCCGGCACGATCAGATGCGGCTGCTCTTGCTCAATCACCGTTTGCAGCGCCGCCCCATCCAACATATTAATTACATGCGATCGGTGGGCAATCTGCATCGCCGGGGCATTGGCATAGGCATCCACGGCAATCACTTCTAAGCCCAACCGCATGGCCTCGATCGCCACTTCCCGTCCCAGCTCCCCGGAACCCAGCAGCAGCATCCTTTGCGCCGTGGATTGTAGCGGCGTTCCCCAGGTTGACCAAGGGGCAGCAGTCGGCATTGCAGTAGCAGTCATAGGATTCGCGTCCTCAGGCAGCGCGCACTAAAAAATAATTCCAGGCCCCATTATCGCACCTGCATTGCACCGATTTTTTTGCAGGCAACACATCAGCCAACGCAGCGCGATCGCCAACGATCCTCCGGACGTGCTAAAAATCACCTGTAAGGGTAAATAGAGCGATCGGGCGTTTTGCCATAATTAACGTCATATTCAGCTTTCCCCCAGCCTTTTCAACTTGAGTTTGACGTTAAGAGATATACCTTTTGATAGATGGCCATCTAATTTTTCATGTATCAAAATGTATTTAACGGCTTCGGTTTTTACTGAGATGAGCCGGGATTGAAGTTGCGATTCCCCATTCCCCGCCCCCCGATTTTTGATCAAGTACCAGCACTTTCCTAGCATGATGCCGCCCCGCGCAGTGACCGACTGATCGGCGCTGATCACTGATGTGGCAATGCTCATTCACTTAAGAGGTTTCCCAGATGGCTCGCGTATCCGTAATTATCCCAACCTACAATGCGGAGAACTATATTGCGCAAACAATCCAGTCCGTCCTCGCTCAGACCTACCAGGACTTCGAGGTTTTGGTGATTGATGATGCTTCGCCCGATCGCAGTGTTGAAGTGTGTCGTCAATTTAAGGATGCGCGGATTCGGATTATTAGCCAGGCCAACCGGGGCTTGCCGGGGGCGCGGAACACGGGCATTCGTGCTGCGAAAGGTGAATTTATCGCCTTCCTCGATGCTGATGATATTTGGCTCCCGGAGAAACTCGAAAAGCATGTGCAGCAACTCGATCAGCGTCCAGAAGTGGGGATTAGCTTTAGCTATTCGGCCTTTATTGACGATACGGGTGCCTTAACGGGACTGTATCAAAAGCCGCAGCGCCTCGAAGGCATTACGCCCGACTACGTGCTGTGCCGCAACCCGATCGGCAATGGTTCCGCTGCGGTGTTGCGCCGTGCCGTATTTGCTGATATTGCCTTTGACGATGACAAACATGGCAAAGTCGAAACCTGCTATTTCGACGAGCGGGTGAATCACCATTCCGCCGATGCCACGGATGTCGAATGCTGGTTGCGGATTTCGATTACGACCCGCTGGGCGATGGCAGGGATCGCGGAACCCTTGACCCAGTATCGGATTCACACGGGTGGATTATCCGCAAATGTGCTGAAGCAACTGGAATCCCTGGAAGCGGTGATTGCAAAAACACGGGGCTATGCACCGGATATTATTCGGCGCTGCGAACATCGGGCTAAAGCCTATCACCTGCGCTACATTGCCCGCCGTGCGGTGACTTTGCGCGATGGCAAATTGGCCGTATCGATGCTGCACCGATCGCTCGCCTCCAACTGGAAAATCATCCTCGAAGAACCGAAGAAAACCGCGATGACGGCTGGGGCCGCCTATTGCCTGCGGTTCCTGCCACAGAAGCTCTACCAGCGGATTGAAAATCGCGCGATGCAATCGCTGATTGAATCCCCCGCCGCACCCACGATCGAATCCATGCGGGAAATCGAACCGATGCGGGAAATCGAACCCCTACGAGAAGTCGCCGCAACCAATGCGATCAATCCCTTTATTGCCTCATTGCCCGTCAGTGAACTGCCCAGCCAGCGGTTTTAGACCGTTGTGTGCATCGATTTCACCCCAACACCCGCTTCTCGTAACTGGTTCCCATGCTAACGGCGCGATTACAATCCATTTTCTCCGGGCAATTTATCCGTAACATCGGCTGGCTCGGTGCGGCGGAATTGCTGAATCGATTCCTGCGGCTGGGGACAACGGTGACGCTGGCGCGGGTGCTCACGCCCTATGACTACGGTTTAGCCGCTGTCATCCTCACCACCCAGGAAATCGCGAATGTGTTCACCCTGCGATCGGGCCTGGGGGCGAAGCTGATCCAAGCTCCCGCTGAGGATCTCGAAGTCCTCTGCAACACTGCCTACTGGATGAACTGGATACTCTGCATTGGCATGTTTATTTTGCAATGCGCGATCGCTTGGCCTGTGGCTTGGTTTTATGGCAATAGTGCGGTGGTTTTACCGATTTGTGTGATTGGGTTGCAATACCTGTTGCTGCCGACCTTTGCCGTGCAAGGAACGCTGATTTTTCGCGAAAATCGGATGAATGTCCCAGCGATTTGCAATGCGTTGCAGTCGTTGGTGATGAACAGTTTGACGATCGTGCTGGCTTTGCGCGGTTTTGGGTTCTGGGCGATCGTGCTGCCGATTTTGCTGACCGTGCCGATTTGGGTCATTGTCAATCGCGCGAATCATGCCTGGCGACCCACGGGAAAATTCTCCTTGGTTCGCTGGCAGGAATTAGCGAATTTTGCCGCGAATTTTTTGGGTGTAGAATTGCTCACCAAAGTCCGGGCGAATATCGATTATCTACTTGTGGGGCGGTTCCTGGGCATCGAGGCGTTGGGGATGTATTACTTTGCATTCAATGCCGGATTAGGAATTAGCCTGAGTGTGATCCAGTCCCTAACTTGGTCGATTTATCCCCACCTTTGCGAAGTGCGAAGTAACTTCCAGGCAATGCAGAGCCGCTATTTCAAGAGTCTCAAAACGATTGCTTGCGTAATTATTCCGCTGGTTTTAATTCAATCGAGCCTTGCCCCGCTCTATGTGCCGATCGTGTTTAGCAGCAAATGGCTCAGTGCGATTCCGATTCTGATTCTAGTTTGCCTATCCGCCATTCCGCGCCCCTTTGCCGAAGCGGCTTCGATGCTGCTCCAAACCGTTGATCGGGGCCGCATTGACCTCTATTGGAACGCAATTTTTACGGGCATTTTCGTGCTGGCATTATGTATTGGCATGACCTGGGGCATTTATGGCGTAGCGGCTTCGGTGTTGGTGGTTCACGTCATTGCCTTGCCGCTATTTAGTTTCTGGGTCAACCGCATGGTCTTCAAGCGATCGGCCTCAACGGTGTAATACCATAATCCCTTCCGAACCGCCCCCGGCCCCCAATACTGGGGGAGTATGAGTAATTCAAAGCCCCCAGTATTGGGGGTTTGGGGGCCAGCCAGCCCTGCCGCAATTGTACTGCACAACACTTCATCCTCCTGCGCTAATTTCCCGACCATGTCGCATTCTCCTCCCGTCACCGTCGTCATTCCGGCTTATAACGCCGATCGCTTTATTGCCCAAACCTTGGATTCCGTTCTGGCCCAGACCTTCACGGCCTTTGAAGTGATCGTGATTAATGACGGTTCGACCGATCGCACCGCCGCGATTGTTGAAGAATATGCTCAACGCGACGATCGCATTATTTTAATTAATCAAGCTAATCAAGGTATTTCCGCGACCCGTCAACGGGGTTATCGCGCGGCAAAGGGTGACTACATCGCCTTTCTCGATGCCGATGATCTCTGGATGCCCCAAGCGCTGGCCAGTCATTTACAGCATTTTGCAGGGCGACCGAAATTGGGTATCAGCTTTGGTCGGGTTGAATTTATGCAGGGTGATGGTACCCCGACGAATACATTCTCCACAAGCCGTTTGCAGGATATCGAACCCGAGCATTTATTTTACGAAAATCTGCTGACTACGACTTCCAACGCGATCGTCCGCCGCGCCGTATTTGAGCAAGTCGGCGGCTTTGACGAAACACTTTGTGGCACGGAAGACCAGGAATTTTTCCTGCGGACGCGCTGTTACGGCTGGGAAGTGGCGGGCCTCGATGAAGTGCTGGTGCGCTATCGGATCACCGCTGGGGGGCTGTCCTCCCGCCTCGATCAACTGGAAGCGGACTGGCTGCGGTTTCGCGATCGGGTCAGCACCTACGCCCCCAAAGTCGTCGAACTGCACGGGGCGAAATCCCGCGCCTATTTCCTGCGCTACATTGCCCGCCGCTCCCTGCGCGTCAGCAGCAGCCGGACGATCGGGCTACGGTTTATGGCCCGCGCCCTCCGCGCTGACTGGACGATTTTGCTCCAAGAACCGCGCCGCACCACCCTTACCCTCCTCGCCGTCACCTGTCGCCCGCTACTGCCGCGTTAACAAATTATCCATCGTTAAATCGACCATGTCCCACCCAAAAATTTCCGTCGTTATCCCGACCTACAATTCCATCCGCACCGTCCGCGACACGATCGCCTCGGTACAAGCCCAGACCTTCCAGGACATCGAAATCCTGGTAATTAACGACGGCTCCACGGATAATCTGCTCGACTGCCTCGCCGACATCACCGATCGCCGCATCCACATCCATTCCTATCCCAACGGCGGTCTGCCCGTCGCCCGGAATCGTGGTATTGCCAAGTCACGGGGCGAATATATTGCCTTCATCGACGCAGATGATCTCTGGACACCCGACAAACTGGAAAAACAACTCGCCGCACTAGAAGCGAATCCTAATGCGGGTCTCGCCTACAGTTGGACTTATTTCATGGAGGAAGACGGCCAGCGCTACCACACCGATCGGCCGATTTGGTTTCAGGGCAATGTGCTGAAGGATCTGATGCTGTGGAATTTTCTCTGCCATGGCTCAAATCCACTGATTCGTCGCAGTGTCATTGAGGCGATCGGGGAATTTGACCCGAGTTTGCCTTCGGCGGAGGACTGGGACTATTGGCTCCGGATTGCCGCCCGTTGGGAATTTGCCCTGGTACCGGAAGCGCAAATTTATTACCGTCAATCGGGCGGGGCGATGTCCTCCAAGGTCGAAGTCATGGAAGCGGCCCAGCTCGAAGTGCTAGCCCGCGCCTTTAACCGTGCTCCGGCCCACTTACAACGCGAACGCCAGCGGGCCCAAGCGAAGATTTACCAATATTCCGCCCAGCTCTACCTCGTCCATGGCAAAACCCTCGCCACCCGCAAACTGGTCTACCAAAAACTCTGGCGCACCCTACGCCTCAATCCCGGCCTGTGGCTCGATCGCAAAACCCAAAAGCTGATCCTCAAGGCCCTGATCGTGACGCTCGTGCCTTGGCAAACGGCGAAACGACTCCTCAGCAACTTTAGTAAAGGCAAAGCCCAAGCCGTGACTTAAAAGATACTTTCTGGATCAAGTGGGGCACTCTCATAGACAAGAGCATTTTGTCAGAGTCCGCGCTACCGATCGACTCATCATTTTTTTAGTCCTGTACTGCAACCTGAACGGCATTGCAGGCAAACATTTTGGCATTTTTTCATTCGGCGTGTTCCATTGAAGCAGTGATAGGCATTTCCCATCATGGTTGATTCTCCGCAAGACTATATTGTCCCTGATTTTCCCCCCAAGCCATCGATTGAGCCGAAGCTGCTCCGCTATTTGGGGCCGAGTCTACTGGCCACGATCGCCATGGCTTGCATTGCCGGACTATATCTGCAACTCGCTCCCAAACGCTACAGCAGCGCCGTCACGCTCAATCTTCCCAGTGTCAGTTCCGCCGTGCGGGTGGATGTGCCGGGATTAGGGGCAACCTCTGTGCAGAGCAGTTCCCCCTACGCCAGCGCCCAAGACCCCCGCGAAAACTACAAAATCATTGCGGGTAGCGATCAGGTTTTGGAACAAACCGCCAAGTTGATGCAGCAACCGATCGCCGCCATGGGTCGTCCGAAAATTAAAGTTGTCGATGGTTCTACCGTCATGCAGGTGGAATTTATGGGCAAAACCGCCGCCGAAGCCCGCGATAAAACCAATGCGTTTTATCAAGCAATGGAAATGCGCCTCGATGAATTGCGCCAACAATCCGCCACCGAAAACGAAAAAGCCGTCCAACGCACGATCGACAACACCCAACAAAAACTCAATTTAGCCCAACAGCAAGTGGCCCAGTATCGCGCCCGCACGGGATTGAATTCCGAAGTGCAGGTGCAGGAAATGGCCCGCAATATCGAAGAACTGCGCCGTCAACGGGCGGAACTCCAAGCGGAGCAAACGCGATTTGCCACCCGCCGCAATGTCCTCCAGAATAACCTCGCCGTTACCCCCCAACAGGCCACCGCCTCCCTAAAATTGCAGGCCGATCCCCTGATTCAAGAAACTGTCAAGAAATACAGTGAAACCACCGCTGAACTGGCAAACACGGAATCGATTTATCAACCGGATCACCCGGCGGTTTTGCAAGAACGTGATAAACAACTGGAATTGCAACAACTGCTGCGGCAGCGTGCGATCGAGCTAATTGGCAGTGATGATTTAGGTTCGATTAATATCAGCACCCCCGCTGGTTCCTCGGCCCGCGAAACGCTGATCCAAGATTTAGTTTTGGCGCAGGTCGATACCAACGGTCTCAGTGCCAAAATTGACCGCCTCGACCGCGCGATCGGGGAACTGGAAAACGAACTGGGTAGCCTCGCCCAGGCGCAAGTCGGACTTGACGGCCTGAAGCGGAACATGCAAATTGCCGAAACCGTTTTTTCGTCAAAACTGGCCCAGCTTGATGTGGACAGCAGTAATGTCTACGATGCCTATCCGAAAATGCAATTGCTCGCGGCGGGGAATTTGCCCGATGCCCCGGTTTCGCCCAAGCAACCGCTGGTGCTCGGCGGCGTTGGGGCCGCGAGTATTTTGCTCAACACCGGAGCCTTGACCCTCTGGGCCTATCGCCGCAAAAACTGGCGACAACAAAATGGCTTCGACGACGATCGCGGCCTCAATGCCCAACCCGGCCTCGCTTAAAGCATTCTCAATTTCAACCGCTACTCCGCCCCCATGAATTCTCCTGTCCTGACTGCCGACCGATCGCTCCAACCCCAAAACTTTGCGGAACGGGCGATCTGGTACACGATCGTGCTGAGTTATCCGCTGTATTTTCTGGGTTTAGTTTTTCCAGTCAATACCACATTGCCTTGGCTGATGCTGATCAATGTGGGATTACGGTTCTGGCAGCAAACGCCTTGGACACCGCGCCATGAGCGAATTCAGATTCCCCCTTTAGTTTGGGTGTGGACGATCGCGGCGCTGACCGTGTTGCTGGCGATGTATGTCGGGTTAATGGACTTTGGGTATGACACTCGGGAAATTATTCGATCGACGCTGAATTGGATGCGGGAATGGGCGCTATTTCCGATTTGTCTAACGATCGGGAGCTGCCTGAATATTCGTCCCCAATTAATTTATCGCGCGGTCTGCAATCTCTGCGCGCAGAGCATTGTGATGTTGATCCTTTGCATCGGTGCCTATTTTGCAAAATTACCGGATTTGATCTACGACTCCCCGATCGAACGGCTGACGCAGAACGGCAAAATGTTCTACGAAATTCGGTGGTATTTAATCGATGTTGATTCTGGCAGTTTGCGATTTAGCTTATTTACCCCCTGGGCACCCGCCTTAGGATTAGTCGCCTGCATTTACTTTTTGCTCACGCTCCAAGAATCGAATAAATTCTGGAAGACGATCGGCATTGTCGGTTCAACGGCAATGCTATTGGCTTCGGTGTCGCGCGGGGCGTTTATTTTCTTGCCGCTATCGATTCTCTTGATTTGGCTGTGGGTATCGGCGAATCGGGCGTATTTACAGCTGGTGGTGGGCTTTTTAGTGTTTTGGCTGGGGCTGTTTGGGTTTACGGCGATGCAGGCGTTTGAGGGCGCGGTGGAAGGCTTTAAGGGGGCGCGCAAGAGTTCTTCGGCGTTGCGGGAACGGTTGCAGACTGTGGCCTTCGATCGGTGGCTAGAAGCGCCGATGTGGGGCCATGGCAAGCAGATTCAAGGGCCGGCGGTGCTGAAGAAGATGCCGCTGGGTTCGCACCACACTTGGTTTGGACTGTTATTTAGCCATGGTTTAGTTGGATTTATTGCGATTTTGATTGCTTCGGGGACGACGGTTTTGTGTCTGACAATTCAAGCGAAACAGAATCCTTTAGCGCGGGTGGGATTGGGGATTATGCTGCTGTTGTTGCTCACATCACTGGGCGAGAATATGGAAAAGTTGGCTTATTTGATTTGGCCAGCGTTGGTGTTAGTAGGGATGACGTTACGACGGAGTTTGCATTACGACGGGGCCCGCTGAGGTAATCGGGTCACTCGGTCGATCGCGGGTGATGATCAATTGCAGGGGTTTGTTGGTGCAGGCGGGGTTGGGGGCTTCCCATTGGGCATTGCCGCGATCGTCTTGCCGAAATTGACCGCAGTACAGCGGCGCAGATTTTGCGGGGGTGACAGCCCACAGGCGATAAATTTCTTGTTCGGAGAGTTTGGGTAGGGATTGGGCAATCAGGGTGACGGCCCGATCGCCAGGTTTGGCAAACAGGCTGGCTTGGGCGTTACGGCTGTTGGCTTCGGGGGCGGTTGCGCCGCTGAGGGCGTAAGTTTGAGTGTTGGGTTGAGTAATTTGGGCGATCGTTTGCTGATTGGCGCGCAGTTCATTACGCAACTGGGCGATTTCGTTTTCGAGCCGTTGACGCGCGGCGATCGCTTGCTGGGTTTGCTGATTTATTTGCATTTGGTTGAATCCCAGTGCACCGACAGCAACCGCAGCGATCCCAGTGCTAACTGCAGGTATCCAGCGTTGCCAGTGGCGCTGGGGCATGGGGATGACATTAGATTGCGGGATGGCGCGATCGGTGACGGCTGCGGGGGCTACCCGCGATCGCTGGGCCGCATCGAGAATCTTGGCTTTCAGGGTTGCCGAGGGTTCGCGCAGGGGCATGTCGTAGGGCAGCAAGGCGAAGGCTTCGCCGAGAGCCGCAATTTCGCGGTAAAACGCCGGATTTTCGGCGAGGGCTTGCTTCAGCCGATCGGCTTCTTCCGGTGTTAAATCATCCAGCACGTAGCCTGCGGCTAAATCAATGGGGTTGGGATCGGGAGTGGGACGCGTCATGGTGAGCCAAGATGAGAAGTAGAGGATTCAACGAGATCATTCAACAAAATGATTCAACGCAATGATTAAACCAGATGCGTTAACGTGGTTCGCAGCCTTTTTAGGGCTTGGCGGGCACGGGATTTGACGGTGCCCAAGGGAATGCCGTCGCGTTGCGCGATTTCGGACTGGCTCAGACCTTCATAGTAGGCCGTTTCGAGTAACTGCCGATCGGTGGGTGAGAGCTGTTGCAGGGCTTCACGGACGAAGTTAGAACGCTCTTCCACTGTAACAAACTCCAAGGGGGGATTGTAATTTGATACGGGGTCGATGAAGGTTTGGATGCGCTGGATTTTTTGGTGGCGGGCTTGGCGCGATCGTAGCCGATCCAATGCGCGCGATCGCGCCATGGTGATTAAAAATCCGCTCAGCGATCCCCGATTTGGCTGATAGATTTCGCTGCGTTCCCAAAGGCGGAGGAAGGTTTCCTGGGTGACTTCTTCAGCTTCTTCAATGTTGTTGAGCAGTTGGACGGCAGTACTGTAGACGAGTTTGCTGTAGCGATCGTAGAGCAGATCCAACGCCTTGACCTGCTGCGCTTGAATCCCCAAAAAGAGTTCGAGGTCAGTGGATTGCGCGTTCATGCTCGGGGATGGAGCCATAGATGTGAGCCAATTGAATGAGCCAATTGAATTGGGTAACGTAGAGCGTCAATGCCATCACGCTTTAGTCTAGCAAGGGTGATTTCGCCTTGGTTTTAGGTTTAATCATCTTGAGCTATCGACATTAATCTTCAACTACGCTTAAAGCCCCTGAACCGTAAGATCCAGGGGCAGTGAATAAATTAATTCAACTTACAAACCCGGTGGAAGCAACACCCGATCGATGACGTGAATCACACCATTTTTGGCACTCACATCGGCTGCGACCACATTCACGTCATTAATTTTGACTCCCATTTTACCAACTTGCACCGCCACGGAATTACCTTCAACGGTGGCGACTTTACCCGATCGTAAATCCTTCGCCATTAAATTCCCCGGCACCACATGGTAAGTCAACACCTTTTGCAGGGCCGCCCGATTTTCCGGCTTCAGCAGGTTTTCTACAGTCCCCTTAGGCAAAGCCGCAAAGGCTTCATTTGTCGGCGCAAACACCGTGAATGGCCCTTCTCCAGCCAGCGTTTCCGCCAATCCGGCGGCTTTTACAGCGGCAACCAACGTGGAGAATTGGGAATTGCCAGCGGCGATTTCGGTGATTGTCCCGACTTGAGCGGGACGGGTCGCGACCGGGGGTTTCGCCATTTTATTGCCGTTCTTGCTGGGGCAGGCATTCGCCGCTGTCGCCGCCATGGCTGAAAGCATTACCGCGAGACCGATCGTCTTAACTGTTTTCGAGAAAGCAATACGTTGCATGAGAGTAGAAGTCTCCAACCAATAAGTGAGTTAAGGGCGTTTTGCAACCCCGCCGTAGCGGGGTGCTTGATCAGTCTACGAAGCGAGTTTCCGATCGGATGGGTCGAAGTACAAAATTCTCGTCGTTTGGATCTCGGTGATTCACCTGATCCACCTTGAAATAAATTTCAAGGCTCATAGCTCAAGCCCGTTTTAACGGGCTGAAAACGTTTGTCTGAACTGTGAACCCATTTCAATGGGTTTTGGCGATCAGCCTTGAAATTGATTTCAAGGCGGGGCTGGCAATCACCGATCGGGGCCGCAACTTTGCAATTTAGCAATGATGTTCTACCAAGCATAAAATTCTAAACATAAAATTCGCCTACTTCATCGGCGGTGCCAGCTTTTGTAAATACACACAACTGCATAACGTCAATAGATTTATGAGTAATGCTGTTTTAACAAACACCAAAACCTGAACAAGCAACTATGGCTCAACGTCAATCGTCTGTTCCCCAACCGTCCACCCCCCGATCGTCGCGGTGGCCTTACTGGATATTTGTGCCCCTCAGCGCGATCGGCTACAGTGGCTTCTGCTTTATCATTCCGATTTTGTCTTGGGGAATGCGCGGGACAGTGAAGCCGTCCTGGTACAGGGTGGCTCAGACGATCGCCTTACCTGGTATGTGGCCGCTGCTGCCAGGAGTACCGCCCGCGATCGTTGCACTTGTATTAGGTGGTGTGATGGGGTTTAGCATTGTTCGTGTGATCCGACTGACCCGACGGTGGCGGCGACGTGCTTTGGCAATGCCAAAACGCTAATACCCCCAAAATTCTCCCCCATGGATAGGCAACCCAATAAATGTGGCACTCTAAGCAAGTGCATCCGGTCTCTGCCCCCACGTTGCCCACGCCTGCCATGTCACGCCGCGCCCAACTCAAAACCTGGCTCAAACCGCTTCGCACCTATGGCGTTGTCTGCCTCACAGCCCCTTTCGTCACGGGGCTAATTCTGGCTGTGCGATCGACCGGAGCGCTGCAAACCCTGGAATGGATGGCCTACGATCAATTTGTCCGCGTCAGCCCCCGCGCCCCGATCGACGATCGCATCGTGATCGTCGGAATTGATGAAACCGACCTCCAGCAACTCAATCGCTACCCGATCGATGATGCCACCCTAGCGACCGCCCTCGATCGCATCCGCCAAGCCCAACCCCGCGCGATCGGCCTCGACCTCTTCCGCGACTTTCCCGTCGCACCGGGCACCCAGCGCCTCACCCAAATCCTCAAAACCACCCCGAACCTAATCGGCATCGAAAAGCGGCAAGGCAGCAACGACGATGCTGCTGTCAATCCCTCCGGCATTCTCCAGTCCCTCGGCCAAACCGCCTCCAGCAATGCCATCCTCGACGGCGATGGCAAACTGCGCCGCACCTTTCTCTACTGGACGGACGGCGATGACTCGATTCCTTACATTGGCCTGCAACTGGCCCTGATGCAGCTCGAACCCCAGGGCATCCTCCCCGAAACCGATGGCGACGCACTGAAACTGGGCAAAACCACCTTCCCGATGTTCGCCAGTCACGACGGCAGTTATGTAAACACCGACGATGGCGGCTACCAAATCTTGCTGAATTATCGCGGCCCCGCCCGATCATTCCGTACCGTGCCATTGCGCGATGTGCTCGCTGGGAAAGTGGCCCCCGAACAAATGCGTGATCGGATTGTGATTATCGGAGTCACTGCCGAAAGCGTCCGCGATATTTTCTACACGCCCTACAGCGACAACCGCATCACCACCCCCGAAAAAACCGCTGGCGTAGAGATCATTGCCAATGTTGCCAGCCATGTCATGACCGCCGCTGAAACGGGCCAAGGCAATCGGGCGGTCTGGCCGGACTGGCTCGAAGGGGCTTGGGTGGGGCTGTGGTCGGTGGCGGGGGTGCTGGTGGCCTGGTGGGTGCGATCGCCGCGTTGGTCGATCGCCGCCATGGTGGGGTTACTCGGGAGTCTGACCGTAGGGAGCTATGGCGCATTTGTGGCCGGATGGTGGATTCCGGTTGTGCCGCCCCTGATTGGGCTAGCGCTGTCGGCGGTGGTGGTCATCGGCGATATTGCCAACCAGGAACGCCGCGATCGGGCCGCTGTGATGAACTTATTTGGCCGCTATGTCACGCCGACGATCGCCGAAGCAATCTGGCGCGATCGCGAGCAACTCTTCAATCAAGGCCGCCTTCGGGGCCAAAAAATGGAAGTCTCCGTGATCTTTACCGACCTGAAAAATTTCAGTACCGTTGCGGAACGGACTGATCCGGAAGTGCTGATGGACTGGTTGAACGAATATATGGAAGCCATGACCCAAGTGGTTTTGGCCCATGGTGCGGTGGTCGATAAGTTTATCGGCGATGCGGTGATGGCGATTTTCGGTGTGCCGATCGCGCGGGAAACCCCCGAGGCAATCCAGCAGGATGCACGCAATGCTGTGAGCTGCGCCGTGGGCATGGCCGTCGCCCTCCAACGGCTGAATCAAAAGTGGGAAGCCGAAGGGCGACCGACCTTGAAGATGCGGGTGGGAATTTGCACTGGGCAGGTGGTGACGGGGAGCCTCGGCAGTCAGCAGCGGATGGACTACACGGCGATCGGCGACACAGTGAATATTGCGGCCCGCTTAGAAAGCTTCGATAAAACCATTGATGGTGGGATTTGTCGAGTTTTGATTAGCGATCGCACTTATCAGCTTGTGGCCGATGAACTGGATAGCAAAGGGTTGTCCGCCGTGTCGATCGGCAGCGTCCATCTCAAAGGCCGGGAGCAAACCGTTGATGTGTATCAAGTATTTTATGAATTACCGCTGCTGTCAGGGCGGGCGGATACGGCATAAGCCATCCAGCGATACGCTGTATAACCTGAGTAACAATTGATTTGGAGATTTTTGTATGAACGTTCGATCGCTGTCATCCTCTGTACATCGTCGCTGGCTGACAGCTTTGGTCGCTGTCATTTGTCTGGCTCCGATCGTGCTCCCGATGCAATCCGTCGATGCTGCACCAGGGTACAAGCCACGGCCCAAAAAAGCCGCTCAGCGCACGACGACGACCGCGACGCGCAGTGACGATTATCGTCTCGGGAGCGCCGAATGTACTGCCAATTGGCCTGCGCCTTGGGGTATTGTGATGCCTCAGATGACTGAAGAACAGGACGTTCAGACGACCCTAACCCGGCCACCCCTATTTTTCCATGTGCAGCGCCCAGGTAAAGCGATCGGTCGCACTAACATTGCAGTGCGGCTTTATGAAGTGACCAATCGCGAACAGCCGATTCTCCAAGAGACATACAGAACCAACAAGAGCGGCCTGTTCCAAATGACCTATCCCGCGTCGGCACCGGATCTCATCCCCGGCAAAACCTACGAATGGGAAGTCCAAATCCTCTGCGCCAATGACACCCAAAACGTTGGTACGCGCGTCGCCATGGGCCGCTTCACCACAACCCCAGCAACGGCCGATTTAGTCAACCAGATTGCCCAAGCCACCAGCGCTGAACAAAAAGCCGAAATTTATGCCAGCGCCGGATTGTGGACTGAAGCATTTCTGACGGCTCAATCCAGCGATCGGTTGTCCTTACTGGCGCAAATTCAACTCAAGAATACGCTATTTGAAGCGATTCAGTTGAAACCCAACCCGCTGATCATGCCCGCCATCAATGCCAATCACCTGCGCTCCAGCCGCATCAAGTAGTCCAAAACCGGAATCCGAATCTAGCTACGGCATCGTGATTCTGGGGCTACTAATTGCCGGAGCGGGGCTCGGGCTGCTGCTGCCGAATATGAACGTCCGTCTGGCTCAACGTCATCACACCACCCCCACAGCGCGGTCGCATCCTCGGCGGCCTCACCACCTGCATGTTCCTCGGGCAGTTCCTCTCGCCCTTCGCCGTCCAACCGATCGCCCAACAGTGGGGGCTACAGACTGCTTACCTATTTGCCGCTGGGCTGCTGTTCACGATCGGTTTGCTGATTGCAACGGGACTTGTGCTCACTACATCTAGTGGAACGTCCCAGGGAACACTACGCTAAATGTGGAAATCAGCCAAAATCACCAAAATACTGTTGCAATTCGGCGATCAGCATGTAGGATATCGCCAGCCTAATTTATTCAATCACCGTTTGGGACTGGGTGCATCGCCTGTCCCATTTTTATTGGGGATTTGCGCCGTTAGCGCCGCCGCTGGGGAAATTCTAGGATTTCCGCTCCGATCGGCTGGTTGACCAGAGCGACTTTCACCGATTCACGGCTGAGGCTGTAGACCATAAAGGCTTTGTAAGCGAGACCTAACAGCACACTGAGCACAATGCCCAAAATTGTATTGAGGACTAAGGGCTCGTTGATCCGATCGGCAAAGCGGAAAATATTAATCGCACTCGCAATCACACTAAAGGCGATCGAGCCATAGCCATAATAGATTGCTAAAGTGCGCCCCCACCGCTTTTTCCGCAGTAGGCCAATGCCGCAGAGCAGCAGCAATAGCGAGGAAATCGGCGACAAAATCATCGCCAGATTTAGCCAATGCAGGGATTGTGAAGACGCATTAACTTGCTGATAGACGTTCTCCGCCACCGTCGGATTGGACTTGATCAAGGCGCTGAGTCCCGTAATCAGCCCCCCGGCCCCGAGCGCCGTATTGGTAAAGCCAAAAATTGTGATCGATCGTGGCAGAGAACGACTGGTCATAGGTTCTGGTGGCAGCGATAGTGAACGCAAGCAATGCAGTCGTTCTATTGTAGGACGGTGCTGGAAAGAACGCCCAGGTTTATCACGTTTTATTTGCAATTGGAGTTCCGGGGGGTGCGCGATGGCCTCCCAGCGACGCACTCATCATCATTGCTTAACAGCGCAACACCACATCCTTGCGCCGCGCCAGGGTCGTGGGAAGGTGGACCATTTGATTGGGCAAGATCGTGCCGTCGAGTAAAGCCCCTTCGATCTGTACCCGCAGCGCCGCTGCCCCGCTAAGGCTGGCACATTGCAGGTTGGCACCGTTCATTTGCGTCCGGGTCATCCGCGCTTGCCGAAAATCCGCCGCAAACAGGGTGCTCTGGTTCAACTGGGCGTGGTGTAGGTCGGCACGGTAGAAGTTCGCCGCTTCAAGATCGGCCCGATCGAGCTGACTGCCCTGGAGATTGGCTTGGGCAAAGTTCGCATGGGCGAGCTGGGCATTTTGGAGATTGGCGTTTTGCAGATTGGCTTGCTGGAAGCGCGTACCGGGGCCGATCGCCGCACTCAGGTTGGCGTTTTTGAGGTTGGCTTGCTGGAATTGGGTGCGGTGAAGGTTGGTGTTTTGGAGGTTGGCGTTTTGCAGATTCGCTTCCTGGAAACGGGTCCCCGTGAGATTGGCCTGCCGTAAGTTGACTCCGGCTAAATCCAGCGATCGCAAGTCCAGATAGCTCAGATCACAGCCGATACATTGCCGCTGAAACTGAAGCTGGGCTTTCAATGTCGCCACGTGGTCGGGGGTGTTGCGGCGGGCTTGATTGGCGGAACAAAGCTGCCAATCGACTTGGCTCAGGCAAGGACTGAGGGCGGGCGATTGAATGATGAAATGATGGACGCGCCAATTCCCGTAGCGCTCCAGGTAGAGCCGCACCGTCGCCGGAGCCTTGGCGAACTGCGCTTCCAGTTTGTAGGTGGCATAGACGGCTTTGCCACTGCGGTGCAGACGACTCTGGGAGATTTTTTCTTCAACCACTTGGAAGCGCTGGAGCGGGCCGAGCTGCTCCCGATAAAGGCTGAGTAATTCCTGAAGGTTATCTTCCGCGACGGAAATCATCTGACCGTCAGGGGTCGTGCGATCGGGCCGGATAAAAAACTCACTGTTCACCACATTTGCCAATGCCTTGGGATCCCAGGTCTGAAATACTTGCTGCGTCACATCTTGCACCGTCGCCCTCGGCCCCAACAGCAATTCCCAAATCGCCTGTCCCCCCGCGATCACTGCAATGATGCCTAAAATCAAGCGGGTTTCCTGCATGATCTCACTCCGTCGCTGCACCAAAGACCTCACCTACCGCCACCCGCAACCCATTGGCAAAGTCCCAGCCGGATTGCGGTTTCTTGCCTGCGGGCTGAACTTGAGCCAGAAGCAAGGGGCCATCACTGGTTTGGACCACCACGCCAAAGTTTTTGACGATCGCGCGGACGGTGCCCGGTACGGTATCGGGCTGGGTCTGTACCTGGGCGATCGCGGGGGCATATTCCTCGGGCAGTTGGCTGGCATAGCGCGGATCGAGGGGAACCGTGGCGATAATTTTTAATCCCTGAGCGCGAAATTCGGTTTGGCAATTCGGGTAAAAGCCACGCACTTGGTTGTGCAGGGCGATCGCGGGTTTTGTCCAATCAAGCTGGTAGTCGTCTTTTTTGATCAGGGAAGCATAGGTCGCTTTGGATTCGTCCTGCGGTTCGGGGGTGATGCGGCCAGCGACAAGTTCGGGCAGGGTTTGAATCACTAAATCGGCGCATTGTTGGGAAAGGGCGATCGCCAGGTCTTGGGCGTTATCGAGGAGATCGATCGGCTGGGTGGATTTGAGTAACATCGCGCCCGTGTCCATG
>JBJORF010000003.1:0-83259 GCA_046049545.1 Cyanobacteriota bacterium | reverse complement strand
CCACAACTCGGACAAAGCACAGGTTCAAGTACCATCGCAATTCACCATCCAAAAATAGCTTGCTCCATTATCCCTCATCCACACGTCTAGCACACTACCAGGATTTGCTGAAACATCTTCTCCGCATCCAACATTGAGTTGACGGTGAAAACTTCATCCACGGCTGCTTGGGGGAGACTGTGGACTGTGGTGATTGAATGAGTCGCAACAGTTTTCAGTGCTTTGCGATCGGGATCATTCATGCTGGTTGAGGCCGCGTAGTAGCTGATTCCACCTGGCTTGACAATCCACTGGCGCGTTTGTAAGTGAATGTATAAGGCTTTCATAAGACTGCCTTCATGGGCGATCTGAAGTCGTCGATCGGGTCGAAGCGAGGTTTTAACCGAGACATACCCAATGATTTCCTCAAAGCGGCACTGGGCCTGAAACAAGCGATAAGCCTCTGATATCTGCTGAATAATCTCCGGGGTAATCACGTCAATCTTGTGGGAAAACAGATCAAATTTTTCAATTGCTTTCGGATCAAGCAGCACAAAGTCCGGGTTTGAGGTGATCAGCTCTACTTCAGTGAATTCAAGCACTTTGGCACGTAAGTCCTCGATTAAGTCATAGAACTCATCTTGGTACAGCCGCATTACATCAAATCGAGCCACGTTTGGCAACGGCAAGAGTAGATATGAATCGGGATGGTCTACGTGATAATTCCATGCTGAGAGGGCGATTAACCACTCATACCAATCTCCGTGGCAGTTGTTGAGCGCACCACCAGTTACTGATGGTAAGACTTGCCTAACCGCCTTATCTAATTCATCTAAAACATCAGTGAAGCAACGTTGCGGGGTCGGAAACTGAGTTTGAATCGTACAAAAAGCTGATACTTTGTTGATCTGGTTCTTAGCATCGATGATTGGAGGAAGTCCCATGAAATTCTGCTCGGTCTCAATCATGTCAGAACTTTATCAAGATACTCGCCCTTGGCAAAACCGCCTAAATTTTTTGCAGTTGATTTTGGTTGCTGATCGCTTTTCCTTAGGAGATTGTTGGTGCAGTTCGCAGGTAGATGATATGGGTGTACCTCGTCGTTTTCAGCTTGATCTTTCACAGCTTGCCAATATCAAAGCAAAATGATGCTGAAGGCTTATGATAAATGAGTCGCAAGCCAGAGTCATTTCCTATGGGTACTAGTCCCAAGAAACGCCGAAAAATCATTGTCAACGATCGCACCTTTTACTGGCAGGTGCGATCGGACGACACTGGGCTAGAAGAAGGCTGGCCCACATTACTCTCCGTTACGTCTGAGGATAAGCAGTTCAATATCATCTACGGCATCAATCAAACCGAGGCAGACTGTCATCTCGTCAACCTTGGGAATGATTTCCCCATGTTCCCCCACGGTCAATCCGGTAAGAAGGCTGGGAAGAATATCAATCACTATCGGCGAGTTCCCTGTCCACTCTGGGGCCAAGGCGGTAGCATCACCCCCGCGATCGTCCGGGAACTGATTGAATGGTGCTTTGATGTGTAAGCTGCTTGACAGAATTGCTAAGTACTTGGCATACTTGTAGACTGTGACTTTTCTGCTCGGATCAGGTTCTTCCTAAGTGCCATGGACTTCGGTTCAGAGCCACCTGTACGGCGACCTATTGAGGAACCTATGGCATACGCAATTATTGAGACCGGCGGTAAGCAAATTCGGGTTGAGCCCGGTCGCTTCTACGACGTAGAGCGCATCGCAGGTGATGCCGATACCGCTATTTCGATCGACAAGGTGTTGTTTGTCAATGATGACAGCAGCATTACTGTGGGTCAGCCGACGATCGCGGGTGCGACCGTGAGCGGCAAGATCTTGAAGCAGTTTCGCGGCAAGAAAGTGCTCGTCTACAAGATGAAGCCGAAGAAGAAGACGCGCAAAAAGCGGGGTCACCGCCAAGAGCAGACCCGATTCCTCGTGGAGTCGATTAAGGTTGGCGGTAAGGAAATCAAGGCTTAGTAGTTTCTAGTTTTTGGCCTTTCGGCTGAAGAGTAGTAATTGTCCAATCATTTTGTAGCAAGGAGACCGAAGCATGGCTTCAAAGAAAGGTACTGGTAGTACAAGGAACGGCCGCGACTCAAACGCCAAACGTTTGGGTGTGAAGCGGTTTGGCGGTCAAGTTGTGAAGGCGGGCAACATCTTAGTGCGTCAGCGCGGTACGAAAATGCACCCCGGTAACAATGTGGGCATTGGTAAAGATGACACGCTGTTTGCTTTGGTAGAAGGCGTTGTAACGTTTGAGCGTTACGGCAAGAGCAAGAAGAAAGTTAGCGTTTACCCAGCCGAAGCCTAAACGCGCTAAAACCTAGGTACTAGGTAATCTGCGCTCATCCAAGATGAGCAACTTACATATTCCTTTGACTCAAACCTGATCGTGCTCGCGCGGTCAGGTTTTTTGTTGGGTTTCAGCAATTAATCCCAATGCAACGAGGCTGGTTTGGCCATTGATCAATTTTTCTTTAGTGGTTTTGGAATATTGCTTGATGGCATATTCGATGCGACTGGCGTTGGATTTGTCGCCTACTGGTGTGACAAAAACCAATTCTAATGGGCCACGTCCGCGTAAATATTTGGCACTGCGTTTTCCCTGGGCTTGATGTTCGGCAAAACGTCGATCGTAATCCGTGGTAATTCCGGTATACAAAGAATTATCAGTGCACCGAATGAGATAGAGGTACCAGGTCGATTGTGAGGCCATTATGCAAGTGAGGAGTTAATTTTAAGATTATGCCAAAGGTAACCATGGTTTGAATGCTTGGTTGGCAATGGCCTAAACCCAACTGGCTCAACTTAACCATGACGAATCTGCGGTCGATCGCGTATGCTGCTGATACCTGTTGAAACATCGACCCATGAAGACGCAAAATTCATCTAGCCAACTCGATACCGCTGCGCTGAAGCGGATTCAGATTGCGACCAAGCTGCTTGAGGGCCTGATTAAAGTTCCGGGAACGGATAAGAAAATTGGTATCGACCCGATTATTGGTTTGCTGACTGGCGGTGGGGACTCAATGGGTTTCATCATGTCGGCCTACATCATGCTGGAAAGCCTACGGTTTAAGCTGCCGAAGGAAACCTTGCTGCGGATGCTGGCGAATGTGGCGATCGATGCGATCGTGGGGGCGGTGCCATTCCTCGGCGATGTCTTTGACTTTTTCTGGAAGTCGAATACTAAAAATATCAAGCTGCTGGAAGCCCATTTAGCCAATCCGATCGAGCAAAAAGCCGCCGATAAACTGTTCGTCGCCTTGGTTTTAGTGGCACTTGGGCTGCTGTTTGCGATGGCGATCGGGTTGACGATTGCGGTGGCGAGTTTAATTGCGAAATTATTTGCAGTTATTGGCTGGTAATGGTTTGTTTCGCCTGCGCGTTTGGATGAATAGCCTGTAAATCAACGCGCCGCCCCCGCTGCCAAAAGCTCGTTTCCCAGCAAAATAGCCCAAATCCGGCATAGCCCCGATCGCGTACCGCTTGAATTTCCTGCTGAACTTGAGCGATCGGTTTAGTTTTCGACATCGGGCCAGTGTAGAGTCCAATGCTGAATGGCACCTGCTCACGGAGTTGTTTTAGTTGCGGCTGATCGAGCACGGCTTGGAAGGCGTTAATTTCGGGGCGATACACTTGCAAAATGATTTGGTCAACGATATCGAATTTCACCCACTGCGCCCAGTCTTGTAGGTAATTGCGATAGGAATAATCCGGCAGATTGGGGGATAAAGCGACGATCGCCTGGGGCTTAATTTGCTTTACGGATTGATTGATTGCGCGCATCAGTTCTGTGAGCCGATCGGCCCGCCATTTGACCCATTCGGGATCATGCTCATTGGTCGGCGGGGCTTTGCCCGCGTGACTTTGGCGATACTGGGCGATCGTTACGGGGTCATACCCATAATTCGTCGGCAACCCAAAGTGATCGTCGAGCTGAATGCCATCCACGTCATACTGCTGCACCACTTCACTGGCCAGATCAATCAAAAACCGCCGCACTTCGGGGTGCAATGGATTGAGCCATGCCTGCTGACTGCCGATGACGGTGCGCCGGAGTTGGCCGAGGGGATGCTGACTGGGAGCGGGGTCGTCGGTTTGGCGACCGTCTTGGCGTTGGGTCAACCAATCGGGATGCTGCCTCACGATCGCTGCATCGATCGGCACCATCAAGCCATACTCCAGCCATGGCACAACTTGCAAACCCTGCCGCCGACTTTGTTTGATCAAAGCCGCCAGAATATCGGGTTGGGGTAAGCCGGGGAGATACAGCCAAGGATTGCGCGGATGGGGATTGCCTGCCTGCTGCAAAACCCGACTCGGATAGAGCGTATGCCCTTGATTCCAAACCGCTGGATAGAGTGTATTTACGCCTTGCTTGGCTAAATCAGCGACGGCCTCATCTAATTGCGTGGTTTGATAACTCAGGCTCAACCCATAATGCGTCATCCAAACGCCGCGCAGTTCGTCTGTGGGGATGCGCGATCGCACCGTCGGCGCTTGCCAGAGCGAAATCACCCCAAACCAAGCCACCAGTCCCAATAGCCAATAGCGCTTGCGACCGAATTTCCGCCCACTGAACCCGCGTCGTCGATCCCGTCTTTCTGGCATGGTTCATCTAACTCAATTCATTCCATCCTCCTAGCTACAAGCGCCATCAACTTATTCCCTAAACCCGCCTGTCCTTGCCATGCCGCTTCTGTGCTACCCTAGTCGAGTTGTCAAAATTCACACATCCGGGATTTCGGGTGCTGGGGTGGAGTCAATGAATTGTGCCGAAGCGGACGGGAATGAACGCCTCTATGTCTTCCGAGCGATCGCGCTGATCGAATCAATTCATCCCCACGGTACACCTGGATGGAGGATTAACCCGAAAGGAGAAAAGTAATCATGCCAGTTGTTTCTTTGGCGCAATTGTTGGAATCTGGGGTGCATTTTGGCCACCAGACCCGCCGCTGGAACCCGAAGATGTCGCAGTACATCTTCACCGCGCGCAATGGCGTACACATCATTGACTTGGTGCAAACCGCGCAGTTGATGGATGAAGCCTTTAACTTTGTCCGGGGCCAAGCTGAATCCGGCAAGAAATTCCTGTTTGTGGGCACCAAGCGTCAAGCCGCTGGGATCATCGCCCAGGAAGCCAGCCGTTGCGGCAGCTACTACATCAACCAGCGTTGGTTGGGTGGGATGCTGACCAACTGGGCGACGATCAAAACTCGGGCCGAGCGTCTCAAGGATCTTGAGCGTCGCGAAGCAACCGGGGCGCTGGATCTGTTGCCGAAAAAAGAAGCCTCGATGCTGCGTCGGGAAATGGAGAAACTCCAGAAGTACCTCGGCGGGATCAAGAACATGCGCAAGATTCCCGATGTCGTGATCATGGTTGACCAGCGGCGCGAGTACAACGCGGTGGCCGAATGTCAGAAGCTCGGGATTCCGATCGTCGCCCTGTTGGATACAAACTGTGACCCGGATGCGGTCGATGTGCCGATTCCGGCGAACGATGATGCGATTCGATCGATCAAATTGCTGATTGGCCGTTTGGCTGATGCAATCTATGAAGGTCGTCACGGTGAAGTGGCACCGTCGGAAGATGCGGCTGACTTCATGGGCGGCGCGATCGAAGACATGGAGTACGACGAAACCGAAGAAGCTGAGGAAGAATAAATCAGCATCTAGCGCGATCGGGTTAGGGTTTGATGCCTTCACTCGATGTTCAACGTTAACTTTGCCTCGGCGCGCAGATCGGCTGAGGCAAAGTCTTGATAGCAATCTTTTCAGAGCAATATTTCAGGATAAAAATCATGGCTGATATTTCCGCAAAGGCCGTCAAGGAACTGCGCGAGGCAACTGGCGCAGGCATGATGGACTGCAAAAAAGCCCTCGTCGAAAACGGCGGCGACATGGAAAAGTCCGTTGAGTGGCTGCGCCAGAAGGGCATGGCCTCGGCGGACAAGAAAGCGGGTAAGGTTGCCGCTGAAGGTCTAGTGGGTCAATACATCCACACCGGTGGTCGGATCGGCGTACTGGTCGAAGTCAACTGCCAAACTGACTTCGTGGCCCGGAACGAAGCGTTCAAAGAACTCGTGAACAATGTGGCAATGCAAATCGCCGCTTGCCCCAACGTCGAGTACGTGCGCCAAGATGACATCCCAGCGGAAGTCGTTGAGCGGGAAAAAGCGATCGAAATGGGCAAAGATGACCTCGGCGGCAAGAAAGAAGACATTAAAGAGAAGATCGTCGCGGGTCGGATCGAGAAGCGCTTGAAGGAAATGTGCCTGCTCGACCAGCCCTACATCAAAGATCAAGACATCACTGTCGCGGATTTGGTGAAGCAGCAAGTCGCCGCGTTGGGTGAAAACATTCAGGTGCGTCGGTTCTCCCGCTTTGTGCTCGGTGAAGGCATCGAAGTTGAAGAGACTGACTTTGCCGCAGAAGTCGCCGCTCAAGCAGCGGGTAACGCTTAATTATCGCGATCGGCAGTCCGTCAGATGGCGGAAAATCTGCCGTGAAGACGGACTTTAAGGAATCGGGGATGTTACTGTTAAACCCAGTGGCATCCCTGTTTTTGATCGGATGTTGGTGATTTGGCTGCGATGAACTTGCCCTTTCCGGTTGAGCGTCTGAGTGTCCGGGGTGCGGAACCCCAGGATGTGGATTGGGCTGCGGAATTAATTTTCGCAGCGGGGCCGGGACTGTTTGGCTATATTTTTGCGTTGCGACCCGAGGCGGCGTTGGGTGTGCTGAAGCAAGCCTTCATCGTACCGAACCATGCCTTGAGCTATGAACATACTCAGGTGATCGAACTGGATGAGCGGCCAGCAGGGTTGATGTTGGGGTATTCCGGCAGCGTCAAACGGCAAGCTGAGGCCCGGATGCAATCGGTGATGGCGCACATTTTGCCGTTGCAGCGGGTACCAAGGATTTTGGTGCATTTGGCGGACATGAGCCGGATTAAGCAGGATGTGGCGGATCAAGCCTTTTATGTCTTAAGTTTGAGCATTCGACCGGAGTTGCGGCGGCGTGGACTGGGGCAAGCATTGCTCCAAGACACCGAAGCGCTGGCCCAGGAACAGCATTGTCGATCGGTTTGCATGGACGTTACTTATAACAATCTGTTGGGTCGGAAATGGTTGATGCAGCGCGGTTACGGTATTACCTGTAGTAAGACCAGCGATCGCTTCACCCACATGACCGATGCCGGGGGGCTGCACCGGATGGAACGATCGCTATGACTGCGACCCTGCCATCGCCACTGCCTCAAACCCACCGCCGTCGTTTTTCCCTCGGGCAATATCCGCTTTTGCTGGCGGCGCTGGGTGGCATTCTCACCAGTTTGGCTCCCGCACCGTTGAATTGGTGGGGGTTGGCTTGGATCGGCTTAGTGCCGTTGTGGTGGGTGGTGCTACCAGCCGTTCAATCGCCGTCGGCGCGATCGGGACATCGCCTGCGGACAATCTGGAAACGGCTGAAATGGCCGCTGATTATTTGGAGTTTGCTGTACCACGGGATTTCGCTGCGGTGGATTACCGGATTGCATCCGCTGACATGGATGGGGATTCCCTGGCTGGGAAGCATTGGAATTGTCAGCTTTGCTTGGGCGTTTATTACGCTGTGGGGTGTGATTTCGGTGGTGCTTTGGGGGGTGGGGCTGCGGTGGATTGATCAGCGCTGGCAGCTCGGTGCTTGGGGGCGGGTTTTGGCGGGGACGACGTTGTGGTGCGCGATCGAAGCGGGCCGATCGCTAACGCCCCTGGATTGGACAACCCTGGCTTATACCCAAAGCCCCGGTAATCCTTGGATTCTGCATTTGGGTCAGCTCTCGGGAAATCTAACGGTGAGCGCGGCGATCGTGGCGGTGAATGGCTTACTCGCTGAAGCGCTGCGTTCGACTTGGCGCAAACTGCCGCCGAAAGGACTTTCGCCCGGTGGATGGGTCTGGCGATCGCCGCAGCTGTTGGTGGCCGCGATCGGGCTGTTAATTTTGACCCACGGCATCGGCGCAAGTCTGGCTTTGCAACCCCTGAACGATATGCCGCCCGAAGCACTGAATGTGGGGATTGTGCAAGGCAATATCCCGACGCGGATTAAGCTCTCCGGGGAAGGGATTCGCCAAGCGATTCGCAACTACACCATCGGCTATCGCAACATGGCCCAAAGCGGCGCGGATGTGGTGCTTACACCGGAAGGCGCTTTACCGTTTAGCTGGGAAACCAAACGCCCCAAACTGCTGACCGAAGCGATCGCCCAGGCCCAAATTCCCCTGTGGCTCGGCAGCTTTGGCGAAGTCACTGCACCCGATGGTGACCGCCGCCCGACCCAGCGATTATTCTCACTCAACGCCGCTGGCCAAACCATTAGCCACTATGACAAAGTCAAACTGGTGCCCCTCGGCGAATCCATGCCCTTCGAGCCCGTTCTGGGAAAAGTGATCGGTCGCCTTTCCCCCCTGCGCCGCTATCTCTGGCCCGGTGCGGTAGGGCAAACCTTTGAAACGGACTTTGGACGTGCGGCGATCGGGATTTGTTACGAATCGGCATTTCCTCACTTGTTTCGCACGCAGATCAAAGCCGGCGCAAACCTCATCATCACCACGTCCAATCTTGATCCCTACAGCGAAACACTCATGAAGCAACATCAGGCCCATGATCTGATGCGGGCGATCGAGCACGATCGCTGGGCCGTACGGGCAACCAATACGGGCTACTCCAGCGTCATTGATCCCCACGGTCAGATCCAGTGGCAGGCCCCCGCCAACCAATTCATCAGCCACAATCAGCGAGTCTATCGCCGCCAAACCCAAACGCCCTATAGTCGCTATGGTAATTGGCTAACCCCCTTGCTCGTGATCAGTCTGGGAATCTTCCTACAACTTCGGATCCGAAAACTCGAATTGTGATCACTCGTAACAATCGGCAACCCGCACCTCGCCGAAATGCGCTAGCCAGATCACAGTTTGATACACTGAAGCAGAATTTGACCATCGATCGAGGATTGCCAACGAGCATGAGTGCAGAGTATCGTCAGCGCGCCGACCTTCTGGGCACCCAAGTGATTACCCGCACCACTGGCAAGCGCTTAGGGGTGATTAGCCAGCTTTGGGTCGATGTTGATAGCCAGGAAGTTGTGGCGATGAGCCTGCGGCCCAATTTGTTCTACGGCACGCCCCAAGAGATGCGGCTCACCAGTGTCCGCCAGATTGGTGATGTGATCCTGGTCGAAAATGATGACGCGGTCGAAAGCCTTGATACCGGTCGCTACAACAGCTTGATTAACTGCGAAGTAATTACCGAAACGGGTGAAGTACTCGGTAAAGTTCGGGGCTTTAAGTTCGATGTCGATACCGGGAAGCTCGCGTCACTGACCATTGCGACCTTTGGCTATCCCTTGATCCCCGATCGCGTGCTCAGCACCTACGAACTGCCGATTGAGGAAATTGTGAGTAGCGGCCCCGATCGCTTGATTGTCTATGAAGGGGCGGAAGAACGGCTCAGCCAGTTGACGATCGGCCTGCTTGAACAGGTCGGCATCGGCGGTGCACCTTGGGAAAAAGATAATGCTTTTCAGCCGCCACCCATTGTCCGACCCGAAAACCAGCTGCCTTCAGCGACCCGCGTTCCCATGCCGCCCCCCGCCCAGCGACGGCCCGATCCGGATGACATTGAAGAGACTTGGGACGAAGACAATTGGGAGCGCGAACCCGAGCGCGTCGAAGTGCTTCCCCCGCAACAGCGTCCTGTCCAACAGCAAATGCGTCAGGAAGAAGATTGGACCGATAACTACGAATCCGCATCCGGCTACCCCGAACCCTTCGCTGCCGATGACCTCCGGTCGGTCGGCGACCATCGTAATGATGTGCAGGATGTCGAATATGCGGAAGTAGTGGAAACAACCGTCGATGCACCGCCCCCAGCCGCCCCGATCGCTGGGCCAACGGCCCCGACGGCTGATGCCGATCCCTGGTCTACGGCTGACCAAAGCAGTGCTCCAAAAGACTTTCAACCGCAAGCCTTCACGATTCCCGAACCCGTAAAACAACCGGAACCGGAGTTTGAAGAATAGTCAATGCTGAGTAAATCAAGTCAATGTTGCAGTCGGAGCTAGCTGAAGCCCGCAACATTGGCTTGATTGGGTTTCAGCTAGCTGAAGCCCAATCACTCATCTAATCGAATGGCTTGAACCTTCACAAACTGCAAAGGTATCCACCCAATCTGCAAAAGAAACAAACCATATCCCAGCCAGCGCAGATCGGGTGTTGGCGCAGCGGGAGGCGCAGCCGCTAGCTCCGGTTGCATCGCGATCGTTGAGGTGGGTGGGGAGGATTTTTTGACCATTGGATCGGATGACTTCCCGAGAACAGGAGTCATGCCAACCAGCGCAGCAATCAACGGACTCAACAGCAAAGTAAATATCTTGAATTTCATAAGGCACTCGCGAAACAGCGCAGTTTATGAAACTCCTCACTTGCGAATCATTCTGGCACAAATGGGGCCTGATCCGCATCGGGCTTTAGCATTCCTTTAAGGTTGCATTCACATTAGGATTGGTTGCAGTCCGTAACAATCAGCAATCAAAGATCATTTCTCGGGGGTGATTATGGCTCGGGGACTGTTGCTGTCTCCGGTTGAGCGGGAATCACAGTTGCCCGTTGCCCATCTGCATCCGCGACAATCCAAGCGATAGCGGGATCAAGCGGTTGACCAGCGGTGGTCACTTTAAATCGACAATTCCCCACCTTCGACTGAACTTCAAAGTCGGCATTATTCACAACGGTATCGACCTTCAACCCCCGATCGCGTAGGCAATAGAGCATCCAGCCTTTAAGCGTCTGGTTGGCGGGGTTATAGGGAATGGGGGGATTGCTAAAAAGAGTTTGGATAAATGCGATTAATGGCTGACTCATTATGCGATATTGACTTGATTTTAAAATTGGGCTAATCCAATTTTTGCACAATCCGCCTAAGATTTAGAAGTCCTGCCCTTAGGGGGTAGCGATTCTCCATAACAAATTAATTTACGAGAGCGTTCGCATTTTTGTGTAAGTCAAGCTGAAAGTTCTGCTAGGACTGACTCGATTTTTGATTTAGACCAAATTCGGAACACTCTCCTATAGTCTTTGAAGAATTTAAAGCCACGATAAGCCGTGCGATTAACATCAACAACGAAGTTTTTGAAGCGACCGCGAAAAGTGCTAATGAACCGTGAGCCAACTTTGAATTCAAAGTAACGATCGCCGTCACTCTTATGATCTCCCGAATCTTCTTCGGTCTCCGATCGCGCCTGAAAAAATGTTCCTAAAGGCCGAGTCGGGAACCCCAACCTTAAGATAGGGTTGTCCTCCAGGAAAATCACCTAAAATATACGGTAGAACAATGAGTAGACGGCATTATTTTCTGAAGGTAGGACTTCCCTGTGGCATCCCTCAGCGATCGCTTCAACCAATTTACGGGCAAAACACGGCTGGTCGTCAGTCGCTTCTTCCTGCATCTCGCGGGCGATGAAGTTGCACCCTTGCTCGGCGTACTCAATCAAGCGGGCCGGGATGCGATCAACAGTGATGGCGACCTGCAAGTGCTCGGCGAAGGCTTGATCGAAATCTGTACGGGTCTCTTACGGTACGAACCCTACTGGCAAAGCGCCGCTAATGAAGGCGATGTTGTCTGGGACGAAGGTGAGGCCGATGATTATGTGAATCAACTGTTCATGGATTCCGGGCAGCGCTACCTCAGCGGCAACGAATTCGATGCGCCGCCGGAGGATGAAACCCTGTCGATCGCCCCGGTACAGAACCTCGTCGTCATGATTACGATCGCCGCTGAAGGTGAATGTCCACAACTGGAAACCGACCTCACCTCGATTAGCGCAATCAAAGCGGCTTTACCCACGATCGCGGGATTGCATTCCCAGCGGCGACTACGGGCAATTCAAGTGCATTTCTCACCAGCGGCCTACGGCGATGTGCTCACCAGCGACCAACTGCTAGAGAACTTCCCCGAGCTGATACCGCTGTAACCCGATACCGCTGTAACCCGATACCTCGCGTTCGCATTCACTGTAGACTTTCCGCACAAAACCATGACCCCATCAAAATTCTCGACGCTCACCCAACGCCTCGGCATTGCCACCCTACTGCTCGTACCCCTCTGGGGCTGCGGCAATGCTGAAGCACCGCCTGTTCAGCCCAATAGTCAGGCCAATCCCCCGGCGATCGTCCGCGATCAAGCCCAAGCGCCCGCCCAGAAGCTCCAGGATGGGCAATATCCCTTGCAACAAGCCAGCTATGATGACGGCAGCGGCGACTATACATTGATGCTGCTAAATACGCCAGCGGGCATGGATGCGACGGTGCAGCTCAGTGAAGTCAAAATGGCGCGACTCACCGACGAGCAAATTAAAGCGGGTGAAAAAAGTTACGTCAAAGTAGAAAACGGCGAACCGACACTTTACCTCACAGAGGACTTCAAAATCGAATACACCCACAACGTCACCGAAGTCCAAACTAATCCTCAAACCGGAAATCGTGAAACCGTTGTGGTACGGCGCGAATCCAGCTTCTGGTCGCCGTTCTTTGGGTCTTTGGCCGGAAATATTGCGGGTCAGGCGATCGGTAACATGCTCTTTCGTCCGCAATACTACATGCCGCCCCGCTACGATCGCGGCGGTCTATTTGGCTATGGCGGCTATGGCAATCGCTACGACGACGCGATCGGGCAGTATCGCAGTCGCTACAACGAGCCGCCCATGGTCGAACGCAACCGCACCAACTTCCGCACCACGGGCCAATTGCGCAATACTCCCAGCCAGTTTGGTTCGCGCGTCACCCGCCCGATCGGGGGCACCACTGCGGTGAAGACCACCCCCAGCGCTACCCCAAAAGCAACTTTCAATCAAAATGAACCGCGTCGATCGACGGGGTCAGGCTTTGGGAGTAGTGATTTGCGCCGCACGGGCAAGACCTACAAGAGTCCCTCAATCGGCAATCAGCGGCGATCGACAGGCTTTGGGAGTAGTGGCGGCAGTCGGATACGATCGGGCGGCAAACGGCGTTAGGCAAGTCGCCTTGCAAACGGATGAGATTGGGCTGGATTTAGCACCAGATTCGTTTCTGCTTCAGTCTTGCCAATCATGGGAATCTCGATCGTAAAGGTGCATCCCTGACCGGGTTGCGATGCACAGCGGAGCAAGCCATGATGTCGCTCATGAATAATCTGATAGCTAATTGATAGCCCGAGACCCGTACCTTGGCCCACAGGTTTTGTGGTGTAAAAGGGATCAAAAATTTTCCCTTGAACAGTTGCTTCCATCCCTAGCCCGTTGTCACTGATGTGAATCGCAATCGATCCGTTATCACAGGGCTCTGTCATAATCGTGATCGTTGGAGTAATCGATTCGTCCTCTGCGCTGCGCTGATGAACCGCATCGATCGCATTAGAAATCAGGTTCATAAACACCTGGTTCAGCTGACTCACATAACACTCGACCAACGGCAGCTCACCATATTGCTTAATCACCTTAATTTCAGGTGATTTG
Source organism: Cyanobacteriota bacterium (assembly GCA_046049545.1). Taxonomy (GTDB): domain Bacteria; phylum Cyanobacteriota; class Cyanobacteriia; order Leptolyngbyales; family Leptolyngbyaceae; genus Romeriopsis. The sequence goes on along the minus strand of JBJORF010000003.1, from coordinate 69,716 downwards.
CCAGTTTTGTCAGTTTTCAAGCGATGTTGCAAAATCAATAATGTGCTTTCTAAACCTTCATGGATATCTACTGATTTCATTGCCGCTTGATCAAGTCGCGAGAAGTTTTTGAGCGATGAGACAATTTCTTGAATGCGTTGCGTTCCATGATTCATCGATGTCAACAGCTTCTGCAAATCCGCATACACAAAATCCAAGTCGATTTCCTCGATGAGTTCCTGAATTTCCGAATCAGTTTCGGCATAGCGTGCTTGAACGATCTTGGCAAGACTGAGTAATGATTGAGCATAATTGCTGACATGCTTGAGATTGCCGTGAATGAAATTAATTGGATTGTTGACTTCATGCGCAACCCCGGCGACTAACTGCCCCAAACTTGACATTTTTTCCGTCTGGATGAGTTGTAATTGAACTTGCTTTAAGGTTTCAACTGTCGTGGCTAACTGTTCGGCATGCTGCTGTTTCTGCTGAAGCAAATCCGCCTGCTCCAGCGCAATACTGACCTGCGCTGCAACCTGTTGCACAAAATCAATTTCTGCCGATTGCCATTGATAAGCCTTTTGACAGTGATGTACGCAAAATAACCCCCATAGCTGATCGCCTTTGAGAATCGGCGCGACGAGTGACGCTTTAATGTGAAACTGCTCTAGTACCTCCCGATAACAGTCCTGTAGCCCTGCCTGCTGAATATCGGCTAAAGCTGAGACACGACCTTGTTGATAGAACGGCGCATACTCCTCGCCGAAACAATGGTCATGCACTGGCACTGACATCGCCGCTGGAAATTCTGGTAGTACTGCTTCAGCAACAAACACACCATCGTTAAAATTGCGCGCCGGGTCAAAAGCATAGATCCCAACGCGATCGGCTTGCAACAATCGCCGCACTTCCTGAGTGACCGTTCCCAAGATCTGATCGAGATCTAAGGACTGGCGCATTTTTGTCACTACGTCGAATAGCATTTGCTGTTGTCCGATCGATTGCTGTAGCGCAAATGTTCGTTCATGAATCTGATTCTCCAAACGATGATTTAAGCGATACACTTGCTGATGCAATTCGTACTGATGAATCGCAGGCACAATTTTTTCTGCTGCCAGAATTGCGAACTTTTGATCATCGATCAGCCATGGTTTAACCTGCCCTGTTTTTGACTGTCGCCAGATGTCAAAGGACTGGCGTGGCATCGTTTGTCGCTGATCCGGGTCACATTCACCAGCCCAGAGTCTCTCGGTCGTTAGTTCATTGCGGAAAATGCTGAGGTATCCAATTCGATGGACGTGGATGGTCATGGGTACAATCAGCACACTACGAATGCCTGTTGCCTGAAAGGTCGGCTGCAAAACGCGCAGATCACTCACTTGATAAACATCATCGATCGCCCACAGCCGATCGCCAGTGGACTCAAAATGGGATGCAAGGATATGTGACTGTTCCAGCAACGGCAAGTGATTGTGGGTCATCACTGGCTGATTTCCATAGGTATAGGTGAGCGCGCTCAACGATAGGGGTTCCGTCATCCCGATGGCAATTTTGAGTGCTTCAGGATCAAGGGTAAGTCGTCCTCCAGACCCCCCAATCGCTTCCACGATGATGGCTAATGTACTTGGCAAGTCAAATTCCACATGGCTGGCCAAATGTGCAGTGATTTGGTTCGCGACAATTTTGCGCTCAGCTTTTTTCTGTGCTTGCTGGATATAGTGAGATTGGCTAATTGCGATTCCCAACTGATCTACCACAAGTTGTACACCCGTGAGTTGATCAAACGGAATTTCTCGGGGTTGGGCGTGATGGACGACTAACAGTCCCCAGAGCTGATCTTGATAAAATACTGGAACTGTCAGGGATGACTTGACCCCCATCGCTGTCAAGTACATTTGATGGCAAGGATCAAGGGGACGCATGATCCAGTCAGCCGGGATAATCTCTCCGCTATCCGGGTCGTACAAACGACTTTGGCTAATTTGCCCCGAAGCCACATCCACGACATTCCGAACCTTCGCAGCGATGAAAAGTTCACGGGCCGCATCGGGAATATCATCCGCAGGAAAATATAATCCCTGAAGTGAAGGCAGTCGTTCACTAACGGAGCGACTTTCAGCAATCACCTGACCACTTTGATCCGGCTGAAACTGATAAAGCATGACTCGATCGACGGCCAAAAACTGCTGCACTTCCGCGATCGCAATTTGGAAGATTTCGGACAATGCTAAGGATTGCAGGGTACAGCGGGTGATCCGACGAAGTAAGCGATCGACGGAAACCGAGCCTGAGGGTGCAGCCGTTATCGCCCCATGATTAGGTGCAAAAGTATCAGAAATGACGAAATCATTTGTGGCAGCGGAGTGCATTGTACGAAATACCTACTAGCGATAGTGACTTGTGAGGCGGAATACACCATGAACTAACTTCGAACTGGCAAATGCTGGGGCATCGATCGAATGCGTGCTGATGCATGAATGCGGATGATGCGATTCCTAGCAACGTACCCAAATGCTGAACTGAGGTGATCACATCACGCGTGGGACAGCCCCGCCCTTGACTTTTGGGTGGGGCTGCAATTGGTCGAATTGAGCCATTAGTCTGAATTTGAGCGAGAAAACACCCCAAGGAAAGCCTCAGAAAATCCTGAAGCACCCTTGATGTGCAATGTGGATCCACACTTGTTTAATGGAAGTGATGAAGCAGGCGATTGCAGTTTGTAAAATAGAGACTGGGTTTATCGTTTTAGGTTGATGGCGATGTCAGACTTCAATATTCAAGCGCCCTTTGAACCAAAAGGCGACCAGCCAAAGGCAATTAAAAGCCTGGTTAAGGGCATCCAGACAGGGCAGCCTTACCAGACACTCTTGGGTGCAACGGGCACAGGTAAGACCCACACGATCGCGCGGGTGATCAATGAAGTCAAGAAGCCCACCCTCGTCCTGGCCCACAACAAAACGCTGGCGGCGCAGCTCTGCAATGAGTTGCGGGAATTTTTTCCGCACAACGCAGTGGAATACTTCATTAGTTATTACGACTATTACCAGCCGGAAGCCTATATTCCAGTGACCGATACATTTATTGAAAAAACCGCATCGATTAATGAAGAAATCGATATGTTGCGCCACTCAGCCACCCGATCGTTATTTGAGCGGCGGGATGTGATTGTGGTTGCTTCAATCAGTTGCATTTATGGTTTGGGGATTCCGACGGAATATTTGAATGCCGCGATTTCGCTGCGGGTGGGAGAAGAAATTAATCAGCGCCAGGTCTTACGCGATTTGGTTTCCGTCCAATATACGCGCAATGACTTAGACCTCGGGCGCGGCCGCTTCCGGGTCAAAGGCGATGTCGTCGAAATCGGGCCTGCCTACGAAGATCGAATTATTCGGGTGGAGTTTTTTGGCGATGAGATTGATGCCATTCGCTACGTTGATCCGCTAACGGGAGCCACATTGCAGAGCATGGAAGCGGTAAACATTTACCCAGCTCGTCACTTTGTCACGCCTGAAGATCGTCTTGGCGTGGCTTGTGAGGCAATTCGTGAGGAATTGAAGGAGCGATTACTGCAATTGGAAGGCGAAGGCAAACTGCTAGAAGCCCAACGCATTGACCAGCGCACTCGCTACGATCTAGAAGTGCTTCAGGAAGTTGGGTTTTGCCAGGGTGTCGAAAACTACTCGCGCCACTTGGCAGGCCGGGAAGCAGGTGCACCGCCGGAATGTTTAATCGATTACTTTCCTATGGACGACTGGCTGCTGGTCATCGATGAATCCCACGTGACGATTCCGCAAATTCGGGCAATGTACAATGGCGACCAAGCGCGCAAAAAAGTCTTGATCGATCATGGATTTCGATTGCCCAGTGCCGCCGATAATCGCCCCCTGAAAGCCGATGAATTCTGGCAAAAGGTGAAGCAGTGCATTTTCGTATCGGCAACGCCAGGGGACTGGGAAGTTGAACGATCGAATGCGCAAATTGTCCACCAGGTAATTCGGCCAACAGGTGTGGTTGACCCCGAAATCTTCGTGCGGCCCTCGGAAGGCCAAGTAGACGATCTCCTCGGCGAAATCCAAGTCCGCAGTCAGCGCAACGAGCGCACATTGGTGACAACACTGACCAAACGTATGGCTGAGGATTTAACCGAATATTTGCAGGAGCGCAAAGTTAAAGTCCGCTATTTGCATTCGGAAATTAATTCGATCGAGCGCATTGAAATTCTTCAAGATCTGCGCGAAGGTCTCTTTGATGTCTTGATCGGGGTAAATCTCCTACGGGAAGGCTTAGATTTGCCCGAGGTCTCGTTGGTGGCGATTCTCGATGCGGATAAGGAAGGCTTTTTGCGGGCCGAACGATCGCTGATCCAGACGATCGGTCGGGCGGCGCGCCATGTCCAAGGTCAAGCAATTCTTTATGCCGATAACATGACCGACAGCATGGCCAAAGCGATTCAAGTCACCGAAGATCGTCGCCGTGTCCAGATCGCCTATAACGAGAAGCATGGCATCACCCCCACCGCGATCGTCAAAAAATCCAGCAATGCGATCCTCAGTTTCTTGGATGTTTCCCGTCGCTTAAATGCCCAGGAACTCGAAGAAGTCTACCTTCAAGCTAATGATGTCCCCCTAGAAAACATCCCCGATTTGATTAAGCAATTTGAAGCACAGATGAAAGAAGCGGCAAAAAACTTAGAATTTGAGGAAGCGGCAAAATACCGCGATAAAATTCGGAAATTGCGTGATCAACTAACGGGGCGTTCATCCTAGTGTCCATTAAAAAAATTCTTTCCTATGTTTTGTTGGTGTTCGTGCCGATTTCGATCGTGGCAGAACAACTGCATTGGGGAACGATGCCAGTCTTTGTCACGTCCGCATTAGCGATCGTGCCGCTAGCCATTTGGCTCAGTACTGCAACGGAGGAAGTAACGCTAGTCACGGGGCCATCGGTGGGTGGATTGCTCAATGCAGTATTTGGCAATGCGACCGAGCTAATTATTGGCCTTGTGGCACTGAAAGCCGGGCTGATTGATATTGTTAAAGCCAGTATCACCGGGACGATCATTAGTAATTTATTACTGGCGATGGGGCTCTCGATGTTCTTCGGTGGGTTGCGCTACAAAGAGCAGGAATTTAAGCCGATCGTAGCGCGGGTGAATGGCACATCGATGACCCTAGCTGTTATTGCGATTTTGCTGCCAACAATGGCTTTTTATACCGCGAATCAGAGGGATTCTTTACCTGTGCGGGAGCTATCGGTAACGGTCGCGATCGTCTTAATGGTCGTATATGTCCTGACATTAGTCTTCTCGCTCAAAACCCACAGCTACCTCTATGATGTCAGCGTCGCAGAACTTGAGGAAGCAGGCCATGACGCTGAACATCAACCAAATCTGAAGCTCTGGCTGGGGGTATTGCTGGCTTCGACGTTAGCGGTGGCCTACGAGTCAGAGATGTTTGTTGGTGTGGTGGAAGAGGCGACCAAGGGCTTGGGGCTAACGCCGCTATTCACTGGGGTGATTCTGTTGCCATTAGTCGGCGGGGCGGCGGAATACGTGACGGCGGTTGGTGTGGCCATGAAAAATAATATGGATCTATCGGTTAGTGTCGCGATGGGTTCGAGCCTCTTGGTAGCGCTGTTTATGGGGCCAATTTTGGTGCTGGTCGGTCAGTTTATCGGCCAGCCCATGGATTTGAGTTTTAACCCGTTTGAGGTGGTTGCGGTCACAGTTGCCGTAACGATCGCGAATTTGGTCAGTTTGGACGGTCGATCGAATTGGCTCGAAGGGATTTTGTTGCTATCGACCTATGTGATTCTAGGCGCAGCATTTTATTTTCAGATGGGCTGATAGCAACAATGATCGTTCACGCGGATTTTCGTCAAGATCCGCACCGCTCTGGAACTGCTGATAATTCTTCGTAGTGTCATGAATGAGCGATTTTATCTGAAGCGGCGATTAAGGTGATGTTGGCAAGGGTTCTGGTTCCGGTAAGGGTGCAGGGATTGGTTCCTCAACAGGCGATTCAACCGGGGTGACTGCTTCATCAACAGGCGGATCATAGGATGGCTCAACGGGTGCAGGGATCGGTTCCTCAACGGGCAGATCATAGGATGGCTCAACAGCGGGCGCTTCTGTAGGGGCAGGTGGTTCAACAGCGGGCGCTTCTGTAGGAGCAGGTTCTATGGGGGCGATCGGTGCCGCAGGTACAGGTTTGACGGGCATAGGTGTCGCCGCAGGTGCTTCCGCAGGTGCGGCGGGTGTTTCCGTAGGTTTTTCTGGGGGCAAATCGATCGCGGGGGCAGGCAACGGCAATGCTAAACCACTCGGGGGTGGGTCAGCCGGTTGAGCGGCTTGGGCGGGTGGTTCGGCTTGGGTGGCACGATCGACAGCACGTTGGGCTTCCTGTTGTGCGGTTAGATCACGATTGCGTTGAATTTGCTCCCGCTCGGCAGCACTTTCACCCTCTCCATCAAAGACAAAACGAACTGGGCGATCGCGCTTTTCTAGATCGCGGTTTTCTAATTGCTGTCTGAGTCGCTTGTTATTTTCTAGTGCACGGTTGAAGTCGCGTAATTGGGCTGCGTCGAGTTCTAGATCACCCGTGGAACTGGATAATTTACCACCCTTAACTTTGCCCTTTTCATCGTATTCGATCGAGAATTTTGCCTTGGTCCCCGTGGCGATGCGTTCACCTTCTTTACGCGCATAGCCATAGGGATTTTTGGGTTTCGGCTTCGGCTTTTCTTTAATGGGTTCTGGGGGCTTTGGTGCAGGAGCGATCGCGATTTGGGGCGAGGGACTGGGTTTGGTGATGGGCGAGGGACTGGGTTTGGTGATGGGCGAGGGACTGGGTTTGGTGATGGGTGAGGGACTGGGTTTGGTGATGGGTGAGGGACTGGGTTTGGTGATGGGTGAGGGACTGAGATTTAAGCCGCGCTCCTTAGAACCGTTTGGATCACCATTTTTCTCGCCTGCTTGGTTGGTTGGGCCTTTGGCAATCATTTTATCCTCCGCTTTTTTGGGATCGGGGGCTTCTGCTTGGGGGGATTTCTTCGGTTTGGGCGTGGGTTGTGGTTGTGGCGTTTCCTTTAAATCCGCATCGGTTAGTTCAGGCTGCGGTTCGGGCGGCGTTTGATCATCAAGTTGTTCCGCGATCGTTTCCTGGGGGGGAGCTAAGGTCGCCACCTGCAAAGACTCATCACCTCCCGTATTGCCACCTAAGGTAGGCGTATCATCAACCTTGACTTCTTCCGTCACCTCTGGATCGAACATTTCCTCTTCGATCACGATCTCCAGTTCTGGCTCCGGTGGCTTCACCGCGTTTACCTGTGCCGGACGTAAATATACCAGGCTAATCGTCAAACCATGCAGAACGCTAGAACCTACGAAAACGCTGGATATTAGCCACCAGAAAAACCGTTTTTCATGATAGCGATTTTCCTGAGCCGTGGTGGATTTCAAATCAGAAGGAGAAGTCATCGTTGCCAGCCATGAAGAATTAAAGCAAACTTTGCCTGAGAGAAACCAAGGCGGATACACCAACAGCAATCTTGAATCAATCGCAAATTTTTGGCGCTTTTTCAATCAGTCTATTGCTATAGATTTTCATTAAGATGCTATAGTACATGAGCTACTTAAGAAATGTCAAGCATCGGTTATACTACTAGAGAAGTGCCTTGCTAAAACAAATGAGATTGCTTCTTATTATCAACAAAGTCTGAAGAAAAGGTTAAGCTTATGTTATTGCGGAATTTGTTCTTAGCGGGTGGGCCAGCAATGTGGCCGCTGTTATTCTTTTCGATCGCAGCGTTGGCAATGAGCGTTGAGCGCACTATTTTTTGGTCAAAGTTGCTAAAGAGCCAAGCCAAAATCATCCGTCAGGTAACTGCGTTATACCGCAATGATGCTAGCTTAGCGCTGGAGAAACTTGATCGCCATTTGAATTTGCCGATCCCTCGAATTTTCCATGAAGCACTGTCCCTGGAGGATGCGGATGCGGATGAGTTTGCGCTGGCGATCGATGCAGCAATCCAGGCAGAAGTGCCGTTGCTCAAGCGGTTTAATGACTTCTTTGACATCATTGTGGGACTATCACCACTTTTAGGTTTACTCGGCACTGTAACTGGGTTGATGCGATCATTCTCCAACCTCAGTTTGGGTGCAGCAGATGGTGCCAAAACCGGAGCAGTGACCTCGGGGATTAGTGAAGCCTTAATTACGACGGCCTTTGGATTAATTGTGGCGATCGGGGCATTTGCCGCAGCGAGTGTATTCCGCAGCTTTTATACACGCCAGTTAGCTTTGATTCAGGAGAATGTGGCGGAGATTGAGTTGCTCTACCGTCGTCAGAATAAGCGATCGTTCTTATCACGTTGATCGAGGCTCCTGTCGATCTGGTTTTCTGTTGGTCCGATTTCCCACTTCATCAAGGAAGCAATCATCATGCCCCGCCGCCGCCCCATTACCGAACCTGAACAACCGACGCAGGTGAATATTGTGCCTATGATTGATGTGACATTTTCGATCTTGGCATTTTTTATCATGTCTACACTCACCTTAACGAAGCTAGAAACCCTAACGGTAAGTCTACCCAAAGCCAAAAACTCACAGGCACAACTGACGAGCAAGGCAAGTTTAACAATCAACGACAAAGGCGAATTATTTCTCAACAGGCAACCGATTCAAGCGGCCAACGTTATCGAAGCTGTCAAAAAGTTGCAACAGCCCGATCAGCCACTGACTGTGATTTTGAATGCCGATCGCGCGATCAATTACGGTAATGCCGTGGAAGTACTCGATCAAGTGCGACAGGTGCCAGGAGTAAAGATTGCGATTGCAACGAAAAAGCCCGCACCCGAATCACCTTAGAAAATTGATGCACGATAACCAAATCAATTAATGGTTGCGACACATCAGGCCCCCTAGCCCCCAATGCCGGGGGAATATGAAACTGCTTCAAGGTTCTAACGCTCCCAAAATTGGGGGCCAGGGGGCGGTTCGGCAAGATCTGTTGCATTCATTGCTGGATTTGGTATTAACTGGGTTGAGCTGGACAGCCTTTGAGCAGTTGCGGCTGATTTTTGAGCCGACCTAATGGGTCAAGGCTTCAGCCATGTTACGATCGACTCGGTTTTGAATTAATCCGTACAATCCAGACTTTGGTCAGTCATCATGGGTATGCCCTGCGAAGTCAATAGCATCGTCAAGCTGAGCTCCGCTGATTTTCCCAGCCGTTTAGCCGTCGGGGAACGATACCGAGCGATCAAGTCTGGCTATCGGATTTTCCCGCTCAATGTGCCGTTGCAGTTAGTCGATCAAGACTGGCAAGCCCACGGCGATGTAGTGATTCAGTGCCTCACTTGGCAAAATCAAACCACCGAAATCCAATTCGCGATCGTCAAGATTTATCCCCAGCCCATTACGATGAAATGATTACAGAATCGTAAGGGGGCAATGCCCCCCTTATCCGCGCTGTCCGCCCGCCGATCGCGCCCAGAAATCGCGCCCCGCCTTCCACAGGCAACCGAGCAGAATCAACAGTAATCCCCACTGCCAAACCGATCGATCTACCCAAAACGCCAAACTTAAACAGCCAACCAAACCGATCACGGAAACCCAACGGGGATAGCGTCGTTCGCTCACCGATAAACGCAATGCCGCTAGATTTGTCAACGTATAGTAAATCAGTACATTAAACGCGCTAAAGGACCAAGTGGTCTTCACATTCCCGATCGTCACCAGTAACGCAATCAATCCCCCAGTTATCCATATGGCTAACGTCGGTGTCGTCCGCGATCGGTTTAAAGCCGCCAATTGCAACGGCATATCCCCCTGTCGCCCCATTGCTAACAACACCCGCGACAGTCCTAAAACCAAATTCAGCAACACCCCCAACAATGCCACGATCGCGCTGCTTTCCACAATTTCTACCAGGGGCCAAGGTGTTTGGAACTGTTGCACCAAAATTGACAATGGCGGTAGAGCGGTATTGGAAAATAGGCTTTGGGCAGTTCCCCAGTGATCGATCAACGTCCCAGCCACCAGCATATATAACGCTAAGGTCAGACTCAGGCAAACGACCATCGCGATCGGAATCGATCGTCGGGGCCGCCGCACTTCCTCCGTCATCGTCGTAATCCGCGCATACCCCGCGTAAGCCACAAACATCAGCGCCGTTGCCTGGAACAACCGGCCCCAATTCCAGCCCACAGGCAATCCCGTCGGTGTCAGGCCCACCGCTGTCAACCGGGCCGCCGCCGTCAGATCAACCGGAGCTACCGACTGCCCTAATCCTGCCACCACAAAGCAACCTAGCCCCAGCAATGTCCAACCCACGATCGCGGCATTTACCCAGTTTGACTTGCGCACACCAAGGGCAGCGATCACCGTCATGACAACCACTGCCACTAGTGCAGTCGGCACCACTGGCAGCGGCAGGGCATATCCCCACCAACCGCCAAAATAAGCCGCTAATCCCAGCGCTGCCGTTGCCGCTGAAGCCGACTTCGCTAACAAAAACACCCAGCCCGCTACAAATCCGGCATAGGGATGCAAATAGCGATAGCCATAGGCATAGGTGCCGCCGTTCACTGGATGGGCCGCCGCTAACTGCGCCGCGCTCAGGGCATTACACAACGCCAACCCCGCCGCCAAGCTCAAAGCTAAAAAAATCTGCGTCCCGGCAATCGCCGTCGCGATCGCCAAACTCACAAACACTCCCGTCCCGAGGATCGATCCCAATCCCAACACGATCGTTGCCCCAGTCCCTAACTGGGGCTTGAGCCGAGGCGATGCAACAAGATTTCCTGACATATCAACAACAAGACGAGCGCAACAGCATTGACTAGACATTATCGCAGAACTAATAGAACAACCGCAGAAAGTTGTCCGAGCAAACACTTAAGAGTGATTTATCAACTTAAACTTCTCGCAAAACTTCTTGATCTGTGCAAATTTTATACATCAAAATTTAACGCAGCAAGATACACAATCAGTGAGAGAGGCGGCTGGGGAAATTTACGCTATCCCGTTGGTTCAACCTCATTCCGTAATTTAAGTGAAAACTAGGATGCTTCAGTACGATCGCGCATCCTAGAGTGTTTAACTGTATAGAGCACAGGCCTTAGAACTGCCGCTGCATTTCAGCGCAACAGTTCTGAGGTTTTTATTATGGTAGGTCTGTTGGTCATCAGTCCGGTAACGATATCGTTTCAGCAAGCGCTAACGCGGGCGCAGTAACCCTCCCAGTGCACCCAGTTAGCGCGATCGTTGATTTGGGTATCCTTAGTAAATCTGTCAGGCTTCGATTGCTGCAATTTCTACCCCTTTGCTTTGCCCACAGCCTCTCAGAACCTATGAATCGCTCTTGCTTTTTCCTGGCACTCCTTGCGGGATGGGGTTTTCCGCTAGTGGTAAGTGCCGCAGTTACCGCCCAGTCGATCGTTCCCGGTGATGATACAGGCACGATCGTCCGCCCCAACGGGTCACAGCAAACCCTGATTCAAGGCGGGAAACAAGCTGGCAATAATCTATTTCACCAATTTCAGCGGTTTGATGTGAGCGCGGGCCAGAGCGCGAATTTTTCGATCAATCCGACGGTGGGCAATATTTTTAGCCGCGTTACGGGTGGGCAGGCATCGCTGATCAACGGCACGCTTCAGGTCAGTGGCGGCAATGCCAATTTATTTCTGCTCAATCCAGCGGGGGTAATTTTTGGCCAATCCGCACGCTTAGATTTGCCCGGTTCCTTTGTCGCGACAACGGCGGAAGCGCTGGAGTTTGACCGATCGCGCTGGCTCACCAGCAATACGATAAACTATGCAGGATTAACGGGAGCTGTCACTGGCTACGGCTGGCTCAGTCCGACCCCAGGTAGCGTGATTAATGCTGGGAATTTAGCGGTTCAGCCAGGGCAATCAGTGATGCTCAGTGGCGGTACAGTCGTTAATACTGGGACAATTTCGGCCCCCGCTGGCAATGTGACGATCGCGGCGGTTCCCGGAGAGAAAGTCCTCCGCGTCAGTCAAACCAATCAAATTCTCAGCCTTGATCTGCCACTGGTAGGCGATCGAGAACTGCAGGCATTACCCAAACCGCCCAAGCCCGAAAGTTTGCCAGAATTACTGGCCGGACGAGATGCAGCGGAGGCAACGGGGTTAACGATCGTCGATGACAAAGTTCAGTTGGCGAGTAGTGCCGCACCGATCGCGCTGGCCTCTAACCAAAGCATTATTAGCGGGGCGATCGCGGGCAACGCAATCGATATCACAGGCGAACGCATCGCTCTTCAAGCGGCGGATATCCAAGCCTCACAGCCCCAAGGCGGCGGCACAATGCGGATAGGCGGCGACTATCAAGGCCAGGGCGATATGCCCCGTGCCCAACAGGTACAGATTGACGGTGACAGTCGTTTGCAGGCGGATGCCACGATCGCGGGCAATGGGGGCAAAATTATTGTTTGGTCAGATGGTCACACCCAATTTGCGGGTGAGGCCACTGCTCGAGGAAAGGGCATTGATGGCAATGGTGGGTTGGTCGAGACTTCGGGAAAACAAACCCTCGATGTAAGCGGCGCTAGAGTCAATGCCAGTGCGCCTCAGGGTGAAGCCGGTGAATGGCTACTTGACCCAACAGATATTAATATTGCCAACGGTGGCGCTGGCGTTCCCACAGCGGGGACATTTGATCCGGCGACAACGGGAGCGGCAAGTGTCATTGCCCCAGGGACGATCGCGGCGGCCCTCGATGGCGGTACCAATGTCACCATCACCACAGCAGGTGGAACAGGCGGCAATGGTGATATTACCCTGAGCAACTCGATTAATCAGAGTGGCGGTGGCAGCGCTACCCTGACGCTAACCGGACGGCGATTTAATCGAGTTGGTGGTGCCCAAATTAATCTCAATAGCGATGGCGATTTAACTTTTAATATCAATCAGGTTAATCCCGAAACAACCGCCCCAACGGCATCCATTCAAAATGCGATCGACACGATCGGCACCGTCGCAGGAGGACGCAGGATCAACTTAGGCGCAGGACTATATCAAGGGGGAGCGGGTTTTGCATTAGTTAATGTGAACAAAGATGTCACGCTCACAGGCGCGTCATTGCCTGGGAGCGTCCCAGCATCCTTCATTGATGGTAACTTGACCACACGACCGATTTTCATCACTGCGGGCACAACTGCGACCCTCCGCAATTTAGGGATTCAGAATGGTGTCACAGCCGCCACTGAATCAGGGGGTGGAATTCTAAATTCTGGGCGGTTGACGCTTGAAGAGGTTGTTTTATTTAATAATCGCGCGGGCCTTGATGGCGGTGGAATTGATAGCAGCAGTACGGATTCCAGCTTGGTTATGGTCAATACGACTTTAATCAACAATCGCGCCGGCGTTGATGGCGGTGGTGCTTTCTTGAGTGGGAATACGCAATATGTCAGTGGCGGAATCATCGGCAATCAAGCTGGCAACAACGGTGGGGGCATTTACAATCAAGGAAATCTAACGATTTCGTTGTTTAGAATGAGTAATAATCGCGCCCTGGATGGTGGTGGAATTTATAATACTGGTGCTGGTGCCACAGTAACCGCAACTGATTTCCTATTCGATCGCAATGATGCAACTAACGCTTCCGGCGGTGGCATTTTCAATCAAAATGGCACAATTAATTTGCTGCGCGGCACTTTGGCCAATAACACTGCGACCACAAGAGGTGGCGGAATTTTCTCGAACGGGGGCAATATCAATCTACAAAGCATAGGGCTCGATGATAACCAAGCGGGACGATTTGGGGCAGGTATACTGCTGGATAATGCGATCGCGGTGATTGAGGGTACTGGATTTCGTCGTAACATTGCGATCGAAGGCGGCGGTGGCATCAATCTCGACGGCACATCCCAGCTCAGTCTCAATCTTTCAACTTTGATGGAGAATCGTGGACAGTTCGGTGGTGGGATCAATACGAATCCCACCAATGGCCCGATTGTGATCAGTCAATCGCTGTTTGATGGCAACCAAGCAGACTTTGGTGGTGGTATTCTTAATCAGACGAATATAAGCATCGATCGCAGCACTTTTCAGGGCAATATCGCCAATTTCGTTGGTGGAGCAATTGATAATACTGGTGCAACTGCCCGGCTGATCAGCCGTGGTAGCGTTTTTGCAAATAATCAAGCAGGTAGTCGTGGCGGTGCGGTAAACAGCTCAAATGGTGGAACTGTTGATGTGATCGCGAGTATATTTCAAGGCAATCAAGCGGCGGGCGATGGAGGGGCGATCCGTTCCTCAGACTCAACGCTGACAATTGATAGGAGCACTTTTTCTAATAATACAGCGCAGTTTGGTGGGGCGATCGAGTTAAGTGCTACAGGTAATGCTCAAATTATTGGGTCAACTTTTCAGGACAATGTTGCGATAGAACGTGGCGGCGCGATTCAGAACGATGGGGCGACCCTCAACATTACTGGCAGCTTTTTTGATCGTAATCGCGCGACGCTAGCTAATGGGGGTGCAATTCAAAACTATAGTGCACTAACAGTTGCGAATAGTAATTTTGAGGCCAATCAGGCCAATCTTGATGGTGGTGCAATATCCAGCAATAGCATACTAACAGTTAATGCTTCGACTTTTCTGGGTAATATTGCCAATCGCTATGGAGCTGGAATCGATAACAGGGGCACTTTAAACGTTGATGGCACATTATTCATTAATGGGCAATCGATCGCGGGTAGTGGCATTTTTAATTCCAGCTCCCTGAATGTAACCAATAGCTTTTTTGATCGTAACATTGCAACTCGTGGCATAACGACAGGCGACGGTGCAGCAATTTATAATTTACCGAACTCAAGCCTAACGGTCAATAGCAGCACCTTTCAAAATAACCAAGCTGAAGATTTTGGCGGTGCGATCGGAACGAATCAAGGTGCGGTCAGTATTGCCAATAGTCAATTTGTCAATAATCAAAGCGCCATTGGCGGCGGCCTGCATCACAATTCCGGCTCCTTGTCGATCAGTGGCACGCAATTTCTGAATAATCAGGCGAGTCAGTACGGTGGTGGGTTGGATCTGGTTAATCTCGGCAACGCGACGGTTCAGCAAACTTTAATTCAAGGAAATCAATCGGGAGACGGTGGCGGTGGCATTGCACTGAGTGGGACTAGTGATTTGACCCTTGATCAAGTCACTATCGACAGCAATCAAGCAAGGCGAGGTGCTGGCTTGGATGGAACACTTGCACGCAATTATTCCGGTATTCTCAATATCTTCAACAGTATGTTTAGCAACAATCAAACCACATTAGAAAATGGGGGCGGCATCGATATCAATCCCATTTCTAATCCGTTTAATGCCACCAATATTTATGATTCTACTTTCAGTGGCAATCGGGCCGTAGATGATGGTGGTGCGATCGCCGTTGGTCTAAATGCTGCACCGAATTTAGTCAATGTCACAATTGAAAACAACCAAGCTAATCGTGATGGAGGTGGAATCCTCTCCTATGGCAACTTCAGGCTGAATAACGTCACGATCGCAAATAACCAGGCCGATGCAGATGGAGATGGTATGGGTACCGGGGGAGGGGCATTTAATAGCACTTTTGGGCCATTTCAAAGCGCTAATACCATCATTGCAAAAAATCGCGTTGCCAACAATCAAACAGGCAGCGGCACAGATATTTCTGGTGACTTTATCGACCAAGGCAATAACCTAATTGGCATTGCTGACGGTGCAACGGGATTCAGTAATAGTACCTTAGTCGGCAATAGCAGTGCCCCGATCGATCCACTACTATCACCGCTCGGCAATTATGGTGGCCTCACCGCAACAATGGCATTACTTCCCGGAAGCCGCGCGATCGATGCTGGCAACTCAACCATTCCGGCCGATCAACGCGGGATTGGCCGAGTCAATGCACCGGATATCGGGGCTTTTGAATCACGCGGATTTGTGATTAGCAGCACCAGCGGTTCGGGGCAATCGACGGTTATCAATACTGCTTTCAGCGCCCCCCTCCAACTCAGCATTCTCAGCCCCTTTAATGAACCAGTTGACGGGGGGCAAATTAATTTTACGGCACCAACCAGCGGCAGCAGCCTCACATTAAGCAGCAATCCTCAGCCCATCACGATTGTCGGGGGGATTGCCATGCTACCAGCCACCGCCAACGCGATCGCGGGGGTATACACCATCAATGGCAGTGCCGTTGGCTTACCAACAACAGTATTCACTTTAGGCAATACATTGCCGCCACCAGTCATCACACCGCCATCACCGCCAGTCATCACACCACCAGTCGTCACACCACCATCACCACCCACAGCAACCAACCCAATTCCCGACAATTTACCAATCTATCCAGTCAATCCAATCAGCTATACCGCCCCAGAGGCACCCAGCCTATCCAATCAATTGCAAAGTCTCGACGAGACGTTTAGCCAAGACTACATCAACCAGTTTGGCACCCAAATTACAACCCAAAAGCCAACCGAAGCAGAAATTGGTAACCTATTGACCAATCTTGATCAGAAACGTGGACTTCGCTCAGCGGTGATCTACGCAATGTTCGTCCCGCAAGTGTTTACGCCTGAAGTCGCGGATAATGACGATGCCAAAAGCGCTGCGATCCCCAGTTTACTTCGGGCAACCGAACGCCGTGACGACGATCGCTTAGAGCTGATCTTCATCACGGGAGAAGGCAAACTCTATCGCCGATCGACACCTTATCAACGCCGCGAAGTTGAAGAAAGCGTCACTCAATTCCGTCTGATCAATTCCGATATCGAAAACGCTGATAGTGCTAAAGCGTTTGGGCAACAGCTGCAACAGTGGCTATTTAACCCAGTTCAACAAGATCTAGAAAATGCTAAAGTTAACGGATTGATGTATGTTCTCGATCATGGCTTACGATCGTTGCCGATCGCCGCTATGCGTGACGAAAAGCAAGCCTTAATCGAACGCTACAGCATGGCTGTCATTCCGAGCTTAGGGATGCTTGATCGACAGCAAACTATCCTGCGAAGCCAGACCACATTGGCCGCTGGGGCCTCTAAGTTCACCGAATTAGCCGCTTTGCCTGCGGTCCCCGATGAACTCGCTATGATTCAGCGCCAAGGTTTTCCCGGCCCCTTACTGCTGAATGAAGGCTTCACGATCGCCAATCTCAAGCAACAGCAGCAAGCCATGCGACCCGGAATTTTGCACTTAGCGACCCATGCTGATTTCCATTCCGGCGACCCAAGCAATTCTGCGATCCAATTCTTCGATCGGCCCCTCCTCTTGAGCGAAATCAATCAGCTGAATTTCCGCAACTCCAACCTTGAATTACTCATCCTCAGTGCTTGCAATACCGCAACAGGTGACCCCAACGCTGAACTGGGCTTCACGGGAATGGCTTCGCTCTTGGGTGTGCGGACGGCATTAGGCAGTTTATGGTCGATTTCGGATATCGGCACCTACGCGTTTATGAGTGAGTTTTACGGTCACTTAGCGAAGACTCCTTCGCGATCGGAAACCCTGCGCCTGACACAATTAGCGATGCAACAAGGCCAAGTCCGCATCGAGCAGGGGCACCTCATCACCAGCCACAGCAAAACACCATTACCGAAAACTTTAGCCAATCAAACCGCCCAAACTTTCAATCACCCCTACTTCTGGTCAGGCTTCACCATGGTCGGCAACCCCTGGTAGCTTCGGCAAGCTCAGCTACCCATCGGCAAGCTCAGCTACCGCCCCCACCCAATCCAGGTAGCTGAGCCCGCCGAAGCTACCGCCCCCACCCAATCCAGGTAGCTGAGCCCGCCGAAGCTACCGGTGCCAGATCACGTTACCCCCTGGTTGGTCAATCAACGTAATCCCCGCTGCTTTTAATTCATCCCGCAACCGATCGGCCTCGGCAAAATTCTTCGCGGCTTTGGCGGCTTTGCGCTGCTCAACCAACGCATCGATCGCGGCATCATCTAATCCTCCAGAGGACTCGCTCGCCGTCACCTCCACCGCTTCCAAACCCAATACCGCTGCCAATGCCGTTAGCGTTTGCCAATGCATTTCTAAGGTCGCTGTATTAGTCTCCGGTTGCTGACCGTGAGTAATGACGTTAGCTTCGCGTTGCAGCCTTTTCGCGATTTCAAACAGTGTCGCTAATGCCCCCGAAGTATTGAAGTCATCATCCATCGATTGATTAAAGGCCGCGATCGTCTCAGCATCTAATCGCGATCGATCCCAAGCCGAATGATCCCAACCCAATTTCGCACCATAGTCGAGTCCAAACCGTAACCCTTGATTCAAGGTTTGCCAGCCATTCGTCGCCGCTGTCATTGCCGCTTCTGTGAAGTCGATCGGTTTGCGATAATTTGCCCCGAGGACAAACAGCCGCATCGCCATTGGTTCGATGTGGCCTTGATCCAGCAGATCCCGAATGGTCGTGAAGTTCCCCAGGGATTTCGACATTTTCACACCGCCGACATTCACCATGCCGTTGTGCATCCAGTAGGTTGCCAGCGGTTTGCCCGTTGCCGCTTCCGACTGGGCAATTTCGTTTTCATGGTGCGGAAACATCAGATCGCCGCCGCCCACATGCAGATCAATGCTGTCACCGAGCCGATCGCGCACCATCGCTGAACATTCGATGTGCCAACCGGGACGGCCATTCCCCCAAGCAGACTCCCAGTAGGGTTCGTCCGCTTTCGCCGCTTTCCATAGGGCAAAATCAGCGGGGTCTTGTTTGCGCTGATCTTCTTCATCGACCCGACCGCTAGCCCCCGCTTCCAGATCATCCAAATTGCGTTTAGACAGCTTGCCGTAGCCCGGATAGCGCCGCACCGCATAGTAGACATCCCCGGCGGCAGCGTAAGCAATACCCTTAGTTTCCAGTTCATGGATCAACCGCTTGATCCCATCGATCGTATGCGTAGCCCGAGGATATTCATCGGCCCGACGAATATTGAGCCGATCCATATCTTCAAAGTAGGCGGCGATGTACTTTTCGGATACAGCATCCATACTGGTGCCCTCTTCGCGCGCCCGCTTGAGAATTTTGTCGTCAATATCTGTAAAATTCTGTACATAACGCACGGCATAGCCCAACCATTCGAGATAGCGCCGCACCGTGTCCCAGGCAATGTACGATCGAGCATGCCCCAGATGGCAGTAGTCATAGACCGTCACCCCACAGCAATAGATCTTCACCTGGCCCGCCGTCAGGGGCGTAAAGGTCTCACGTTGGCGCGAAAGGGTGTTGTAAAGCTGGAGGGGCATGGTGCCAATACTCGACTCAATTCAGTACAATGCATAATGGATTGTACCTTGCTACTCATCGTCCCTCAAATAACTCGCTGCCCTCGCAACCTACTCCCTTGAAACCTATGAATGCCGTCGCTACCGCCACCAGCACCATGGACACCCCAAAAACGGGCCTACCTGTCACGATCATCACTGGCTTCCTAGGCAGCGGTAAAACGACCTTGCTCAATCACATTCTGGCAAACCAGCAAGGGCTGAAAACGGCAGTCTTGGTGAATGAATTTGGCGAAATCGGGATTGATAACGAGCTGATTGTGGCGACCGATGATACGGGCACCATGGTTGAGCTGAGCAACGGCTGCATCTGCTGCACGATCAACGAAGATTTGCAGAATGCTGTTTACAAGATTCTGGAGCATGAACAGAAGGTCGATTATCTCGTTGTTGAAACCACGGGTCTCGCGGATCCGCTGCCTGTTGCATTAACTTTTCTGGGAAGTGAATTGCGGGATTTGACCCGATTGGACTCGATCGTGACGGTGGTGGACTCCGAGAACTTCAGCCTGGATCTGTTCAACAGCGAAGTGGCCTACAACCAGATTGCCTATGGCGACATCATTTTGCTGAACAAATCCGACTTGGTCGAAGAAGCGAATTTGGATTTGCTTGAAGTGCGGGTGCGCGATATCAAAGAAGGCGCACGGATTTTACGCACCAGTAAGGGCAATGTCCCACTGTCGCTGCTACTGAGTGTGGGCCTGTTTGAATCCGATCAGTATTTCAGTGACGCGGCCCCGGCGGGTGATCACAGCCACGATCATCGCCATAGTCATGATGGTCATGACCACGCGAACTGCGACCATGACCATGGCCATTGTGAGCACGATCATGACCGCGCGCACGCCCATCATGAGCACGACCACGGGCACGACGCGCAGGATCACTCAAACTGTGACCATGACCACGGCCATTGCGAACATGATCACGACCATGGCCACCATCATCACCATGGCGGCAATCCGGATCACCTGGCGATCGAAGGCTTTACTTCGCTCTCCTTCAGCAGCGATCGGCCCTTTAGTATTCGCAAATTCCAGTATTTCCTAGATAACCAACTTAGCGAAAACATCTTCCGCGCAAAGGGCATTCTCTGGTTCGATGAAAGCCCCAAGCGTCATATCTTTCACCTTAGCGGCAAGCGCTTTTCCCTCGATGATGACCAGTGGAAAGAAGGCGCAATTCGCAAAAATCAGCTCGTGCTGATCGGCAAGGATCTTGACCATGAGCACCTGCGAACTTTGATTGACAACTGTCTCACCACGCCATCCGGCAACGCTGGCAAAGGGTTTGGTCGCTAGATGCAAGAAACCGCGATCGCTTATAAAATCTGGGTTTGCCAGCACCGCGAATGTCAGGAGCGGGGCAGCGCCGCGATTCTGGATGAATTTATCGCACACACGCACGATCGGACGACCTGTCAAGCCGTAGGCAGTGATTGTCAAGGTCAATGCAATCTGGGCGCAACGGTGCTTGTCCAGGCGATCGCCGCTGACCAAGATTTTTGGTACTGCCAGTTGCAGCCTGGTGATGCAGCGGCGATCGTCGCCGAACATCTGGAGCAAGGCCGACCCCTCACCGATCGGCTGCATCCCCGCTGGCACCCGCCGGCAGTTCTCTAGACCCACCTCCCCTTGGATCAGCAACAACGGCCTAACTGCGTACTCTAGATCAGAGTTGTATGACCATAGACATAGCTCCTCCGTCAAAAAACTGACCCTGGTGATGGAATGTATCTCTATCCTACGGTGCTGTTCGGCAGCGGTAACTCTCGACATGATAGAAGCAGTGACGATTGAGGCCCTGTCGATCGCACACCATTCCCAAAGTTTCATCCATACATCAGTTAACCGAGGGCCTTAAATTTGTCTCGCCTAAGAGTTTAAAGATGCAATGAAGTATTGTCGGTTACCGACGAGGATTTCAAAAAATCATTGAACTCACGGAGATTAGGTGTTTGAATTGGGGCATGGGTGTTCGATTGGGCCTGTAGCGTGATGACTTTGCTCATCACCGAGTTACTGGGCATTTCTCACTGAGAAGTTACTGGTAAATCGGTGCATTACCTTGCTTATACGATCGCCTGGGATCGTCGGTATCAATTATTACTGATGGTGAGAAGATTAATGCTTTGATTCATGGCATTAATGTTAGATCCATTGCATGAGTGACTGATGCTGCGGTCTATACGAGATCGAATGTTATTGTCAATTCTTCAATTGAAGCATCATGCAAGAACTCACTTCAAAATCACTGAGTAAGGGATCGCCAAGCCAGGGAAATGCCGCCTACCGCTTGCCAGATCGCGCTTATTCGGCGGGGAGCAGCCGCGAAACCAAACGTTTGGTTTCCGTCGTTGCACCCGCTTATAACGAGTCATCAATCTTACAAGATAATCTGACAATCCTTTGCGACTATCTCACAACTTTAGAGAATCAGTATAACTGGGAGATCATCATTATCAATGATGGCAGTCGTGACGATACGGGCTACTTAGCCGAACGATTTGCCGAAAATCAGCCCCAGGTGCGCGTCGTCCATCACCGGGTTAACCAGGGGCTGGGTCAGGCTTTACGGACAGGCTTTGAGGCGGCCAAGGGCGACTATGTCGCGGTGGTTGACCTCGATTTGAGCTATTCTCCCGACCACATTGGGCGCTTGCTCGATCGGATTGAGGAAAGCCGTGCGGCCATGGTCGTGGCTTCGCCCTACATGCCTGGCGGGTCGATTGCGAATGTGCCTTGGCTGCGCAAGGTGCTAAGTGTCTGGGCCAATCGCTTTTTGTCCTTTGCTTCACGGCGCAGTTTAGCGACCCTCACGGGCATGGTGCGGGTCTATGATGCGGAATTTCTCCGGATGCTCAACCTGCGATCGCGCGGCATGGACATTAATCCTGAAATTATCCATAAAGCCTTGCTATTGATGAGCCAGATTGAAGAAATTCCTGGCCATCTGCATTGGCGTATCTCCAATGTCCCGACGGTGGCCCCCGCTGCAGGCCGTGGGAAGAAGGCGAAAAAGCGATCGAGCAGCATGAAAATTTTGCGTCATACCTATGACGTGATTTTTTCTGGGTTCCTGTTTCGGCCCGTGGTGTTTTTTTTGATGCCCAGTCTGTTGATGTTTACGTTGGCCGCCTACGCCAATTTCTGGGTCGCAGCCCATTGCATCAATCACTATCAGGCCCTCCCGATCGCCACACGCTCCTTGGATGTCGCTGTCGCAAAAGCATTCCAGGGCGCACCCCACACGTTCTTTATCGGCGGCATGTCCCTGACTTTAGCCATTCAGCTATTTAGTTTGGCGGTGTTGTCGGCTCAGAGTAAAAGCTACTTTGAGGAACTGTTTTATTTGGGAAGTGCCAACTACCGTCGTCAACGTCGCCCTTAGACAGGTGATTTGACGCAGTGGCGAGTTGATTTTCTCAAGACTGGATGCTTCAAATCCAGTGCCAATTCAGTTCCAATCCATTTGCAAGTTTATTTATTTTTTAGGAGCTATCCATGGTTGCAAGTCCCATTCGTTCGACATTCATGACTCTGCCCTCCGACCAAGAAGCCTCAGGCCGTACCCTAGGCGAAGAAGAAATTTTGATGGTGGCGGAAGCCATTCGCAGTGGCACCCTGACTTCCACCAAGGGGACGATGGTGAAGCAGTTAGAGAAGCGCTTTGCCGAGATGTTGGGTGTGAAGTACGCCTACGCCTGCGCTTCCGGCTCCGGCGCAATCCACTGCGCGATCGCCGCGATTGATCCAGAACCCGGCGATGAAATCATCACCACTTCAATCACCGACATGGGGGGTCTGACCCCGATGCTCTATCAGGGGGCGATTCCGGTATTCGCCGATGTTGACCCGAACACTTGGAACGTCACGGCAGAAACGATCGCGCGCTGCATCACCCCAAAGACCAAAGCGATCGTGGTGACCCACATCTTCGGCAACCCCTGCAACATGACCGAGATCATGGCCCTAGCCGAGTCTCGGGGGATTCCGGTGATTGAAGATTGTGCCCAATCCTACTTAGCCACCCACGGCGGCAAGCCCGTCGGCACCTTCGGCGCGGTCGGCTGCTTCAGCTTGCAGCAAGGGAAGCACATCACCACCGGTGAAGGCGGCTTGGTCGTGACCAATGACGATGCCTTGGCCCACCGGATTTTCCTATTCGTCAACAAAGGCTTTGACTACGGCAACCTGGCCCAGCCAGACCACTTCTTCATCGCCTTGAACAACCGCATGTGCGAACTCCAAGGTGCCGTGGCGTTGGCCCAGTTGGACAAGCTGCAAGGCTGTATTGATAGCCGTCAGAGCGGTGCCGCCAAGCTAACCGAGAAACTTAAAGGCATTCCGGGGATCTTGGCACCGGAGCACACGCCGAACAGCACCCACGTGTACTGGAAGTACGCGCTGCGCATCGATAAGAACATCATCCCCGACGGGGCCGTGGGCATGGCCAAGCGCCTGAAGGAAGAGAAGGGCATCTTCTCCGCCCCGCGCTACATCCAAAAGCCCGCCTTCCAATGCGTCATCTTTGAAGAGAAGAAGACCTTCGGGAACTCCGGCTGGCCGTTCACCTTGGCTTCCGCCGAAGCGCTGGACTACAGCCCAGCGAAATTCCCCGGTACCTTCTCCGGCCTGGAGTGGGTGTTGGTGCTGCCTTGGAACGAGCGCTACACCGATGCGCACATTGACTACATCGCTGAGGCCGTGCGCGCTGTCGCGTTGGACTTGGCTAAATAAGCGTCCGAGATAAGCACGAAATCGCTTTAAGCCAACTCCGAGATGAATCCGCAGCCGATCGGCGCGGATTCAATCTCCCCTAGCAATAATTCACCCTTAACGGAGCAATTACCATGACTGACAAGATGAAATTTGGTCTGATCGGCGCAGGCGGCATCGCTCAAGCCTATGCTCAAGCCTTTGAAAGCACACCGACGAGCCAATTGGTCGCTGTCGCTGATGTCCGCGTGGAAGCCGCGAAAGCCTTAGCCGAGCGCCTTGGGGCTGAACATTATCCCAGCTACGAAGCAATGATTAGCTCCGAAAAGTTGGATGCTGTAATCATCTGTACCCCGCCCACCACTCACTTAGAGATCTCCCAATATTGCTTGGAAAACGGCATCAACGTCCTGTGCGAGAAGCCGCTCAGTGTGGACTCCCAGAGTGCTAAGGCAATGATTGCCTGCGCCCAGGAGCAGGGTTTGATTCTGACCATGGCCTCGAAGTTCCGCTACGTCGAAGACATGATCAAGGCCAAGAGCTTGGTCGCGTCCGGCATCCTCGGCGAAATCGTACTGTTTGAAAATGCATTCACCGCCCGCGTGGACATGACCAACCGCTGGAACTCGAACCCCGCGATTAGCGGCGGCGGCGTGCTGATCGATAACGGTACGCACTCGATCGATATCATGCGCTATTTCCTCGGCCCCTTGGCCCAGGTGCAAGTCGTTGAAGGCAAGCGGATTCAAGGTTTGGCGGTGGAAGACACCGTGCAAATTTTTGCCAAAACCGCTGGCGGCGTGATGGGTAACGTCGATCTCTCCTGGAGTATCAACAAGAATCTCGACTACTTCGTGCGGATTTACGGTTCCCAGGGCACACTCTCGATCGGCTGGAAAGAATCGAAGTACAAGCAGACTTCTAGCCCCGACTGGGTGATCTTCGGTCAAGGCTACGACAAGGTGCAAGCCTTCCAGAGCCAGATCGAGAACTTTGCCAACGCGATTCGCGGCACCGAAAATCTCTTGATCACCGCCGAAGATGCCTTGGCCTCCGTCGAAGTGATGGAAGCCGCCTACGCCGCCATGCGCCAGACGCAGTGGACTGCGGTGCAATCAGCCGCGACGATCGCCTAACGGTCTGTAGCAAATGCCCCGATCGTGGCAATGCCAGTCGATCGGGGCATCGTTCAGCCCACGAGCATTCCAACCGTAACCGTTCCGTTCACCCCCTGTTTGTCCTTCACCCGACTTCCAGCCATGGCTAACCGCATTCATCCCACCGCTTTAATCGAAGATCGCGTCCACCTCGGCGAGGGCACCTCCGTCTGGGATAACGCCCACATCCGCCATGACACCGTGATCGGCGACGAGTGCATCGTCGGCGGCAAAACCTACATCGCCTACGGGGTCGAAATCGGCCATCGGGTCAAAATCAACGCCAATGTCTACATCTGCAACGCGGTGACGATCGAAGATGGGGTGATGATTAGCGCCGGGACAATTTTTACTAACGATCGCTTTCCCCGCGCCACGATGCCCGATCTCAAGACCCTACGCGGTTCTGAGCCAGATGAGCATACGCTACCGACCTTGGTGAAGCGGGGGGCAACGATCGGCGCAGGTTGCACGATTGGTAATGACCTGTCGATCGGGCAATTCGCCATGGTGGGCATGGGTTCCCTGGTGACAAAATCAGTACCGGATTTTCATCTGGTGATCGGGCACCCCGCCAAGTCCGTCGGGGCAGTCTGCCGCTGTGGTCAAATGTTGACCCGCTTCCCCGACGGGCCAGCCGCCTTTACCGGAGCGATCGCTTGTCCCAGTTGTGGCCTCAAGTACCACATTGAAGCCGGCCAGGTAGAAGAACTGACACCGCCCAGTTAAGCCAATCACATACAGGCCAATCGCATTCCGTCAGGCAACACATCACCACCCGCAGTTTTCAGTTCAGTTGTCCTTTGTTTTAGAAAAGAAATCGACCCATGACAGAACGTATTGCAATCGTCGGTGGTGGTGTGCTGGGAATGACCCTCGCCCTCCGACTCGCCCAGCAAGGCCGTGCCGTGACCCTCTATGAGGCCGCTGACCACTTTGGCGGACTGGCTGATGCTTGGCAGTTGGACGATGTAGTCTGGGATCGCCACTACCATGTCACCCTGCTGTCCGATATGCGGATTCGGCAGGTGTTACAAGAGCTGGATCTCGATCGCGATATGCAGTGGGTTGAAACGAAAACGGGTTTCTTCAGCGATGGCAAACTGTTTTCCGTCTCGAATACGATCGAATTTCTGCGCTTTCCCGGCATGAAATTCCTCGATAAAATTCGCCTCGGCCTGACCATTTCTTACGCTTCCAAAATCAACAACTGGCAGAAACTCGAAACCCTCACCGCCGTTGATTGGCTGCAAAAACTCTCCGGCAAGCGCGCCTTCCAAAAAATCTGGTTACCGCTGCTGCGATCGAAACTCGGGGATAACTACAACAAGGCTTCGGCTTCCTTTATTTGGGCGATTATTGCGCGGATGTATGCCGCCCGCCGCACGGGGCTGAAAAAAGAAATGTTTGGCTACTTGCCCGGTGGCTATGCGCGGATGCTCGATCGGTTTACCGAAGTGCTCGAACAGAACGGTGTGACGCTCAAACCGAGTCACGCGATCAGCAACGTGCAGTCCACCGACGGCCAACCCGTCAGCTTGACGTTTGACAATGGTTACACCGAAAAATTTGATCAAGTCGTCTTGACCATGGCAGCGGGGGTGGCCGCAAAGGTCTGTCCGCAGCTGCAACCCTGGGAGCGCGATCGCCTCGAAAACATCGAATACCAAGGGATTATTTGTGCCTCGTTACTGTTGAAACAGCCGCTTTCGCCGTTCTACGTCACCAACATCACCGACACTTGGGTACCGTTTACAGGCGTAATTGAAATGACGGCGCTGGTCAACAAAGCCGAATTCGGCGGGCGCAATTTGGTTTATTTACCGAAGTATGTGCCGATCGATGATCCGATGTTTGACGAAAGCGATGCCGCGATCGAAGAGCGATTTATTTCGGCCTTAGTCCAGATGTATCCGAAATTCGATCGCAGTGATGTACTGACCTTTAAGCTCTCCCGCGTGCGGCGCGTGTTTGCGATTACGAATCTGAATTATTCCCAAAATCTGCCCCCGCGTCAGACTTCCCTTCCCGGTGTCCACATCATTAACTCCGCATTAATCAACAACGGCACCCTGAACGTCAACGAATGCGTTCAACTGGCCGAAACCGCTGCGGCGGAATTACCCGAACGTCACACGGCGAACGCGGTTCCCTTGACAGTCTAGTGCCTAGGCCATTGCGTCTGGATCATCTACCCCCAAATTTATTCACCGATTGTCTATGTCTAAACCAAAACCGGTCGCCAGTCTTTCCCTCGATCTCGACAACCAGTGGTCCTACATGAAAACCCACGGTGATGCGGGTTGGGAAGATTATCCTTCCTACTTTGATCTGGTGGTGCCGCGAGTGCTGGAAGTCCTCGATGATGCCAAACTCAAAATCACCTTTTTCATCGTCGGCCAAGATGCTGCCCTGCCGAAAAATCACGCCGCCCTGCGCCAAATTACGGCAGCGGGCCATGAGGTGGGGAATCATTCCTTCCGCCATGAGCCGTGGCTGCATCTGTACAGCGAAGCCGAACTCGAAACCGAAATCGATCGGGCCGAAACGGCGATCGAGCAGGCCACGGGTCAACGGCCCCGCTGTTTTCGCGGCCCCGGTTTTAGCCTATCGCGTACGGTTTTAACCGTATTGGCGCGGCGCAATTATGCCTGCGATGCTTCGACCTTCCCCACCTTTCTGGGGCCGTTGGCGCGGATGTATTATTTCATGACCAGCAAACTGGACAAAGCAGAACTGGCCAAGCGCGATTACCTATTCGGCAAATTTCGCGACGGTCTGCGCCCCCTGAAACCCTACCGCTTGCAAACCCACACCGGGTCACTACTGGAAATTCCCGTCACCACCATGCCCTGGATCAAAATCCCGATCCATGTCAGCTACTTGCTCTACCTCAGCACCTTTTCCGTGCCGATCGCCAAGCTCTACCTACATTTCTCAATCATGATGTGCAAGCTGACGGGAGTACAGCTCTCCCTGCTGCTCCATCCCCTCGACTTTATGGGGGTCGATGACAACATTCCCGAAATGGCCTTCTTCCCCGCGATGGATCAACCCGTGGCCCGTAAGTTGCAGTTTCTGCGCTACGTACTTCGCACCCTGGATCGCGCCTTTACCCTCGTGACCATGGAAGAACATGCGGACTTACTGGATCAAGCCAAGCGCGTCCCGCTGAAAACACCCAGCGCGATCGCCCTGCCTTAACCCGTAGACGGCACCCAGTAGTCGCACGACAGAGTGCCGAATCGCAACATTGTGAGGCCAATCGTCAAGTTCCGGCAAAGTGCCGCTGATTACGGCGATCGCCACCGTCCCACCCACCGCTCCGTCTATCTCACGTCATAGTCAGGCTCTCTCTTGTGATAGAAATTCAGCGGCAGGAAACGCACCAGAAGACACAGCTACAGGCAGTCATTTTTCGGCCTTGGGGTGCCTTGTTGTTTACCAAGAGACTGTTTTTAATAGAGACATCCCACGATCGACGGTTGCCTAGCCGACGGGCATGGAGCGAATTTTGCCCGTGATCGCCCCAGATTTGCATCTTAACCCACGCCCATGATTATCTGAGTAGCCCGAGCTGGCGCTACTTCAGCCTAACCGAACTGCAACAGGTGACCTGAATTTATGAAAGCGCCGGAGCGAACCTATTCCATGCCCCATACTTCAGCGCCATATCGCGTTCAACATCGATTTCATCCCTCGACGCGATCGTGGCTCAAGCGTAGCATTGACCTGATTGGCAGCCTGATCGGATTACTGGTATTGGCGATCATTTTTATTCCGCTGGTAATTGTCATCCGCCTCGATAGTCGCGGCCCGATTTTCTACAGCCAAGAACGCTACGGTCTCCATGGCCGCATTTTCCACATTCGGAAATTCCGCTCCATGGTCACCAACGCCGACGAAATTAAGCATTTGGTGCCGAATGAAGCCAACGGCTTAATCTTTAAAAATCGCCAGGACCCCCGGATTACCCGGGTGGGCCGCTTCCTGCGGAAGACCAGCCTGGATGAGTTTCCGCAATTCTGGAATGTCCTGGTTGGCGAAATGAGCCTCGTCGGCACGCGGCCACCCACCCGCGACGAAGTCCGGCGCTACGCACCCCACCATTGGAATCGTCTCGATGTCAAACCGGGCATTACCGGGGAATGGCAGGTGCATGGTCGATCGGCAGTGTTGGACTTTGAGCAAGTGGTGGAATTAGATTTGCGCTATCAGGAACGCTGGACGGTGCTCTATGACCTGCGGTTGATTCTTCAGACGCTCAGCGTCGTGATCAGCGGCCATGGTGCCTACTAGCCGATGCATCATCATCCGGTCTAGGGTCATCGCCTTCGGGGCAGCGTGAGGAAAATCCACTCGTGCTGCCCCGAATCTCTTTCCTAGGGCATACACAGCGACGGAACATCTTCGGTTTAATGAAGGAACTCCCGTTCGCGGGTTGCATTCACTGGCCCTTTGCCACCCAACTGCACCGCATCGCGTCGCCGTGCAGTTCTTTCAGGAGATCCGTCAACTATGCCCTCAAATTCTTCGACCAACGCGGCCATGACAACGTCGGCAATCAGCAGCAATGCCCCCGCTCTAGTCAGTTCTAGCCTCGAACCGATCGACCTTCAGCAATATACCCTCGTCTTGAAGCGGCGCTGGAAGCCAGCATTGACGGTTTTTGCCACCACTGCCCTCGCAGCCACCGCCCTGGCCAGCCAACAGAAACCCACCTACACGGCCAGCAGCAAAGTCGTCTTTCGTAGCAACCGCCTGCCCGCCCTCACCAGCCTCGCTAAACCGGAAATTGCCAGCACCAGCAGTCCCGGCAGCCTCGGCAGTCTCTCGGCCCTCACCCAGCAAAATAGCCCCCTGCGCACCGAAACCGAAAATATTTTGTCGCGGCCAGTGCTTGATCGCACGATCGCCGCCCTCAACCTCCAAGACCAAACAGGCAAACCGATCAAAGCCACTGATCTGGCCAAAGAAATTAAAGTCAAGGAAGTCCCCGGCGCGGATGTGCTCAAAGTTACCTACAGCGATCGCAACGCCGATCGCGCCGCCCAGGTGATCAACCAATTGCTTCAGGAATATATCAAGACGAATATTGCCACCACCCGCTCAGAAGCCCGCGCCGCCCGTGAATTTGTCGCCCAGGAACTGCCAAAAGCCGAAGCCAACGTTCAGCGCCTCGATGCCCGCCTCCGGGACTTCAAAGAACGCAACCAAATCGCCGACCTCAGCGGCGAACAGCAATCCGTCACCAACACCCTCAACGCCCTCGGCAACCAAATCACCCAAACCAACACGGAACTGAGCGAAGCCAACGCCCGCTACGGGCACCTGCAAGGCAAACTCGCCATGGATCCCGAACAGGCCCTCGCCGCCAGCGCCCTCAGCCAGTCCCCCGGCGTACAGCAGGCGGTGAATCAGTGGTATGACAGCCAAAGCCAGCTGCAACAGGAGCTGACCCGCTACAAAGACAACCATCCCCGCACCGCCGAACTCAAACGCAAAGAAGCCACCCTGCGCCAACTGCTGGAACAGCGCATGGCCCAAACCGTGAACAACAGCATCCCCGGCGATCTCCAGCAAGTCTCCCTCGGCGAAGCCAAACAAACCCTGGTCAAAGACTATCTCAACGCCGACATGGCCCGCCGCAGTCTGCGCGATCGGCTCCAATCGCTGCTGCAAGCCCAAGCCGCCTACAAGGGCCGCCTGCAACAATTGCCGCAGCTCGAACAACAGCAGCGCGATCTGCAACGGCGACTCGATGTCGCCCAGACCACCTACGCCGGACTCTCCCAGCGCTTCCAGGAAAGCCAACTGATCGAGCGCCAAACCGTCGGCACCGCCAACATCATCGAGTCTGCCATCCCGAGCGATAAACCATCCGGCAGTGGCAAAGTAATGTTCGTCGGCCTCGGCGTATTACTCGGTAGCCTCCTCGCCAGTGCTGCCGTGCTCGGCTGTGAACTCGCCGATCGCTCGATCAAAACCGTCAAGGAAGCCAAGGAAGTCTTCGGTTATAGCTGTCTCGGCACCATTCCATTTTTTGGGAATCCGCGTCAGGCCAAGCGACAACTTGGACTCGTACCGCAATTGCCCGCCAAGGACATGCCCCGCTCGATCGTCGGGGCCGCCTATCGCATGCTCCAAGCCAACCTGCGATTTATCAACGTCGATTCCAGCCTGCGCAGCGTCGTCGTCACCAGCGCCATCCCCAAGGAAGGCAAATCCACCGTCGCCGCCAACCTCGCCGCCACCATGGCCCAACTGGGTCGCCGCGTGCTGTTGATCGATGCCGACCTCCATCACCCCACCCAGCACAATATTTGGCAGCGGGAACCGGAAGCAGGGCTCAGTGATCTGATCGCAGGGCATGTCCCTCTACGCCAAGTGGTGCGTCCCGCCATGCCCAACTTAGATCTCCTATCAGCGGGCGTAATGCCACCCAATCCCCTGGCAATCCTTGATTCCCATCGCATGGCCAAACTGATTCGGGGCTTGGAAACCGTCTATGACCTCGTGATCATTGACGCACCGCCCTTGATGGTTGAGGCGGAGGCATTGACCCTTGGTCGCTTAGCCCAGGGGATTCTCTTAGTGGCACGACCAGGATTATTGCCGACCCAATCGGCGAAGGCCGCAAAGGAACTGCTCGATCGCTCGGGGCAAACGGTATTTGGCCTGGTGATCAACAGTGCCGTACTGGAACCGGAAACCTACCACCATACGGACTACAACCGCGACTACATTGCCCGCGAACCACTAACCGCCATGCCAACCTAGGCAATGGGTTGCCGATTTAGCGGCATAGCGCCCGATCAGCAGCGGTCAAGTCGGGGGCACTCGCCAAATAGGATCGCAGCAACGGACAAACCTGGGGCCGCCAGGGGGCAGCGGTTAGCTGCGCCAGCTGCCAAACCGTGACCTCAGACCCACTGCGGCTCAGGAGCTGATTACTGCTGCCATCAAACCGCAGGCGACCAAAGTGGGGCCCCCCGATTGGCAAAGCGCCACGCCCCTGCCCCTGCCGATCGATTAACCAGATCGGGCCATGCCGTCGCCCCAGGGCAATTAAACTACTATCGGCATTCAGTTGGAGCTGTATCACTGGATTCTGCTCCAGGCCCTGGAACGGCAGCGGAAATTGCGCGATCGCCTCGCCCGATGTACTCCAGAGTCGCAGTTGGGCCGCATCACTCACGCCGACCACCAACTCGCCATTGTGACTCGGCGCAATTGCCTGCAACGACACCCCCGGCTCAAACTGGCCTGCTAACGCCAAATCCGCATAGTAATGTTGAATTTGACCCTGGCGTGTCAGCACCAGAAACTCCGAACGCTGAGGTAAAAACTCAAGCTGACGCACTTGGGCTAACTCACCGCGTCGGCGCAGCCCCGCCGCCATCACCTGCCAAATCTGGGCCGCACCATTCGCCAAAATCACCGCCACCGTGCTGCCATCATCACTGCTCAACAGTTCCACGACAGGTTGCGCGGCGATGGGTGCGGGAGTGCAGCGTCTGGGCGCACCCAAGCGGATGCTCTGGCCCGATTCAGCCAGGGGTAGACACCAGAGCTGTTGCCGCCGATCGAGCACCATCAGCTGCTCCGGTTGACTGAGCCAAACCGCCTGACGCACACCCAATTGCCGCAGCGATGGGGGCAATTGAACGCCCAAAGTCGGCGGGCCGATCGTCCCATCTTGCCCCAGCCACCAAACCTGCTGATTTTTGCCCTGAAATCCCGCTTGCAGCAACGGCGAGGGCGACTGCCACGTTTGATAACGCGTCTGGTCGGGCTGGTAGCGATACACCAGAGTTTGCAACAACTGCGCCGCCGTGACGTTCGGTTGTCCTAGCGCTTGACTGGCCCGATCGGCCCGGTAGGCATGAAACAACGATTGCTGCCAAGTCAACGCTCCGGCGGGGGGACCGCTTCCTAGCTCAGCTAGTTCCGCCAACGCCTGGGCCGCCACGACATCCGCTTGGATTAACTGCTGGTGGCGCGACCGGGCCGCCTCATATTGCCACCCCGCCACCAGGGCCAGCATTGCCCCCACCAGTAAGCCGCCACCCCGCCAACGCCGATCAAACGATGTTGGCTGTGATCGGGCCGTGACCATCGGTGGCGCAGGCGCCACCGATACTGGCCGCGCCACCGCGCCCTCTAGCGTAAGCGCTACCGTGACTTCTGGCGTAAGTGCTACCGCGCCCAGCCGCGCTAACTGCTGATCGACCCAGTCGGCATTAAACACCGCTTCATAAATCGGATTGGCCACCTGTAGGCAATCCTGTTGCAACTGCACCAACCCCGACAGCTGCAACTCGCGCTGGATCTCACTGTTATCGATCGGCCAACGGCCTTGGGGCGATTGCAAAATCCGCTGATAGTAGCGCAGCCGCGCCGGGGCTTGGGCCTGATCATGCAGCAACCGATCGCGAATTGTCCGTAAATGCTCCGGTTCATCCTGCCCTTCCCAGTGATCAATCACCGATCGCTGCACCAATTGCCGCAACACCTGCGGCCATTCCGTCGCCGCGATGGGCGGTGGCAATTGCATCACCAACTGACAGAGTTTCTGGGTCAGAAACGGCTGCCCCCCTGTCCAATACAAAATTTGCGGCAAAATCACCGCCGCCGCCTCATCCCAGCGCTGTTGCAGCATCCCTAGCAGGGGCAACGCCTCGATCGGCTGAAATCCCCGCAGCCCGATCGCCTGCCCGATATTGAACGGGGTCAACCGCTTATCCCGCATCAGCGCGGGCGGTGTCGTTACCCCCAGCAGCACAAAGGTCAACCGCTGATAGCGCTCATCCTCCGCCCGGCGGTTATAGCAACTGCGAATCCAGCCAAAAAAATCATCCATCCCGAAGGGCAAGCCCAATAGGCTATCCACCTCATCCAGGAAAATCACCAACGCCGGAGCCGTCGGTTCCGCCAAAATCAGTTCCAACAACTGGCCTAACCGCGCCACATCACTCAGTTCCGCCCGATCGCGCCACCAGTCTCCCAACCGCAACGGCAGTTGCACCTGGGACAACAACATCGCCGCCAGCGAGGCATACCATTGGCCCGGCGTAATCTGCTGTGTCCCGATCGCGCTCAAGTCGATCGCCACACAGCGCCAACCCGCCTGCACCAAGCGGCGCATCACCTGCACCCGCAAACTGGACTTCCCCATCTGCCGGGCATTAAACACATAGCAAAATTCGCCCTGGGTGACCGCCGCATAGAGCTGCTCATCCGCTTGACGGCGCACATAGCTCACGGCATCACTCGCCAAACTGCCGCCGACCTGAAAGCCTGACGTAATTGGCCGATCGCCATCACCCCGCATGATCAATCCCCCGCTTACGGGGTTTCCAGCTTACCCAAAACCTGGCGGAAAAAGTCGCGATACAAATCACAACTGACACTGACGCGATGCCCATCCAGGATAATTAACCCCCGACTCTGCAACTTATAGGCTAACAACGGCGATAACTCGATCGGCTTATCCGACTTCACAATGTTTTGTAGCGCCGTGACCAACTCGGGATGCTTCTGCAGATCCCACAGCTGCGCCCGCAAATGCGGCATAAAAATCCCCGACCCCGACGCGCCCTGCTTAATCAGCTCCCGCAGCGTCTGCTCCGAAGTCGCCAGATGATAAATGCCCAGATGCAACAGGTTCGGTCGTCCCCCCACCAACTGCATCAACTGCTTCCCGCAGCTCGCCGGATCTTCAATGCCATAGGTCTTAGCCAACTCGATCGCTTGATCCGAATTAAAATTCGGTGGCTCCACCAGCAACCCCGCATTAAACGGCGACTGGGAGATACTCAGCGGCACATGCACCTCCGTCGAATGCACCATCACTAGCCGCAGCTTCTGCCACAGCCCACTGG
The DNA here is from genome assembly GCA_046049545.1 of Cyanobacteriota bacterium. Classification (GTDB taxonomy): domain Bacteria; phylum Cyanobacteriota; class Cyanobacteriia; order Leptolyngbyales; family Leptolyngbyaceae; genus Romeriopsis. The sequence goes on along the minus strand of JBJORF010000003.1, from coordinate 34,688 downwards.
TCGCATCCCCATAGCGGGCTTTCTCATACCAAGCCCGCAACATGCCGAAAAAGTCCGTCGCCAACTCCGGATAGTCAAAAATCACATCGACTTCATCCAAAGCCAGCACCAACGGAGCCGACAGGTTTTTCAACAGGTAGGCTTCGAAGAAATGCGTGCAGTTATAGCTGGCCCCAAACAGCTCATCCCAATGCTGCTCCACCTGGTTCGCCAACCCGAGACTGCGCGAAATCACCGCACAAAACCACTGGAGAAACCGATTGAGATCGCTAAACGTCGCGGAATCCGCCAACCGCAGGTTCAAAATCACCGTCGAATAATGATGTTGCTCCCGCACCCGCATCAAGGTGCGCGCCACCAGCGAGGTCTTCCCGGACATGCGCGGCGACTTCACCCGCACCAATCCCCCCGGCTGCCCAATGCCTTCCAGACATTGCAGTTCGATCGGCGGCCGCTGCACATAATATTTTGAATCCAAGGGCAATTGGCCACTCGGCGGCACCTGCGATCGCCGCAGGTTGATCAATCCTTCTACATCGGTGTAGTCATCCACCGACAGATTCAACTCAAATGCCTGAAAATAGGTATCCAGCGTATGTTGATCCACTGGAATCTTCCGCCCCCGCACCCGAGCCAAGGTATTGGCACTCAAGCCAGTCAGGTCACTTAACTCTTGCAGGGTATAGGACTTACTCCCACTGCCAGCTTCACTCGCCCGTTGCTCAGCCGCTTGCAAGCGCTGCCAACCGCGACCACTCAAAAGTACACCGCGTTTACGTTTCATAGACTGTGTTTTCGGTTGCATAGCAGTAGACATAAAGCGCGAAACAGGGGGATCACAGCAGCACAGTAGACTCAGTCGCCTAAATTCCACTCAAGTTATGCAGAAATTTTGCAACACCTCGTCGTTGCCACAAAATATTTACGAATCGCCAACTTGGCTTACGCACAATTGACACTATATCCAGACCGCAATCAAATATACGGCACAAACCTTCTAGCTCGAACAATTTCACCGCAAGATTACGCATTCAAGGTGGCGAGCGTCAGACCAACTTGTTCGTGAAAAACAACAAGTTGCCAAAATATGTCTTGATGTCCCTCAATCATATCGACCTTTCCCCGCAATGAATTATCTAAAGTGAGGGAATTCTGTTTTATCACTAGGATGTCGCACGGCTTTATCCCGCAATTCTCTAATTTTACCGTCGCGCTTAAGTTGGGCAAAAGTTAATCGTAAAGCCGCTTGCAGCCTCGGTGATCGCGCCACTGTAGAATTTGGATCCCCCGACTGACTGCCTCAGGATTCGCCCACAGAGACTAGACTTTGCTGCCCGATTGTTTCACAATAGAGCACGAAATACTGTAACCGCTAGAGTTACTTCACAAAGTGTTGAAACTAATCAGCACGTTCGTCCTAAGCTATAGTCCATTTGCTTAATTTGTTTGCTCAGTAGGTTTTACTCAGTCATTTTGCTCATCTTCCTGAATTGAGTCACAGCTTCTCACTGTTGCCATGCCTTGCACCGTTACGGTCGACCCTGCCCCTGCGGCCCTTGCATCTCGGCTTACCCGCTTTGATCGTGACTCGTTATGTCCCTCCTCGTTCTTATCATTGAAGATGAACCCAACCTGCGGAGCAGTCTCGTTGATCTTCTGATGCGCGAAGGCTTTGAAGCCGTTGGTGTAGCCAATGGTGAAGCCGGACTGGCCGAGATTAAACAGCGTCAGCCGGCCCTCATCCTCTGCGACATCAAAATGCCGGGAATGAGCGGCTACGACTTTCTGCAACAGTTGCGCCACGATCCAGAGACCCGAAATTTGCCCTTCATTTTTCTGAGTGGTCAGGCCAGCCATTCGCAGATTCGTCAAGGCATGAATCTCGGCGCGGATGACTATCTGCCAAAACCCTTCCAGCCCGAAGAATTGATTCAAGCCGTCCATTCTCGCCTGCAGCGCAATGTCAGCCTGAGCGCTGATTCGTCCCCCAATCCGTCGCTGAGCCAACCGCCAACCACCAGTCCTACCCTCGCCAGCAGCAGTGCCGCCAGTCTAGCCTTACCCAAATCCCCGAATCCCATCGCCCAAAACGCGATCGTCCAGACCGCCACGCCCCCCTACGATCGCCTGACCAACTTGCCCAACCGGGCCATGCTCCCCGAGCTGTTACAGGCCACCCTCGATCGGGCCCGCGAATATGACTGCCTCACCGCTGTCTTCTCCCTCAATATCATCCGGTTTAGCAGCATTAATGCGGCCTATGGCTTTAGCTTCGGCGATCGCGTCCTGCGGGAATTTGCCCTGCGGCTCCAGACCCTGGTTGGTGAACAAGGCTTGGTCATCCGCACCAATGGCGACGAATTTGCACTGATTTTAGACAATCTCAGCTGGGAAGAGGATGCTTTGGACTGGGCCGAACAGATCTGGCGCTTGGGTTCCGCCCCTTGGCCTGTGGATGGACGGCGGGTTAACCTGCAATTGGCGATCGGCGGCACTTATATTCACTCGGGTCAAAGTACTCCGGAACAGTTGCTACTGCAAGCCGACACCGCCCGCCGCTCCTGCGAAAAATGGGGCGGTCAAGTGCCCTACCTCTTCCACGATTCCAAACTGGCGGCCCAAAGTGTCGAACAGCGCCTCCTCGAAACCGATCTGGCCCGTGCCATCCACCAAGGCGAATTCCAAATTCACTACCAACCCCAAATCACCTTGCCCCAAGGCCAAGTCACCGGGGTAGAAGCGCTGCTGCGGTGGCGACACCCTTACCGAGGCATGGTCTCGCCCGATCGATTCATTACCATTGCCGAAGAAATGGGCTTGATCCTGCCGATCGGGGAATGGGTGCTGCGCATGGCCTGTCTCCAAGCCAAACGCTGGCAAGAACATTCCAGTACCCCCCTGAAACTCTCCGTCAACCTCTCGATTCGCCAACTGCAACAGGAAGACCTCGCTGACCAAATCACCCGCATCCTCCAAGCGGTAGATCTCCATCCCTGTCAACTCACCCTTGAATTGACCGAAACCAACCTGATGGCGGACATTGACCAAGGCATCCAAACCCTCCAAGCGCTGCGTAAACTGGGCATCAAAATCGCGATCGATGACTTTGGCAAAGGCTATTCGTCGCTGCATTACCTCAGTCGTCTGCCGATCGACATTCTGAAGATCGACCAGTCGTTCGTGCGGCGCTTGCCCGATGACAGCCAAGCGGTCGCCATCTCCAATGCGATTATCAACCTGGCCCATGAACTCAATCTCGGCATCGTCGCCGAAGGGGTCGAAACCGAGCGCCAAGTCGCATTTCTGCGCGACCATGGCTGTCATGTCATGCAAGGTCATTTCTACAGTCCTGCCTTAGCCGCTGAAGACTTTGCCCGACTGCTCCAGGAAGACCGTCACTGCGCTTAGGAACTGAATCTGCTATGGTGAACACAAGGCGAGTGGATCATCCCTCGGCAGTATTACTTTGCGAAATTTTCCCGGAAATTGTGAAAGTCACTCTTAAGCAGCTGTTTAGTGCAGTCGTTGTCCCGACTCGATTGCATCACGTCCGGTGCCTCCGGTGCATTGGTCTGATCAGTGCAATCAGTTTGCTGTATGCCCACAGCGCCCAAGCCCAGGGGGAAATTAAAGCCCGCTTTGATCGAGCCTTTGTGCTGAAAAACCTCTCCGGTCAAGTCGACCTCAAACCCAGTCGTCAGGCATGGCGGCGGGCTAAGACCAACGATCAAATGCGAAACATCGGCGATGAACTGAAAACCGCCGCCCGATCGCGGGCCGAAATCCACCTCGATGTCGGCATTGGCAGCATCAATGTCGCCCCTTCCACCCTAGTGCAACTGCGCGGCATTAGCAGCATGGAGGATGGCAGCCGGATTTCGCTGTTTAGCATGCCCTACGGCAGCGCTAGGCTGAAACTGCGCCGCTTCACCAGCCCCAACAGCCGCTTCGAAATCGAAACCCCCGCTGGGGTCAGCGGCGTTCGGGGCACAGAATTTGGGATCAGTGTCCAGCCCCAGGGCAAAACCAGCGTCGTCGTCCAGGAAGGTCGGGTGAATACCGCCGCCCAGGGAGTCGGGGTCGATGTCGATGCCGGATTCCAGAACTTCACCATTCCCGGTGAACCGCCTTCGACACCGGTACCGCTGCGCGATGATCCCGGCCTCAACTATCGCCTCGATCGCACAATCACACGACAGCAGCGCCGTCTCACCTTCATTGGGCAAGTTGACCCGGTGAACATCGTCACGATCAATGGTCAGGTGATCAACACCGATCGGCAAGGCGAATTTCAGCTGCCGATCGCCCTTGTTTCCCGCCCCAAACTCCAGGTCACGGTGGAAACGCCCCTGGGCAAGCAGCAACAGTACGATTTGAAGCTCGATGAACAATTCTAGATCGTGGCCGGAATTGCTCTGGCGGCTGTTGCCAGGAAGTCTCGTGAGTGCCATTGTCGGCGGTCTCCAGTTTGCTGGACTGGTCTATCCCAGTGAGCAACTGAGCTATAACTGGGCTTTTCAATTGCGCGGGGAACGGGCCTGGGACGAACGGGTCGCCGTGGTCACGATCGATGATGCCAGCTTGCAGAAACTGGGTCGCTATCCCTGGCCCCGCCAACGCTTCACCGAATTGATGCAAGTGCTCGATCGGGCCGAAGCGACAACTGTGGTGTTCGATGTGATCTTTTCCGAACCCACAGCGGACGATCGGGCCTTTGGCCAAGCGATCGCCGCCCACGGTAACGTGATTCTGGCCCAAGCCGTGGACTTCAATGGTCTACCGCTCCAGCCTGTGCCCGCGCTATCCCAGGCGGCTCTAGGGATCGGACATATCTACCGACGGACAGACGGTGACGGGCTGACCCGCCAGATTCCTTGGACATTTCGCGGCGAACCCACCCTCGCCGCCGTCACCCTGCAAGCCTATGGCACCCAGCATCGAATCCCCCCCCTGCCCGAAACCAGCCCGGATTTATGGCTGAACTGGGTTGGGCCAGTGCAGCGGCTCCCCCGGTATTCCTTCGTCGACGTACTCAACGGCCAGATTCCGCCTCAGGCGTTGAAACATAAAATTGTGCTGGTTGGCGTTGGCGCAACGGGCTTTGACACCCTCGTCACACCATTTAACCGCAATCCCACCACCACCGGGATTTACCTGCATGCCACCGCAATTAACAATTTACTGAACCAAACCGAACTGCGCTATGTCAATGCCAACGGTCGCTTCCCGCTGGTTTGCTGTCTGCTTACGCCCGGCATCGGCATCGGCTTCAGTTATCTTAAGGCCAAGCAGCAGCTCGCGCTGTTGAGCAGTGGTCTGCTGACCGGGTGGGCCGGGGCGATCGTCGCCCTCAGCGGCTTCAATACCTATGTGCCGATCGCGCTCCCGACGGGACTTTGGGTCGGCACCGCGATTAGCGTCGCGATTTTTGAACGGCTCCGGATGCATGAACTGCTCCAAACCGAACTCCAGCAGCTCTCACAACGCTATCTCCCAAGTCGCGATGTCGCCACCACGCCGATCGCACTCAACCGTGCCCCCGCCGCCCTCCAAACCGCCAATCAATTAACCGCGATCGCCCACCACCTCGGTGCTGTGCAGATGACCCAACGGGCCATCACACAAAGTTTATCGGTTGGGGTAATTGCCTTTGATCATCAGCATAACGTGTGCTTCTGCAATGCCACGGCCCAGCAATGGCTGCGCTATGAACCCGGCGCAACCCTCGGTTCGATCCTTGTGCCGCAGTGGCTCGAAGCCGATGATTGGCAAATGATTCAGCAAACGCTCCATGCAGATACCCAGGATACGCCACCCGCCCCGATCGACCGTGAAGTTAACCTCCAGGAACACTGGTACAGCCTCAACTTTTCCCCCGTCCAAGCTGACCCCATCAATATCGGCCCTCCCGAACCTGGCTACACCCTCTTAATCGAAGACATCACCGCCCGCAAACAACTTGAAACCAGTCTCTACCGCCAGGTACAGGAACTGGAATGGCTGGCCCAATTGAAGGATGAACTGCTCGATCGGATTTCCCACGAATTGCGATCGCCCATTACCAATATGCTGTTTGCAATCGACCTCCTGCGTACCAGTCGAACCCGCGCCCAGCAGCAGCAATACCTCGATCGCCTCGAACAAGCCTGCATCCAAGAACGGAACTTCATCAACGACCTCCTCAATCTCCAAACCGCTCCCACCGCCCCTGAACAGCAGCTCTGGCAGTCCCTCGATCTCCAGCCCTGGCTTGAAACCCTGATTGCCCCATTTATCGCCCGCGCCAGCACCCGCCAACAAACCATTCAGACCCTGATCGACCCCCAGCTCAAACCGCTGTCCACCGACCCCGATCGCCTGACCCGGATCTACCAAGAACTGCTCACCAACGCTTGTAAATACAGCCCAGCTGGCGCAACGATTTACTGCACCGCGAGCCAACAGGCCGATTATATCGAACTCAGCGTCCGCAACCTCGGCACGACGATCGCCCCCAGCGAACTGCCAAAGATCTTTGAAAAGTTCTATCGCATTCCCCAAAGTGACCCCTGGCAACAAGGGGGCACAGGCATGGGATTAGCGATCGTCCTGCGCCTTGCCGAACAAATCAACGCTAGCATCGCCGTCCGCAGCGCCAACGATGTCACCGAATTCCAGATCACGCTTCCGAACCAATCCACCAGCCCATCGAGTTAGTGCTTTGTCGTCGCTGAATTGGCCCCACCTTGAAGTCAACTTCGAGGCGGGGGTTGGCAGCCACCGATCGCCCCAGTCCGATCGCCCTTAGTCAATCCCCTTCGGATAATTCTGCTCCGGATTGATTAAGCGCCACAGCTTTTGCTTCACCTGGGCATCGTACAGCCGCCACTTCAACTGGGCATAATCACTGTTTTCAGTAAATCCTGCCAGAAACTCGATCGGCACCTCAAAGCCGCCCGCCTGCGACCGTCCACCCCCAAAAAACCGCCCCTGGGCATCATGGCCAAAGGCTTCCTTAATAAACTCATCCGGATCAAGGGTGATTTTATTCGTGCGGAGGGAGCCGACGACGATTTCAACTTCATCATCTTCATCATGGACAATCCCATAGACCAACGCCGTATGGACATTCTCCTCCGTCACCAGGAAATCCGCCGCCTGGGGAATCGCATCGCGATCGTCATAGCGCAGATAGCCCACCCCCGAAATCGAGAAACTGTTCTGCACAATCCGGTTTTTCAACGCCCGCTCGATTACTTCCATTACGGGACGCGATCGGGCTGATTGCAGCACCGCCTTGAGTAGCTGCGCATCATAGAATCGGCTCAAGTAAGCCGCCGCCAAAAAATCCTCCTCCTGGGCCTGCATCAGCGAACCCGTATCCGATCGCACCCCATGCATCAGCGCCGTGGCACATTTCACATGCTCCGGCACTGTACTGTCGAGCTTGAGCAAGCCTGCCTGAATGTACTGCGTCAGAATCGTCGCCGTCGCCCGCGTATGGGTCCGAATATCGACATATTCAGCATCGAGATCTTCCTGCAAACTGTGATGATCGATCACCGCCACGATCGGAATGCCCGCTTGCCGCAGCAGCGGCATCAAGTGGCTTGTTGTCCCCTGATTATCAATCAGCACCGCCCCGCGATAGGTCGACAAATCCTTCGTCTTAATCACCTGCGGTGTCCAGCGCTGCAATGGTAAACCCGTCAGCTTCACCAGCGCAATATTCTCTTGGTGACTGAGCGTGCCCGCATAGATAATTTCGCACTGAATGTCGTAGCGATAGGCAATCAAGCGATAGACCCAAGCCGAGGAAAGCGCATCCGGATCAGGAAAGTCCTGCAACACAATCACATGCTTTTCCTGTTGATGACGCTCCAGCATTTGCTGAAACTCCTCCAGCTTCGGCTGTTGGAGCACCACACGCTCCAGCTCACGCACCGGACGGCGATATTCTGGCACGGGCTTCACATCGCTGCGGACATCTTCGGTCACACTCATCGGCTCCGCCAAAATACTCGTATGGTTGCCGTTGCGCACCGCAGATGAAGGTTCAAGTTGCATAGGTGAAAGATAGCGATCAGGCGATCGGACGCAAGAAGAAGTTAAGGCAATAGAAACGCGCGCTTGGTCATCCCTGAAAATTGCGAACGCAGTGAGATGGCTAACCCAGTCGTACCCGTAAGTCCAGATGCAATTCCAGTCTTAATTTCAGACTCCTATCTTATCATCTTATCCAGTGAGCGCAGTGACTGTTAACTGAGTGTCGGTTAACCAGCACCAATCACATATTTACGCCATTCTTGTTTATTCCCTGTTTGAATGTGTTTATTCACTTCAAAAAACAAACTGCTGTGGGGCCGACTGGGCTGCTTCAATAAGCCCATCCCTGCTTCCTTCGGCGTGCGGTTCCCCTTGTGAACATTGCACCGCACACAGGCCACTACAATATTTTCCCAAGTATCCTGCCCACCGCGCGATCGCGGAATCACGTGATCGAGGGTCATATCATCCCCTGATCGACTGCAATACTGACAAGTATGGGCATCGCGATTCAGCAAATTCTTCCGCGTCAGCGCAATTTCCACATAAGGAACCCGCACATAATGCCGCAAGCGAATCACCGAAGGCATCGGGAATCCCTCATAAATGTAGCGTTCAGCCTGTTCCAGCTGCTCCGCCTTACCCTTCAGCATCAACACCACTGCCCGTCGCCAACTCGTAATATTGAGCGGCTCATAGGAAGCATTCAGCACCAGCACCTTACTCATAGCGCGATTAATTCGGCAATTAGAGGGAATAAATCGATGCTAACACAGATTTTTTCGTCGGTCGGGCATCACCCCACACCATCCCCCCCGCCTCATCTCAAACCATCCTTCCCAACAAAAAAGAGACCTCAATCACAAAGGTCTCTGTCAGGGTGCATCTATATGCAACTATTTTCACGGAAGCAAACCAGCATCCGGACAAAACCAGAACCTAGCCCAACATATATCCCGAATAAGCCGCAAACCCCGTACCCACCGCCGAAATCAAAATCTTACTCAAAAACTGCAACGCAAACAGTGCCACCATTGGTGACAAATCCATCCCCCCCAACGGCGGAATCAAGCCCCGGAAAAGATTCAAATAGGGATCAGTAATATCAGACAAAGTCCGGAACGGCTGCGCCGAAAAATCCAAGCTCGGAATCCAAGTCAACAGACACCGAATCAGCACAAGCAGCGAGTACAACGAAACAAAATTCGCAATGATGGCAACTGGATTCATAACGGATACCTAATGTGTCAACTTCCTAATGCTGAATCGATTGTGCGACCTGCCGCCCGCCTAACGCATCGTTTAGACCAGCGATCGCCTAACTCACCTGCAATTGTAACCTGTTCTTCTCAAAACACCCTAAGCCGAGCAGCGGAAAACCACCCATCGGTTAGTGCAAATTCCCGATCAGTGCGTTTCTTGATCGACCATCACGTTCGCTGGCCCATTCACACTCCCCAACTGGTGGCGGACATCATCGATCGCATCATTCAACTGTGCAATCTTCGCCTCAAGGCCCTGGCGGGCTTCCTCGATCGACTGCTCCGTCATCGCTGCCCCTTCGGTCGGCACCCGTAGGGGACGGCGACGAGGACGGGCCACAGGCTTCGGCGCATCAACCGCATCATCCACAGCCAGATTCGCCCGCTGCTCCTTCGCCGTCGCTAACGCCACCCCAAAAATGCCGCCGACCACACCGCCCACGATCGCGCCTAAAACAAATCCACCGGAGAAATTATCTTGCTGACTCATGGGCTTATGTTACGTAAAAATCAATAAGGGAACAGATGTAATTCTACTGTACTCGCAATCCACGGCTACGCGCCATCGGTGCCGCCTAGGAAGCACCGCCTAGGAAGCACCGCCTAGGTACCATAGGTCCGATCGCCCGCATCGCCCAGCCCTGGCACGATGTAGCCCTGTTCGTTCAACCCCTCATCAATCATGGCAGTGTAGACATTCAGGCTGGGATAACGGCTGCTCAGCAATTGCAGCGCGGGCGGGGCCGCCACCACCGACACCACCCGAATGTTGGCCGGATCAATGCCGCGCTTGATCACCTCGTCCAGGGCTACCACCATCGAGCCACCCGTCGCCAACATCGGATCAGTAATCAGCACGCGGGTTTCCGGGACCATCTGGGCAGGCAATTTATTCAAATAGCAACTGGGTTGCAAGGTCGCTTCATCACGCACTACCCCCAGATGGTAGATCGAAGCCAACGGCAGCAAGCCCTGGGCCCCATCCAGCAAAGACAAACCCGCCCGCAAAATCGGCACCACCACGACTGGCACTTCCGGATTAATGAACGTCGCCTGACAGGGGGCAAGCGGGGTCTCGATCGTCGTTTCCATCGTCGGCAACCACTCTCGGATCGCCTCATAGGTCAGCCACCGCCCTAGCTCCGTCATCGCCGTCCGAAACAGCGCCGAAGGGGTACCCACATCCCGTGCCACACCAAGCCAATGCTTAATGAGCGGATGGGGCGGAACATAGACGCGCAGCTGTAAGGTCATGACAGATGAAAACAATGGAAAAACAATGCAGGCTAAACGCGGTTCGCAGCCAGTGCGACGCAAACGCCTACTGGATTGCATCATACCTGACCCGCGCCGCCACGATTGACCAGATGCAAGGAATTCTTCATACCCACCGATCGCCAATCCCCTGAACCATCCAAACCCGATCAATCTATTGACAAATAATCGCAATAATTTTAGAGTATCTATCAGTGTTCTCCTCTCTAGAGGATCGGTGGGTGGGCTGTCGCAGCAATGCAAAAGCCCTCCTTTTTTATGGCATTCAGACTGGGTATGATTGTGTCCTGCACCAATCAACTATTGATAATTGATTGAATTAGCTCCAGAGTACCGGCGCTGCTCCAAGGGCGATCGGGAAGCTATCGGTAAGACGATCGAATTAATAAGTGTTTTTACTGATTTGGCTATCGGCATTGTTTGTCACACTACCTAAGTGAATCTACAGTGAATGCACTTGAGATCAAGCATTTCAAGTAATTTGGTTTGACTCCGTCAGCGCTGCATCGCCATCACCGCTGTTGTTTATCGGATCATTCCCCCATGATGAAGTTTTCTGGTTTAGTGACAATTATTACAAGTTTTGTTGCCGTCACAGGCTCCAATGTCAGACCCGCCAGCGCTGGTCTCTTCAGTGATATGGCAATTCCCAACGATCGGATCATTGCGATCGCGGCTCCCTACAACGAAGGGTTACACCAACTACTCGTGGTTCAGCAACTGGATCGCGAACAGCCCTGTTGGGAGGAATTACCGACGATCGCCAAGGGCACAGTAGCGGATGGGGCGATCGCGATTGAGCCACTACTGAGTAACTTTGACTTTACGGGCATCTGTGGCCGCAGCACCGATAGCAACGGCTATTCAATTCGCCTGGGCAACCAGGATTTGGGCTGGCGTTACAGTTTGCAGGTGGAAAAGCAAGACGGTGATCTACTCTTGGTCGGCATCGCAACCAATAATCGCAAAGCCCCTAAACTACGGATTGGTCATGTCGGTGGCTGGCGCGAAGGCTTCGCTAAGATTCACCTCAATCCCGGTTGGCGCATGACCCAGCGCACCTATCTGGGCGAACCCCTAGGACATTTTTATTTCACCCATGATCACCCCCTAGCAGCCTTCGCAGCAAGCAAGCCGATCGCACCTCAATCGCCCAATCGAGTCGCAAAATTCTGATGCCGATCGGGGGAGAGCGATCGGGCTTTGACGATCGCGGCGGTCAGGCAAGCGTAGGAAATCATACCGACGCTTGCCAATAGCAACGGACTCACGCCGCCCATGGTGTTCCAGAGGGCGTGCAAGGTCGCCGCAGTCAGATATCCGATCGCTAGAATCGACCAGCGATGACTGGGCCGCAGCATTGCCAACCCAATGAAATAGCCAAAGTAGCCACTGTAGGCAATGTGGCCCGAAATCGCCCCGAGTAACCGGGGAATGAGCAGCTGCAATCCGCGTAACTGGCTGAGTTCGAGACCCGCTTGCAGTTGTGTGTCCTGGACAATCGCGGGCACATATTGCCCCAGGGTTTCCAGCAGCGTAAAGCCGATCGCCGAAGCCGCCCCCAGCAAAATCCCATCCAGCGGCTCGACAATCCCCCAGCGACTTTTCGTAGCGGGCTTCAGGGTTTGCGTCAGACTCAGCACCAGCACTAAAGGCAGCATTTTCAGCAGTTCCTCCATCAGCCCCGCCCCAAAAAACATTTGAATAGGGCGATACAGGCTGCTCGAAGGGGCCGCCAGATTCCCTGGCAACACCCCCCGAAAGAACCAAATAAACAGTTGCAGCACCGGACTTTGCAGCAACAGCATCATGACGATCGCCGTCGCCACTAACAGGATCACGGGCTTCCGTTTGCCACAGAGCCGATAAATCCAGAAGTAGGCCCCGATCGCCAACAAAATCGCCAGCAACAGATTAAACAACAGTGGTCGATCGATCGCCATGAACAGCGCCACGACAAAGGTGACAGTGATCGCCCCCGGCAACAGATAGGCTTTTTGCGAGAGATTCAAGCCCGAAGAAAAAATCGGGAACAGTTGCGTCATGGTCAGGGCGGACGCAGGCCGGGGAAGGACAGGCGGCGCGATCGCAGCACTTTCAAACTGAAAGATCGGCCCATTCTGCCCCAACATGATTCGATCGCCCGTTACTAATCGCTGCGGGCGATCGGCGGCGGTGCGTAATTGGTGATTGAGATAAGTCCCATTGGCACTGCCACAATCCGTCAGCCACCAATCACCAGCTTCGTAATGCAGGGAGACATGCTGGCGGGAAACCATTCCATAGTCGTGGGAGTCGATCACAATATCGCAATCGAGATCCCGCCCGATTGTCCAGACCAGCGCCGCCTGATCCAGATCTAGCTGATCCGGTTGAATGCCCCGATCACCATTCAGGGCGCAGAGTCGGGCCGTCCCCATCGGTTCCATTAGGGCATGTTCGCCTTGGCATCTTTCACTGCCACCACAAAGGCCGTAATGCCAACGGGCACACTCGCCGCCAAAATCGCGATCGTTGCTGTCATCCCAAAGTCCGGCTGTCCTGACGTAATCTCAAACACACTGCCCACTGCCGCTACGCCACAGATACAAGCGATCGCCAGAAACAGGCCACTCTTCGGGGTCATCATGGGACAAACTACTCCAGAAAAAAGTTAATGCTAAAAATTGCTTCAGTGCAGACAGTCCTAGTCTAAATCCATCACCACCTAAACCCGTCACCTAGACAAGAGGCTGTACGGTCTTCGGATTGAAACCATGCTTGGCGAGATCGCTGTTGAGGGCAATCCGGTTATCGACCCGATCGACGAACATCACGCCATTCAGGTGATCGATTTCATGCTGAATCACCCGCGACAACAAGCCATCGGCCTGCAACTTCTGCTGCCGCCCAAACTCATCTTTGTAAACCACTTCGATCGCATCGGGCCGCGTCACATCGGCAAACACCCCCGGCACACTCAGACAGCCTTCTTGATCCTTCGCCAGCACCGCACCGAATTTCTTGATTTCGGGATTGATCAGAATATAGGGCCGTGCCTCTGCGTCTTCCAACTCACAATCCACGACAACTAGCTGCTTATTGATCCCCACCTGCGGAGCCGCTAGCCCGATGCCATCCTGGCTGTACATGGTTTGCAGCATCTTGCGGGCCGTTTCGCGCAGTTCGTCATCGATTTTGGTGACACGCTTCGCGGGTTGACGCAGCATTTTGTCACCCAGCTCATAGACATTAAGGGGCGGCTTTTTGAGTTTTTTCTTTTCGACGAAGATGGAACTGGTGGCCATGAATCTTAGGGTTAATGAAAAGTGGGTACGTGGAATATGTAGGTTGACGGAATGTGCGCTTAAACTATCTTAGCGAACAACGCTCATCCTCGAACAGTCTCAGGCATAATGGGCGCGGGGTAAGGAGAGACGAACCAACAGGAGTGCTGAACGTCATGCTGCGATCGTTGACCAAAATTGATTATCTACTGCGGGAAACTTGGCTGAGTTTTCGGCGGGGCGGCTGGATGAACTGGGCAGCGATTAGCACGGTCACGGTCTTGCTGTTCCTGATGGGCAGCAGTCTCCAAGCCTCCTGGCAAATTGAAGGCTTGATGAACCAATTCGGCAATCAACTTGAAGTCTCGGTCTACCTCGATACCGGGGTCGATAGCCAAACCCTCAAACCCGTCGTCCAAGCCTTCCCCGAAGTTGCCGCCGTTGAAGCCCTGACCAAGGAAGAAGCCTGGCAGCGGCTCCTGAAAGATCTCGGCAGCGAAAATCTCCAAGACTCCCTGAAAAATCTCGGCGGCAATCCCCTCGTCGATGAACTCCGGATCAAAGCCACCAATTCCCAATCCGTCGCCCCCCTCGCCGACAAACTCCGCAAAATCAAAGGGATTAATTCCGTTCAGTACGTCTCTGAAGCGGTGCAACGCATCGCCCAACTGAATCAAGGTTTGCGGATGACGGGTCTGGCGATCACGAGCTTTCTCACCGTCAGCGCGATCGCCGTGATCACCACGACAATTCGCCTGATCGCCCTCGCCCGCAGTGACGAACTGGAGATCATGCGTCTAGTCGGGGCGACCCGCGCTTGGATTTATCTACCATTTCTGTTCCAGGGTCTGCTGTTCGGCGGCATCGGCGCTTGGCTAGCTTGGCTCCTGATCCAATTGCTGCAAAAGAGCCTGGTCAATCTGCTGAAAGATCAATCCGAACTGATCCAAGCTCTAACGATCGCCAACGCCACCAACTTCCAACAACAGCTCATGCTGCCGCTGATCCTAATCAGTTGTGGCACACTAATCGGCACGATCGGCAGTATTCTGGCCGTCCGATCGGTCAAAGCCTAAGCAAAAAATCCAAGCAAAAGACCTCCAACTAAAAATCTCTCCAAAACTGACTCATCACAGTCTTGGAGAGACTTCCATCCACTAGCCCGCAATTCATTCGCGGGCAGGATAGCGCGATCGCTCAGCCGCGAAATCTAGGAAGCATTCGCAATGATTTCTTCATCACTCACGGGCGGCAAATCCGTCGATCGGCGCTTATCAATCATCGCCGTCGGCAGGCAGAGTAAGTTATCGCCCTGCGTCCGAATCAGCCCCTTCTGGCGCAACTTACCCATCAAACGGGTGACGGTTACGCGAGTCGAACCGATCGCGCTACCAATCTGCGCATGAGTCAACGGGAAGGGCAGGCAATAGCCATCTTCCGTCGGCTCACCATACTCTTCAATCAGCAGGGTCAAGAAACCCAACAGCCGATCGATCGTCCGCCGCTGCCCCAACGTACTCAGCCACAGCAGCTTCCGCTGATGCTGATAGCGGAACGCATCGAGCACTTCTCGGCGGAAATGCGGCCAGTTATCGAGATCATTCCAATACATCCAGACCACGGAAGTCTGATCCACATGGGCATAGCTCTGGAGCGTAAACGGCGACTGCGCCACAATCTCAAACGGCTGACCCGCACCCACAAACCCCAAAAACGCCTCTTCCGGGGCAATCCGCGCCACCCGCGAACTCGCGTTCGCATTCACCTGTGCCGTACCCACCAGGCGCACGGAGCCGCGTTGCACAAGATACAACAGCCCGGGCCGCGCCGGAATCTTTTCATCTTTATTGAACGTACGGCAGCGATAGTGTTCCTGGGCCCAATCAATAATCCGCTGCCAGGTTAAAAACGGACGAGCGTTATCTTGGGCGTCTGATGCTGGATACATAGAAGTGCTGTGGTGACTAATGAAACAACGAGGAAACGCCTGAACTGAGCCAATGGATCAGACAAAATTGTCAAGGACAATTGCGTATATCACGTAGACAAGCAAGGAGGTAGCAAAATAGCTTGCAGTGACAGCGAATACGGATATTCAACTGCTGTGCTTGACTCGCGGAAGCCTTTCAAGCAAGATGTTTGCGACATAGCGCAAGTGCTTCCGCTTGCTTTCCCTACTGTGACCAATTTAACCACAGGTGGCAGATCTTTCCAAGGGGGAAGTGTAGTTGTCAACCGAAATTTTAGGTGAACTTTATATGACGACTACGGTTGTTGTCCTTGAACCTACGGATATCAGTCTACGTGTATTTTCGCTGGTACGACTTTATACGGCCATCTATCTGAGGGGGGATCTTTTTGATACCGCGCCGATCGCGAGCACTTCATCACCCCAATACCCCAATCAAGCCACAGCCGCTGTCCTATCAGCGTTTCGCGGCAGCCGATTGCAGTTGGCCCCAGCCGATGTCAAGGTTCATTACCATTCGGCAATTTCACTGGGCATTGGTGCAAAGTTGGGCCAGCCCAGCGATCGGATCGCCGCCCGGATTGTTGAGCTTTTGGTTCAACCCCGGCAACCGCCCCAGGATCCCCATGCCGTTTGCTTACAAGTAGAAATACGGAGTACGGATAAAGGGCAAATTATCTGGGAATGGGAGGCGACCCAGCTTCTGGCATGGCTACACCATGCCGCCCGGTGCTTGCCGCAACTGCCTTGGATCAGGGTCTCGCCCAGTCCCGATCAAATCCTGCCACTCTGGCCTGCCTGCCAAGCCTATGCCCGCACCCACACTTGGATCGATCGGGCTAATGCCACAGTCCACGAACGGATCGAAGTCGAGGCGAACGTCTTGGATCCCCTGGATTACCGGATCTTAGTGGAACTTATCCAAATGATCGATCGCCTCTTGGATCACCCCATGCCCCATCCAGTTGATTTTTATGTGAAAACGACAAAAACCGTTGAACAGTGCTTTCGATCATTAGAACGAGCCACAACACTGGCAGAAGTCGCAGGCATCAGTGCCTTTAGATTAGGTTTAGTGATACTAATCAAAACGCTGCTGCATTGCTTGCTCGATGCAATTTTTGACCAAAAACTGGCCGAAAAAATCTAAACTTGGGTAACAGGGTGTCTTTTTCTTCCGGATAAATGCGGAAGTTTGAACCCAATCAACTTAGACAATACATAAGAAAAATTAATCGCCTGACTAGTGACAATTCGCAAACCGCTGGACTATAGTAGTAGGCGTGTGAGGAGCGAACCAGTTAGAACGCCGAGACGAAACACGGACAGTCGTCGGCGTTCTTTCTGCTTTAAAGGCTAACTCCCCAATAGAAATGTTTCGATCGCCACGGCTGCGCCATCCGCTTCAACATTCGGTGCCACCCAATTGGCTGCGGCTTTGACCATCGCGGGCGCATCACCCATCGCCACCCCCCAGCCGACGGCTTGCAGCATCTCTAAATCATTGCAGTTATCCCCGATCGCCATCACTTGCTCCGGTTGCAGGCCGAGACTGGCCGCCAGGGTTTTCACCGCATTGCCTTTATTCACCGTGGGATGGGTCGCTTCGAGAAATTCGGCAACCGAAGTAGTCAGATACAGCCGATCGCCGCTGTAGCGCATTTTCAAATCTGCCAGTGCCGTCGCAATCAAGTCAGTATTTTGACTCATCGCCAGTAGCTTCGTAGGCGATCGGGCCAGGAGCGATTTCAGATTTTCAACATAAGTGGCTGGAATTCCGGCCCGATCAGTATAAGCCTTAGTTTCCGGGAGCAAATCTTGCACATAGAGTTGATCATCCAGATACAGGTGGATCGACACCTGGGGCTGTAATGCTGGCTGGGCAAAATAGTCTAGCAATTCCGCCGCAAGGTGGGCAGGCAAGGGCGTATGCGCCAGCGGCTGCGCCGATCGAGGATCTTGAATCCATGCCCCTTGATAGGCAATCAAGGGCAAGGTTGAACCCACCGTTTGATGAAACCGCAGAGCTGATTGATACATCCGACCCGTTGCCAAGGCAACAGGAATGCCCTTGGCTTGAACAGCTTTTAGCGCTTGCAGCACTCGATCGCTGACTTGATTCGACGGCCCCGCGATCGTGCCATCAATATCCACCACCAACAATTGCACGTCGCTCGGCAAACTCGAAGCTGAGATCGATCCAGATGACATAGATCCAAAGCCAAACAGAACCTTCCAATCCTGCCGCGAATCCTCGCCAAAACACATAATCTTCACAATTCAGGCCGTGATCTCGCGGTTTAAGCCCCCCGCTAGGGCATCTTAAAATCAGGACGGGTGTGCATATCAACCACTTCATTACGACACTGACCACCCAAGTTCTTCATCCTGCAACTATGGCCGCTCCGCGTTTTTCCCACACTCGAAACAATTCCTGGCGACCCGCCCACGGGATACTCTTGCCACTGACGATCGTCAGCCTCCTGGGCAGCAACCTATTACCCGCCAGCGCCGCCCCCAGCCGTCCCCGCAAGCCACGCTACGTCCCCGCCCAGCCCGGTCAGCCCCCCGTTCGTACCGAAGCCGGGGGCACACGCGGCTGCGCCCGCAACGCTCAGTCCGCCAATATCCAGCTCCTCATTCCCACGGAAAGCCCGATCCCCACCATCAGCGATCGCCCCGAACTGTTCTGGTACCTGAGCAATCCCAACAACGCCGAAATCCCGATCGAATTCAGTCTGATCAAACCCGGCGTACTCAAGCCGCTGTACCACACGACCCTTACGGCCCGTCAAAGTGGCGTAATGAGCGTCCGACTGCCGAATAACATCCCGGCGCTGGGAACGGGTGAAACCTACCGTTGGATGGTCAGCCTCAACTGTGACACACAACGATCGAGCGATCGCCTCGAACGCCGCGCCTGGATCAAACGCATCGCGATCCCTGATCCCCTAAAATCACTCACGCCACAAACCAGCCCGATCGATCAGCTCAACGCCTATGGCGAATCGGGTCTCTGGTACGACGCTTTAGCCGTTGCCGCTCCGAACCGCAACCAGCCCGAAATCAAAACCGCTTGGCAGGAAATCCTCGAAGACAACCAGTTACCGCCCATGGAGTAGCTACGCCGATCACGCAACTACAACGATTAAGCAACTACAACGATCACACAACTACATGGCATCGATCGCTTGACGCAGCAGCACGACCATCTCATTGCCCACCACGGGCGATCGGGCCAATATCTCGCCCTTCCCATCGAGCAATTCCAGCGATCGGAACTTCAGCGCTTGGGCCTTCGTAAACAGCGTCTGCGCCAACTGATCCTGCTGCGCCACATCCAACTGATACCAATCAGATTGCAGGTTGACCTGCAAACGCCCCGCCGCTTTATTCGGTTGCGCCGTCGCAATTAGCTTGCCTTGATCGCCTGCGGTTTCCTGCAAACTCGCCAACAGCTTTTCCTGGGCCGTGAGCTTTTTGACCGGAGCCGACGGCTTAACCGGCGCAGGCGCAGTAGAAGCCGTCGCCGCCACCGACGGGACAATCGGCTGCGCCGCTAGAGTCGGAGCAGGCGTGGCGGGCGGGACAGCCGCAACAGACGGTGTCAGATTCGCCGGATTCACCGACGGGTCAGGCGCGGTTAAAGCCGCAGGAAAAGATTGGGGTAGCGTTTGCGGTTGGGGTACAGGCGTAGCAACCGGACGCTGGTACGTTTGGGGCGGGGCCGTCGCCACCATCGGACGTGCCGCCGGGGTCACCGCCACGGGACGCGGGACCACGCGAGCACTGGAAGCGCCGCTGGGCAAATGCGTCGTCAACACCAAAAGAAGCAAAAACATCCCCGCCACAACCCCCGACAACGCCCGATCGGTGAGCTGGGTGCTAATGTCCTCGGGCAACTTCCCCCGCACTCCGGCAATCAGCTTCACCCACAACGGCTGAGTTTTCGTCCAGAAGGTGGCCCCGGCTTTTTGGAGCGGTTCGAGGTTCAACGGCGGCACATCCGTGGGATCGTTCGCAATTTGGGTATCGATTTTTTGAATTGCTTGTTCCAATAGACCGATCGTCGCTTTCAAGCCCTGAGACAGCGTGGGCCGACTGGTTACCCACAGCTTACGGGCGATCGGGCCAACTTTCTCAATCACCTGACTCAAGCTACCGTTCGCTTCAGGCGGTTGGGGAGAACTGGGTGCAGGCTGATCAGACATGAAAAAATCCTTCAAAGCAGCTTCAATATCGAGGGGCGCGAGCAGTTTCCGCAAAACCCGCTAAATTAGTTAAACCAGGATCAATGTATCCTAATCTCCGCGCTTGTGCCACCGTTTTCGGCAGGGCGTTGATATTTATTTGACTTGAACTCGGACAAACCATTCGAGCAGGCGATTCAGAGACTCGATTCAGGCAGTCGATTCAGACACTCTATAGATTGGCAATTGGATTCAACACCATGCGATTAAAGCGACGGCAATTTTTGGGATTAGTCAGTTTGACGGGGATCGGCGCGATCGCCGCGAGCGGTTGGCGCAAACCCCAGCCTGAACCGCTGATTACCCCCAGCATCGCACCGCCGGAGCGCTATACCCGTCCCGATCAACTGGTGCTACGCTTTGCTGCCACCGCCGATGTCGGCGCAGGCGATGCCAACCAACGCGCGATCGGCAAAGCCATGGCTGACTGGCAACAGCGCTATCCCTACGATTTAGTCGTCATGGCCGGAGACAACATCTACGACAACGGCGAAATCTCCCGAATCAAAGCCACCTTCGAAGAGCCCTACGCCGAACTGCTCAAACGCGGTGTCAAATTCCGCGCCTGCCTCGGCAACCACGACATCCGCACCGACAACGGCACCCCCCAAGTCCAATACCCGGGCTTCAACATGGACGATCGCTACTACGATTACGTCCAGAACAACTGTCATTTCTTTGTCCTCGACACCAACGCCAACGTCAACTGGACCAAACAACTCACCTGGCTCGAACAACGTCTCACCGCCAGCCCCGCCCCGGTCAAAGTTGTCTATGGTCACCACCCGATCTACTCCTCCGGGCGTTACGGCACCGATCGCACCCTGGTCGAGCGATTAGGGCCAATCTTCCAGAAACATAAAGTCAACCTCTACATCAACGGCCACGAACACAACTACGAACGCACCAAACCGATCGACGGCACCACTTACCTAATCACCGGCCACGGCGGTGCCCACCTGCGTCCGGTAAACCCCAGCAACATCAGCGAATTTGCCCTCTCTCGCCACGGCTTCAGCCTGATCGAAATCTACAAAAAAGCGATCGTCATCCAAGGCATCGACCTCAACGGCGAACGCTTCGATCGCGGCGAAATCCTGCTCACCAACGCCTAAAATCTCACAGGATCGGTCACGATCAACCGATCTGTGCTAAAAAATCCAAAGCCCAAAATCAGGACAATCACCATGACCGTTCGTCGCCGCCTCTCTCGGCAAGCACTGATCAACACGATCCGCGCCTTCCTGCAAACCATGATCACCCTGGCCACCGCCTCCCTCGGACTCGTTGCCGCCCTGGCTTGGAATGACGCGATCAAAGCCACCTTCAAACAAATCTTTCCCCAAGGCGAAGACCTCTCCGTGCTCTACCTCTATGCTGGATCGGCCACCGTACTGTCGATCGTGATTGTTGGCGCACTCACATGGCTATCGGTCAAGATCGGCGGTCAAGCGGTCATCGATCGTGAAGTTGAAGGCTAATACAGCAATAAGTTCATCGAAATCGACCCAACTGAAACAGCGGACGCGCCTCGTATGGGCTGCGTCCGCTGTCAGTTTATCGATCGATTCAAAATCAACCGTCCAAATTAATAGGAAGTCATCTAGTAAGAAGTCACTAGGACTTCATTGATTTTGCCGCGCTTGCTGCCTTTGGCGTTGATATGCCGCGAAGCCTGGATCGTATGGATATTGAAATCCTGATATAGATCCCGCACAAACGGGCAATCGGAGTTGGACAACATCACCTTGACCTTACGCTTCGCCAACTGGGCAAAAATATCCCGCAGGCGAATCTGATCCTCGGCACTAAACGAATCGCGACTGTAAGAAGTGAACTTACTGGTGTCGCTAATCGGAAAATAGGGCGGGTCAAAATACACAAAATCTTTCCGCGTCGTCGCATGTTCCGCAATCACCTCAAAGGATTGCGCCTCAATACTGGCATTCTGCAACGCTGCCGAAGCCGCCTGAAGCAAATCTCGATCGAGGATCGGTGGATTTTTGTAGCTCCCCATGGGCACGTTGAAATGTCCCTTGGAGTTTTCCCGGTAAAGGCCGTTAAAGCAGGTTTTGTTCAAATAGATGAACCGCGCCGCTCGCTCGACGTTATTGCCGTTTTCAAACCACAGATCCGCTGCCACTTGTTGGCCGCGAATAGTGTAGTAGTAATCCTTACCATGATTGGCCTGATGGATCTGTAATTGATCCACCAGGGCTTGCACATCATCTTTCACACATCGGTAAACGTTGATCAACTCAAGGTTGACATCCATCAGAAACGACTTCACCGGGGGATTCGTCGTCTCGTAGAGATGGAAAAACACCGCGCCCCCACCTAAGAAGGGTTCGTAATAATTTTCGAACCGCTTCGGCAGTAAGTCACGATACTGTTGAAGCAATTGAGTCTTGCCACCCGCCCACTTTAAAAACGGACGTGGCGAATTGGAAGAACGAATTTGGGTCAGCATTCGATTATCATATAAGCAAATATTAGAACGTGCGCACCTTTATATCATGCAAGAACTTCTGAATACGCTGTCAAAATACCCAAAATTTCTGATCGGCGTGATCCTCGGTGTCTTTTTTAATTTGGCGAAACCACTGGTTTCAATGACAAAAAATCCAATCACGGCGGTCGCTTTAATTGGTGCCCTAGTTGGGGGTTTTCTATGCACAACGTTTGTCCTGCGAGGCATGCTGGGATTGGCTTAAGCCTGATTTTTCAAGTTTGAATCCCGATCGCGTACTGGATCACTTTCAACGCATTTAATCAGCCTCAAAATGCAGTTTCCAAGATCACTTTTAAGCTGAATTCCAGTCTTTTGAGAGATACAAAAACAGCTTCGATCAGTTTTCTCGATCGGTGATCGCACCTTCGATCAAAAAACCTGATCGATACCAAAAACCCCGCTTAATTCAACCAATTAAGCGGGGTTTTATCTCTACATTTAGCGTTTTGAATTGCGTTTTAGCTAATTGCAACGCTACCTGTAAAGGCGCGTTCCGCTGGGCCAGTCATGAAGATACGATCGTCCGCCGCCCATTCAATCAGTAATGGGCCACCGGGCAGTTCGATCGTCGCTTTACGATCGCTCTTACCATTCAGTACCGCCGCCACCAAGGAAGCGCAAGCGCCCGTGCCGCAGGCCAGAGTAATCCCCGCACCCCGTTCCCAAACGCGCATTTTCAGGTAGTCAGGCCGCACCACTTGAATGAATTCCGTATTGGTGCGCTGGGGGAAAGCAGCGTTGTGCTCAAACTGGGGGCCAATTTTTTCGAGATCGATCGCCGCCACGTCATCGACGAAGGTAATGCAATGGGGATTGCCCATGCTGACATTGGTGACTTGCCAGGTTTGGCCCGCGACTTCCAGGGGTTGCGCGATCGATTGACCCTTGCCGTCCGCCAAGGTCGTGGGGATTTCCGCCGCATTCAACCGGGGTTTGCCCATATCAACGGTGACTTGCCCATCTGCCGTCAGCTTGGGTACGATCAGCCCCGCCAGGGTGTGAATTGTGTAGCTTTCCTTCGCCGCTGTGCCTTCGAGATCGGCAATAAACCGGGCCATACAGCGGATGCCATTGCCGCACATTTCCGGCTCCGAACCGTCGGAGTTGAAAATTCGCATCGTGTAGTCGGTGCCATCTTGACCCGGCAACGCGAAGATCACGCCATCACCGCCAATGCCGAAATGCCGATCGCACAGCTTGATCGCCTGCTCCGGTGTGACTTTGGGCGTGGTGCCATCCCGGTTATCGACCAGGATAAAGTCATTGCCCAGACCTTGATACTTCGTAAATTCGAGATTCATCATCAGTGAGTGTGTGTAGACTGAAGGCAGTTAAGGAACTATAGGAACAGGTTAGAAAAATCAGTTTTCAAACCAAACAGGTTTTCAAGCCAAACAGGTTGTCAAACCAAGCCGGTTTTCAAACCAAACAGTTGTAATCCAAGGGAATTGAACCGATGTCAGTAGAATTTGAAACAGGTGCGCCGAGTGTCCGACAGCTTCAGAACCTGATCAAAGACGGCGGCGAAGTGGAAATCAAAGTCGTCACCGGAGACTTGATCAACGGCAAAATCCGCTGGCAAGATCCCCATTGTATCTGTGTGATGGATCACTATGATCAACCCACGATCGTCTGGCGGCAAAGCATTGTATTCGTGAAGCCGAAGTCTTAGGAGATTCCCAACTCCCACCCGCGAATCAATTGCAGGCTAACTGCGAAAGTCTCTACAGGACTGGGATTACGCTGTGTTGAAGCGACTTAATCTGATCGCCCGCAACTCATTCGCGGGCGATTTTTAATTGAAGCCCCACACCAACCACGATCGCTGGCTGATCCAAATGTATAGCCCGAGCGCGATCAAGCCGATCGGCACCACGCGATCGCCATAGCGTTGAATCAGCGCTTCGATCCGGGGCCGCCGCACAACCCACAGCGCTAACCAACACCACACCGCGACCAATCCCCCAAACAGCAGTAGCGTCCGACCCAACTGCGCGGCAGTCTGATTGCTGAAAAAGGGAATGTAAATCCCAAGATTGTCGCCACCATTGGCGATCGTCACCATCGCAACTTGGATGATTTGCTGCCAGCCAGGGCCTTTAAGCGTCAGCAATTCGTCCTCATCCACGCAGTCTTGCTGCCGTCGCTGGAATTGGGCGATCAAGGCTTTTAGACCAATGCCGATCGGCAAGCAGCCCAACCAACCCAGCCATTCCGGACGCAACCCCTGAGCGAACCATTGGCCGCCAATCCACCCCGTCAAACTCACCAACACCAACAGCGCCAGTCCCAAATATTGCCCCAAGACAATACGCCCCACCTGGAGCCGGGAAGTCGCGGCGCTAAACCAAAGCATCAACAGACCCAGATCATCTAAATTCGTCGTCGCAAAGGCGATCGCGCTAGAAATCAGATCGATCAGCATGACTCACATCAACCCCGCTTAGGGTTGCACCGTCGGCGGCTGGGGACGGGCTGAAAGCTGCGGCGGCAGAATCCGTTCTGTCACCATCGTCCGTTGGGCCGGGGGCGCATTCAGCGCGGGCGCGATCGCCGCTTGCGGCGGCTGATTCATCGCATTCGCCGCTTGGATTGCCTGCTGCATTTCCAACTGCTGCGCGGCAGGAGCCAAATACTGAGCATAAGTCGCTTGCTGCTGGAGATCTTGGCTCGAAGTCAGCAAACCACTAAAACCCTTAATCACCCCTTTGAACTGCTTCCGGGTCTCCGGATCGCCCGTGATTTCATCCAAGTCCGCTGTGATCTTCTGGGCATTCTGGAAGGTCGCGCGGGCCGCATCCAGGGTTTGCTGCAAGCTGGTTAAGGTCGCAGGATTATTGAACGCCGTGGAAGCATCCTTGAGATTCTGCGATGCCACTGCCGCATTCGCCGACAGCGTTTCTAAATCACTCAGCAACCGACTGCGCTGAAACCGATCGATCGTCGCAGGCAATTGATTGACGCTGACTTTCAGGGTTTCGCTGGTCTGACTGATATTATCCAGGGTGGAAACCAACGTCGTGCGGTTTTCGAGCAGCAGGCCGTTCACCTGATCGAGGGTCACTCCGGCTTTCGTCACCACCACACCGGCTTCCCCTGCCGTCATCCCCGCCCGCTCGGCAGCGAGACCAATGCGATCGGCATTCGTCGATAGGGTACCAATTTGCGATCGGAACGATCGGGCCAACACGCCAAATTCACGGCTCATCGTCGCAATTTCCGCTGCTGCTTTACCTGAGTTCGCCGTCAGTTGGTTCAAATTATTGTAAAACTCCGGCTGCCCGTACAGTTCCGCAAACTTAATACTGGCGCGAATCAAACCGTCCGTGCTGATCCCCAGCTCACCCCGTACCCGCGACCCATCGCAGAGAATCATCGCTTGATCGCAGCCCGCATCCAGTGCCTTCGCCGCCACAGCGGGAATCGTTTCACTTTTTGGCGTGAGGTTGAGAATATTTTCGCCCAGCAAACCCGACTGGTCGATCGTGGCCACTGCATCCGCCGGAATCACTAAATCCGCCGGAGACACGCTAATTCGCACATCTACACCCGTCGAGCCCGGCTTAATATCCAAAATCCGGCCCACATTCACCCCGCGATAACGCACGGAGGAACCCGCCTGGACCCCGGCCACCACCGGAAAGTTGACGGTCACAGTATAGCTGCGATTCGCCGGATTCATCCCCTTGAGCCAAGCCACCCCGGCCCCAAACACCGCTAACCCGCCCAGCAGCAGTAGACCGACGGAACCTTCTCGCACCATTCTTGAACGCATAACCTTCTCTACCTAAATGCTGGAACTCAATGCTGGAGACTTACGCTTAGCCCGTAACCTGAATCGGCCCATCGGTGCTGCTGCTAAAAAACTGGCGCACCATCGGGTGGTCGGTGGTGTCGATCTCATGGACTTTACCTTGCCACTGCACTTTCCCGTGGTACAGCATAATCACCCGATCGGCGGTGCGGCGGATCGTGCTGTCTTGGTGTGTCACCATGATATAGCTCCCCCCGTTGATCTGCTGCAACTGGCGCACCAAATCTTCAATCACCGTCGAAGCGATCGGGTCAAGTCCCGCCGTCGGTTCGTCGTACAGCAGTAATTCCGGGCGCTCCTCCGGTTTATCGGGGTTCGCCATAATCGCCCGCGCAAAGCTCACCCGTTTGCGCATCCCCCCCGATAGCTCCGCCGGATAGCGATCGCCAATGTCCCCTAAACCCACCATTTCCAGCCGCTCCCGCACCAGCTCCCGAATCCGCGATCGCCGCAAATTGGAATGCTGATAGAGCAGGAATCCAACATTTTCATCCACCGTCAGCGAATCAAACAACGCCGCCTGCTGAAACACCATGCCAATCCCCATCGGCTCCTTTTGATCCTCCGCGAGCCCCTGGCGCAACTTCCCCCGCAGATAGACCGCCCCTGCATCCGGAGCCGTCAACCCCGCAATAATCCGCAGCGACGTTGATTTTCCCGTCCCCGACGGCCCGATAATCGCCACCGCTTCCCCCGGATAAATTTCCAAGTCCACTTGATCCAGAATCAAATTATCGCCAAAGCGCTTACTCACGCCGCGAAAAGCCACCAAGGGCGTTGGCGGCGTGACCGAAGCAGACGCAGCAGACAGGGGCGATGTCATGGGCAAAGTCAGAAAAAGTAACGATGGAACAAACGGCCAGAAGCCATAATCAATGGCACTTGACCCATGGAATTGGACTGGATCCAGTTTTACCATGACCATAGCCAACCGAGCGTTGGGTATCCTGGGGGAGGCATCGCTTCCCCTTAAATTAGCGTAAAACCAGTGCCATCGCCGGGAAGAAATTCCGTTCGCCAGCCGATCGCCCCTGTATCTTTATGAAGATCGATATTCTCGCTGACAATCTGGCCTAGGCTAGAAACACGATTTACCTATTCCGCAAATTTGTCTGTAAATTTGTCCGTTCGAGCCATTGCTCAGCTCAGTCTATGCCCAAACCTGTGCGCCAAACCTACCGTCTCTGGAAACAAACCCTCCGGGGCTTGAGACGTGGTGGCCCAGAGGAAATTAAATCGGCGATCGAAGATGGCGCAAACGCGATCGGCGATCGCACCCCTGCTTGGCTGAGCCAAGGGTTCAAGTGGCTGGCCCCCGGATTATCGGTGAAACGCTGGATGATTATGAGCGCCAGTGGGGTGTTACTGGTTGGCTTGGGCGTGGCAATTTGGACCCGGCTGCGGCCGATCGCCGATGTTCTCAGCTGGTCACGCAATCTCCTATTAGCCTTCACCCGCATTGTCCCGAACCATATTAGCGGCCCGCTCATCATCGGCATTGGGTTGGGGCTGATTTTTTGGGGCCAGAAGCGGACACTGAACACAATTAGCGAAGTGCTCAGTCCCGATCGGGACGAACGCCTCGTCGATGTTTTGCTCAACCACCGCCGGCGCAGTCGCGGCACCAAGATCGTCGTCGTCGGCGGCGGCACGGGTCTCTCGACGCTCCTGCGCGGCCTGAAACTGCTCAGCACCAACCTCACCGCCGTCGTTACCGTTGCCGATGATGGCGGCTCCTCCGGGCGACTGCGCCGGGAGATCGGCGTACTGCCGCCGGGAGACATTCGTAACTGTCTCACTGCCCTAGCCGATGAAGAAAAACTACTGACAGAATTGTTTCGCTATCGCTTCACCGCTGGCGACTTAAACGGTCATAGCTTCGGCAACTTATTCCTTACGGCAATGAGCGAGGTGACAGGTGACTTAGAACAAGCTGTGATCGCCAGCT
Organism: Cyanobacteriota bacterium; assembly: GCA_046049545.1. Classification (GTDB taxonomy): domain Bacteria; phylum Cyanobacteriota; class Cyanobacteriia; order Leptolyngbyales; family Leptolyngbyaceae; genus Romeriopsis. Next base: position 6,367 of record JBJORF010000003.1, on the reverse strand, counting down.
CCAAAGTTTTAGCGATTCGCGGGGATGTCTTGCCCGCTACCCTCAGCGATGTCCAACTCTGGGCCGAACTCGCCGACGGTCGCCGGATCGAAGGTGAATCAAACATCACCGAAGCTGGGGGCAAGATCGTCAAGTTTGGCTGTATCCCTGCTGACCCGCCCGCCTTGCCCCGAGTCTTGAGCGCGATCGGTGAAGCCGAATTCCTGATCATTGGGCCGGGGAGTCTGTATACAAGTGTAATTCCCAATCTACTGGTGCCCGAGATCGCCGACCTGATTGCCCAACGACGAGTGCCCAGCGTCTACGTCTGCAACGTCATGACCCAACCGGGCGAAACCGACGACTATACCGTGGCTGATCATATTCGGGCGATCGATCGCGCCTGCGGCTACCGCAAGCTCTTCGATGCCGTCTTAGTGCAGCGCCGCCTACCTTCGGAAAAAGCCCTCCGCCGCTACGCCACCGAACAGGCCAAACCCGTCTATCTCGACTTCGATGAAGTGCTGCACCTGGGGCGACGGGTGATTCGGGCGGATGTGATCGACGAAGATCCGCAAACAGGCTACATTCGGCATAATTCCGAGCGACTAGCGAAAGTGTTGCTGCGTTGGTACGATCGCGAGAGTACAGAGCTGATCGAAGGCTACGATCGGTATTAGTTGGCAGTGAGTTATGCAGTTGGCGGATTTAGTGGGACAGACAATTCAGTTGGCCGATGCAGCGGCAACCCATGCTTTGGGAATTGCCTTGGGGGAAGATTTGGGGGCTGGAACAGTGCTGTTGCTCGAAGGCGATCTGGGTGCGGGGAAGACGAGTTTGGTGCAAGGCATTGGGGCAGGGCTAGGCATTACGGAAACGATCGACAGTCCCACCTTCACGCTGATTAACGAGTACCACGAAGGCCGGATTCCCCTGTATCACCTGGATTTGTACCGCTTAGCACCGGAGGAAGTCTGGGGACTGAATTTGGCAAATTATTGGGAAGGGATGGAAACCGATCTCGGTGTAGTGGCGATCGAATGGGCCGAGCGACTACCGGAATTGCCCCCAGAATATTGGACGATCCGGCTTCAGCATGGCGATCAGGGCGATCGTTTATTCCAGATCAACCCCAGCCCCTAACGCCGACTCGCAAACCATTCAACAATGCCCTGGGCCAAGGTTTCGGACAGCTTTTCCTGCTGCTGCGGATCGCGAATCCAATCAAACTCCTCGGGATTAATCATATAGCCCAGTTCCAGCAACACCGAGGGCGCGACTGTCGGACGGGTCAGCGCTAGGTTATTCCACAATATCCCATCGGATTTACGGCCCAATTTCCGCACCAGATATTGCTGCAAAAACCGCGCCAAACTCTCCGACTGCGGCTGATACCAAAAGGTCGAAACGCCTTGGGTACCGAGCGCATCCCCGTCATCCGGCAAGGCATTGTAGTGAACGCTCAGGGCAATCGTCGGCTGACTCGTGGCAATCTGCTTGGCCCGATCGTTCGGCAAAATATCCTCGTCCCCTTGGCGGGTCAACTCCACCGTCGCCCCGAGCTTGACCAAGCGATCGCGGAGCTTCTTCGACACAGGCAACGTCACGTCTTTTTCCGCCAACCCCGTCGGCCCAGTAGAACCGGGATCTTCGCTGCTGCCATGACCCGGATCGATCAGAATTTTGATGCCTTTCAACGGCTGCTTTGCGTCGGCGGATTTTGGCGGCGGATTTTTCAGCGACAGGATTAAACTTGTGCCCTCGTAGCGCAGCTTATAACCCCATTGCTGTTGGGTTTTCAGGTTGAGGCGATAGTCGATTTGGGTCGGCCTGACTTGCTGCCAAGTAATGAATTCGATCGCGGGATTATCCACCAGCTTGATCGTATCGGTTTGGGCCGTGGCATTGTACAGCGACAAAATCGCCGCTTGGGGTTGCTGCTGGAACGCAATTGGCACCGGGGTTTGCAGGGGGAAGATGACTTCGCTCCAGTCCCCCGATCGGCGAGAAATCACACCCCGGACGATCGTTTTCGGCGGTAGCGGCGGCGAGATCGGCTGGGTTTCACTCTGTTTAATCCAGGCGCTCTGCTGATCGCCATAGCCCAGTCGCAACCATTCCCCTTCCTGACCCGTAACGCTGGCACGAGTACCTTTGGGCAAGGGCGTGAGGCGGGAGAAATCGGTGCTGGGGCCAGTGCGGGCCACGCCTTGTTCCGTGATGACTTCGACATTGGCGAGCTTTTGCGGATTCAAAATCGTCACTTTCCCCGGAGCCACAAGCTGCCGGGTTTGGCCGTTGGCTTGCGTGCGATACTGCACTGCCGCACTGCCGGGTTGAGTCAATGCCATACAGCCCGCATATTGCCCTGTGAAGGACTCCTGCGCTTGGGCTTTTCCAGTTAATACGGCTTTGTTATCCGGCAAGACCACCGTGGGTTGAGGTGATAACGCAACGGTTTGCCCCCCGATCGCTGCCGTCACCTGCGCCCCCGGTGCCGCGATCGCCCCCAAACACAGCGTTTCCCCCGGCAACCGGGCAATATCAACCTGAGGCTGCAAGGAATCCGGGACGAACTTGGCTCCCTGAACCGTTGGCGGTTGGGTCGCCTCGCGGGTAACTTTGAGGGTCAGCGCTTGCCCTTGGTAGTCCAGCTTGAAAAGGTTCTCGCCCAGTTGCAACGGGAAACTCGGGGCAAAATGGCCGGAAGCCGATCGCCCGATCGCTTTCCCATTCACCTTCACCACCCCCGTCGCCGGAGCCGAACCAATCAGAAAAATCTGCTTCGCGGTCGTCTTGTGATCAGCGCGCGGATAGACGAGCTTCAACGGCGCAGATGCAAGCGATTGGGCAGGCGTAGTTTCGGCGACCACAATCGTCGGCAATCCCACAATGACGACACTTAGTACACTACTTAGAATTAGACCCGGAACCAGACTCGAACCCACAACACCCCGCATTTGCCCCACTCCTAACGTCGAAACAACAGCTCAACCCCGATCGCGATCGCGCCGCCCATAATGCCCCCGACCAACACCTGCAACGGCGTATGCCCCAGCAATTCCTTCACCCGCTGGTCGGTCAAATGGTGATCGCCTTGGAACAGCTCACTGATCACCTGATTCAGCAACTGCGCCTGCTTCCCCGAAGCCTGCCGTACCCCCGCCGCATCGTACATCACGATAATCGCAAACACCGTCGCGATCGCAAATTCCACACTGCCCCAACCCCGCACTGCACCCACGCCCACGGCCAACGCCGTGACCAGCGACGAATGGGAACTGGGCATCCCCCCCGACTCCGCCATCACCTTAAAATTCAGCCGCCGATATTGCACCAGCTCCACCAGCACCTTCGCCCCCTGGGCCAGCAAGCAAGCAGCGATCGCCGTCAGCAGGATGCGGTTCTCGAAAAAACTGGCAAGGGACATAGCGCTCAAACTGCTCAACGGGTTACCGCATTCCAGGTTACAGGCTGACGGCGCTTCCGAAAAGCCCCACCGCCTGATCCAAGCCCACAGCAACGCTTAGGATCATGAATCAAATAACAGCGCAAACCTGTCGGTTGGGTGAAACAACGTGCAACCCAACATTTTCAGATTGTTGGGTTGCTTCAGATTGTTGGGTTGCTTCAGATTGTTGGGTTGCGCTGCGCTCCACCCAACCCGGATTATTTAATCCACTTGTTGGGTTGCTTCAGATTGTTGGGTTGCGCTGCGCTCCACCCAATCTACCAGGACTATTTAATCCACGCCCCTTAATTCTTCCGGGCCGTAATGTAATCGGCCAGCGCAATCAGCGGCGCGGACTTCTCGCCGTAGCCTGCCACAATTTCCTGGGCCTCATCCACCAGCGCATTCGCCTGCCGCCGCGATTCATCAATGCCCCAGAGCTTCGGATAGGTCAGCTTCTCAGCGGTCAAATCCTTTCCGGCGGACTTACCCAGTTCTTCCGTCGTCGCAGTGATGTCCAGGATGTCATCGACAATCTGGAACGCCAGACCAATATTCTTGGAATATTTCAACAGCTTCGCTTGGTCATTCGCATCGCCCCCGGCCAAAATCGCCCCGCTCAGCACCGAGATCTCCAGCAAGGCTGAGGTTTTGTGATTGTGAATGTAGGTGAGGGTGTCGATCGTCATATCGCTCTTGCCCTCGGACATCAAATCTACAACCTGACCGCAGACCAATTTGTGGAAGGCTTGGCCCAACTGAATCACCACTTGCAGCACCCGATCGGTCGGCACACCCTTGGTTTCCCGCGCCACGTACTCAAAGGCATAAGCGAGTAACCCATCCCCGGCCAAAATCGCGATCGCTTCGCCGTAAACCTTGTGATTGGTCGGCTTACCCCGGCGAAAATCGTCATTGTCCATCGACGGCAAATCATCATGGATCAGCGACATCGTATGCACCATTTCCAGCGCGCAGGCTGTCGGCATCGCCGATTCCAGACTCCCCCCGAGCATCTCCGCCGTCGCCAGACAAAGAATGGGCCGCAGCCGCTTGCCCCCCGCCATCAGAGAATAGCGCATTGATTCGTAGACTGTTTCCGGGTACATCACCGTCAGACAGCGATCGAGGGCCGCCTCGACCAAAGGCTGCTTCTCGCCCAAATAAGCCTTCAGATCGAACTTTTCACCAGTGAGTACCATCAAACCGCCTCCGAAATAAGACCCCGCGCAACAATTGGGCTGCTTGGCCATGTGTAAAGTAATGTATCAAAAATTGGCGCTTCGCTCAGGATTCACCGAAATGCCTGCAATAGCTTAATACCGTATTCTGTAGCAGCATCGCAACTGTCATTTGGCCGACACCGCCGGGGACGGGCGTGATCGCACTGGTGATCGGCAGCACGGCCTCAAAATCCACATCCCCGACCAATCGACCTTTCCCATCCGGGGTATCAATCCGGTTAATCCCGACATCGATCACCACGGCACCGGGCTTCACCATGTCAGCAGTAACCAAATTCGGCTTGCCAACGGCCGCCACCAGAATGTCCGCCTCCCGACAAACTGCGGCCAGATCCGGTGTGCGGGAATGGGCGATCGTCACGGTGGCATTCGCTTCCAGCAGCATCAGGGCGATCGGTTTGCCCACCAGAATGCTGCGCCCGAGGACGACTGCTGTGTTGCCCGCGATCGGCAGGTTGTAGGCCGCCAGCATTTCCATTACCCCCGCCGGAGTGCAGCTCCGCAGACCCGGTTCACTCCGCACCAGACGACCCAAATTATCCGGGTGCAGCCCATCCGCATCTTTCAGCGGATCGATCGTCAGCAGCAACTGCGTCCCGTCTAGGTGATCCCCCGGCAACGGCAACTGCACCAAAATCCCATCCACCCGATCGTCCTGGTTCAGATCGCGAATCGCTTGCTCCAGGGTCGCTTGGCTGACATCCCCCGGAAAATGCTGGCCGTAGGAGACAATTCCAACTTTTTCGCAGGCCCGCTCTTTGTTACGAACGTAGGCAGCACTGGCCGGATTGTCCCCCACCATCAGCACCGCCAGACCGGGCGGGCGACCGTGCTTGGCTTGCAGCTGTTGAACTTGGGTCGCCATCTTGGCGTACATTTCGGCAGCGAGGGCTTTGCCATCGAGCAATTGCGCGGACATAGGCAACACTTCAAAACTCAGCTAAAAATTCAGCTTTCCAATCCTCGCCTAAATCGGCCCACAATCAGTCGATCGGACGAGATTTTTTTAGGTTCAGCGGGATCGGACTACGGCCTGAATCAAGGAGTAAACTGATAGTCACCCGGTATTCGTTCTATGTTCGCATCTCTTCTATGTTCGCATCTCACTGACAAGTCGGTCGCTTATGTTAGCTCTCCATCATCTTGGTTCCCGCCGCAATTGCGGCCTCTTACTGATCAGCACCAGTCTTTTGCTGCCCCTCGCTGCCTGTGACCATCCAACTCAGCCTTTTTCCAGTTTGGATCCAAGTCCAGCAATCCGAATTGCCGATTCCCACCAACGATCGGAGGGCACGAAAATTGTGATTCAGGGAAAGGTGACAGCGATCGCGCCGATGATCAAGCAAGTTGCTTACGAAGTTCAGGATGAATCCGGCGTGATCTGGGTTTTGAGTAATCAGCGGCCACCCCAACGGAATTCGCAGGTAAAAGTGCATGGCGTGTTGCGATCGAGCAATGGCGAACGCTACCTCGATCAAAAATAAGATAACAATGTGGCGTTTAATCGTTAACCCGAGCATTAGCAGGGTCTATTGGACATCCTTCTCTGCAACAATGTATTTGGCCCGAAACCGGAAGAATGGGGTTTCAATAAACGGTAGTGCGTCAAGATATGGTGGGTACGATAAGATGGGCGGGTAGTCCTACTGGCAAGTAGTATGGAATGTGTTCTCTGCGGACATCTTCGCACCCA
>JBJORF010000002.1:0-94553 GCA_046049545.1 Cyanobacteriota bacterium | reverse complement strand
AGCGATAAATCGTCACGGGACGCTGCTGGCCAATGCGATGGGCGCGATCGGAGGCTTGGTCTTCCACGGCGGGATTCCACCAGGGATCCATATGGATCACGTAGTCCGCAGCGGTTAGATTTAATCCCGTACCGCCCGCTTTCAGGCTGATTAAAAACACATCACCTTCCCCCGCTTGGAAAGCATCGACGCGCTTTTTCCGCTCCTTCGCTGGGGTACTGCCATCGAGGTATTGATAGCTAATTTTCTGTTCATCTAAATAACTTTGCAGGATTGACAGGTGATCGACAAATTGACTGAAAACCAGCGCTTTATGTTTGTTTTCTAGCAATTCCGTTAGCGTTTCACCAAACAAGGCCAATTTAGAACTGGGAATCTGCATTTTGGGCTGTACCAAGCTGGGATTGCAGCAAGCCCGGCGCAGTTTCATGATCTCCGCCAACACCTGTAAATGCTTGGCCCCCGCCTCGGCATCGGATACGCTCAAATTGCGAATCGATTCCTGGCGCAATGCTTCATAAAATGCCGCTTCTTCCTTGGACAATTCCACTTGCAATAAAATCTCCGTCCGCGATGGCAACTCCGATAGCACCTGGGTCTTGGTTCGCCGCAGCATGAACGGCTGCACCAGTTTACGTAACCGCTGCCGCGCCGCATCGTCTTGATCCTGCTCGATCGGGCGGGCAAAGCGGGCATTAAATTGCTCCAAGGAACCCAGCAGCCCCGGATTAATAAATCGAAAGAGGTTCCACAATTCGCCTAAATGATTCTCGATCGGGGTGCCTGTAGTGATCAGTTTAAATCCCGCTTGTAATTTCATCGCCGCCTGCGATCGCTTGGTGGCCATATTTTTGATCGCTTGGGCTTCGTCAAGCACCACGGTTTGCCAGGAAACCCCCGCCAGCATTTCGGCCACGTCATCTTGCTGCAACAGGCCATAGCTGCAAACCAACAGATCAAACGCGGCTAATTCATCCACGGTGGTTTGCCGATCGGCCGAGCCAAATTGCACCACATTTAAAGTGGGCGCAAATTTTGCCACTTCGCTGATCCAATTCATACAAACCGATAACGGTGCCAAGACCAAAGTTGGGCCTTGGGGGGCGCGGGTGAGGATCAGCGATAGCGCCTGCAAGGTTTTCCCCAATCCCATATCATCAGCCAAACAAGCCCCAACGCCCCAATGGGCGAGCCTTGCCAACCATTCAAAGCCCTCTTGCTGATAATCGCGCAATTCGGCTTGGAGCGTGGAGGGCAATTTCGGTTGATAATCTTGCGCTGCCTGAAGTTTTTTCTGATGATCCCGCCAATGTTGATCAACCGTTAAATCCCCCGCCGCCGCGATCGTATCTTCGAGGGCCAAGGCCGCCAATGGATGAAAGCGCACCCCTTGACCATGCTTTTCCGAATAGCCGCGCAGGTCATCCAACTGCTTGCGGAAGGTTTCTGTCAAGGCGAGAAATTGCCCATCCCCCAGCGGAATAAATCGTCCAGCAGCCTGATCCACCAAGGCCAAAAGCTGCTGCATATTCAGCACTTCATCATCGCCGATCGTGAGTTCCCCACTGGCTTCAAACCAATCGCGGGATTGCTGCACCTTGACGCGCCATTGGCTGCTGTCCGATCGGCCCTTGATCCGCATTTTCTCGCCTTCCGGCCATTCGATGCTGATCGTATCGCCCAGTTCATGCAATTCCATTAACAATTCCAGGCAGGATTCGGGTTCGTCAATCCACCATTCCTCGTCTTCCTTGGGCCAATCATCGAGGGTCGGACAGGCTTTGACCAGGGCTTTGTAGCGCTGCTGCTCTTCTTTCAGATTGCGACTGGTCTGCAATCGCCGCCCCTCAATTTCTGCAATCACCGTTTCCCCGCCTTTCCCCGCCCGGAAATAACTGCCCCCGATCGCGAAGGGTTTCACTAGAATTGTGGCGCGTAGCCCGTCATTGGCGGGCAACAGTTGCACATAGGGTTTGGCATCCGCTGGCACTTCCTCCACATTCGTCATGCCGCCGCCAATGTCCGAATGCACCGTCACCAATCCCGAAATTGACCCTAAAGCCGCCAGCACCCGTTCTTGCGCCGCGATCGGCACTTCTAGGGCATTATTGTCACCAATAATCTGTGCAATCCGACGGTGATTTTCTTTCACCTCCACCACGCGGATGCGCGTCAGCGTTTCTTTTTCGATCAGCACTTTTTGACTGGCATCGCCCCTGATTTGCGGCGATAGCTGAATCAATAACTGCTGGCGTTTAGCATCTTTTTTAACCAATAATTCCGGTTCGGCTTTCACAATATCAATGCGGGTTTCCGGCGCATTTTCCCAGAACACCAAGGGATGACCAACCAAAACTAATAATGCTGATTTATCAATGCTGTAGTCATTATTACCACCATAGTAAGAGTGGGAATAACTCACTTCGATTTGTTCGCAGGCTTGAATATCCTGGGGAGTCAGATAATCAAATTCGTTGCGACTGTGCTTCAGGCGCTTCAGCGCCACGGCCCGTCCTTTACTCCAAGTCCCTTTAGCGTTGATTTTCTGCTCTTTCGGGGTAATTGTCCAGCCGTTGCCCTGTTGATGAATAAACCAAGCCAATCGCATTTCTGATAGTTTCACAGGCGCGATCGCGCTATCCGCCGCTTGATTCAGGTTCGTTAGGGCAGTAAGGCGCAGTTCCCAAGCTGCCGTGGGCTGAATAATATCGGCGATCGTCGTGAATTGCGATTGGGAGCGAAGGGCCGCAGCGGTTTTAGCGTAATCAGATTTCGCCCGTTTAAATCGGGAGAGCAGCTCCGCCACTTCGGCTTTCACCCAATGGTATTCGCCAAGGTCAGCGGCTTGATATAGCTCAATTAAGTCAGCTTGCATCGCATTATTCAGATCCGCCGCATCCACCCACAGGACACACAAACAACCAATCCATTCATCCAGCCAGGTATCGGTTTCATTAACACTATTCAATAACGCTGAACGATAGGCGAGGTTGCCCTGGAGGACATGTAAGAGATAGCCAAACTTACGATATAGCGCATTCAGGTGATGCTGAGGCTTTTTCTGCATTAAGCCCACGTATTCTTCGGCGACCTTGAAGCTAGCAGCCGTACCCGTTTGCAGCAGCGCCAGAATATAGAAGACTCCCTCAATTCCATCAAAAAACAGCTTACGCTGCTTATGCTTTTGACGCAGGGCTTGCAAACTCCGCTCAAACTCAACGATCGCCCCCGCATAATCCCCCTGCAATACCTTCAACCACCCCCAATGGGACGCATACAAATTCCGCTCTGATGCAGGAATATGGCTCAAACAGGTGACTGCGTCGGTGAACTGATTGCGCAATAAAAACTGCTCGATCCCAGCGATTAATACTTCTACGCCACATTCCGGCACCTTATCCAACACAATATTTTCGAGATAGGCAAAGAGTGGCCCATTGGCGGTCAATTCCCATTTGCTTTCGGCCGCGCCTGCAACGAGAATCCGATCGGCCATATCATGCGGGCAGGTATCCAGCCAATCGCCATCGAAGGGTTCATTACAAATCAGATTGAGAAAGACTTCAAGATTCGGGGCCAGCTGGCGATTGTAGGGGCCATTGATTTGAAAGGCATGCAGATAGGATTCGGCGCGGGGCAAGTCATGCTGATAAATCGCCCAACGCAGGTGACAAATGAATTGCGGTAGACCGCGAAATATAATCCGGCCATAGCCTTGGGTTAAAGGCCGCAGTTTACTGACCGCAGCGACGATCGTGGAAAACTGAGGCGTTGCTACCACCTCCCGCATGATCACTTCAATAATCACGGGATTACACAAATAGCCTTGGCCCCGATCCTGAATCAATAGATCTTGTGCAATCAGGGCCTTCCATTGGGTCGAAAACTTGCTATCTGTGTAGCGCACAAAGTCACTATCAAGCTGGGCAACGCCGTTACACATCGGCATGGCGAGCGTTTTACCGATCGGCTCATACTGCACTGCCATGATTTGCAGCATTTGCTTCGCTGAGGCTGTGAGCTTGTTGTATTTTTTCAGCAACACCGATCGTTGTTGGGCCAACTCAGCCGAGGACAGATACATAAAGCTATACATTGGAATGGCATATTCATCATAATCCGATCACACCGCCCTTGGCATCCTACCGGAGGTTGATCGATAATGTTCATCGATCAACCTCCGGGCAATTATTAAGTTAGTTTACGAATCCCTGAAAACCTTTGGCTTCCCCAGAGAAATCGTTACGATCGGACACATAACAAAGCCCCGTAAAAGCTCAGGTCGTCCATGCAAAACCTCCTCTCAAACACCGTGGCCTTATCGCGGATGCAGTTTGCGCTGACCGCGATTTTTCACATGCTCTGGCCCGTGCTGACCACGGGGATGGCAATTTATCTCATTATTGTCGAAGGGCTCTGGCTCAAAACCAAAAATCCCGACTACTATCGTCATGCCCGCTTTTGGTCAAAGCTCTACGTGCTGAATTTCGGCATCGGGGTCGCTTCAGGATTGCCGATGGAATTCCAGTTTGGGACAAACTGGGCCCCGTTTTCTGAGGCGGTGGGCGACTTTTTTGGCAGCATTTTGGGGTTTGAGGGGGCGATGGCTTTTATGCTGGAGGCGGGGTTTCTGGGGATCATGCTGTTCGGCTGGGGGCGGGTTCATCCCTTGATCCATTACTTTGCGACGATTATGGTCGCCTTTGGCGCGAACCTATCCACCTTCTGGATTTTAGTTGCCAATTCCTGGCTCCAAACTCCGGCGGGCGGGGAGATGCTGAATGGCAAATTCGTGGTGACGGATTATTTCCAAGCGATTCTCAATCCGTTTATGCTCCGCAGTGTGTTGCATATGTTTTTTGCGACCCTGGAGACTTCGCTGTTTGTGATTGGCGGAATTAGCGCTTGGTATATTGCAAAACGTCGGCATGTGAGCTTCTTTAGCCGATCGCTGAAAATCGCCCTAATTGCCGCGATCGCCGTTGCGCCGTTGCAGGTTTATATTGGCCACCTCAGCGCCGACCAGGTTTATCATTATCAGCCGACTAAATTAGCGGCAATGGAAGCCAAGTGGGAAACCACACCGGCGGGCGAAACCGCCCCTTGGACATTACTGGCAATTCCCGATGAACAGCAGGGCCGCAATCGCTGGGAACTGAGTATCCCGAACGGCTTGGGGTATTTACTCGAGTTTAAGCCGAAATTATCTGAACCTGTCTTGGGGTTAAATGAATGGGCACCGCGCGATCGGCCCAGAATGGTGGGGTTAATCTACTACTCCTTCCGCATCATGAGCAGCATTGGCGTGTTTCTCGTCGGGCTGATGCTCTGGAGTGTGGTGCAATGGCTGCGCGGGGCCTTGAGTCCGGAACGGATTGCTCAGCAAAAGCTCTGGCTCTATACCTGGATCTTTGCGGCCCCGCTCGGCTATATCGCCGTGGAAACCGGCTGGATCGTCCGCTGTGTGGGGCGGCAACCCTGGACGATGTATGGCAACATTCGCACCGCCGATGCGGCTTCGCCGTTGCCTGCTGGTACGGTTTTGACCTCGCTAGTCACCTTCGCCGTGATTTATTCAATTTTGCTCGTCGCGACCCTGTTCTTTGGCAGTCGCATTATTCGCCAGGGGCCAGACCTTGAAATGCTTCCACCCGGCAGCGTCGAAACGATCGCGATCGACACCAGCCGATCGACGTTTCTACCCGATCAGCGCCCCGCTGAACTGAAGCAATAACCGCCGCTAGGAGCAAGAATGGAAGCCTTAATGCACTTTTTGCCGCAGGTGTGGTTTATTATCCTCGGCTTGTTTTTGTTTTTGTATGTGATGCTTGATGGCTTTGACTTGGGGGTGGGGATTCTGTCACTGACCAGTTCTAGCGAACAGCGCCGCAGCATTTTAATGACCAGTTTGGGCAATGTCTGGGATGCAAATGAGACCTGGCTCGTGGTGATGGGGGGGGCGTTATTTGGCGCATTTCCCCTGGCCTACGGCACGATTCTCACGGCCCTCTATATTCCGATTTTCATGATGATCTTCGGATTGATTTTTCGCGCCGTTGCCTTTGAATTTCGCGAACATTCCGATCGGAAGTTGTTTTGGAATGTAGCCTTTGGCATCGGTAGCTTTATGGCGGCTTTGGGGCAGGGATTTGCGTTGGGGAGTGTGATTGAGGGCATTCAAGTCGATGCTCAGGGGCATTTTGCTGGGTCGGTGTGGGATTGGCTCGACTGGCGATCGATCCTCGTTGCCCTAACGCTAATTCAGGGTTATGTGCTAATTGGTTCAACTTACTTGATCCTCAAAACCACCGGAGAATTGCAGCAGACCCACTATCGCACGGCTAAATTAGCTACCATCACCACATTAATCGGAGCCGTTGCAATTACCTCTGTCACCCCGGTATTTTATGAAGCGGTGCGCGATCGACTATTTAGTCCGCCGTTGTTTTATATTTTCGCGGCGATTCCTGTACTGGGGTTTGGGCTGATCTTGCTGCTGTGGCGAAGTTTGAGTCAGCGGCGAGAATTAATGCCATTTCTGCTGACGATCGGAATTTTCTTACTTACCTTTTTGGGTTTAGGACTGATCGTTTTTCCCTATATCATTCCAACCCAAATCACCATCTATCAAGCCGCTGCTGCGCCGAGTGCCTTGGTCTTCATGATTATTTTCGTCGGCTTTCTGATCCCGATCATGTTGTTCTACAACATCTACCAATACGTCGTCTTTCGCGGCAAAATCACCGACGTTCACCATCATTAACACGAGCCAAAAAGTCCATAAGACTCCAACTATTTACGAAAATTGAAGCGAGTCCAGCGATCGCTACTGGTTTTCCGCTTGAAGCCGCTGGAGTTGTGCGATCGTGAGACCAGTGACTTCCGCGATCGTCTCTAAGTCAAGATGCTTCCGCAGCATATTCAGCGCAATCGCTTGTTTCTCCTCTACCTTACCTTCTGCTTTACCTTCTGCTTTAGCCATGCGCTCGATCGTGGTGACATACTTCATCTGCCTTGTCTCCTCAAATGCTTTGAGTTCATTCTGGAACTGCCGTTCTAAGCCTTCCGGCAACCGCATCATCCAGTCTAGGAAGTTGTGTAGCTCCAGTATAGCCTGTTCACCATAGCCTTGGTCGTAGAGCATCGTCGTCAGGCGATACCGCCAGCTCTTGCGCTCTTCCGGTTGATTATGGGTCGCTTTCGTCTTCAGTTGAGCCATGACGACCACGGCAAAGGGATTTCGGCTTGCTTCGAGTGCGGCCCAGTCAGCCTCATAGTCGAGCAGTTTCACCGTGGGAAAGCGAAATTCCGTCGAGCATCCCCACAGTGCTTCTTGAAAGCCTGTCGGTCGCCAAGTTTTGCTGTCATCGGTCAGAATCGCCAAGCTGACTACGGGGCAATTGTACCGATCTCGCAGCCGATAGTTGTAACTGTACATCCGCTCACCGAAATCGGTTTCACCTTCGTTTTGCACTTCGATGTGACAGATAACGATCGCTTTTTCACCGCTGAGTCGATGGACTTCGACTAATTTATCGGCGTAGCGTTTGGGGATTTCGGCATCGCGGACGACTTTTTGGAGTTCCTTATCGAGGAATCGAATCGGCTTTGACCAATCGATGTCGGCTTCGATGTGTGGGAAAAAGAAAGCCAGAAAGTCAGGGAAATACAGTTCAATAAATGCTTTCCAAGGATTGTCATAATCAGTATTTGGCTGAGTCGTCATTGCGAAAAAGTGGTGAGGACGGCTTAATTGCAACTAAATGAAATTCGCTTCAATTAGACACAACATAACAGTATTAGCCAACAGCCACCAAAATCGCATCAATCTCCAGACTGAGCGTTAGCCCGACGCGCCACGATCGCAACCCATGATTGCAGCTCTGGCGGCAAATTCGGCGGACGATAATAGTGATGCGCGATCGTAAACCCCACACGCGCTAGAATTACCGCCATCGTCTCATACTCCCAATAGGACGTATACCGCGCCCCCGTGGGCCGATCAACAAAGCCTTCCCCCGTTCCCCGCGCCAACGACATCACGATCGCGCCCCCCGGCACCAGCGATCGCCACAAATCCTTCAACACCCGCTCCATTGCCTGCGCCGGAACATGCAACAGCGAAGCATTCGCAAAAATGCCATCAAAATAGGCTTCCGGCAAATCCAACGCCAAAAAGGTTTGTTGCCAGACTTCGCAGCCCGAGGCCGCCCGCGCCATCTCTACAAAAGCCGGAGTTGCGTCTAGCCCGATCGCCATTTGCCCGATCGCCGTAAATGCCACCAAATCTCGCCCCGGCCCACAGCCCAAATCCAAAATCAGTCCCGGATTGCGGGGCATTGCCGCAATTAACGCATCACGATTTTGGGAAACATCATGGTCCCAAGTGCCTGCCCGAAAGCTCTCTGCCGTGGTTTGATATTCCGCGATCGTGATGGTTTCATAGGACTCAGATTGACTGGACTGTGGCATTTTATTTCCCTCACGCCGCTTGACGCAATTCAAAAAACGTCTCAAACATTGCTTCTCCCACCAAGTTTAACTGCACCTGCGTATCATCGAGAAACTCATGCAACCCCCGATCGATAATCTCCTCGATCGTAATAAACTCAAACTGTGATCGCAACCGTCCAAGCGTTCGCTCCGCCGGACTTTGCCAACTGCCCAGCATCGTCCCCGTAATCTGATGTAACGATCGCTCGGCCTGTAATAAACAAAACTGTACCGATCGCGGAAAATCCCGATCGAGAATCAAAAACTTCGCAATGCCATTCGGATTAATTCGATGCTGACATTTACGATACATCTCATAGGCACTCGCTGACTTCAACAGCGCAATCCACTGCAACTCATCCAACGCCGTCCCCACATACCCGATCGACGGCAACAAAATAAAATATTTCACATCCAAAATCCGCGCCGTCTTATCTGCCCGCTCCAGCAAACGCCCCACCTGCCCAAAATGCCAGCCCTCATTATGCGACATCGTTCCATCCATCACCCCCGCAAACAAATGACTGGCTAATTTCACCTCGGAGAAAAACTGCGGCAACTGCTCCATCGGCGGCCTCTTCGCCGCTTCCTGTAGCATTAAATAAAAGCCATTCACCCGCTCCCACATTTCGGAAGAAATCACCTCCCGCACCGATCGGGCATTTTCCCGCGCACTGTAGAGACAAGACAAAATTGAATTGGGATAATCGCGATCGAAGGTGAGAAACTGCACCACATTCTCGATCGTCGCGGCCCCATAGCGTTCCTGAAAAATCGCCCGATCGCCCGTCGTCATCACCAACGGCTCCCACTGATGTTCAACCCCCACAGGCACATCCAGCAATAAATTTAAATTCACATCAATGAAGCGTGCAATATTTTCTGCCCGTTCCACATACCGATTCAACCAATAAATCGCATCCGCCACCCGACTCAACATAATTCCACCACCCAAGTATCTTTACTCCCACCACCCTGGGACGAGTTCACCACCAGCGATCCCGGCTTCAGCGCCACCCGCGTCAAGCCACCGGGATTAATATAAATCTCCTTACCATACAAAATATAAGGCCGCAAATCCACATGACATCCCTGCACACCGTTCCCCATCAGCGTCGGCACCCGCGATAGGGCCAAAGTCGGTTGGGCAATGTATTTCCGGGGATGCGCTTGAATCCGCGCCGCAAATTCTTCCCGCTCTGCCACCGTTGCATGGGGGCCAACGAGCATTCCATATCCCCCGGACTCATCCGCCGCCTTCACCACGAGCCGATCGAGATGTGCCAGCACGTGCTGCTGTTGTTCCGGCTCCCAGCACAGATAAGTCGGCACATTCGGCAAAATCTGCGCCTCCCCCAGGTAATAACGAATCATTTCCGGCACATAGGCGTAGATCACTTTATCATCCGCCACCCCAGTGCCCGGCGCATTCGCCAGCGCCACATTCCCCGATCGATAGACATCCATCAGCCCCGGCACCCCCAGTAACGAATCCGATCGAAATGCCAACGGATCAATAAAATCATCATCGATTCGGCGATACACCACATCGACTCGTTGCAACCCTTTTGTGGTTTGCATCTTGAGATAACCTTGATCGATCGTCAAATCGCGTGGCTCGACCAACTGCACGCCCATCTGCTGGGCCAAAAACGAATGCTCAAAATAGGCCGAATTGTAAATCCCTGGCGTTAAGACCACAACCGTCGGATCAGGAATTCCCGCTGGCGCTAAATGCAATAATGTATCTAACAGATGACTCGCATAATCTTCAACGGGTTTAATAGCCATCTTATCAAACACCAGCGGAAACGTCGTCTTCATCACCCGCCGATTTTCCAAAACGTAGGAAACCCCCGACGGACAGCGCAGATTGTCTTCTAGGACATACCACTGCCCACAGCGATCGCGCACCAAATCCGTCCCCGTAATATGGCACCAAATCCCCTGTGGCGGCTGTAACCCCATACAAGGCCGCAAAAAACCCGTCGCCGATTCAATCAATTCTGCTGGGATCACTTTGTCTTTGAGGATTTTCTGATCTCCGTAGATGTCTGCGAGGAATAAGTTCAACGCCTCAATCCGCTGCTTCAGCCCCCGCTCTAGCCAAGCCCATTCTGCCGCCGCCACGATGCGCGGAATAATATCAAAGGGCAAAATCTTTTCGGTGCCTTGACAGTCACTGTATACATTAAATGTCACCCCCAACTGAAATAGCGCATGCTGAGCCGCCAATTGCCGCTGCTGCAACTCCGGCAGCGTCAGGGTATTAATCCGATCGACGAGTACACAAGCCTCCGGTCGCGGCTGCCCCTGAGTCAAAAACAACTCGTCATAGAAATCCCCCGGCTCATACTGCTCAAATCCCATAGCACCCTCCAAAGCAGAATTGCTAACAATGCATGTTTAAATCCAGGTCAATATCCGGTTAAAGCGTTCGGGTTCCTCAGTTTAATCAGCGGCACGGTGCGCGTGAGATAATTTATGCAACCGATTGTGGGGATGAATTCACAAAGTCATGATTTCCCCAGATTTCCGGCTTGCTCACTGATTGACCCGCTACCGATAAACTCATGTCTTTAAATCCCGCGATCGCTGATCTCCGCCAAGACTACCGCCAAGCTGCCCTCCTCGAAGCTGATGCCGATCGCGACCCGATCGCCCAGTTTCAGACTTGGTTCGATGCGGCGGTGGCCGCCCAATTGCCCGAACCGAATGCGATGACGTTGGCAACCGCCACCCCGGAGGGGATACCTTCCGCGCGGATTGTCTTGCTCAAAGGCGTGGACGATCGCGGCTTTGTGTTTTTCACCAACTACAGCAGCCACAAAGGTCAGGAAATCCTCGCCAATCCCCAGGCGGCGATCGTCTTTCTCTGGACCGAACTGGAGCGCCAAGTCCGCATTCAGGGTCGAGTCGAAAAGATTGCCCCCGCCGAATCCGATGAATATTTCTACAGTCGTCCTCCGGGCAGTCGCTTGGGGGCTTGGGCCTCGAATCAAAGCGAAGTCGTGGCGAGTCGGGCAATGCTTGACCAGCAACTTGCCGATTTAGAAGCGAAATATGCGAACCAGGAAATCCCGCGCCCGGAACATTGGGGTGGGTTTCGGGTGATTCCGTCGGTGATTGAGTTTTGGCAAGGGCGATCGAGTCGATTACACGATCGGTTGCGCTATCGGTTGATGGAGGGGAATTGGGTGATTGATCGGCTTTCCCCGTAAAATAGGAGTAATCCCCGTTTGTGCCGGTTTAGGCTGAAGTATGTTTTTATTTGAAATCTTCGACTTTAACTGGCAGTTCCAACCCCTCGTCTTCGCCAGCATTGCGCTCTGGTCGTTGGGTCTGTATCTTGGCCTAACGCCTGTGAGCGATTGGCTGATGGCGCAACTGGTACGATGGTTCAACTACGCCGAACAATCGCTCTACACATCAAAAGAAGAATTTGAACGGACACGTGATGCTAGGGAAGCCCAAAATGCTTTCTACGCATCGATTTTCAGCATCATCCCGTTTCTGGTTGCGGGTACGCTCGGGCATCTTTTGGCCGACCGCCTGTTGGGCGACAGTTGGGCGTTGAGTTTGGGGACGTTACTGGCGATCGGGGCCGGGGTTTATGAATTGGGTCGCCGCACTGGCGATGAAGAATCCTGACCCCAGCCAGCGCCATTACCTATTTCATCGAAGCCCCAATCACACCCGCGACGACACCGATAAACAGACCAACGCCCAGATAAATCGCGATCGCCTGATCATTCGATTTCCCGGTCTTCCCGTTAAATGCCGTGCCGCAGCTTTGGCATTTTACGTGGGTGAGCAAGTGCGGCCCGAGGACGCCGCCCCACCAAGTAAATGACACCATTTCGGCATTGACGGCCTGACATTTCGGGCAAGGCTTGTAAGCTGACATCAGCAATCGCTCCATTAAGTGTTGGGTGAATGCCTCTAGCTTGCCCGCTCACCCCATCTGTACCAACCGGATCACCCAAATTCCGCAATTTCACCGTTCAACCGCACAGTACTCCCATCATACCGTCTGCACCCAGCCCGCCACGATCGCCGCTAGTTTCGTGGCCGCGCCCGCTTCCCCCCGCGCCGCCTGCAACGCCGATCGCATCGCCTGCAATTTCTCGGGATGCTCCAGATAGTCCCGCATCACTTGCGTCACATCATCGGGATACAACAACCCCACCAATTCCGGCACAATCTGCTCCCCCGCCCAAATATTCGGCCAAGCCAGCAAACCCACCCGCTTCAGCATCTGCCGATTAATCAGCTTCGCCAATACCGTCCCCACCCCCGGCAAATTCGCCAAAATCCCCAAAATCCCATCCCACGATCGCATCGCATCCAACTGATTCGTCGGCACAATCACCACCATCGGCACCGCCAACGCCCCCAGCTCCGCCGTATTCGCCCCCACCGTCGTCAGACAAAGCGCGCATTGTTTCAGCAACCCGTAGGGCGGCACCCGATCGGCCTCACTCGGATAGAGCCGCACCCGCGTCTGCTGGGTCGTCACCAAATAATCGACCGCGCCCTCCCGCACCAGGTGCGCCGCCGCCCCCTGCACCAAGTCGAACCCCGGATTCCCCTCCCGTTGCGCATACTGCGCCAGTTCAGCCAAACTCAACGTCGGTGCAACTGGGATGAAAAACTCCGTCTGGGGCCGCAGCGCCTGGAGCCGATCGGCCACCGCCAACATAATCGGCACACCTTGCATCAGCTTCGCCGGTTTCGATCCCGGCAATAGCGCAATTGATTCCACACCGATCGCCGATGTCGGCCCCCCAAGATTCGGATCCACTTCTGTCATTAGGTCGCCAACCACCGTAATTTTTTCGCGAAATTGGGGTTTAGCTTTTTCCATGATCGCGGGATTCATCACCGCAAAGTGATCCACCCACTGCGGCCACCGTGCCTCCCACTCGCAATAGAGCAGCGTTTTGTACCCCAACCGCTTACCGATGATCACCGGAAATAACTGATCGCCACCCAGGAAAATCACCACGCCCCGCGATCGCCAATCCCAGCCCGCCCGCGTTTTCCCCCACAGCAAAAACGGAAAAAAGTCCGCCGCGCCTTGCACCCGATCGACTTCGCTGTAACTCTGGGCGATCGCCACCTCATTCCCACTGGCATTCGGACAGGGCGACAGCACCAGCGAAATCCGCAGCTGACCCCGGTCATCGCCAAAGCGCGATCGCAACGCCCGCAGCACTGGCTTCACCCAGGTCACCAGCTCCCCCGGCCCATTGGACAAAATCAGAATATCGATCGGCTCACGCAGCGTCGGTAACATCACCCTGACCCTAGAATTCTAAAGAAAAACCAAATATCCCAATCGCGAGAAATCGGGGATCAAACCCAGCAAAGCCTTTATTCATCGGGACTTACCTGCCAAACCCACGTCATTTTGTTTCGGTAGAATAGCCCCAAGATTTTCTCTTCGAACTCTACCACCCCCACGGGGACTGGTCCCACTATGTTTGATCCGAGCCTATCCGATCCACACCTGTTCGATGCCAGCTTGTCCGATCCAAGTTTGTCCCGTGCCTCTGGCTTACCCGCCACAGCACTGCAATCACGGGCTGGATCGAAACTCGCCCCACCACCATTGCCCGTCGCCCAGTCAAACATTGGCTATGGTCCCCGCTTCCGCAAATCGGTCTGCCTCCTGGGGCGCGCGCCCCACGCCTTTGCACCGATCGCCCAGATCCTCACCCAGCTGAAATGCGAAGTCCGGTCAATCGACAGCACCGAGCATCTATCTGAGCTCACCGCCGCACCGCCCTGCTTGGTCATTATCGCCGCCGCTGACCGACAGTGGGCCACCGCTGCCCTGACCGCAATCCGCCAACAGCTCGATCAGCCACCCGTTACCGTTGTTGTCCTCGAAGATCAACGCGACCTCGCCCCCGCCCTCACCCAGGTTAATGGCCCGATCGATGGCTACCTGTTCCAACCCCTCGATCGCTGCGTCCTTGGCTCCCTGCTTCACGCTGCCGCCGTCCGCCAATTCTGCTAGGCAAAGCGCACCAATTAGTGCCGATCCGCAACATCGACCAATTAATCCTTCACCAAAATTTTTCCGGTCGCCCTCAGGAAATGAGCGGAAAGGGGAAGTGTTGAACGATACAGTCGAAAGAATTTACTACAAGTTCATTCAAATGGCTGATATTCCTCAGCGATCGTATTCAGTTCGTCGGCCAAATCCATCGGCTAGAGTTGAAACATGCGATTTGAGTTTTGCACCCTTCTACGTATATAGATTGTCTTAACAATTAGCTCAATCCACTTTATAAGGGGTTTTGCGAGTCAGGCAGGCATTTCAGGCGAAAATTTGTCACGTGTCAATTGCTACACGGGCATCGACTTGAAAACCAGGGTGCAACTTTTGAGAGAAAGGCTACAATCGTGAGGAGCTTCAAAGCATAGTGCAATGATGCCTTCCATACCAAGGCCTGGATCGGATTTTGGTCATGCTGGGGATCAATTGAACCAAGTCCTTCGGTTACCCAAGCTGAAGGAGTAAAGCCCACTCAATTCAAGGTTTGTGATCAGCTTACCCAGGCTGAATCATTGCGAGAATTGGGTCAATTTTTATCTCTATCACTGGCATCAGCTCGATTGCTAGAGTCAAAAATTAGCGGACTTTCCCGGTTCTCACCCGGCCGATGTGCTCTGATCAAAATTAAATTTCGATTATTTCTTAGGCATTAGATTTTGGTGTGTAGCACACTGTGGATGCTTGATTTTTCTAACTTGAACCGTTAAGGAGCAGGAACGCGGCATGACCCAGCCCAACAATGTACTGGAAGTACTTGATCTCAGTACCGATGAATCGACCGATGCTGACGGCTACGACGACAGCATGGACGAGGAAGATGAAGATGGGGCGGATCTCGATGGTGATGATGGTGCTGTCAAAGGGGCCAAAGGGCGTTCGACGAAACGCCGTGCCCAAACCAAAAAGAAGCATTACACCGAAGATTCCATTCGCTTATATCTTCAGGAAATTGGTCGGATCCGGTTACTTCGGGCTGACGAAGAAATTGAATTAGCACGGAAAATTGCCGACCTCCTAGAGCTGGAGCGCATCCGTGACAAGTTGGAAGAAAAGCTCGATCGTCAAGCAACGATCGCGGAGTGGGGTGAAGCAGCAGATAAAGACGCTACCCTTCAGCAATTCCGTCGCCGCGTCCACATTGGACAGCGTGCCAAGGACAAAATGGTGCAATCGAACCTCCGGTTGGTGGTGTCCATTGCCAAGAAATACATGAACCGGGGCTTGTCGTTCCAGGATCTGATTCAGGAAGGCAGTTTGGGTCTGATTCGGGCCGCTGAGAAATTTGACCATGAAAAGGGTTACAAATTCTCGACCTACGCGACTTGGTGGATTCGTCAGGCGATCACCCGTGCGATCGCTGATCAGTCCCGCACCATTCGTCTCCCGGTTCACCTGTACGAGACCATTTCCCGCATTAAGAAGACAACCAAGTTGTTGTCTCAGGAAATGGGCCGCAAGCCGACCGAGGAGGAAATCGCGACTCGTATGGAGATGACGATCGAAAAGCTGCGGTTTATCGCCAAATCAGCCCAGCTACCGATCTCCCTAGAAACACCGATCGGGAAAGAAGAAGACTCCCGCCTGGGTGACTTCATCGAGTCCGACGGTGAAATGCCGGAAGATCAAGTGGCGAAGAGCCTGCTGCGGGAAGATCTCGAAGGCGTGCTGGCCACCCTTAGTCCCCGCGAGAAGGATGTGCTGCGTCTGCGCTACGGTCTAGATGATGGTCGGATGAAGACCCTCGAAGAGATCGGCCAAATCTTCAACGTCACCCGTGAACGGATTCGGCAGATTGAAGCGAAGGCCCTGCGGAAGCTGCGTCATCCCAACCGTAACAGCGTGTTGAAAGAGTACATCCGCTAAGCCGGATTCATTGCGATGGCAAGGGCCGAATCCCATGGGATTCGGCCCTTAATTATTGGGTAGCCACGAAGAACAGAAAAAAGCGACCCCCGCAGGAATCGCTTACGTTCGACATTAGCTTTTGAGATTTAACCGACTGGTCGGCTTGACCAATTGGCTTAGAGCAGACCCAAGAAGTGAAGGGTGCCTTGGCCAGTTGCGAACTCAGTTGCGAGGGCAGCGACGAAACCGAGCATTGCGAAACGGCCGTTCCAGATTTCGGCTTGGGGCGTGAAGCCAAATTTCCAAGCGTTACGGTCTTCAGTGGTTGCTTGCGTTGCAGTTGCTTTGGATTGCATGGGATTACTCCAGGGCTGTGCTTGTTTGAACTTATGTTAACGAATATTACGAAGAGTGTCAAAGTAATGGGGTGAGCAATCACCGTACTCATTGCATACGGTTGAAGGACGGTCGGTCATTTCGGGCCAAATTACCGATCGGGGGCAATTCTGACCCGCGCACCGAGAAGCCGTTATCATAGGAACTATTGCAATTTGTAACGACGACCATGCTTGTATCCGAATCTGGAGTCGCGAATCTCAAGACCAGACTGGTCGATAAGCTGCTGCTCGGTCATCGTCCTACGCCGGAGTTGGCCGCCATTCTGCTGGTGTACTTTGTTCAGGGGATCCTGGGCTTGGCGCGGTTGGCCGTGAGTTTTTTCCTCAAGGATGAGTTGGGCCTTGGCCCGGCGGAGGTGGCGGCGCTGATGGGGATTGTCTCGATTCCCTGGATGGTGAAGCCGCTGTTTGGCTTTATTTCCGATGGCGTACCGATCCTCGGCTACCGTCGCCGCCCTTACCTGATCTTGGCCGGACTGCTGGGCGTAGCTTCCTGGGTGATGCTGGCAACGATCGTCCATAGTGCTTGGGCTGCCACTGGTGCAATCGCCCTCGGCTCCCTCTCCGTCGCCCTAAGTGATGTAATCGTCGATTCGATCGTCGTCTCGCGCGCCCGTCAAGAATCCGTTGGGGCCGCCGGGTCGTTGCAGTCACTCTGCTGGGGCGCTTCGGCGATCGGGGGTTTGATTACCGCTTACTTCAGCGGATCCTTGCTTCAGAAGTTCGATACGCAGACGGTTTTTCTAATTACTGCGACCTTCCCCTTGATTGTGTCGGCGGTGGCTTGGCTGATTACGGAGAAGCGGGTGGAGCGCCGATCGGATTTCACCGCCGTGAAGCGTCAGCTGATTTTGCTGAAAAAAGCAATTTCCCAGAAAAGCATTTGGATGCCGACGGCCTTTCTGTTCATCTGGCAATCGATGCCCGCATCGGAGTCGGCCTTTTTCTACTTCTCCACCAATGAACTGCACTTTGAGCCGGAGTTTCTCGGGAAATTGCGGTTGGTGACGAGCTTAGCCGCGATCGTGGGAATTTGGGTATTCCAGCGGTTCCTTAAAACCGTGCCTTTCCGGGTGATTTTCGGTTGGTCTACGGTGATTTCCAGCGCTTTGGGCCTAACGACTCTGATTTTGGTGACCCATACGAATCGCGCCCTCGGCATCGATGACAAATGGTTCAGCATCGGCGACAGTCTGATTCTCGCGGTGATGGGGCAAATCGCCTTCATGCCAGTCCTCGTGCTCGCGGCAAGGCTTTGTCCCAAGGGTGTGGAGGCGACTTTATTCGCCTTGCTAATGTCGGTGATGAATGTCTCTGGCCTGGTTTCCCACGAACTGGGCGCATTGCTAACCTACTGGCTTGGTGTCACGGAAACGAATTTTGACAAGCTCTGGCTGCTGATTCTAATTACTAATGTCAGCACGCTGTTCCCGTTGCCCTTACTGGGCTGGTTACCGTCGTCAGAAGAAATTCCGCTCACCGATGCTGATCCCATACCGGTGGCGATCGACCTCGACCCTACTTCCCAAAAGCATCTCAGCCAACCGCTGATGCCTGACCTCGCCGAAGCTGAATAGTCCTACCCTCCCTATAATCACTCCCATGAACGTAATCGCCGCCACTTCTCCCCTGTCCTACAACCAAAAGCAATGGCAAACAGGCTATCGATCGCTCAAAGAAGAATTTGACTACGCGATCGATGAAATTGAAGGGGCGATTCCCGCCGAATTGCAGGGCACCCTATTTCGCAACGGGCCGGGGATGCTGGATGTGAACGGAGAACGGGTGAATCATCCGTTTGACGGCGATGGCATGATTTGTGCGATTACCTTCAATCAAGGCAAAGCGCATTTTCGCAATCGATTCGTGCGTACAGCCGGTTTCGTCGCTGAACAAAAAGCCGGAAAAATTCTCTACCGTGGTGTTTTCGGCACCCAGCGATCGGGCGGGCCGCTGTTTAATTTATTCGACTTTAATCTGAAAAATATCGCGAATACCCAGGTGATTTACTGGGGCAAAAAACTCCTCGCCCTCTGGGAAGCCGCCGAACCCCACCGCCTCAATCCCGCCACCCTGGAAACCGAAGGCAAAGAATATTTTGCTGGCAAACTCAAGCCCGGCGAAGCCTTCGCTGCCCATCCTTGGATCGACCCGAGTTCCAAATTCGACCAGGGCCGTCCGACCCTGGTGAACTTCGCGATCAAAGCCGGGTTGTCCTTTACGCTATCGCTGTACGAACTCAACCTCGAAGGCGAAATGATCAGCAAGCGCGACTATCCGCTGCCGGGGTTTGCGTTCATCCACGACTTTGCGCTCACCCCGAATTACTGCATCTTTTTCCAGAACGCCGTGCAGTTTAATCCGTTCCCCTTTGTCCTCGGCCAAAAAGGTGCCGGCGAATGTATTAAATTCCAACCCGAAAAACCCGCCAAATTACTCCTCGTCCCGCGCAATGGTGGCCCGATCGAGACCTATGAAATGCAGGCGGGATTTGTATTTCACCATGCCAATGCGTTTGAGACGGAAACCGGGGTAACGATCGATTCGGTTTGTTACGAAGATATTCCGCAATTGGATATGGGTGCGGATTTCCTCGAAGTGGATTTCCAGAAATTAAAGCCGGGGCAGCTTTGGCGGTTTAAACTCGATCGGGCCAGCGGCAAGGTCAGCCGCGAACTCAAACTCGCGCGTTGTTGCGAATTTCCCGTGGTGCATCCGGCACGGGTGGGCCGCGATTATCGCTATGCTTACATCGGCGCTGCCGACCAAGCAGGCAGTAGCAACGCACCGCTCCAAGGGGTAATCAAAGTCGATCTCCACACCGGGGAAGAAATTCTCTGGAGTGCTGCACCCACGGGCTATGGCAATGAGCCCACCTTTATTCCCCGATCGCGGCCCGATGCCACAGGGCATTACTGCCAAGTAGAGGGGGCGGAGGATGATGGCTGGGTGGTGGTGATGATTTATGATGGGGCCGAGGAGAAGAGCGCGATCGTGATTCTTGATGCGCAGACGATGACCCAAGTCGCCAAGCTGCATCTAAAGCATCATGTGCCCTATGGCTTGCATGGGACATTTACGCCGGAGGTGTGGGGATAAGTCAACGATCGGCAGGATTTCCATAGCCCAGCATGATTATCGCTTAGGTGGATTGTCGGGTACCCAGGGGCCAATGACGGCTTCCCCTTGCTTTTCTTTCACGGCCAGTTCCAGATTGAGTGCTAGGAGCTTCTCTAGGAGGTCGTCGGTGGGTTTGAAGCCGTAGGCTTTGAGGGTGTTTAGGATTCTGGCAATCGCAGACGGTTCAAGGCATGATTACTGGAATGATGGCATTGCGATCGCGACGATAAATCAGAAAATCACTATCTAGGGTAAGCAGCTTGGCTTCGCGGTTTAATTCAGACATCCTCACAAGGCAGGCATCGGCTAGAGACATGGGCACCGATCGATAGCGTTGCATCAAGACTCGAAGGGAGGAAGTCTCGTGATTCAGGCTAAATGCGATTTGAATGATGCCGTCTTCTAGGAGCTGCATGAGGGCGTCAGCGCCTAGCTGATCACGCCGCAATAAGAAATAAGCCTCGGCAATGACTGCTTCACAAGAAAGTAGGGGCAAATCGACGTCAGAAAGGATATTGACCGCCCAAAGATGATGTGTGTCATTGGGGTTGAGGTAGGCGATGAGTGGGCCTGTATCAATTAGAACTGGCTGACTCATTGACCGAATTCTTCCATGTAAGCGGGGTTGGTCGAGAGATCGGCTGGGGCATTCTGCATACAGCCTGCGACTTGTTTGAGCTTGGCTCGCATGGTTTCTAGGTTAGGTGTCGGACGATCGACCATCGTTTCTGGGTCGATTGTGGCCTGTTGCTTTTGGTTTAAGGATTCAACAAAGTCTAAAACAATGGCTTGCTGTTCGTCGGGCAGGTTGGCAAGTGCGGCGATGACTTTTTCGGCGACTGTCATGGATGAACCTCGCTGGCGCTTGAGTACCATGATTATAGCTTAGGTGGATTATCGGGTGCCCAGGGGCCAATAACGGCTTCTCCCTGCTTTTCCTTTTCGGCCAGTTCCAGATTTAGCGCCAGGAGTACCTCTAGGAGGTCGTCGATCGGTTTGAAGCCGTAGGCTTTGAGGGTGTGGTCGTCGAGGGCTTTATGGAGTTTTGCGAGTTGGGAGGCGGGTTCGTGGAAGTATTCGTTGTAGAGTTTGGTGATGCCCCAGCTTTCTTTGGCTGTCTAGTAGTTAGTATTTCAAGTTATGGTATTAGCGTCTGTGCGACTTCAATCATAGCATCAACAAAGTTTTCGATATCATAAGGAGTGACGGATACTTTTTGGTTAGCCAACACGTCTTGACGGCGATTGCCATGATCTTCTTGAATAACGTCCACTCCAAGATCCTTCAACGCCTCTGAACTAACGATTCCGTTTCCATGCTGCAAGATATTTCTAATATAGATGTTGGTTTTGATCAACTTCAATTGCGCTTCTTTACCTGAAAGATCCTTTTGCAGGGTTTTTCGTACGATCTTAAGTTTGTCCTTCGCAGGCAAAAAATCGAAATCTTTGCGGGCAGATTTCTTGAGTTGTTGATTCAGCTTAAAGCCAGACAGGGAGAAATCCACCTTTACCTTTGCTTCGGGGATAGGATAAGGATGATCTTTGCCTTGTAGATTATCTTCAATCGCTTGTTCATAAATATCCGCCAAAAAATCGAACCATATCTGAACTAGTTCAGCTAAAAATGCCTCAAAAATCATGTAATTGTTTTCAGCCACAATCTCGGAGGCTTGACTGTTAGTCGGTTGATATTTAATCACTCTCACGCCCGAAACATCAGGAGGGCCAGCAGCTACAACCATTGGCGCATCCAGCCCCGCAGCTAATGACTCCCTATGCATAGTCATGCCTTTGACAAGGACTACATACGTTCCAATCGAATATAATGCTTTGTCGCTTATTTTGCTGACAAATTGTTCTCTGATGTTGAGCATATATGCAAATTTCTTTAACCTATTTCTACTCTAGTGGCTAGATAATTTTAAGCCTTGGCTTTATCTTGACAGTCCATTCATCGTCGCTACTGCATTTCCCAACAACCAAAGGTTGATAGCATAGCACCAAACCGAATTGTGGGGAGCAACCTCCTCTGTTGTACCGCCGCACAGCTCGATCGCCCCCAAAATACGCAAAAAATTCCGATCGCCTTCCCCCTAACGCGGTTTCCGCAACTCTTCCAAAAACCGCCCCAACAACGTCTTCTTCGCCCCCACCTGCGGCCGATCGAGCGTCTGCGCCACCAACGACACATTCACCGCGCAGGCTTTTAGCTCCGGCTGCTTCGAGTCTGGGCAAGCGATTTCATGGGTCATCGCATTCGCCTCCGCCTGCTCCGCCCACAGCGCCCCCCAATGCATCGGCACAAACACCGTACCCGGCGGAATGCGCTCCGTGAGTAGGGCGGGAAACCGCCCCAATCCCCGCCGCGATCGTACCTCGACCAAATCCCCCTGAATAATGCCTAATTTCTCAGCATTTTTCGGATGGATTTCGACAAATGGCTCCGGGTGCATGTTGACGATTTTATCAATGCGGCCTGTACGCGACTGTGTATGCCAATGGCCGTACAATCTTCCGGTTGTCAGCACAAATGGAAATTGCCCATCCGGGGGTTCCGCCAAACCCTTGGAATGGACGGCAATAAATCGCGCCCGACCATCCGGAGTGGCGAACTTTTTATCCAGATACAGTCGCTTATTTTGCTTGGGATTCGGCGGTTGGCCCTTGGGATTCGGCCATTGCACTGCACCGACTTCAGCCACGATCGTGTGACTCAAGCCCGATTGGTCACAGGGCTGACCGCGCGTTAAGCGCACAAATTCCTCGTACACTTCCGCCGAATTATTAAATGCAAATTCCCGCACAAAGCCCAAGCGCCGACCCACCTCCGCAAACACCATCCAGTCGGCGCGCGACTCCCCAGCAGGCGTACGGAACTGCGGACAGTAGGTGACGCGCCGCTCGGAATTGGTCATTATGCCGGGTTTTTCGCTCCACTGCGCCGCTGGCAGAATCAAGTGCGAAAACTCGATCATTTCCGTTGGGTAATAGGATTCCTGATAGACCGTAAAGGGCGATCGGCGCAGGGCTGCTTTGACCCGATCGATATCGGGCAAACTGACAGCGGGATTTGTGGCCGCCACCCAGAAAATGCCCAAGTCACCCGCTTCCATGGCCTGAATCATGTCCCAAACCGTTAATCCCGGTTTATCGGCAATCCGACCCGCAGGCAAACGCCAAAATTCTTCAACCTGCTGACGATGCGCGGCATTGGCAACAAATCGATAACCGGGCAATAAATGCGCCAGTCCCCCCGCTTCGCGTCCCCCCATGGCATTGGGTTGTCCAGTCAGGGAAAATGGCCCCGCACCGGGCTTACCGACTTGGCCCGTCATTAAGTGCAAATTAATAATTGTTCTGACTTTTGCCGTGCCTTCACTGGATTGATTCACGCCCATCGACCATAGGGACAGCACCCGATCGGACTCGGCCCAATACTTTGCGGCTTGCTCGATCTGTTCCGCTGGAATGCCACAACGCTCTGCTACCCGATCAGGGGTATAAAAGTCAGCAATTTCGCGATATTCGGTAAATCCACTCGTGTGTTGATTAATGAACGTTTGATCAATCCGGCCCCATTTAATCAATAAATGGGCAATCCCATTCAGCAAATCAATATCCGTACCGGGACGAATTGCCAAATGTAAATCCGCAAATTTCGAGGTATCCGTGGCCCGTGGATCGACCACAATGAGTTTCGTTTTTGCATTCGCCTTATGATTTTTCCGCAGGCGATTAAACAGAATGGGATGGCATTCCGCCGTGTTTGTCCCGATTAAAAAAGCACAGTCAGTTAGATCTAGATCTTCATAGCAACAGGGCGGCCCATCCGACCCAAAACTCTGGGCATAACCCGCCACCGCCGATGACATACAAAGCCGCGAATTCGCATCAAAGTTATTTGTGCCCAGACAACCCTTGAGCAATTTCTGGGCGGTGTAATAGTCTTCGGTTTGAAACTGCCCCGAACCGTACATCGCCACGCCATTCGGGCCTTTGGTTTCCAGCGTGTGGGTAATTTGAGCGGCAATCCGATCGAGGGCTTCATCCCAGCTCACTTGGCGAAAGGGCTGATCGAGGGATTCGCGGAGCATTGGATGCTTTAGGCGATCGCGGTGAATCACCTCCCCGACGGTTGCCCCCTTCACGCAAACTTGCCCAAAACTCGATTGGTGATCGCGATCGCCGCGAATGTACCAGATCGGAATCCCATCCTTATCGCGATTCACCGCCTTGCCAGGTTGCGCTGGGGGCAGCGCTTCTAAGCCACAGCCGACTCCACAATAGGGACATTGAGTTTTGACGGTAGGCGCTGCCATAGAAGATGCAGGGAGAGCAATAAACAGGGAATTAAATCGGAAACTTTGAATTGAATTGGCAAATTGACTAATTGCCAATTCAATCAATTTGCTAATCAATCATTCTACAAATCCAACACCACTCGACCCACCGGATGAGCGCTACAAGTCAGCACAAACTTTTCCTGTTCCGCATCCGATAAGGCTGCCGGTGCATTATTGGGATACTCGACTTTACCTGCGATCAGCGCTTGCTTGCAGGTGCCACAGGTCCCTGATTGACAATCCGTGGGAATGTCGATGCCAGCTTCAGTCGCAATTTTCAAGAGTGATTTGGTATTGTCGCAGTTGATCTCCTTGCCGGCGCGATTAAAAATCACCACGGCGGGCTTTACCGTCGGTGCGGCGGTATCAGCGGTATCAGGCAGTTTGAGATCCGTTGTGTCGCTGACCGTTACGCCCGGCTTGAGGCTGGCCCCGAATTGCTCGATTAAAACATTCCGCAAGAAGGGCTTCAGATCCGAGGTCGGGATTGCTTTCATCACCTTTTTGCCCAAATGCGCATCATGGCCGACTTTACCGCCCATAAATAAATCGACCCCTGGAAGGGTTTGACCATCTTTGCGTGCCTTGGTCCCCATAAAGCCAAAGTCCGCCACCTGCGGCTGACCGCAGGAATTCGGGCAACCCGTCCAGTGCATCCGCACCGCATCCGGAATATCCAATTCCGCATCCAATGCATTGGCTAATTCGATTGCTTGATTTTTGGTTTCGACCATTGCGAATTTGCAGAATTGCGCCCCGGTACAGGACACCATGCCGCGCAGAATGGTGCCGGGGTTGAGCTGGTACTTTTGCAGCAGCGGTTCTTGCTGAAGCAACGCCAGCCGATCGTCGGGCACATTCACCAAAATCACATTCTGCTCAACGGTCAACCGCATTTCACTGCTGCCATAGACCGTCGCCAACCGCGCCAATTCAAAGAAGTCTTCGGCAAACATTCGCCCTGCTGGCACATGCAGACCGACGTAATTCAGACCGGTTTGCTTTTGGGCGTGGATACCCAAATGATCGCGCTTCGCCCAGTTAACTTCATCCTTCGCCGCCGCCCGCGCCAGGGTCTTACCCATGAACTTTTCAGTTTCCGATCGCAGCTTCTCCAGACCCCACTCATCAATCAACCACATCAACCGCGACTTCTGCCGATTGGCGCGCGGCCCATTGTCCCGAAACAAAATCAAAATTGCTTCGCACAGGGCCACCACCTCACTCGGTGGCACCCACACATCCAAGGGCACCGCCGCCTCGACCCGACTCGCGGAGAAAAACCCGCCCACCACGACATTGAACCCAATTACGCCATCCTGGAACGCGGGCATAAAGGCAATGTCATTAATTTCCGCATGAATCGAGTTGTCCGGGCAACCGCCGATCGCGATATTGAACTTGCGCGGCAGATTCGCAAAGCGCGAATTCCCTTGACCGTGATCGGTGATCAAGTCCTGCACCTGCTGCACCAACTCGCGGGTATCAATCAGCTCCGCCGCATCAATGCCCGCCACCGGAGAAGCGGTGATGTTGCGGACGTTGTCCATGCCGGACTGCACCGAGGTCAGCCCCACGCCATCTAAGCGGCGCAGAATATCGGGGAAATCCGCAAAGCGAATGCCCCGCAGCTGGATATTTTGCCGCGTGGTAATGTCCGCGCAGCCATCGTCGCCGTAGCGCTGAACAATCTCGCCCAGCACCTTCGCCTGGTCACTGGTGATAATGCCACTGGGCATCCGCAACCGCAGCATGAACTGATTCGGCGTTACGGGCCGATAGAAAATCCCCAGCCACTTCAACCGCAGCATCAAGTCATCTTCATCCAGCGCTTCCCACCCGATCGTCGCAAAATGACTCAATTCGGACTTCACTGCCAAACCTTCTTTCTCGGCTTTGCACTGCTCGAACTTATTCAATTTGGTCGGTGTACTACTAGTCATGGCGTTGGTGGCACCCTAAATGGGCCTCGATTTTGAATCACGGTAGAGTTTAGGTTAGGAGAAGCGTCGGCGGCATTTCGTATCTCAGATTACAAAATATTGCAGAACTTGCGTATTTCGCATTGCCCCAATCCTTTTATTGCATCCAAAATTCCCCCAAGCCCCTGGGTTAGCGCATGATCGAGGCCAGCCTTATCCCCTAGCCCCACACCATATAAACCGCTAAGCTCCCCGTGCCGATCGGGATGGATTCATCTATGCTGAGGGCATTGAACACATCTATGAACGTGGGATTCAGTATGCAGCGGCGACGGTTGTTACGGTGGGTGGGCTGGATGGGGCTGGGGAGCCTGGTGACGGGAATTGCTGGGTTTTTAACCGGGTGCGGCCAGAATCAATCGGGTGAGGACGCGGAGGGTTATGCCCGCTTTGTCGATGTGGCGGTGCTGGATGAGGCGGGATTTATTTTGCAGGATTACTTTGCGAAAGACCCGATCGTGGTCGTGCGTGACCCCAAGGACAAAACCCAAATCCACGCGGTCAATATCCTCTGCACGCATCAAAAGTGCTTGCTCAACTGGAACAAAGACCAGTCGGTGTTTGTCTGTCCCTGTCACGGTTCGACCTTTGCCCCGGATGGCAAGTACCTCCAAGGCCCTGCCAAAGACCCCCTGCCGACATTTCCGGTGAAAATCCGCGATCGGGAAGTTTGGGTCAAGGCGGATTGATGCAACAGGCGATTAATGCAACAGTTTTACAGTTGGAATTTTTTACAGTCGGAATTTCGATCGATGCAACTCTCAAAGGAATGGTTAGCGTGAACCCCTCAACCTCCGACCGGAACCGCGCCGCCCTCCACCAAGCCCAACAGCGGGCTGAACGGGGGGATTGGCATGGCGTGCTGGTGGATTTGCAGGAATTGCTGCGGGCGGAAGGGCGGATGAGTGGCAAGCCGATCGCGACCCTGCCCCGCGCGCACCAACAGGACTGGCTTGATCTGGCGCTCCAGGTCTTGGAGTCCGGGGATTTTCAGCAGCGCTGGGATGTCAGTAAGGTCTTGCCCAGTTTTGCGCCGGGGGTAATCGGGCCGCTGCTGTCGCGCCTCCAAGCCCCCGATGCAAACCCCGATGTGCAATGGTTTGTGGTTCGGGTGTTGGCTGATTTAGCCGATCCGCAAATTTTGCCCAATCTGATCCAACTCATCCAAACCACTGCCCAACCGGAACTTCAGCAGGCCGCCGCCCAGGTAATCGGCCAGATGGGGGCCAGTGTCATCCCCCCCCTGGAGCCGTTGCTGCATGCTCCCAGCACCCGGCCGATCGTTGCCCAAATCCTCGCCCAACTGCGTCACCCCGAAGCGATTCCGCTGCTCCAGTCGCTCCTGCAAGATGCGCAGCCCAGTGTGCGGGCCACGGCGATCGAAGCGCTCAGCGGCTATCACACCCCGATCGTCGCCCAAACCTTGATTGAGGCACTTCAGGATCACGCCAGCGCGGTGCGGCTCAGCGCCATTCGCAGCATTGGCTTTTGCTTTGCCGATCGGCCCGATACGGATTGGCTGGCCGTGATCAAACCGCTGCTGCATGATCTGGACCTCGAAGTTTGTCGCCAAGCCGTTCTCACCTTAGGACGATTCGGTAGTCCTGAGGCGATCCAAGTGCTAGCGCAGTTATTGGCTGGCCCGCATATGCCAGAACTCTTAGCCATGGATGTGGTCCGCACCCTGACTTGGACGGAACAACCCAGCGCGATCGCCGCCCTCGCTGCCCATTGGCCCAGCCTCTCCGGTAGTCTTCAGCAAACCATTTGCCAACAGTTTGGTCGCCTCGAAGCCCCCACGGTGCGGCGCTCGGCAGCCCAACACCTACGCGCTTGGCTGACCGCTGATTGCCCCGAACCGCTGGCGCAAACGATCGTCACCGCCCTCGGTGAAGTCGGCGATCCGGAAGCGATCGTCCCGCTCACGCAGTACCTCACTCAAGCCACACCCCGACTCAAACTCCACATCGAAGCCGCCCTCAAACAAATCCGTGCCATCCGTTAAATCCCTGCTGTCATCAGGCAGCCAACGGGCCGCAAAGAATATATGCAATTTTCGCGAATGAGAATTGCTGGTTATGCATAATAGGTTGCGAATTTAATTGAATTGCGCTACCAATTGCGCGAGTTCGTCACTTAAAAAAATATAATGAGCGTTCAAACCAGGTTTTTGTCACCGGCAATTTGATAGGTCATTTTTTAGACGCTTGTTTTTGGTTGATGGTTGATTGCGCAATTTTGCCGTTCGCTGCCATGCTCAGCCCCTGCTTCTATACCCAATTCGACAGGACAGCAAATCATGCGCTTAGAAAATGTCAAGGCGTTCCTCGCCGTTGCCGAAACGGGCAGTTTCCAGAAAGCGGCCAAGCAACGATCGGTGACCCAATCGACGATCAGCCGCCAAATCCAAAACTTAGAAGATAGCCTCGGGACACCGCTGTTTCACCGATCGAGTATTGCCAAGTTAACCGTTGCCGGGGAATGTTTTTTGCCCCATGCCCGGCGGATCGATCGCGAATGGGCAACGGCGATCGAAGAAGTTTCCAATCTCATGGCCGGACAACAAACCGAACTTTGCATTGCCGGGATTCAGTCGGTTTGTGCCTATCAATTACCGCCCGTCCTGCAACGCTTCTACCAAGAATTCCCCCAAATTCAACTGCGGCTCACCGCCCTCGGCAGCGATCGGGCCTTGAAAGTCTTGCGGGATGGCCTGGTCGATATGGCGATCGTCCAGAACAATCGGATGCTCACGGCGACCGGGGAATTGGTGATTGACACGCTGTATGAAGAACCGATCTGCGTGCTGATGGCGGCGCAGCATCCCTTGGCCGGATTTGAGAGCGTGCCTTGGAGCCAACTCGCCCGCTATCCCCAGGTGGTGTTTAAGGATGGCTATGGGATGCAGCGCATCGTCCAAGAGCAGTTTCGGCTCCAGGGCCAAGCCCTGCACTCCGTCCTGGAACTGAATACCCTCGAAGCCTTTCGGGGCATCGTGCGCCAGGGGGATTTAATTGCGCTGTTGCCCCAAAGTGCGCTCCAGGAATTTGATCATGACGCGCGCTTGGCGGTGCGATCGACGGAAGATCCGGTGATTGCCCGGGAAGTCGTGCTGGTCACGACCCAAGACCGCCTCGCGATTCCGCCGATTGCCCGCTTCCGGGAACTGGTGAATCAACTGATCGCCACGCCGAAACCCGCCGATCGCGCAACCATGACGGCGGCAGCTGTCGCTGCGCGGTGAATCCTTGTGCCGCTGTCAAGCGCCCCCGCAATCTTAAATTCATCTAAAACCCCTCGCCGGGGCGAGGATTTCGTATCAGAGGTTACAAAACCCTCAAAGCTGATTGCCTAGGCTGAAAAGCCTAAGGATTTTGGTTTGGAACGTGTTAGCAGGGTTGACGAGTCTATGAGTAGTGAGTTTCGGGAATATCTGCGCGCGATCGGCAGTGGCCCCCACACCAGTCAATCGCTCAGTCGTGCCGAAGCCGCAGCGGCCTACCGTTTGATGTTGAACGCCGAGGCTACCCCCGCCCAAATTGGGGCCTTCATGATTGCCCACCGGATTAAGCGGCCCACGGGCGAGGAGCTGGCCGGGATGCTGGATGCCTATAACGAACTCGGGCCAACGCTCCAACCGATCGCCGCCGCCTACCCAAACTTGGTGATGTGCAATCCCTACGATGGGCGATCGCGCACTGCCCCGCTGAGTCCCTTGATCCTGTTAATTCTGGCGACCGCTGGGGTGCCCGTGCTGGCCACGGGGGGCGATCGCATGCCGACGAAAATGGGCATCCCATTAGTTGAACTGTGGCAGGCGATCGGCGTGGATTGGACCAGGCTCACCCTCCCCCAACTCCAGTCCGTTTTTACGCAAACCCGCCTTGGCTTAGTCTATCAACCGCGCCACTTTCCCCAGGCGGAAAAGCTGGTGGAATACCGCGATCAAATCGGTAAACGGCCACCGCTGGCGACGTTAGAGTTGATTTGGTCACCGCTGGGGAAGCAAGCCCATACCATCAGTGGCTTTGTGCATCCGCCGACGGAAGGGATGTTCCAAGTGGCAGCGGTCTTGCATGAACTCCCGCAATTTACCGCGATTAAAGGATTAGAAGGCAGTTGTGACCTGCCCCGCGATCGTACCGTGATTACGATGCTCGCCAATGCCGTGGGCGAATGGGAACGCCAGATTTTTCATCCGACGGAATGGGGCGCTGCCGCTAAAGAGATCGCCTTACCCAGCACCACGGCTGATTTGATCGCAGGCTACCAAGCCGCACTCACCGGAGAAGATGGTGATTTTAGCGCCGCGATCCACTGGAGCAGTGGCTTTTATCTTTGGCGATCGGGCGTGAGTCAGAGTATTGCTGATGGTATGGCGCTTGCCCGTGAACTGCTCCAAGCGGGCAAAGTCCAAGCCCAGCTTCAATTGCTGCAACAAACGCTCGCGCAGGTGTAGATGCCGTCCTACAAAACGCAGGCCTCCTGCGGCTTCAGCGACAGCACCATGCGCTCACGGGCCATCAGGCTCTGGGGATGTCGGGCTTTGACCTGAACTTCGACCCGATCGAGGAAATTATCATCATGCTCGGGGTCATGGTGGAACATTACGACTTGCTTTACGCCGGCGGCGGCACCGACTTTTAAGGCTTCCTGCCAAGTGGAATGGCCCCACCCAATTTTGGGCGCTTTCGGGTCACTGTATTCTTCATCGGTGTAGCAGGCATCGTAGATCAGCACATCGGCATCGCGGCAGAGGCGTACCAGGTTCTCATCCACCCGATCGAGAAAATGCTCCGTATCCGTGGCATAGACCATGCTGCAACCGCGCCAATTCACTCGGTAGCCTAGGGCGGTATTGGGGTGATTAAGCGCTCCGGCTTCAACGGTCACCCCCGCGTTGCCGATCGCGATGGTTTCCCCTGCGGCAATGTCGTGAAAATGCATCTTCGACTTCATGATTTGCATCGGCACGGGGAAATTCGGATGCAGCATTTGGTCGCTGAGGCGTTGCTTCATATTGGCCCCATTGGGGGCCACACCGCCGTAGACGTGAAACTGGTTCTGGGCCAAAAAGGCCGGGCGGAAGAACGGGAAGCCTTGAATATGATCCCAATGGGAATGGCTAAAGAATAGATGGGCATCGATCGGCGCATCCTCGGTGAGCATCTTTTCCCCGAGCAAGCGCAGCCCCGTCCCACCATCAAAAATAATTCTTGTATCCGCCACCCGCACTTCCACGCAGGAGGTATTGCCGCCGTAGCGCACAGTCGATTCACCGGGGGTCGAGACACTCCCGCGCACGCCCCAAAATTCGATTTCAAACGTGGATGACTGAACCATGGCCTATCCTATCAGCGCAATTTCTTCAAATCTTGCCCGATCAGTGCGGCGTTGCACTTGATCAACCTTCAGCAGATTACTGCTGTTTCCCCGATAGTTCTATGCTACCCAGAACATTTTCGCCAATCACCAGTGCGATCCGCAGACTTCCCACCGCCGATTCAGCGCGGGCATGCAAAACGCCGATCGAACCATGGCCCGATCGGCGCTAAATTGTTTACCTGCGCCAAAGCCCTGACCGACTTTGAACGCCCGGCCAGACTTTACTGAGCGGCTTTAATGCAGGCTTCCACGAGCGGTTGTACGGCATCAGCATCTTTCCAACCGAGGACTTCGACTTTTTTCTTTTCCAGATTCTTGTAGGTCAAGAAGAACTCCGCAATTTCATCCAAGCGATGCTGCGGAATGTCTTTGATCGATTTGATGTGCTTGTATCGGGGATCAGCATCCGGCACGCAGAGAATTTTCTCATCGCGATCGCCGCCGTCGATCATTTCCATCATGCCGATCGGCCGCGCGGCAATCACACAACCCGGAAAGGTCGGCTCATCCATGATCACCATGCCATCGAGCGGATCCCCATCATCGGCCAAGGTATTTGGCACAAAACCATAGTCGTAGGGATACATCACCGACGAGAACAGCACGCGATCAAGGGCGAAAGCGTTCATGTCTTTGTCAAATTCGTACTTATTCTTGCTGCCACCCGCGATTTCGATCAGCACGTTGATCAGGCCAGGCTTCGGTTGGGCAGGAATGCGCGATAGGTCCACGAAGAAATTCTCCAAGCTGTATGTTACCGAATCTGATTTTAGGGGAAGACTAGGCCCGTCTTCCAGGGTCTTCTGTTTTTTGTGGGTTCCGTCATGGGTTATCTCAAGTCAGGTTTAATTGCGTCAGTCTTGTTGGTTGGGGGTTTCAGCCTTGCGTTGCCCGTTTTAGCCCAACATTGGCGGCGTTCGGATGTAGGCATGAATTATGACGAACTGGCCCAGATGCTGAAGCAACAGCAATGGGAAAGTGCCGCCGCTGAAACCCAATATCTAATTTTTCAAGTCACCCAACGCACCCAGCATCCCCCGATCGGCCGCGATTGGCTGACGCGCGAAGGGGTGAGCACGTTTCCCTGTCGCGACCTACGGACCATCAATGACCTCTGGCTCAATGCCAGCGACGGTCACTACGGCTTCACCCCCCAGGCTAAACTCTGGGGCAAATCGTTTAACCCGGCCCAAATCCAGCGCGATCCGGCCCGCTGGGAACGCTACCGCGATCGCTTGGGTTGGCGACCGCGCAAGGATAAAGAGTTCCAGCCGGACATTGAAGGTCGTCTGCCAGAACCGATTAAGTCTACGGCCGACTTCAACGATCGGCCCCTGCGCGATGCTGAAACAATTGACTTTGCTGGAGCCGCTTGGCTTTATCGGGTCGAACAGTGCAAACTCTACGACCTCAAAGAGATCCAGCAACAGCGCTCGACGCTCGACGATGAACTTGCCAAACCGCGTTCCTAAGGTCGATAGGGCGGCTTCGGTGCAATGCCCCCCGCCCGATTCAGTGGCCAAAACCGCACGACGGCCCGCCCCACCAGTCGATCCTTCGGGACAAAATCCCAGAAATGGCTGTCATAGCTGTTATTGCGGTTATCCCCGAAAACCACGTAGGAATTCTCCGGCACGACTTTCGGCCCCCAGGCATAGTCAGGGCGCTCTTTCATGTAGTTCTCCGCGATCGCCTGGTCGTTGATAAACACCGTGCCGTCTTTGACTTCGACTTTTTCGCCGGGTAAACCAATGACCCGCTTAATAAACGCATCCTTGAATTTTTGCTGTTCCAAGACTGGCGTGGGATTGAACACCACAATGTCGCCCCGCTGCGGTCCCCCAAACTTGTAGCTGACCTTATCAACAATCAACCGATCGTTAATTTCCAGGGTTGGCTCCATCGACCCTGTGGGAATCCAGCGCGCTTCGGCCACAAAGACCCGAATCGTCACCGCCAATACCGCCGCTAGGGCAATCGTTTTCACTCCTTCAACCCAAGGATTTTCGACTTGGACATCCGGTGGCGGTGCGTCGGCAGGCTGGCCCATCGGCTTGGGGGGATTTTGGTCAAAGTCACTCATAGGGGCGCTGCGCTAAACGATCGAGGCAAACAGCAAAGTTAAGTTCCCACACAAATTGGGGCATCAGAAATTACTGCGTTGCTATTGTAGAGAAGATCTGGGCGTTGCGCGGAGGATTTTTAGGCCGATCGTCCGCAATCCTGAATGTTGGATCCAACTTTACAATCGTACCCAATCCATCCTGAGGGAGGCGTTCAGCGGGCGTAAGCCATGACATTACCGCTCAAGGGCAAGCAGGAATCAATCATTATGCGTAGTCTGAGATTTTGGCTGATCGGTCTGATGAGTTGCGTCTTGATTTTAGCAAGCACCCTGTATGCCCCGGCGGTGGCCTTTAAGCCCAATATTGCCGGCGAGGGGCATTGGGGAATTACCGAAGACGCACTGACTGGTCCTTGGAAAACACCTAGTGGTTCAGCCGTGCTCGATGAACGGGGTCGTCCAATGGGATTTACGAGTGAGGCGATCGAAGAAATTTATCAAGCTAATCGCGGGGTCGATTTAGCGCCTGACAGACCGATACTGCCCGATATGATTCCCTCAGATGACTTTGAAATTCCTGAAAATCACTTTGACAATGAACTATTTGAACTGGGCTCAGTGCGACTCCAAAATCTGAAACAACAGGTGATTCGCGAATTAAGTGTCGTACGCGATCTGAAGGACGATTGTCACTGTGCATCCAAAGATGAGCAAGAGGCCAATGCCGCCGCTGGTCGTGCTGCCAGACGACACCTCGGTCAAGCATTGCATACACTCCAGGACTTCTACGCGCATAGTAACTGGGTTGAACTTGGCTTTCATGGCGCCGAAATCGATCGACGCCTCGGCCGCAGTATCGTCCCGAATCCTCCTGTCGGCTTTAAACCAGCCCTTCCCGGTGACCCGAGTGCTCTCTCGCCAACGGTCGTGGGTTCTCGGAAAGTCACCAATTTGACCTCAGGCTACTTCATGGGAGTCTTGCCACCCGCCATCTGTGACGCCCCGGCTGGCAAAGTCCGTCATGGGGCATCGGTGTTGGGGATCACCTGTGCGGGATTAAATAAAGATGAAAGTGCCCTCCCTGGTTATCCTGAGGCCCAAGAATTAGCGCTCAATGCCACAAGAGATTTCGTTAATCAAATCATTGCTGAAACCCCGGCAATTAGCGGCAATATTTATCGAATCAAAGCACTGATGGGTATTCGCACACCCTGTCGTAAAGATCCTAAATGCAAGCAGTTACCCAACAACAGCAATATCGGCACTCCCACACGCAGTGGTCGAAGCCATGGTGATCCACATATTGCGACCGTTGATGGCTATTCCTATAGTCTCCAAACCGTTGGGGAAGCGATTCTGATTAAGTCGAACGATGGAACCTTTGAAGTGCAAGAACGCCATTCCCCCATGAGCGCTTCAATGTCACTCAACACCGCTGTTGCGATTAAAGCTGGCCCCGATCGCGTTGCCCTCTATACCCGTGAAGTGCCCGACGGCAATAACAGCAACCCACTGTGGGTGAATGGCCAACCCGTAACGCTCCAGCAAGACAAACTCGATTTGCTCGGCGGCGGCACGATCGTCAAACAAGGCCGAAACTATGTGGTTCATGCCCCCAGTGGTGAAAATGTCGTTATCAGCTATGGCGGATCAGGCGATCGTACCTTTTTGAACATTTCACCCTTTGTCTACAATCAATCGGGCCAATACAGCGGCCTGCTTGGCAACGTCAACGGCAATCCCAAAGATGATTTACAGATTCGCGGCGGGGCGGTGATTTCGGAAACCCAGTCGAATTACGGCGATGTTAAGCAAGTGTTCAATCTCACGGGATTGCGGCTTCCAGGCGCATTGGATAAGGTCGAAAAGCTGTATTTCGACAAACTGTACAAGGAGTTTGCCCAAAGCTGGGCGGTCAAACCCGAGGAATCGCTGTTTGACTACCCCACAGGCAAAACCACGAAAAACTACACCGATCCGGCCTTCCCCGATAAATATCTCACCCTGAACATGTTGTCGGCCAAACAAATCAAACAAGCGCGGGAAGCCTGCACACAAGCAAAGGTCACGGAAGATTTGATGGAAGGTTGTATTTTTGATGTGGGGTTCTCGGGGTTCTCTGACTTCGCTCGGGCCGCCGCCGAAATCAGTGGCTACATTTCCCTCGTCAACCAACTGATTCCTGGCGTGAATATTCCTACCCCCGAAAAAGCCGTTGAACGGGCAATCGAGAAAGTCAAACCGAAAGTTTGTCTACCCTTCATTGGTTGTCGCTAAAGGCTCTATCAGCAAAGCCAAGTAATGATTTTGGGTGAGGTCACAAATTACTTGGCTTTGGGCTTTTGTTCTGCCGATCGGATAATCGTCTTTACTTCAGCACCAGACAGGTCAGTTCCGCGCATAGCGGCAATTTCCTCTCGGGGCTTACTGTCAAACTTGCGGAACAAAATCGTCGCTTAAAACCGAGCGCCACGGTATTGCCGCCGCTGTCCTGATCGGGGCAACTGCCGTGCAAATTCCGGCAAATCGCCGCTGCGCCCCATCACAATCAACGTATCGCCGACTTGCACAAACAGCTCTGAATCGGGATGAATGATCATTTCCCCCGCTGCCCGCCGCAAGGCCACCACAATAAATGCGCCTTTCCCCCGCACTTCGACTGTGCCAATCCTGGCACCGATTAGGCCTGAGCCTGGCCCGATCGGCAGTTCGTCCAGCTGTACCTGCACCTGCGACAGAATTTCGTTAAGGCTCGATAGGCTGTTGTTGTGATCGAGCAAGTCCAAAGAAGCCGGGTGGGTAATCAAATGGGCCATTCGCGTTGCCCCGATCGCGGCGGGAAGTACCACGCGATTCGCACCAGCTTGCAGCAGCTTCTTCTCCGTCGAAGCCTGCTCCCCCCGCGCAAAAATCATCATCTCGGGGTTCAAGTTCCGCGCCGTCAGGGTAATAAACACATTCAGTGCATCATTCGGCAAAACGGTCGCCAGTACCGCCGCTCGCTGAATCCCGATCGCCTCAAGCAATCCCTCATCCGTGGCATCCCCCAACTGCACCAGATAGCCCAGCGTTTGCGCCGCTTCAATCCGACCTTCATCGCGATCGACCACCACAAAGGGCTGCTGCGCCTCGACGAGCCGCGCTGCCAGTAATCCCCCCATCCGCCCAAAGCCGCAAATAATCACATGCCGATCGAGCATGGCAATTTCCCGCGTCATCCGCCTTGCCCCCAAAACGCGATTGATTTCCCCTTCGGTGACCATTTGCAGAAACGCGCCGACGCTGTAGACCACCGAGGAAGTCCCCGCGACAATCACAAAAATCGTAAACAGCCGCATCGCCGTCGTCAAAATGGGCCGCACTTCCCCATAGCCGACCCCAAAAATGGTGATCACCACCATGTAGATCGACTCCATCCAGCTCCACCCCGCCAGCCGATAGCCCGATACCGCAATGATCTGCGTCAGGCCAAAACAGGCTGTGCCGATCATTAAGCGCTGGAGGGGAGAAGTCTTCATAGGCGGATTTTAACCGCGATTGCGCTCCAGCAGCAGTAGCATCAGCAACCCGAGCAACACTTGCGATTCTTCCTGGGGCGCGAGTTGATCCATCGCTTTGATGCTAAAGATTCGGGATAGCCAGGATGGTACCTTCGACAGACGCATCACTTCACGCCCATTCGGACGCTGCACGAGATAGGTGGGATTGAAAAAGTAGCCCGAAAACATGCCAACGATCGGGATTTCGCATAGCA
Source organism: Cyanobacteriota bacterium (assembly GCA_046049545.1). Classification (GTDB taxonomy): domain Bacteria; phylum Cyanobacteriota; class Cyanobacteriia; order Leptolyngbyales; family Leptolyngbyaceae; genus Romeriopsis. The sequence continues at coordinate 57,099 of JBJORF010000002.1, read as the reverse complement.
ACCCGTCAATGATCTTAATCCAGGGATTTTCTTCCTGAATTGTGAACACCACTTCCTCACCCCGATAAATGTCGTAGTGCGCTTTCCACAGGGACTTCATCCCCTTACGCTTGACTGCGCCGATCGGTTGGCCTTGCTCATCGGTAAAGTCGTAGCGCGCTGACCAATCAATAATTCGATCGGCTTGAATGCCGTAGACCTGTTGCGTCCGACTGGAGTCTGTGAAGACGCGGATTTGCTCTTTGAGCTTGAACAACTTTTGCTGTACGTACATCACCGTGCCGCCTTGGGCATCGTTGATCGCAATTTGCGGCGAGAGCGCCAAAAACTTAAAGGTCAGTTCGAGGGGATAATTCTGCATAAAATCTAGTCTGAGGAAAACATTCACTTTGTATTCCCTAAAATTGCCATTCGGCAACCTCTGCGATCGCTAAAGCCTCTGCGATCGCCAAAGCCTCCTGACTCCGCCCCCGGCTAGACATCGGACGCGGCGACCAAATCGGGCCGCAATGCCTGGGCACCCCGCAGATAAGCATGGGTAATCACCACATCCGGGTCAGGCGTGTTGAAGTGAATCAGCAGTCGAATGCATCGGGGCAAACTGCCGTTCACGGACATTTGCTGGACATCCAGCAGGGGTACGGCTTCCCAACCCGATCGCTTCCGCGCGATCGCCGCTGGAAAAATCGCATCAAGATCCGCCGTGACCGAAAATGTCACACTAACAATCTCCGCCAAGTCCAGCGCATTATGCCGCTCAACGTGATCTAACATTTCCGTCACGGCCAGGGCAACGTCTTCGACCGAGTTAGTCGGGACTGTCGTTGCGCCTCGAATTGCTCGAACTCGCCAACCCACGCTTTTCTGTCCTTCTTGCGATTCAATTGTTGCATTGTATCAGGGACGGTGAATGGTGACGAGCGACACAGCGGCTTCGGCTGATGCGACCCAGAACCTAAGGCCGATACAACCAAAGCGGCAAGCCCTGGGTCTCTAACTCAAACTCCAATTGCGTCAAGCCACGGGCCAAACCAGGATTGGACAGTAAATCGGTGATGAAACCCCGATCACCGCCGCGTAACTGGCTCCCTGTGACCCGATTGAGCAAGGCTTTGGGTTCCTCGAAGTTTTCAACTTTGGCTTTGTCCGGGTCGAGTCCGGCTAGTTCCGCCACCCAACGGCGCGCATCTTCTTCTGTTCCCAGTCGATCGACGGTCCCCAGCGCCAATGCCTGCTCCCCCGAGAAAATCCGCCCGTCCGCGAACGATCGCACCTGCGCGATCGGCAGATTGCGATTCTCGGCAATGATGCCCGTGAATTGGTTGTAAGTACTGTCAATTAAGTCTTGGAGAATCACCTGCTCTTCAGGGGAGAGTTCACGATCGAAGGAGAGAATGTCTTTGTACGGGCCAGACTTGATCACTTTGAACGACACGCCGACCCGATCGAGCAGCTTTTCCAGGTTATTGCCGCGCAGGATCACGCCGATGCTGCCGGTGATGGTGCCGGGGTTCGTGACAATCTTGTGGGCCCCCATACTGATGTAAACGCCACCCGATGCCGAAATATTGCCAAAGCTCGCCACGATCTGCATCTTTTGCTGCAACTGTTTCAGGGCGCAATAGATCTCGTGGGAATCGGCGACCGTACCGCCGGGACTGTCAATCCGGAGCAACAGGGCGGGAAATTGGCGTTCTTCAATTTGCTTGAAGGCTTCGAGCAGCCGCTTGCGTGTGCCCTGGGCGATCGCGCCCTGCACCGCAATCCGGGCAATCTTTTTGCGTTTCTTCGGCTTAATGAACCAGATCATAACGACGAATTCTTACCCCGTTGCTTAACAGAACTCAATATAATTGCCTTATCCTTAATAGTAAGACTTTCCTGGCCGACCGACCGGAAAATCCCCTGCGTCTCCCGTTCTTGTCCCACCTTCGTCTGCCTGCCACTTATGCGTCTGTCTACCCCTGCTTCCGTCAAATCCGGGTTTTCGCCGCTCCTGATTGCGCCGTTTTTGCTCTGGGGGACGGCGATGGTAGCGATGAAAGGGACGATCGGCCACACCACACCGTTCTTCTTGGCGGCGACGCGGCTTTTGCCTGCTGGGATTCTGGTTTTACTGTGGGCCTGGTCAACGGGCCGCCGATCGCCTAGCAGTTGGCAGGCTTGGGCTTGGATTGGGCTGTTTGCGTTGATCGATGGCACGCTATTTCAAGGCTTTCTCGCCCAGGGGTTAGTGCGGACTGATGCGGGACTCGGCTCGGTCATGATTGATTCGCAGCCTTTGGCTGTGGCGCTGTTAGCGGCTTGGTTGTTTCAAGAGCGGATTGGCTGGGTGGGTTGGATTGGGCTATTGGTGGGAGTTGGCGGCATCAGCCTATTGGGGTTGCCGGAAGCGCTATTGAATAATCTGCTGGCGGGCCATTGGCCGGATCTGGCCACGATCGATTGGGTCGAACGCCTCACGGCGTTGTTCGATAACGGCCAATGGCTGATGCTGTTAGCGGCGCTGTCGATGGCCTTCGGGACGGTGATTTCGCGCTATGTCAGTCGACGGGTTGACCCAGTGGTGGCAACGGGCTGGCACATGATTTTGGGCAGCATTCCGTTGGTCATCGCCAGTGCGATCGGGGAAACGCAGCAATGGCAACAGCTTCAAGGATTTGATTGGGCAGCATTACTCTATTCAACGGTATTTGGCAGTGCGATCGCCTATGGGTTGTTTTTCGACTTTGCCGCCAGTGGGAGTTTGACCAGTTTGAGTGCGCTGACGTTCCTCACGCCCGTGTTTGCGCTGTTGTTTGGCAATCTGTTCTTGGCGGAAACTTTAACCACCATTCAATCGGTCGGGGTGCTGCTGACGTTGGCGAGCATTTACCTGATCAACCAGCGCGATCGGCTTCAGGGCCAGCCCTCAACCGAAAATTCCCCGATTTCTTCCCCAACTTCGCAACTTTCGGAAGTAACCGGGAATACTGAAAAGGCACCGGAGCCCAAAGTCCCCCAACCCTTACCGTAACCGTGCTTATGCGGCGTTTCCTATCCTTACCCCTAATCTTATGCACCGCGATCGGTGTAATCGACGGCAGTCGCGAGGCCGTGATCGCCACGCAAACTGCGCCAAAGGCGAAACCGGAAGCCGCAAAGTCTGACAGTAAAAAGCCTGACAGTAAAAAGTCTGACAGTAAGCAATCCGACCCCCAAAAATCTGACAGTCAGCCCGCCAGCGCCACCGGGAAAGTCACCGCCGAACCCAGTTCCAATCTGCCTTGGATGATTGGAACTGGGGCGGCTGTTCTCGGCACCTTGGGCGGTGCGATCGCGCTGTACCGTCTGGGCCGTCAATCGGGTCAAACCGAAGCCCAGGTTGATCACGCGGTTCGTCAATATCGTGCCCTAGCTGACCTCGAACCCGCCGCACCCAGTCCGCTTGAGGAGTCACTCTACGGCCTTAAATCGGCTTCCGTCGATCAGTCATCGCTGGATGAATTTGCCCGCGATCTACAAGAATTTGCGGGCGCACAGTTGGAGCAAACCCCGGCGACGATCGCCTCGTTAGACGATAAGCCCCTGGATGGCACGGAATTTGATGGGATTCAGTGGGACATGGCGCAGATTGATGCGGCCTTTGCCGATGTTGATTTCCCTGAAGGCGATGGGGCAACTGCGGCGATCGGCAACCCCAACAAGTCAACCATCGAACCGATCGTGGAATCGGTTATCGAATCGCCGATCGTGGCCGACATGGTCGAACCCGCAGTGATTGAACCCGCAGTGATTGAACCCGCAGTGATCGAACCCGCGACAGCCGTTACAGTCGTGGTGACCGCGTCTCCCGTGACTCCGCCCCCCAGTCCCAGCATCACTCGTCCCAACACCAGTCAACTGGCCACCGGCCGTGCCACGACAATTACCCCCAGCCCCGTCACGGCTGAAGTGATTACCCCACAGACGATGCGGCCCGGTCTAGCCAACCGATCGGCGCGCCTACCGCAAGTCGGCGTCGTCGAAGGTTTGCTGAAAGAAATTCAAAATCCCGATCCGACTAAACGTCGTAAGGCGATTTGGGAATTGGGTCAATGGGGCGATACAAGGGCTGTGCAACCGCTGGTCGACATGATGCTGGAAGCGGATTCGAAGCAACGCAGCCTGATTTTGTCCTCACTGACCGAAATCGGTTCTCGGACGCTTAAGCCCATGAGCAAAGCCCTGGCGATTTCGCTCCAGGACGACAGCCCCGACGTGCGCCGCAATGCGATTCGCGATCTGACCCGACTTTACGACCTGGTTTCCCAAATCAGTCAAATGGTGCAGAAAACCGCGATCGATGACCCCGATGACGAAGTGCGCGATACCGCCAACTGGGCCTTGAAACAGCTCAACCGGATTCGCCCCCCGGTCATGGACGAGAATCTGATCGCGATCGCCAGCACCGTCACACCACCGGAACGCCTGTCCGCTGCGGAATAGCCAGATTCGCTCTCTACCCAACACTGGAGAAGAGTCACAGCCCCAGTATTGGGGTTTGGGGGCCTCCAATATTTCCCATTTCAGTTCGGATTGCTGTAGTAGGATACTGGGTGTTCTAACTTAGGCTTTTATCTCGTGTCTTGCTTTGAGCAGCCATTGCGGTTGATGTTTGTTTCCACACCCGTTGGCCCATTGGGTTCGGGACTGGGAGGCGGGGTGGAGCTGACGCTGAAAAACTTGGCGTTAGCCCTGGCAAACTATGGCCACCAAATCACGATCGTGGCACCGGAAGGCTCAGCAATCGATGGTTTTGATCTCATAACCTGTCCCGGCAATCGCCAAACCACCGCCCAAAGCCAAACCCGCGATGCACCCATCCAACTGCCATCACAGTCTGTCCTCGGGGCAATGTGGGACTATGCTCGCGTCCACCAAGATGACTATGATCTGGTGCTAAATTTTGCCTACGATTGGCTCCCGTTCTACTTGACACCGTTTTTCCGCACCCCGATCGCCCATCTGGTCAGTATGGGTTCGCTTTCCGACGCGATGGATGCGGTGATTCAAGCGGTTGCTAATCATGCGCCCGATCGCCTTGCCGTCCACAGCCTGGCTCAAGCGGCGACCTTCGCCTGGGCCGACCAAGCCTGCAACGTGAAAAATGGCTTCGATTTGGCCCAGTATGACTTCTGCGCTGACCCGGAAGATTATCTCGCTTGGGTGGGCCGGATCGCCCCGGAGAAGGGGCTTCAGGACGCGGTGGCGGCGGTACAACGGGCCAACGTCAAGCTAAAAATCTTCGGTGTAGTGGAAGACCGCGACTATTGGCGGCAGATTCAAACGCTCTATCCCACTGCCCCGATCGAATATTGCGGCTTTATCGAGACGACGGCATTGCAAACTCACCTGCGCCAAGCGCGGGGCCTCCTGATGACTCCTCACTGGGTCGAAGCCTTTGGCAATGTGGCGATCGAAGCCTTGGCCTGCGGGGTTCCGGTAATTGCCTACGCGCGCGGTGGCCCCGCCGAAATCGTCCGCCACGGCGAAACTGGCTGGCTCGTCGAACCCGACTCCGTTCCCGCTTTGGTCAATGCGATTCGTGACCTCGACCAAATCGATCGTCTCGCCTGCCGCTTCCAAACCGAGGCCGAATATTCGCTCAAAGCCATGGCCGATCGGGTGGAAACCTGGTTTCGCCAAATCCTCACCGCAGCCTAAACGCTATACTGAAATGATGCTGTGGCATGGCGGTGCTGCTGTGAGCCCAGCATAATTCTAGGATTTTTGTTGATAGAGGCAATCATGGCTGGCTTACTTCCCCACATCGATCCCGATGGGCTACTCGAATATTCCGTGGTCTACACCGATCGCTCTTTGAACCACATGTCGCAGCGGTTTCAGACGGCGATGCGGGATATTTCGGCTTCCCTCAAGCAGGTTTATAATGCCGCCGGGGTCGTGCTGGTACCGGGGGGCGGGACGTTCGGGATGGAAGCCGTCGCCCGTCAATTCGCCACGGGAAAAAATTGCCTTGTGATTCGTAATGGCTGGTTCAGTTTTCGCTGGACACAAATCTTTGAAGCGGGCAATATCCCTGCGAAATGTAGCATAATCACTGCGCGGCCCGTGGAAGATGGCCCCCAAGCCGCCTTCGCCCCTGCTCCGATCGCCGAAGTCGTCGCCGCCATCCAAGCCGAACAGCCCGATGTCGTCTTTGCCCCCCACGTCGAAACCTCAGCGGGCATCATCCTCCCCAATGACTACATCAAAGCTGTGACTGATGCGGTGCATGCCATCGGCGGGATTTTTGTGCTGGACTGTGTGGCTTCCGGGACAATCTGGGTCGACATGCAAGCCTGCGGCGTGGATGTCCTAGTCACGGCCCCCCAGAAAGGCTGGAGCGGCACGCCCTGCGCTGGGGTGGTGATGCTGAGTGAACTGGGCTTGGAGCGGATGGAAAGCACCACCAGTACCAGTTTCGCCTGCGACCTTAAAAAGTGGTGGCAAATCATGCAGGCATACCTCAATGGCGGCCATGCCTACCACGCCACCCTGCCCACTGACGGCCTGACGCAATTCCGCGACGTGATCAACGAAACCGGCGCCTTCGGCTTCGCCAAAGCGCACCAAGCCCAGCAAGAACTCGGTGATAAAGTCCGGGCGGCACTCCGATCGAAGGGCGTGAAAAGCGTCGCTGCGTCGGGATTTGAAGCACCGGGGGTGGTTGTCAGCTACACCGATAATCCCGATATCCAATCCGGCAAAAAGTTCATGCTGGCGGGGCTGCAAGTCGCCGCTGGGGTGCCGCTCAAATGCGGCGAACCGGAGGGGTTCCAGACATTTCGGATCGGATTGTTTGGTCTCGATAAACTGATGCATGTCGATCGAACGGTGGAAAAACTCGAAGCGGTTTTGAACGAGATTTTCTAAATTGCTGTGAATTGAATGCGATCGCCCCGCTGGAAACATTTCTGGTGGGGCTTTTGCAGTTTTAGGGATTGACTTCAAAACCCGGTGGACAAGGAATTGGATCAGTTTCTTGGGTCGATGGTGGGGTGAATTTTATGTCGGGGGTGATCAGTTCCGTCGTTTGGCAGATCTGGCTCACGGTAACAGTTTCATCATTCGCATCGGTGACGACATAGACCAGTCCCAAGAAATTCGGTTCGCCGGGTTGGGTTGTTGTGGCGAGATGAAGGACGGATTTTGGGGTGCTGGATTGCGGCTTGACGCTGTAGGTGTAGGCTCCCGGTTGCAGTTTCATTTCCAGTTCCGCTAGAGAGGCGGCAAATTCACTTTTCTCCAGAAACACCGCCTGCTGACTCCGGTTCATCGCGCCGATATAAGCCTGGGCCTGACGGCTCGCGGGAATGGTGGGGGACGTTGGGCTGGGTGATGGTGCGGTGCGGGTTTGCGTGGGTAATAGCTGACAACTGGTGAGGCCGATCGGCAACAGCGCTAGCGAGAAACGCATACAAGTCGAGCCTAAAACATTCATAAGCGCCATGTTGAACGTGAGCCATCGATTGTCATTAAACAATAATTCAGTGCGAAATCTTCAGTGCTAAATTGCCCCTATCCGCCCATTCTTTGGAGGGATTGATTCAGTATTGCTGTCGTCATCTGGCTCAGTTGATGACATGCCCTAGGGCAATGACTAGCGATCGTCCCATCACCCATCGCACAATCGAAGTTCAAGGAACCACTGGCCCGCTATACCTTCGGCAAACCCCACCAAACCCTTTACGGCCCGCAGTTCGGTCTTCGGTTAGCCCCCATTTTGCGCATCGGTTAGCACCCGAAAAAACCCTGGGAAAACCCATTTCCCTCTGCGAAGATAACAGTGTGAGAAACGCAAGAGCGGCCTAGGCCAAGCGCCATCAGTACCCCGCCCCCGGAACTCACAAGTCGGCAACTACTGCACAACTAACTTTCCTTCAAGGAGTTTTCCGGTCATGGCAAACAACACGTTTTCCCTCGAATCGATCTACAACTGGTATCGCAACTTGGTCAGCAATCCCAAGTACCGTTGGTGGGTGATCGCAGGCACTTTGGTTTATCTGCTCAGCCCGATCGATTTGATTCCTGACATTTTCCCGTTCATTGGTCAAATTGATGATGTCGTTGTAATCACCATGTTGGCGACAGAATTAACGGGCGTGTTGCGTGATCGGGTCACGGCTTCCAAGCAAAAAAAAGATGCCCCCGCCGACACCGCTGCAACAACGGAAATGGTTGATGTCAACGCGGTTGAAGTTGAGTAGCGTGATCTCTACCGCATTGCCTTAAGTGAACAGATTTGTAGCGTGAGTTTCTCCAAGTATTCCCCCAGGCTGGTCATGGTCTGGGGGAATTTTTTACGCCACAAATTTCAGCTTGGCAGGGCAATGAATTAAATATATTGCACGACTTCTTCCGTGGGATAGCGCACCTTCGGCTTCTGGGCGTACTTGTCATCGCCCGATCGATAGCCTGCACAGCAGACCACCACCGACGCATAACCCTGCTCACCCAGCTTCAGCACCTCGTCATACTTGGACGGTGCAAAACCCTCCAGCGGTGAAGTATCGATTCCCATCATCGAGGCGGCGGTCATAAACTGACCCAGGGCAATATAGACCTGACGCGTACACCAACCATCCATATCCAGCGGGTAGGGCGGCTTCTCCATAAAGCCCTTCACCATACCGCTAAAGCCCGCCAGATTTTCCGCCGGAACGCCCTGCACGGTCGCCATGCGATCGATGTAGCGATCGACATCCGCCGCATTCAGCCCCTTCCGCACGGCGAATACGACCAAATGGGAAGCATCCACCACCTGGGCTTGTTTCCAGGAAAAGTCGAGGAGTTGCTGACGGATTGCGGGATTTTGCACCACGAAGAATTTCCAGGGCTGCAAACCAAAGGAAGAAGGCGACAGCACCAGGCTTTGTTCCAGGACATGCCAGGCTTCATCGGCGATTTTTTGGGCGGGGTCAAAGACCTTGGTGGCGTAGCGCCATTGCAGTTGTTGCAGAGTCGCCGCTGGCGTCGTTGCTTGGCTCATAGTTCTACCTACTCAAAAGTTCAGACACGAGAATGGGGGACAGGCTTAAACAAAAAAGCGCTGGCGGGCGAAAAGCACGCTTTCCCAGGATAATCGAATTTTTGGAGTCACGATCGGCGCGATTATTTAGCCGACACGATTATTTAGCCAGCGCGATTATTTAGCAGGCTGCGGGAAGAACAACAGCGGATACCAACTCTGCCGGATCAAATCCCCCGTCAGACTGGGTGTCGTCCATTCCAACAGCGTCCCCAGGCTATTGGAGGCAATGGCGATCGCGGTAATGTCCGCTTCCCGCGCCGTCGCCAAGATCCCTTGGAGCGCACTGCCCTGATGCACCGCCCGATCGCTAGTAATCTGCGCTGCTTGCAGCTTTGTCTCAGCGGGGGTCAGTTGTTGCTCGATTTGGGCCGCTTGCTCCGTTTCCGGCAGGGAGAGCCAGTTACGATCGGCATTCACCCAGCAAAGGGTAGCGCGCCCAACGGTGCCTTGCGGTTGATTCAGCGCCACGACCCGATCGACGATATGCTGCGCCGCTGGACTGCCGTTATAGGGAATCAGCAAGCGCTGGAAGAGCTCACCGCAGCGGAGATCCAGTTCCTCACGGGTCATCACATCGAGCAATTGGGGGCGAAAAATTAGCAGCGGAATCGTCGTTTTTTTCGCCAGATCGATCGTCGTACTGCCGAAGAGTTTTTCATTCAGATTCGTTTTACTCGCGGTACCCAGCACAATCAGATCCGCCTGGGACTGCGCTGCCACCGCCAAAATCACATCCGTCGCGCGGCCCATCTGCACTTCGATGTCAACGGCGATCGGCAAGGTCTCCGGCAGCCAGTGCTGAACCGCCGCTTTGACTTTGGCAATTTCGCTAGCTTCGAGCCGGGGCACACCCTTGGTTTCTTCGATCGGTTTACTACTGAGGAACGTAATATGCTGCACCCCGATCGCCGCGAAACTGGCGATCGATCGGCCCAATTGTTGCAAACCGTCATTCAGATCAGTACAGATCAGCAAGCGTTGAAACATAGCCCAACCACAGGATTTGAAACGATTCCCTCATTTTACTGAGATTTATTTTAGAGCGATTTTTCGACCCGGAATTCTTCGCATTGACCAGCGCCGCCGCTGCTGCTGGAATTGCCGCATGAGAGTTTGGGGCAACTGTTGGATAGCTTGCTGACGGCGCTGGCGCTGCATGTGGCGCAGGGATTGCTGGAGCGATCGCAGATCCGCCGGGATTTGTCCCCCGTAGCGCCAGCCCAGATAAGCCTGGGTAATTGCTTGAGGAGCCATCTGCCCCACTAAAAAGCCGCGTTGCCCTAACCGACGTGCATACTCGTTCGGGGTTTGGGCAGGATGCTTGGGGATGCCTTGAGTTGCCACCCAATCGACAAATTCTTGATACAGCCGCGCCATCGGCTCCAACCGCTGCAACTGCCGACGGTAACGCCAGCGCTGATAGCCCAGCCACAGGAGCCACCCCGCTAGGGCCAAACCGATCGCGCTGATAATCCCCAAAAACCAGCCCCACCAGCCCTGCCAAAACAGCCGCAAAAAGCCGCCAATCAACCCCGCCAAAAATGTCACCACCCCCCCAAACACCCAACTCAACCAGCCCGTCACTGGCGACGGTAGCCAACCCGCCACCCACTGCCAGAAAGCCTTGAGCGCACTGAAAGGCTGATATTCTTCCGGCGTTGGCGGCATCAGCGGATGACCGGGCAACGGGTCGAAGGTCATCCAGGCGTGCTTGTGGAAATACACCTCCGTCATGGCGTAGGCATCAGTATTTTTCACCACGTAGTAGCCCGTGAACGGGTTGAACTGACCGGGGGAAAACCCCGTGACCAGACGCGCTGAGAGGTCGATCGAGCGCAGCAGCATGGTGTAGGCCGTGGCGAAGTGATCAGGATAGCCGCCTTTGTATTTGAAGAAAAAGGCATCCACCAGATCTTCTTTGTCGTCCAGAAATGGCAAATCCATTTGGATCTGATAGCGTTGCTTCACTGCCTGGGCCAGGTACAGGGCTTTTTCGTAGTCACTGGTAATGGGGCTATTTGCCTGGGCAAGCATTTCTCCAGCGAGTTTTGCCAGTTTCGCTTTGAGTGCGGGGTCGATTTGGGCGTAGGGATTTTTGGCCGCAGCGTTGACTAATTTTGGCGTGTAGATGCTGCGGGCTTTTTGCAGGAGATTGCGATCGCGGAAAGGCACATCGGAGACAACGGTATAAGTTAATCCTTCCGTCAACGCCACGGGCGATCGCAGCCCATCTTCCCGATCGATGGCAATCTCCTTCGTCGGAAAGTAGACTTCCTTCGGCTCCGTCATCGCCGGAATCACATTCGGCAAATCCGCCACCATCGTATAGGTCTGCACCACCCGCTTCGTGCGATTAATGCTGTTCCACTTCGGCGGATAGAACTGATAGCTCCAAGCCGTGCGGGTCAGCGTATCGGTCTGCTCATTGCGCGATACCTCCCAGCCCTGGCCCGTGTAGCGATCGAAGGCCATCACCCGCCAGAAACCCTCCGCCTGCGATCGCACTCGCATCAGGACTTTTTCCGTCATTTTGCCACGCAGATTTTGATTAATCTTGGTATTAAACCCATAATAAAACGTGTCATCAATTTCGCCTTTGCCCGTCTCCGGCGCGGTTCCCCGGCCCGGACGAGTGCCCGGCACATTGCCTTTTCCGCGTCCAATATAGCCCGGATTCAGCACCTGTTCCTGGTCAAACTCCTGCTGCGTCTCGATTTGCGAACTCATCGGGAACGTTTGGATCTGATACCCCGGCAAACGCGGCATCACCGCAAATAGCACTAACCCCAACGCGACGATCGTCACAAACAGCAACGGCAAACCGCGCCAGCGTTGAGTTTTATTTGCCGCCGTCCAGGCCCAATGTTTCAGCCCCAACCGCGATCGATAATCCATCACCAAAACGGGCAACGCGATCGCTAAAAACAACAGCAACCACAACCCAAACACCATCGTCTGACTCAACGTCGAAGCCACACTGACTAAAATCAGACCAATCACCATCGAATAGCCAAGATCCTTGCGACGCGGCAGATCAAAGCTGTGCAGCACCTGCACCTGAATCAACAACTCCGCCAACGTCAGCCGCGTATCATTCAGCCCACCAAAAATCAGATTCCGAAAAAACAGCACCAGCGCGACCATCATCCCGATCGCCAGCAAAAACTTCACCGTCACATTGCGCTGATCGCGATTTCGCCAACTCCAATAAGCCCCCAAAAAACTCAACGGCACCGCCCACAGCGCCATCGTCGTCTCCGCCGCCGTATCCGTCGCCAAAATCCCGATCGTCACCAGCCCCTGCGCCAACAGCCGCAACAGCCAAGAGCTCTCCGACGGCTCACGCACCACCGGAGTCATTTGCCGCAGCCGCGCAGTCCAAGCAAAACGAGACGAAAACATAAATTGGGAAGTCCGATCGCGCCAACCACCATGATAGTCCCCCGTAGGGTGGGTAGAGCAACGCGGAACCCACCAACCCCGATCATCGCCACCACACAAAAATGCCCCACCACGATCGGCCCTCGGGAGACCACAACGCAGCAGAGCATCATGCAATTAACAGGAGAATTGAGAAAACCGATCGGTCTAGCACATCACTCAACAATCGCGATCGCCCGATCGCGAATCACGATCGCCAAGCCAACTCGATCTAAGCTTCCGGCTGGATCGCAAACGTCAACGTATCATCGCCCAAGCGCACCGTCAAAGTCAGCGACGCGCGGACATCCAAATCACTTAACTCAACCGTCAGCTGACCCGCATCCTGGGACTCCGCGAGCGATCGGCGATCCGCCCCGCGCAATTCCAACTGACTGCCGCAGGGCACCATCGCCTCAACCCGTAGGGTGCTCACACCCGTCGCATCGATCCGATAGTGCGTTTGCAGCACCAGCACACCTGCATCCGTCGCCCATTCGTAGCGCTGCATCGGTTGCGCCGCCGATACCTTCAAGCGCAAGGCATTGAAGATCTCCCGCGCCGCCAACAGCGACAGCACCATCTGCTGGGTCGGTTGCGCCGCATCATAGTCGAGGGCAAAATCGCCACCCAACTTTTCCTGCAAGCTGGCATACCCCGATCGGGCCGGGGACACCATCACCATACCTGCCATCTGATTGAGCGCCCGCAGTTCGCCGGGGAAGAGGGCTTCCACCGCCTGAACCAACTTCGCCCCTTCGCGCAGCGGTTGCTGCATCAGCGCTTGGCATTGGGTCAACAACTGGGCCAACACCGCATCGGGCAACGTCACGGGTAAGGCGAGCCGACGCAGTTGCGCCAACCACAACGATCGCAAATCAATACCAGCAGCAGCAATAGTTTCAGGCACATCGTCCTGATATTCGACCATCGACTGCTCCCAGGGGAAGAGCGGGGGGTTGAGCTGAATCTCGCTCTGCAAACGATGTTTCAACAGTGCATAAAAACGATCTTGCACAGCCTGTATCTCTCCTGAGTTGAGTGAATATTCCGAAGGGAATGTCGATGAATCCAGCGCCTTCAGCCAAGGTTCCGATGAACGTTCAATCCCAAGGGGCTCGGAATCAACATCCGCCAGTCCTAGGTCTAAACCGAGATCTAATCCTAAGTGACGCACTAAACGAATAAACATACGCTGCCGCGCAACGCTGTCAGACTCGCTTTCGTAATTCATCGCGTGATCCATCGTTGTAAATCCTTATTCATCCGTGGGATTACTTGCTCCGGACTGTTCGTTACGGATTTCCCAGGCTTGTTCCAAAATTTTGAACCATTGCTTCTGGACTTGATTGGCCGTACAGCCGATCGCCTTGGCAATTTCCTGATCCGGACGCTTTTCCTTTTTGAGCTTCAGCAGCGCTTGTTGCTGGGCCGTGAGCTGAGCGACGAACTGTTCGATTTGCTTCGGCTGCAAACCTAAATCACGATCGAGGTCAATCTCCAGCCATTGATGCACCAATTCCCACCGATGGGTAAAGGTGAATCGCACCAAATGATACTTAAAACGCTGTTGAAGATAATCCCGCTGACGTGGAGTCAGCCCCAAAATCTGTTCAATCTCGTTGGCGGGCAAGTCCTGCAAGCGCAGCATGAAATAATCAATGCAATCTTGCTGCTTGCGCTCTTGTAAATAGGCGATCAGTTCCTGCACCACCGAATGGCGCAGCGAATCCTCCGCTGGCTCCTGGTCCTGGGCCACCATTTGTTCACGCAGGCGCTGGATCGAGGCCACATTGTAGGAGTCGTCGCTATCCGACATGCCTCCTTCCGCTGCCTGTTCCATGTCCACCAGGGTTTCCCCCGGCTGCTGCTGCGAAAATGTCTGGGCCCGCAGGATGATCAGCTGTTGATTGCGCCGACCGGGCAGCGGAATCCGGCGTTTGCCATAGCGCTCCGTGAACGCCATGTATTCGGCCAGTTCCATCAGGCTCTTGGGACAATAATCCGTCGGCAATTTGGTCTCACGCCGAAATGCATTCAGCGCTTCCATATAAAAGCCTTGCAAAAAGTCCTCAATCAAGGTCAGCCGCGCTTGGTAGCTGTACTGACTCTTGGCCGGATTGATATAGCGGTAGACTACGGCACTCAAGGTGCTGTGCAAATCCACCCGCCCCCGGCGCGACCCGAGGCGATAATAATGAAGACATTGCTGCAAGCGATGGCGGGCGAGGGCATAGGCCCACTCCATTACATCCCCCGAATCCTGAATGCGTTTACTCTCGGTACAAATCCGATCGACTTCCTCCGCCAATCGTCCGGCCACAGCCTGACAGTGCCGATCGGAAGCCTTCGTCTCATGTTTGAGTTCCGCTAACAGAAATTGGAAGATAGTATCCACTCGTTGGCAGATTTCCCGTGTTGGTTCTAACGTTTGGTAAATCAAGACCCACTCTCAGATTTTGGCATAGATGACTTCAAAATCGAGCGAAAACCCCTGACTGTCAGACAAAATGCACTAAATACAATGAAGCGGTAGATGATGAACCTCGATCAACAGATCAAAGCTCTAGTTCAGGATGCCCCGAACGATCCGGAAATGCGTCAAATTACGGAAACTTTTGTGCCCGTACTTCGACAACTTGCAGGTAAATTCCGATACCCGGAATATTTTGTCCTGCAAAGCCCCGATCACGCTTGGGTAAGTTTCACCCTTAACCATCGTACACAAAGTCACGTAGAAAAAACGGCAATCTACGCATTCCCCGATGCAAATGTTGCCGCGAAGATTCTCGCTGGGATGGATTTGTCCGCGTTATCGCTGAGCCCGATCGGGTTGATTGACTTGCTATTCCAGTTTTACGCGCTGAATTTGGGGATGGAGCTAGTTGTATTCGATACTGTGGAAAATACGGAGAGGCCGATCGTGGTTTCGCGCAGTGAGTTCGACCGCTTGTTGACGGATTTGCAGGATCCGACATTAGAGAATTGGGCATGAAAAACCCGATCGCTTAAACGATCGGGTGGAGGGCGTGAGATCGCGGTGGGTATTGCCACCCTACGCGGTTAATTCATCAACGGCGGCGACGGGGATTTCGAGGCAATATCCGGCACCGTAGACGGTTTTGATGTACTGCGGATGGCGGGGATCGGGTTCGAGCTTGGTGCGCAGGTGCCGCACATGGACGCGGATGGTCTCGATGTCGTCGTTCGGGTCGTAGCCCCAGACTTCTTTGAGAATCTCGCTGGGCGATACGGTCTGACCATGCCGCTGCAAGAGGCAGTGCAGGAGGTCAAATTCGAGGTGGGTGAGTTTAACGGTTTTGCCAAACCAAATCGCTTCGAAGCGCTCGGGCACCAGGGTCAATGGGCCATGGTTGAGGATTTCGCTGTGCTTGGCCGCTTGGGGAATGCGATCGGTGCGACGTAGCAAGGCCCGCACCCGCGCCAGCATTTCTTCGACTTCAAAGGGCTTGGTCAAGTAATCATCGGCCCCGGAGTTGAAACCTTCGACTTTGTCTTTGGTTTGACCGAGGGCGGTGAGCATGATCACCGGAATGTCGGCGGTGCGATCGTCGCGGCGCAAACGCTGACAGACCGTGAAGCCATCGACTTTGGGTAACATCAAGTCGAGCATGATTAAGTCGGGCTGCATCTGTAACGCGAGGGCCTGACCTTTGATGCCATCTTCACCTTGAATGACTTCATAACCCGCCATCTCAAGATTGACAGCGACCAGTTCAGAAATGGCAATATCGTCATCGACAACCAGAATACGGGGCATGGGTAAAGACCATCTTTGGTTAAACAGCGATTGATACAGACGGGGTTGCAGGGAGCAGACAGGACCGTTAAAAGGCTCCCGAGGGTGGAATAATGAGGATTGGGTGTGCCTATGGCGAGGCGTTGCTTTGTCTCAAATTATAGGGGACAGTTTCGGAAGCAAACGTTATGCAAAGTAATTTAAAGCCTCACCAGAATTGACTGCTTTGATGAATTTTCTGCAATAAATCGACCCCGAAAAAATTTTAATCATTTGACAAAAGCCCTGCTGAGAGGCGATTTTCAAGGTTATAGCCCAGTCTTGAAATCATCTCAAATTGTTACTGAAAAGCAGCATTGTCGCAAAAATGAATCATTGATTCTTCCGATTGTTTTAAGATTTCTCCGATGATGGCCCACGATCGGGCACCCTTTGGGACTACGATCGTGGGGCCGTTTCACCCATCGCTGCCGATCGCTGTTCTATGTCCGAGCTACCGCGTTTTTCCCCACCCTGGCTATTGAAAAATGGCTTTCTGATGACGGTTTATGTGGCGTTGCGGGCGGGCCGTAACTGGGAATCGACGATCGCGCTGCCCGTACCGGATTACCGCGATCATGTGTTCCAGGGAGCCAAGGGGACATCGATTTTTGGCCAGATGGCACAGCCCCAGGGGGGCATGCGGGGCACGATTGTCGGGACTTATGGAATTACAGGCAGCTTGGACAATCAGTGGTTTTTGCAAATCCTGGGGCGCAAGGCGATCGCGCGTGGGTACGGGGTGGTGCTGTTCGACTGGCGCGGCCATGGACAGACGGCGCAGCAGTCCCCGGAACTGACCAGTGATGGAATCTATGAAGGCGAAGACTTTGTGCGGATTGCGGCCCAAGCGCAGGCGATGGGCTATCCGGGGCCGTTTTGGTTTGTCGGCTATTCGCTGGGCGGACAATTGGCGCTGTGGGGCGTGAAGACAGCCCAGGAGCGCGGCGCAGATTTGGGCTTGAATCCGGCGGATTTCGGTGGCGGGGCGGTGGTTTGCCCCTCGATCGAGTCGAACCGTTCCCTGGATATTTTGCAGCAGAGCCGTCGGGGGCGGATTGTCGAACGGGCGATCGTCAAGCAACTGCGGATCATGGTAGAAAATCTTGCAGCGGCCCACCCTGGCAGTCTTGACCCAGATGCGATCGCGCGGGTGAAGACGATTCGGGGCTTTGACCATGAATTGGTGATTCAGACTTTAGGGTTTGCGACAACGGAGGACTACTATGCCGCCACCAGTCCGATTTACTTTCTGCCGGAACTGGCCCGCCCCACTTACATGCTTTACGCTGCCGACGATCCCCTCTTTGCCCCCGAACTCGCAGCGGAACTCGCGACGCTCGCCCAGGCGAACCCGGCGATCGCCCTGACGCTGACCCAGTACGGCGGTCATGTCGGCTATGTCGCCAGTAAACAATGCCAACACCAATGGGCCGATCCCGATCGCTGGTGGGCCTGGAATCGGCTGTTGGATTGGCTCGATCAGCAACGCCCTACAGCAGATCCCGGTACTGCGGCAATTCCTGCAACTGCTTCAACACCGCTTTGATGTCCTGGGTGCGGTCTTTGCGGGCAACCAGCGTGACGTTGCCGTCGCGGACGATCACCGCATCATCCATGCCGATCGTTACGATCAGGTCATCTTCACTGGTGGAGTAGAGCAATGCGCCTTGAGTGTCGAGGCCCACATGCTGGGCCAGTTCGACGTTCGGGGCATCGGAGCGGTTGAGCCGATCGATTGCCCCCCAGTCCCCCAAGTCATCCCAGCCAAATTTCACGGGCATCACCACGGCTTTGGTGGTTTTTTCCATCAGGGCGTAGTCAATGCTGATTTTCGGCACTTCGCCGTAGGCCGCGACTCCCTTGGCTTGCAGGGGTTCCAAGAGTTCCGGCGTATGCTGGGCCAATTCCCGCAGCACCGTCGATGCCTTAAACACAAACATGCCGCCGTTCCAGCTAAACCGCCCGCTCGCGACAAATTCCTGGGCGGTCTGAAGATCGGGCTTCTCGGTAAAGCGATTCACCCGATAGGCCGGGAAGCCATTGTATTCACCGCAGCCTTCGCCCTGCTCAATGTACCCGTAGCCCGTGGAAGCGTAGGCGGGCGCAATTCCGAGGGTGACAATCACATCGGATTCCGCCGCCATGGCTGCTGCTGCCGCCAGTGTCCCCTGGAAAATGTCTAAGTCCGCAATCCAGTGATCCGCCGGGAAAAATCCGACGATCGCATCTTCGCCGTAGCGCTTGGCCACTTCGATCGCGCTCCAAGCCACTGCCGGAGCAGTATCGCGGCCCTCGGGTTCGACCAGCAAATTCGCGGCGGGCATTGCCGGCAACTGTTCGCGCATTCCGGATTCCAGGTGCGAAGCCGTCACGACCCAGAGATTCTCCCAGCCGCCAGCGGTGTCGAGTAACCGATCGGCCGTTGCTTGCAGCAAACTGCGATCGCCCCCATCCAGGCAAAGGAACTGCTTCGGGCGGGCGCGGCGGCTCAGTGGCCAAAACCGCTCACCTTTACCGCCAGCCAGAATCACAGGAATCAAAGTCGGTTGAGCCATCGTCGATTGGGGGCAATGCCTAATTTTTAGTGAAGTACTGAATCATTTTATACGCAACACCTCCGAAACCCCGGCAAAATTATTTCCGGAACCTGGACGCGCGATCGTGGAGAACTCAGGTAGGATTTGCGCCGGGGCCAATGAATTTCCGCCAGAATTGCCGATCGCGGTGACCGGGGGGATTTACCATGATGAAGGCCCAGGCACCGGGATCGGCACATCCACTTGATCAATCAGCGATGAGGGTGAGAATCTGTGAGGAGTTGGGAGCGCGTTCGTAGTGAGGATCAGTTGAACCCCATGGCCGATGAATCGAAGCCAGTTCCATCGGCACGTCTCCGTCCCGCCTCATCTCAGGTCGGCAAGTGGCTGGGACGCTTGGGTTTAGTTGGCAGCATCGGCTTAATCGCCGCGAGTCTCGGCGCATTAGTTGCGGTCACGATTCCCATTCCCGGCGCAGTCTCCCCCCGCGAAGGTCAACGCTTGCTCGGCGGCCTGGTCAAAAATGGATTTCAGTACAAAGTCTCTCGCCCCGTCACAGTCTTGATTATGGGCATCGATCGCGTACCTGAAGCGACGGGCCGCGCGGCGATGTTCAGTGGTCGCAGCGACACGATGCTGCTGTTGCGAATTGACCCTACGGAAAATCGGGTCACGATGCTCTCCATTCCCCGCGATACCCAAGTCGAAGTCCCTGGCATTGGCCTCACTAAAATCAACCAAGCCAATGCTAGCGGTGGGCCACTCCTGGCCCGCGAGAGTGTCGCCGGCGCACTGAACGGCGTGGAAATCGATCGTTACGTCCGGGTCAGCACTGAAGCCTTCCGTGAACTGGTCAATCACCTCGGCGGCGTGCGGCTCTATGTCCCCAAGGACATGCAGTACGAAGACAAAACCCAAAAACTCAACATTGACCTCAAAGCTGGCTGGCAGCACCTCAGCGGTGAACAGGCCGAACAATTTGCCCGGTTCCGTAACGATGACTTTGGGGACATTGGCCGCGTCCAGCGGCAGCAGGCTTTGCTTAAGGCAATGCGCGAACAGGTCGGCAATCCCCTGACGATCGCCCGCATTCCCAGCATCATCAAAGCGATGGAGCAATATATCGACACCAACCTCACCTTTGAGGAAATGATGGCCCTGATTAATCTTGGCCTCAAGATGGATCAGAAGGACTTTCAAATGGTGCTGCTACCCGGTCGCTTCAGTGGTCAAGATGAATTTCGGGCGAGCTACTGGGTGATGGATACAGCGGGGCGCGATCGGATTTTGCAGGAATATTTTCAGCAGACGGATACCAGCGGAACGGCCGCGATCGCCCCAGCGGATCTGCGGATCGCGATTCAGAATGCTGCAAACGAACCAGAAGCAGCGAATAAGCTGGCGGATCACTTGATCCGCCAGGGATACAACCGGGTGTTTGTGATTCCGGCTTGGAGCGAGACCGAACCCACAAGCCAAGTGATTGTGCAGGGCGGCCAGCTAAAGGTCGCGAAGCAGTTGCAACAGGATTTACGGATTCCGCAGATTGCCGCTGAATCGACCGGGGATTTGGATTCGGATTTGACGATTCGGGTAGGGAACGATTGGCAGGGGTTGGCGATCGGGCAACCGTAGGAGCCGGGAACGGCCGTGATCGCCATCTGGGCGCTTGATCCCCTAGGGCACCACTTCCACGACTGTGCCTTCTTGGACAACGCTGTACAATTTCACCACGTCTTTGTTCAACATTCGAATACAGCCATGGGAAACCGCTTGGCCAATTAGTTCTGGCTCATTGGTGCCATGGAACCCCAACTGCGTCGCACCATCAGTCCAGATCCCAATCCAGCGTACGCCCAGCGGATTGTCTGGCCCTGGCGGGATAATCCGCCCGGTCTTAAAGCTCTTGAAAGTGGGATTCTCTTCCATGGTCAGCACGGTGAACTTCCCGATCGGGGTTTCCCAACCTTTTTTGCCTACGGCGACCGGATATTTCGCCATCACCTTGTCGTTTTTGTAGACGTAGACCCGACGCTCACCACGCTTCAGCAACAGTCGCAGGACATCGGCTTTGGGGGCCGCTTTGGCGGCTGCCGTGGGGGGCAAAACGGCGGGTGGGGCCGCCGTCGGTGGGACAACCGGGGGCAGCGTCGGCACGATCGGGGCCACGATGTTCCCCGGAGCGCTACTCAGGGGTGCGCTGGGTGGAACGGAATTCGCTGGAACAACGGCGGGTAAGGGCGCGGCGGGCAGCGGTGCAGCAGCAGTTTGCGCGATCGCCGACGGGGACAGTACCACCCCCCAACAGCCACCAATCAGCAATGTGGATAGCGGGCGAACATAACTCGGAAGACGCATAGGATTTAGCAAGATACAACGATTTGAGAAAATACAACGATTTGAGAAAAACAACCGTTCACTGCGACTGGTCAATCATCGTCGGCCAGACTCGGCCTAAGACGGACAACTTTTCAACCGGGTTTCCAGCACCGCACAATATCTCAGTGCAACCTGTTATGCCCTATTTTCTATTCTAAATACCAGGCCTTCACGCCGAATCGGGATTCATGGAGACTTTAAAGCCCTTACAATGAGTCTTGTTCTAAATTTAACCCCATACCTATGGCTGCGACCGTTGAGATCTATACCTGGAGCACTTGCCCCTACTGTATCCGCGCTAAAAAGCTGCTGAACAGCAAAGGCGTTACTTTCACTGAATATTCCCTGGATGGGGACGAACCGGGCCGGGACAAGATGGCAGAGCGCACGGGCGGCAAGCGATCGGTGCCCCAAATTTTCATCAATGATCAGCACATTGGCGGCTGCGATGACATCCATGCCTTGGATGCCCAGGGCGGTCTTGATCCGCTACTCGCAAGCTAGGAGCCGATGGGCGTGAACATTGCCTTTATCATCGATCCGATCGCCAAACTTGATCCCACCCACGATTCCAGCGTCGCCATGATGGAAGCGGCCTCGGTGCTGGGACATCAAGTTTGGATTGCCCAGTACCAGCAGCTCAGCGTGATTGACGGCAAGGCTTGGGGGACGCTCCAGCCCGTGACGATCCATCCGGTCACACTGGAGCATGGCCATTGGGTCGCGCCGCAGCCTTGGTATAGCCTCGGGGAAGCCTCGCATCAGCCGTTGGAGCAGATGCAGGCACTGTTCATGCGGGTTGATCCCCCGGTGAATACGGCTTACCTCTACACCACCTACATCCTCGACTACATCGACCCGGCCAAGACCCTGGTGCTGAATCGGCCCCAGGGCATTCGCGCGGCTAACGAGAAGATGTATGCCCTACAATTTGCCGAGGCGATCCCCAAGACGATCGTCAGTCAAGATAAACGGGTGCTGCGGGAATTTCTTGCTCAGCAGGGCGCCGCTGTCTTGAAGCCCCTTGGCGGGAAAGCCGGCGAAGGCATCCTGTTCCTGGAACCCGGCGATCGCAATTTCAATTCCCTGGTCGAAATCAGCACCCAGCAAGGCACGGTGCCGATCATGGCCCAGACCTACCTGCCCGATGCGAAGTTGGGCGATAAGCGGATTATTCTGCTAGACGGGGAACCGATCGGCACCGTGAATCGCGTCCCCACGGGCGAAGATTTTCGCGGCAATATGGCCGTCGGTGGACGGGCTGAAGCCGCACCGCTGACCGATCGTGATCGGCAGATCTGCGCCCAGGTCGCCCCGGCCCTGAAGCGCGACGGACTGTACTTCGTCGGCATCGATGTAATCGGCGGCTATCTGACGGAAGTCAATGTCACCAGCCCCACGGGGATTCGCGAAGCCGATCGGCTGGGCCTCGCCCCCGGTGAAGCGCCCCGGCAAATTGGCCAACAGGTGATTCAGTGGATAGCGGCCAAGACTCGCTAACCCCGTTGCGATCAGTTCGAGCAACCAGGTATAGTCCCCCTAGGACTAGTCGTTTCCCCTGATGTTCCCAGTTCCTCGTCAACGGCAATTGCTGCCTCCAGCGCCTCTCCAACAGCGTTTTCAATCGCTTTGGAACCGGAGTCGTGTGTGCTTGACCGCCAGTGGAGTGGCCTTGAGTGTGATCGGCCTGCGGAGCCTGGGGATCTTGCAGCCTTTGGAATTGGCGATTGTTGACCAAGGGTTTCGCAATCGGCCCGCTTTGCCGCCGGACGAGCAGATTGTGATCATCAACATCACCGAAGCGGACATCAAGACCCTCAATCAATGGCCCCTGAGCGATACCAAGCTCACTGAACTGCTGACCCAAATCCAGCAGCAGCAGCCCCATAGCATCGGCCTCGACTTTTATCGTGACCTCCAGAGTGCCAACGGCAGCCCCGCGATTAACCGAATTTTTCAAGCTCAGGATAACATTTTCGGCATTACCCTCCTCGCGCCGCCGAAGGGCAAGGCCCGCACCGTACCGCAACTGGCCGATGCAATCCAAGTCGGGGCCCCGGCGATTCTCAGCGCCAAACAGCAAATAGGCTTTAATAATGTTGTCCTCGATGTGGATCAGCGGGTGCGCCGATCGCTCCTGTATTGGACCGTGACCGTGCAGCCCGATCCCGCCAGCCCGGAGCGCCACCATCTCTACGAAAGCTTCGGCCTAAAAATTGCCCAGCATTACCTCAAAGCCAAGCATCAAATCATCCCCCAAGCCGCCCCCGGCAATCATCGTCCCCCCGTCCTCCAACTCGGCAAAGCGCGGCTCCCTGCCCTCCAGCGGGCCGACGATGGCCTCTATACCCAAGCGAATGTCGGCGGCTATCAGATTTTGACCAACTATCGCGGGGCCTCCCCGCAATTTCGGGAATTTTCGGCCACTCAGGTGCTGCGCGGCGAACTGCCGCCGACAGCGCTGCGCGATCGGATCGTCTTGATTGGCTCCAGCGCCGACAGCCTTAAAGACACCTTCGCCACGCCCTTCAGCCACAACTCCGACAGCCCCGCCCTGATGAGTGGGGTCGAGATCCACGCCCATCTGATCAGCCAACTGATCCGCGCCGCCACCACGGGCCAAGGCATTTTCCAAACCCTGCCCGAACCCGTCGAATGGCTCTGGATCTGGGTCGCCTCCTATTGGGGCACCTACAGCAGTTGGCGGCTGCGATCGCCGCAGAAGTCGTCGCTGTTGATTAGCTTGGCGTCGATCGGGGTGATCGGCTTGGCCTATGGGGCATTTCTGGCTGGGTGGATTGTGCCCGTCTTGCCGCCGCTCCTGGGTTTGGTCGGCGCGGCCTTTGTTGTGGCCAATTACATCGCCCATACGGAGCAAGAACTGAACCGATCGAAGGAATTTCTGGCCCAGGTGATCGACTCGATTCCTGATCCCGTGTTTGTCAAAGACCGCCAACAGCGTTGGATCGTCCTCAATCAAGCCTATGCCGACTTAATTGGCACACCGATCGCCGATCTGCTCGGCCAAACTGTCCATCACGTCTTTCCGGCGGCCCAGGCGCAGTGGCTCCGGAATCAAGACGAGTGGGTGTTTGGGCGGCAGGAACCGCAGGAAATTGAAGAGGAATTCGTCAATCTGAAGGGGCAGCATTTTCACATTGCCACTAAGCGATCGCTGCACCGCGATCGGGCGGGCAACCAGTTCCTTGTCGGCGTGATCCATGACATCACCGAACGCAAAACCCTCGAAGAAGAACTCAAACGCGCCCGCGACCAGCTCTCCCTCGACAACAGCGAACTCAGCTACCTCGCCAACCACGATGCGCTGACCGGTTTGCCCAATCGCAAGCTGTTCATGGAATGCCTGCAACAGGCGATCGATGCCGCCACCGTCGCCAATCACCCGCACCACCAAGTTGCCCTACTGTTCCTCGATTTGGATGGCTTCAAAGCGGTCAACGACACCCTCGGCCATGGCATCGGCGATCTGCTGCTGCAAGCCGTCGCCCAGCGGCTCCAAGCCTGTCTGCGCGCGGGCAGTGATACCGTGGCGCGGCTCGGCGGCGATGAATTTGTCGTGGTGCTACCGAATGTCCCCGGCCCCCTGATCGCCCGTCGCGTCGCCCAGAAGATTCTCACCACCCTGGCCGAAGAATTCACGATCGAGGGCAATGCGATCCATGTCACCACCAGCATCGGCATCGGCCTCTATCCCCAGAACGCCGCGACGATCGGCCAATTGATCGAAGTCGCCGACACCGCCATGTACCGCTCCAAAAACAGCGGTAAAAATCAGTACACGATCGCCCGCGCCAAAACCTTAAGGTTTACTTCGACTGGCAATTCGACCGATCCCCTAAAATGAAAGTGACGCAAAAATGTCACGCGATTCTGACGCACAATAATCCTGCTAGCGCATAGCTGCTGCTAGCGTGACCGTCGCGCCCATTCATCCGTTTGCCATGTCATTATCTTTTAATTCATCATCGTCCAATTCCGTCGCCAATTTTGCGATTACCACGCCAATTTACTACGTCAATGACGTGCCCCATCTCGGCAGCGCCTATCCCACTGTTGCCGCCGATGCGATCGCCCGCTGGCAGCGTCTCCAGGGCCACCCTGTCCAATTCATCACGGGCAGTGACGAACATGGTCAAAAAATTGAACGCACAGCGGCAGGCTTGAATCGTACACCCCAGGAACATTGCGACCTGATCGTCGAGTGCTTCAAAGCCCTCTGGGAGGAGCTGGGCATCACCCACAACGCCTTTATCCGCACCACCAGCGATCGCCATCACGCGATCGTCCAAGAATTTTTTCAGCGGGTTTGGGCCAACGATGACATCTATCTCAGTCGTCAGCAAGGCTACTACTGTGTCGCCTGTGAGGAATTTAAAGACGAAAAAGAATTGCTCGAAGGCAATCGCTGCCCGATCCACACCCAACGCGAAGTCGAATGGCGCGATGAAGAAAACTACTTCTTCCGACTGTCCAAATATGAACCGGCCTTGCTCAAGCTCTACGCCGAGCAACCCGACTTTATCCAACCGGAGAATCGTCGCAACGAAGTCCTGAGCTTCGTTAAGCAAGGGCTACGCGACTTCTCGATCTCGCGGGTGAATTTTGATTGGGGCTTTCCGGTGCCCACGGATCCGAATCATGTGATTTATGTGTGGTTCGATGCGCTATTGGCCTACATTACCGGATCGATCCCCGCCGATCAAAGTGCCACCTTGGACCAGGCCCAAACCTGGTGGCCGACCCACACCCACATCATTGGCAAGGATATTTTGCGATTCCACGCGATCTATTGGCCCGCGATGTTGATGTCGGCGGGGTTACCCTTGCCCCAACGGGTGTTTGCCCATGGTTTCCTCGTCACCAAAACGGGCGAAAAAATGGGCAAAAGCAGCCAAAACATCAAACCTGCCTACCTGCTCGATCGCTACGGCGTGGATGCCTTCCGGTACTACTTCCTGAAGGAAATCAAGTTCGGTCAGGATGGCAACTTTGAGGAACTGCGGTTTGTGAATATGCTCAACGCGGACTTAGCGAATGACCTCGGCAATTTGCTGAATCGGACGCTGAAGATGAGTTTGAAATATTTCGGGCCGCAGGTGCCAGATGTCGAGGGCAGCGCGATCGCGGCGGCCCATCCGCTCAAAGCGGAAGGCACCGCCCTCGCTGCCAAAGTCGATGCCGCCTACCAAGCGCTGGCTTTTCACGAAGCCTGCGAAGCGATCATCGCGCTGACCCGATCAGGCAATCGGTTCATCGACGAGCAAGCCCCCTGGACGCTCTATAAACAGGGGGAAACGGCCCAAGTGGCCGAGGTGATCTACGCGATTCTCGAATCCGTGCGCCTCGCGGCTTACCTCCTGTCACCGATTACGCCCGCGATTAGCACCCGGGTTTATCAACAATTGGGATATTTGGTGGACTTTCATCACAGTCCTTTACGTGATGTGTCGATCAACGCCCAAACCCATAGCCAATGGGGAATACTGACAGCAGGGCAAGCCTTGGGAGAGCCTCAACCCGTGTTCCAAAAACTCGAACTCCCAACTGCAAGTGAAGCGGACATTTAATCCCGCCGCACTGGAACACAGCCCGCTACCACCGGGTGTCTCAGGCGATCGCACAAGCCACATCGGGCCATCAACCAGTTTTTTAATAAAACCACCTAATTTCAGCTGAGGTACGGTAACTGTGTTCACTGCAAACCACCAGACGACTAACCATGAAACGGAACCTGTCTTTTCGCCGGAGCAGGTGCTGGAAAATCGGGGTCGGGTTGCCATCTTTATCGATGGCTCCAACTTGTTCTATGCGGCGCTGCAATTGGGCATTGAGATTGACTACACGAAGCTATTGGTGCGGTTGACTTCAGGCTCGCGTCTGTTGCGATCGTTCTTCTACACGGGGGTCGATCGCAGCAATGAGAAGCAGCAGGGTTTCCTGTTATGGATGCGGCGCAATGGCTATCGCGTTATTTCCAAGGACTTGGTACAACTGCCCGATGGCTCGAAGAAAGCCAATCTCGATGTCGAAATCGCCGTGGATATGATGTCCCTGGTCGGCTCCTACGATACGGCGGTGCTGGTCAGCGGCGATGGCGATTTGGCCTATGCGGTCAATGCGGTGAGCTACCGGGGCGTTCGGGTCGAGGTCGTGAGCCTGCGATCGATGACCAGTGATAGCTTGATCAATGTGGCCGATCGCTATATTGACCTCGATGCGATCACCGAGGACATTCAGAAAAACCCCACGCGCAGCTACACCTATAAACCCCTCAACGGCAATGGCAGCAACGGTCATGCCAATGGCAGCAATGGCCACGGTGCGGTCGAACACCATGACACCGCTGCGGCCCAGCAACCAACGGCCTAGGCGGTCAGGCGCTTGATCGACCGCATGATCGCTGCTGCCGCTCGCCTAAACATGGTAGGATAGAGGGCAAAATAGCTGTGTTTTGAAGAGGCGATCGTTATCATGGAAGCTGCAATGCTGTTGGCTAAGCTCCCCGAAGCATATTCTGCCTTTGGGCCGTTGGTTGATGTTTTGCCGGTGATTCCGGTATTTTTCTTGGCCTTGGCGTTTGTTTGGCAAGCCTCGATCGGCTTCCGCTAAACCTCCGCTTCAAGCCGGAAATCAGCAAGGGGCCATGATCCATGGCCCCTTTTGCTGTTTCAGGGATTGAATTCATTGTCGTCGGGTGCGTTGTTCCCTTTGGGCAACGCACCCGATATTTTGGCTTTTAATCTTTGCTCGATCGCATCGCAAGCAACCTTTGCGCCATCTTCTGCCCGAATGACTTTCCCAACTTCCACTGCCTTCGCCGCATAGCTGGGATTGGTCAAGAGTTTACCCAGTTGTTTCGCCACCCGATCGGCCCGATATTTTTGACGCGACACTGTCAGCGATGTACCAAGACGCTCCGCCCGTGCCGCATTATCCGGTTGGTCATTCGTGTAGGGTGTCACCAAAGTGGGACGACCCGCGCGTAAACTCTGGGCCATCGTGCCAATGCCGCCTTGATGCACGATCGCGCAGGCCAACGGGAAAATTTGCGAATGCGGCACGTAGTCTACGGCGATTATGCTGTTCGGCAGATTTTCCGGTGGAGAACTTTGACCGATCAGTAATACGGCACGGCGATTCAAAACCTTCGCTGCTTTCACGCTTTCTGCATAAAATTCCCCCGGTGTACTGACTGCCGCCGAGCCTAGGGTAAAGACGATCGGGGCTTCTCCTGCTGCCAGAAATTTCGCTAATTCTATGGGTAATGGTGCATCGGGATTTTGCCCATCGTAAAACGTCGATCCGGCCTGAATCGTATTGGTTGGCCAATCCGGCTGGAGTTTCGCCAACAACGGTGAAAACATCGCCAGCACTAAATCCGGCGAATATTTGTCATCGATAAAAGGCGTGCCCTTTAAGCGCAGCAATCCCAGTTCCGCACGAAATTTGTGAATTTGCGTGCCCCAGGATTTCGCCACAATTTTGCCGATGCGTCGCACTTGCTGCTGCCCCAAGGACTTCAGCCCCGGCAATTGAAAAATCAGTGGCATTCCCGGAATGATCGAGGGGTCAGAAACGGAAAGAAAGCCCATCGGTTGCAAGACCAGCGAAACCCACGGAATGCCATATTTTTCTGCGACCAATCGCGCTGCCACAGCACATTCCCCGTGAATGATCAGATCCGCGTTTTTTGCCACTTTAACTAAATCGGCATAGGATTCACGAACATTCGCGCTTACAACATCGCGCATCAGATATTCCGTCCCCGTTCTCAGATCCAGCGCCCGCGAACTGACCTGGGAATTTTCAAGCCCCTGATTATCCTGACTCATCGGATTATCCGGACGGGTAGGATGAAATTCAAATTGTAATGCCTCAATTTTTTCCCGGTATTCTCGATGCGTCACAAATATCACGTCATGTCCGCGCTGCCGCAATTCTAAGGCGATCGCAATTTTTGGATGCAAATCCCCAAAGGTACCGATCGTGTTTAGAACGATCCGACTCATCGTTTCACCCCGCGATCAACAATCTACTCATCAACTCGCTTTCAACCTTTTTTCGATCACGTCGCAAGCCACCTTCGCGCCATCTTCAGACTGAAGGATTTCCCCAATCGCTGCTGCTTTCATGGCATAGCTGGGATGGGTCAAGAGTTTATCCAATTGTTTCGCGACGCGATCGGCTCGGTAATGCTGGCGCGATACCGTGAGCGAGGTCCCCAAGCGCTCGACCCGCGCGGCATTATCCGGTTGATCGTGGCTATAGGGTGTCACTAAAGTCGGACGACCCGCACGCAACCCCTGCGCCGTCGTACCAATGCCACCCTGATGAACGATCGCACAAGCCTGCGGAAAGATCTGCGAATGCGGCACATAATCCACCGCCATAATGCGATCCGGCAGATTTTCCGGCGGGGGATTTTTTCCGATCAATAGCACAGCCCGCCGATTCAGCATTTTCGTCGCTTTAACGCTTTCATCATAAAACTGCCCCGGTGTCATCACCGCCGCCGAGCCTAAGGTAAAGACAATCGGGGCCTCCCCCGTCGCCAAAAAATGCGCTAATTCCGGGGATAACGGCGCGTCAGCATCTTGACCATCATAGAACGCAAATCCCGTCTGCACGGTATTTGCCGCCCAATCCGACTGGGGTTGACCCAGAATCGAGGAAAACATCGCCAATACGAGATCGGGCGAATAGCGATCGTCGACAAATGGACTCCCCTTTAAGCGCGGCAACCCCAATTCTTGGCGAAATTCATGAATTGGCGTTTCCCAGGATTTCGTGACAATTTTGCCAATTTGCCGAATGCCCCGCTGTCCCAGCCACTTCAACCCCGGCAGTTGAAAGATAATTGGCATCCCTGGCACGATCGAAGGATCATCCGCTGAGAGAAATGCTACGGGCTGTAAGACAGTCGAGACCCAAGGAATTCCATATTTTTCAGCAACTAATCGTGCTGCATAGGCGCATTCACCGTGAATAATGAGATCCGCAGCTTTTGCGATCTCCACTAAGTCCGCATACATATCCCGCAAATTTGCACAAACAACCTCGCGCATCACATATTCAGTACCCGTCTTCAGATCCATCGCCAGTGCCATTAACTGCGGATCTTCAAGTCCCCGATTATCCGGGCGCATTGGATAGAACTCAAAGCCCAAGGCTTCAATTTTTTCGCGATATTCTCTATGCGTCACAAACACTGCATCATGCCCGCGTCGCCGTAATTCTAAGCCGATCGCAATTTTCGGATGCAAATCCCCAAACGACCCGATCGTGGTTAATACAATGCGACTCATCGTTTTCTCCTCACAATCGGAATCAGTTTAATGATTGCCCAATTAATCGCAACTAGAATCACTACGAGGCCGTCGCCACGATCGTCACTTCAATGTTTTCACCCTTGGGCGAATCGGCTGTGACCTTCACATTCGGGCCAAAGAAGCGCGTCATCTGTTCTTCTTTTTCCTTCCAGAAGTCCAGTCCCACATCCTCCAAAGCCGCAAAATACAGCACCAAGCTGTAAGCCCCGTCGATCGCTGCTTCGCGAATCCCTACCAGCGGCGGATGCTCATCGGTTTCTTCGGATTCGATGCCCAGCTTTTCCAATGCTGTCTCCAAGTGCACGGTCGGGCCGTATTGAAAGCGCGTCACTTCCGCCAGGATTTGGGTTTGGGTCGCTGTTGCGGGAATTTTAATGCTGGCCCGATCGGCTTCGGTCATATCGCGGTAGGGCACTGGGGTCAATTCCGCACCCTTCAAGCCCAAGCCCACCAATGCCATTGGCACACCGACTAAAGTCGCCACTGCGCTGGGAATCGAAGCCTCATGCAGGTAAAAGCAACCCCCAAAAAATCCGAGGACACAACCCACGGAGAGAAACAGCACAGCCCAGCGAACTTTGCGGAGGAATTCCATAGCGGCAAACATGATAAATGAAAAGGGGTGGCGGCGTAGGATGCGTTTCTGCGCAGCAAAACGCATTGCCACAATAATTTTACGCCGGATTGAGCCCGATCGGGGATGGGCGCGATCGGGGTGATGTGTTATCCCGCAGGGTAACGCATCCTACGATTCATCGATCGGCATTTCCTCGACGATCGGCTCAACTGGATTGAACTCGACAGGCTCAAATTCAGCTTCTTTGGCTTGGGCGGCGGCAGGGGCTTCTAGCGGCACTTCCAGCGGTTCGGCGGGAATTTCTAAGGGCTGTCGTTCGCGGACGGGTTCGGGGGTTTCGAGGTTGATCGGCATCCGAATCGGTTGCAGTTCTTGGAGCCAACATTCGGCGAGGGGCATGGCGCGCTCGAGGTCATCGAGCGGTCGGGGGATCATCATCACGGAATGCAGTTCACCGACACGCTCGGCTTCGGCCATTCCCGCTTCGATCGCGGCCGCGACATTAGACACCGACCCCCGAATAATCGCCGTGCATAGCCCTGCGCCAATCCGATGGTAGGCCGAGAGGGACACGTCGGCTGACTTGAGCATGGCATCGGCAGCAGCGACCATGGGTGGGAATCCCAGGGTTTCGACTAGGCCCACAGCATGATCGCGAAATCGATTGTGTTCCCGTCCAGCAATCAATCCCGCCAGCTTCGAGCCGATCGGTAAAATCTGTTCTAAGTTCGGCATTGGCCTTGCCGTCACTAGCGACGATACCTTTTGGCCAAACTGCGCTGCGACTTCTTCCCCGGTGGCGATCGCCATCCGCACATCGGAAATCCCCCCGCGCACCACGGCAGTACAGTAGCCGCCGCCGATCTGCTCATAGCCAATCAGCTCGACGCTCGATGACTTCAGCATCATATCCGCCACCCCGACGATCGCCGGGAAGCTCTGCACTGAAATCAAACCCAATGCCATACTGCTATAGGGATCGTAGCCATCCATAAGCGCGTGCCAATCACTGCATCTATCCTAGCGCTTACAGCACCTTCGCCCGCAATAATGCCACGGGCAATGCCCCTAATTTCCGCTTGGTCGAGACGTAGGCCCGATTGTGGAATACGTCATAGTTGTTGCGCTCGATCGCCTTCAAAATCCAGCTGTAGGTCATCGAAGCCGCCCACACCGGCCACCGCGCATCTTCGCTCAGAAACCGAATCCCCTGCTCCGCCTCCACAAAGCATTGCCGTGCCCGATCGATCTGGAACTGCATCAACTGTTTCCAGCGATCGTCATTCACCCCATTGAACAAATCCGCCTCGGTATAGCCAAACCGCCGCAGGTCTTCCAATGGCAAATAGATCCGTCCCCGGCTCTGGGCATCTTCACCCACATCGCGCAGAATATTCGTCAACTGGTTCGCCACACCGAGGGCCACTGCTTCTTTGATCGGCAGATAGGGGGCTTTGCCCGCATTCCAAGGGGCACTGTCTTGACTGGCGGCATCCACACCCATGATCACCGTGGACATCAGGCCCACTGTCCCGGCCACGCGATAGCAGTAGAGATTCAGCTCTTCAAAGGTCTCATAGCGGCTCCGATACAAGTCCATCCGCTGCCCTTCGATCATGTCGCGGAAGGGTTGGATGTCCAAATCGGGGAACCGGGCGATCGTATCGACCAGCGCCACGTCAAAGTCGTCCTGCGGCTCTCCGGCAAATAGCCCTTCGAGGCGGTCTTCCCATTGGTCGAGCTGGGTGCCGAGGGTTTGGGGATCGAGCTTGAGGGCGGCTTCGCTATCGACAATCTCGTCGGTGCGTCGACACCAAACATAGATCGCCCAGATCGCCTTACGCTTCTCCGGCGGCATCAGCAAAGTCGAGAGATAAAAGCTCTTGGCGAAGTCCGCCGTCACTTGCCGACAGGATTCGTAGGCTACCTCAACGGCAGCCAGAGACTTTTTCACACGCGGGTTTTCGGGCAGTTGCAGCATTACCAATGCGGACGCGACATGGGCCTGGGACTGAATCATCATCTCATGAATCTCAACTGTCCGGGGCGCAGCTTTGAATTTGCCGCCCCCGATGATCAGAGCAAAACCGATTTAGACCGAAGCGAGGGCTTTGGCGGCGGGAGCATCGAGCGTCTTCTGGGCCGAAATCGCTTGGGCAGCGAGCTTACCGGAGAGCACCGCCCCTTCCATGCTGCCGAAGAATGGCTGCGCGGTATAGCTGCCTGCGAGGAAGAAGTTAGCGATCGGGGTGGTCTGCACCGGACGGAACTGCTCCCGGCCCGGAATCGCTGTGTAGATCGATCGCGGCGTCTTCACCACATGGCTCTTCAGCACCTTCGCGGGTTCGGGTAAATGTTCGGGGAAGAGTTTCTCTAGCTCTTTCAGCGTCGCATCCACAATTTCCGCGTCCGATCGGTTGATCCAATCCTCCGCCGGGGCCACTACCAATTCCAGCATCGACTTATCGGGATCCTCATATTCCTTACAGGAGTTACTCATATCGGAATAGACGCTGAGAATCGGCGATCGCGAGAACAGCGTATGGTCAATATCCGTGAGCTTGCGATCGAACCAGAGCTGCACGTTGATCACGGGGACACCTTCCAGCTCATTCATTTGCTGGAAGTATTCCTGCTGTGCCCATTCCGGCGGCAACAAGGTCTTAATCACATCCACGGGCATCGCGGAAACGTAGGCATCGGCCACCACATCCTGATCCGCCGCCCCATTCAAGCCCCGCAGCACAAACTTCTCGACCGTCCCATCGGCTTTCAGCACCACCTGCTTCAGGGGCGAATTCAAATGCACTTCGCCGCCGCGCTCCGTGATGTAGTCCACCATCGGCTGACAGAGGCGCTCCGGGGGCGCACCATCAAGGTAGCCAATCCGGGAGCCATCTTTTTGCTGCAAAAACTTGTTCAACGCCCGCAGCGGAATCGTCGCGGAGATTTTGTCCGGATCGATAAACTTCAGGGCTTTGGAAGCGGCGATGAAGATTTCCCGATCGGTCTCGGCATCGATGCCGCGCATCTTCAGCCATTCGGTCAGGGTGTACTTATCCTGGGATTCGACATACTTGTCGCCCCGGACGATCGCCGGAATCAAGCCGATCGCCAGTCGCGCTTTCTGGCCCCAGGTGAGCATGTCGTTGTTTTTGATGATCGCGGTAATCACGTTAATCGGCGCAGGCAAATCCGGCACATCA
Source organism: Cyanobacteriota bacterium (assembly GCA_046049545.1). Classification (GTDB taxonomy): domain Bacteria; phylum Cyanobacteriota; class Cyanobacteriia; order Leptolyngbyales; family Leptolyngbyaceae; genus Romeriopsis. Next base: position 22,773 of record JBJORF010000002.1, on the reverse strand, counting down.
AACCAGGAGAGCACCCCCGGCTTATCCGGCTGGTTGAAGATCAGCGCGTGGCGTTTCCACTGGATACGATCGAGGATGTTCAGCTCCCCCATCAGTTGCAGCATGTTCGGGTAAGCGCCAAAAAAGTTGTGCAAGCCCGTTTCGACCCAATCGCCATCTTCGTCCTTCCAAGCCGCAACCAAGCCCCCGAGGACATCGCGACTTTCATAGACGATCGGCTGATGCCCCGCATCGACCAAATATTTCGCACAGGCCAACCCGGCCAAGCCGCCACCAGCAATTGCAACGCGCATGAGTTTTCTTGTGTTCAAGGGTTTTTCAAGCTGAACTCATTATACGTTACAACCTGTTACATTTCGAGGGCTGGCCCGAAAGAGAATCCGTTAAACTGAAGCAGTGCGTCCTTCAAGCCCAGCGTTCGATCACATTAGTTTCTAAGAGCAGTTCCTAAGAGGAAACAAACATGCAAGCCTACAAGCTGCAAGGAAAAATTGACCATAATGGACAGCTTCAGCTAACCGACCTGCCATCACTGCCAGCGGGGGATGTCGAAATCATCCTGCTGCATAGAGATCGAACCAAGCCGCCAGCAGTTAGCCCGATCGAACGTCCCAAAACAGCGGTCAAAGTCTTTCAGGATCTGTTTCAGCAGACCGTATCAGCACCGATCGATTTTGACCCCGATCAGATGCGCTGGGAAGCCCTGAAGGAAAAGCATGATCTGTGAAGGCCTTAATCGATACAAATGTCATCATTGACTACGCCCTCGAACGCGCACCTTTTTGGGACAGCAGCGAACAGATCTTTTTGCTCATTGAAACCCAACGCCTAGTGGGTTACGTTTCAGCCTCGACTTTTGGTGATTTGTATTACATCATTCGGAAACAGCGTGGTCATGACTGGGCATTGGCTTTTTTGGTACGTTTAGCCGAGTTCTGTCAAGTCGCAACGGTCGATCAGCTTGTGATTACAACCGCACTGACAGCACAATTCAAAGACTTTGAGGACGCAGTTCAGTATGCGGCAGCTTTAGAGGCGGAAGTGGATGTCATCGTAACGCGCAATACCAAGGATTTCCGCATTGCGACACCACAGGTAATGACACCCGATCAACTCATTCAAGCCTGTGCTGGCAATTAAACCGATCGGCCCAACTGCCGCAGGCGATAGCGCAAAATCAGCCCCTGCATGATCAGTAGCCCCATTAGCAAACCCCAGGCCAAAAGCGCCAAGACCACTCCACCACTCTCAATCCGCTGGGTCGTCCCCCGCGTCGCCGAGTCATAGAGCAAAAACCACAGTCCCGGCGTGAAGTAGCCCGCCAGCAAATTCAGACCCGGAATCGCCACGCACAATCCGGGCAGCACGATCGCGCAAACCAAACTGCCCACCGCCCAAGCAAACGGCTGCGCCGTTTCGAGCAACAGCATCAGTTGCACCAATAGGGCGTAATTCGCCACTAAGGTCGCACTCAAGCTCAACCCCAAAACCGCAATCCCAAAGGAACCTTTCGTCACCGGGAGCAACAGCGAAATCAGACCATAGGCAATCAACACACAAATTAAGATCGCCGTCACTCCCGGACTTTTGTCACCCAATAGCCGGTCGCGAATCTGCTCTAACCGCCGCTTTCCCGGGGACACATTCGCCGCCCGCTGCGCGATCGCCAACTCCTGCCGCCCACTGCACCAATCCAGCAAGGTTTGGCGCGGTGTGGATAGCGCGAAAATTAGCGGTAATGCGGCATACATCGCGATCGAGGCCACAATCGCAATTGGCGTAAATCCCGTCATCCCCAACAGATCACCCTTCACCACTCGCCCCGGCACCAAAAAGCCCATCACCAACAACAGCACATAGGTGACGATCGCATAGCCCTGACGCTTACTCAGCAGGGTCGCCGTGGGTTTCCGAAACGTGCGTTGCAGCACCCGCCAGAACCAATAAGTCAGCAAAACAATATTGCCAAAAATAAATAGGTGAGCCAGCGACCAATCTTGGTTCACCAGCGCCCCAAACCAGCGAATTGGCACCAGCACTGCCCGATTGGGATCAGTCGATCGCGACAGAAATAGCGTCTTAATCAAGCCAATGGCCGGAACCCCCGCCACCACCACCAATGCCACCGCCCCCAATCCCGAAGCCCCATTTACCCCCAACGTGCGGGTTTGCCCGCCGCTACTGAAACCAATAAAAATACTCATGGTAAATAGCAACGCCCCCCATAGCAGGATCGTCGCGTCCAGCATCACCAATTCCCCAATCGGCACGCCTCCCAACACCCCGGAAATCAACTGCAACGGCAACAGCAACAAAAAGCTGAAATACCCGAGAATTGGCACGCCGAGCAATTTACCCAGCAAAATATTTTGGCTCGATCGAGGACTCAGACGCAGAAAATTTAGCGTTCCTTTTTGCATTTCCTGAATCATATCATTCACCAAAGCATAGGCCCCCGGCACATACAGCGCATAGGGCAAAATCCCTGCCAACACCGCAAAGATCGACTGCCACCAGCGCTGCCAGTCCGTCCGACAGCCAACTTCTGCCACACCTAAACAAAACTGACTATCCGATTGTGTATTCGGGAGCATTGCGGCAAAGAATGCTAACAGCAATAGCTGGCCCACCACCACGATCGCCGTCGTCGCAATGACACTCCGCCACTGCAATCGTCCGCGCAACTCCCGTAACAGCTGCGGATTGCGATCGCCCAACGCATTCAACCAATTCGCCATCATCTGCAAAGTCCTCAACAATTAACCCAACCCCGTCGTAGGATGCGTTTCTCGCAACGCGAAAACGCATCACCCACCAATTGAAGCTACGAAGTCCGTTGATAGTCCATCTTCAAAAAGATCGACTCCAAATCCTCCTGCGCCGCATGAAAATTCGTCACCGCCAAATCCGCCGCCAACAAAGCCTTAAGCAACACCGCCCGATCGCGCTCCGTCCCCGCAAACGTCGCTCGTAGCGTTTGCGCATTCACCACCGCCACATCCGCAACATGGGGCTGACCCGCCAAAATCGCCGCTAAACGATCGCGATTTTCGATCACAGAAATAGTCAAATGCTGCGCACTCAACCGATCGTATAAATCCGCCAACACCGCACTTTCCACCAACCGCCCCTGCTCCATCACCCCGATCGCGCTGCAAAAATTCTCCAAATCACTCAAAATATGCGACGAAATAATGATTGTCATACCCGCCGCCTGCAACCGTTTCACAATCTGGCGAAACTGCGATCGGGCCAAGGGATCAAGCCCCGACACTGGCTCATCCATCAGCAACAAATCCGGTTGATGGACGATCGATTGGGCCAAACTCAAGCGCTGTCGCATCCCCCGCGATAATGTCCCAATCCGTTCATCGCGCTTGTTGACCAGCTCTACTAGATTGAGCACTTCCGCAATCCGGGCCGATCGTTGCGGTTCCGTCTGAAAATACAACCGCGCCACATAGTCCAAATAATGCCCCACCTGCATGTCATCGTAGAGCGGATAGTTATCGGGCAGGAAGCCCAGACGGCGCTTTTGATCCGGCGAGTGTTCACCATAGACCAACCGCTGACCATCGAGAAAAATCTGCCCCAGCGTTGGTTCATCGGCCAAGGCGAGTAAGCGGAGCAACGTGGTTTTTCCCGCCCCATTCGGGCCGATCAGACCATATACATCACCTTTACGGATCGCCAGACTGACATTGTCCAGGGCTAAGTACCGATCGAACTGTTTACCGAGGTTTTGCGTAGTGAGCAGCATGGAAGAGCATCGGGGTAATCGCGGCTACGTCCATCTTGCCTCAGAATTTTCAGTCTGCATCGAAAGATTACGTGACCACCGGCAGTCATTACGGAACGATCGGCTGATGCCCCGCATCGACCAAATATTTCGCACAGACCAACCCGGTCAAGCCGCCACCCGCAATTGCAACGCGCATGAGCTTTCTTGTGCTCAAGGGTTTTCAAGCTGAACTCATTACACGTTACAATCTGTTACATTTGGCAAGTGGGGCGGGCCAAAAGAACTGCTGTTCGTGCCGACAATCACTGCATCCCACATGGAAGATTCGGGAAATTCGATGATTTTGCTTACATATTCTTTAATTTCCAGCAAGCCCAAACGGTTTTTCGGTAAAGTTTCCGTGATCGCAGTTGTGACTGAACCGTTGCCGAAGAGAACCTGTAGGAAGATCTACATCACCCTAGCTCTACCTCTGACGATCGTTACCCTATGCCTGACCTTAACGCGGATATTTCTCTGTTCACCTTAAACAATCGCGGCGATAATGGTTCGCTCCAGACCGCCCGCAATACGTTGAACCAAGTCCTAACGGACATGAATTGGACACCCGCATCGACGGATTTGCCTAATGTCCCACTAATGAGTGCCTCCATTCGCACACTCAGCCATGACAAAGGTATCGTCGAGGCTTTCAATGACAACCAGAGCCGTCTATTTTATACCACGGATCAAAACTATAACTCTGAGCCATATTATCCCCGATTTCTGTGGATGACCGATGGCGAAACCGTAACTGATCTAGCCGCTTATCTCCCAAACAACGATCGGACTCAGCAAGTCTTTGACATCATCGGTAAGCGCTCCGACAATTATCTCTACTTCACCCGTGCAGGCGTTGATCTGACAAAAGCGGCATTCGATCCCTACAGGCTCGAACTTTGGAAAACCGATGGCAGCCAAACGGGCACCCAACTGGTAAAAACATGGTCCGATGTTGCCGTCCAGTCCAACGTCATGTCCATGAAAGACACCAATTTCCAATACATCGTTAACGATCGGATTTATATTACCCTCCCCCTTGGTCGCAGTCTCTCACAAGGATTTGCAATTTGGGAAAGCCAGGGCACAGAAGCCACAACTCAAGAACTATCAGCGATTCGGACTTTAACTCAGCAAGCTCCCGCTGGACTCGGAAAATTCAATCCCAATGAGCCTTCACTCGCGTTGAATTACAGTCCGGATCAATTCAAACCCATCGCTAAAATCCAGGCCAGCGACAATAATGTCCTATATTTCACCCTCGAAGTATCACGGCCAGCCGATCGTCAACCCAACCAGCCTTATTACTCGCAGTCTGCGCATACCTACTATGAAATGTGGGCACTTAATCGACAAACCAACGGTCAACTTAGCAAAATATCCGAATTTAATTATGTTGACGCATTAAGGCCAGCCAACTTTATTCGGTTCCATTTGCCCATTGGTCTCAACACCGATCGTCAAGGTGCCTATGGTTCCCAGGCGTCCAATACAACTAATGTCTTCAATAGTCTAAAGTATGAAAGCTACTACATCCCTTTTAACGAATCAGCCGTGGTGCGCGGGAATGATGGCGAACGGATCGTCGCGTTTCAGGACGGCGGTAATACCCTAACCCAACTGGGATACGTCGATGTTCCATTTCAATCCTATGGCCAGGCTCCATCGACGACGACCCCTGAGTCGGAACGGGCTTATTTTGTCCGCAACATTGGCAACCAGCGAGAAATTTGGCTCACTAATGCTGATACAAATGGTGTGCAGAAAATTGCCACCTTTGATAATGGTCAGTCTGGCACGAGCCAAGTCTACAAACTGGGGCGCGATCGGCTCATTGTGATTACCTATGAGGGCCTTAAATCACTAAAAATCACAGCAAAACCCGATCCCACGATCGCCCTAACCAACGGCAACTACCGAGCGCTCAAGGATCTTGCCTGGGAAATCGGCGGTGCAGCCCTCGCTCAAGAAGTCGTCTTACCCGAAATCGATACCACAGGTTGGAGCATCAAGGGCATCCGCGATTACGACGGGGATGGCGATGTCGATATCTTCTGGCGCAATCAAGTATCAGGCCAAGGTGTCTTTTGGCAAATGAACGGTCTGCGCTTTGAGAAAGGCTTAATCATTGGCCCTCAAGCCAATTATTCGGATTGGGAAGTGCGCGGATTTGGCGATTTCGATCAGGATGGTGACCAGGATATCTTCTGGCAAAATAGCAGCGGCGTAAATGTGATTTGGGAAATGCAAGGACTGAACTTCAAATCCGGCACACTACTCTTCACCACACCGACCAACGACTGGTCTTTTGGCGGCATCGGCAACTTCAACGCCGATCGCAATCTGGAAGTCCTTTGGCGTAACCGCGACGGTACTATCGTGACCTGGGAAATGCAAGATTTCAAAATCAAGAGCGGTAAAGCCATCGCCTTCAACCCTGACTTTAAAGACTGGACAATACAAGCCATCAAGGATTTTGATAACGATGGTGATAGCGACATCCTATGGAGTAATAGTCGCGATGTTTACATCACTACCGTGCAAGAAGGGCATATCACAGGTGGTTCTGGACTGGGGCCAATTAACCGCTTCGGAATTGAAGAACAAAGCAACATCAGCTACACAGCAGCACCAGCATATCGTTCCACCTTTGATCGACCAGTCAAATATGGCGGACTGGCCGATATTGACGGCGATGGGCGCTTCGACATTTGGTGGAATGCTCCAGCCGTAGGACAACGTGAAGCCTGGAGAGTCGCTGCTGACCAAGTTGGCAATAAGATCAGCTACAGCGGGAGGCTGACCCGCGCCAGCTCCATCTAGCCGTCGATCTACATTATCCTGGGTATAATCTGCAGGGTGATGGGCGTTCCGGCCAGGTAACTTATCACCCGCACTTTCGGGCTATTCCCTCAAGCAGATCAGACTGGTGAACATTAATCAGTTAGGCACACCCTAATCCGCATTTTCTGGCTGATTTCCGGTTCAGTTAGGGGCCCGATCGTTGTACATCAGCGATTGGGCTTTGTCAAAAGACGGTCAAGACTTGTGGGATGACTGTTCTAACTAATGTAGCGATCGCCATACCGTTGTTCTCGCAATTTTTGAGGTCAATCTGATGGGCCGACTCAGCATTCTAGCCGTAACCATCTTATCATCCACAGTGGCAATCATCAGCACCACTGATTTTTCCGTCCTGCGATCGCGGGCGAGGCTTGCAGTTATCGGTTAGGCAAATCTGTTGCTGGAAGTCCTATGAGTATTGACCTTTGCTCAATTTGACTCATTCCATGTAGCTTCGATATCGCGTTTACCTCCAGTGTCGCTGGCGAACGGATTAATGCTAGTGCCAACTGTCGCGACAATCGTTGGTCCATTCCCAGCGATTGGTACATTCCCAGCGGTGACAATATCCATAGCTCTCAGGTGGGGGTCGCCACGGCTCTCTCGGTGATTATTGCCGATCGGTCAGCTCTTTGAGGTCATGCTCGACCATCAGTTCCACCATATCCTTAAGCGAATGGCGCGGTGTCCAGTTGAGCTGAGTTTTGATCTTATCGATCGCGCCCGCCAGCACCACTGCCTCATCGGGTCGGTAAAACGCTGGATCCACTGAGACATAATCCTGCCAATTCAAACCCACATAGTCAAAGGCAAACTGCACCAGCTCCTTCACCGAATGCACTGCCCCACTGGCAATGATGTAGTCATCGGCCTGATCCTGCTGAAGCATCAGCCAGACCGCCTCCACCACATCCGGCGCAAAGCACCAGTCCCGGCGTGCATCCAGATTGCCGAGCTTCAGGTCTTGGGCCAGTCCGAGCTTGATCTTTGCGGCTGACTGGGTGATTTTGCGAAATACAAATTCTGCCCCCCGGCGCGGTGACTCATGGGTATAGGTAATGCCACAGCAAGCATAGAGATTGTACTGGTTGCGGTAGTTGATTGTCATCCAGTGGGCATAGGCTTTTGCGACACCGTAGGGATTGCGCGGCCGGAAAGCCGTGCGTTCGGTCTGGGGGGACTCGTCCGGTTGCCCGAAGACCTCACTGCTGGAAGCCTGATAGAACCGCGCATCCGGCTTACAGCGGCGAATCGATTCCAGTAAGCGTGAGACCCCAAGGGCCGTATATTCTGCCGTCAGGGCAGGCTGGGTCCAGGAGAGCGGCACGTAGCTCTGGGAAGCGAGATTATAGATTTCATCGGGCTGGGAGTCGGTGATCACGTCCATCAGCGAGGATTGGTCGAGCAGGTCGCCGGAGAGGATTTTGACCCGATCGCCGAGGTGCTGAATCCGATCGAGGTTGCCGGAACTCGATCGCCGGACTAGCCCGTAGACTTCGTAGCCCTTAGCGACGAGCAGTTCTGCGAGGTAGGAACCATCTTGGCCCGTCAGACCCGTAATCAACGCTTTTTTTGCCATGGTGTGATTGGAGAAGAATGCAGCGATTCAATGCTGGAGCGAGGCACCGATGATAAAATCGGCCCTAACCACTCTATAGCAACCTGCCCCGCATTGAACCTATGGATAGCCCGATCGACCTTCAGTTCCAGATTCCCGCCGATGTCAGCTTCCCCGAAGCGATTGGTCTAGCGCAGAACATTTTGGCCTTGCCGGAGGATGCCGATGATGCCATCCGCGCACCGGCGATCGCCGCGCTAGTCCAGACTGAGAACGGGGCAAGAGGGTGGTTCGTCAGCTTTTTGTCCGGGGATGCAACACTAGCCGATGCGCCAACAGCAGGAACTCTGCGGGCAATGCGATCGGCTCCGACGGTGGTGGCGGATCTGATGACGAAGAATTTGGCAATGTCTACGGCGATGGAGTTGACCCACAGGGCGAATGGGGATCTCGAGCAAGCGGCGGGTTCGGCCCGAGTGCAAGCCCGATCGCGCCATCTGATCGCCGCCCTCAACCTGCCCGAATTGCAAACTGAATTGCAAGCCCTCGCCGCCACGATCGCCGCGAATGGCGGACAATACCAAGACTTCCTCGATCGCTGGGGCTACGATGATGCTCAGCGCCAAGCGATCGCTGCTGCCGTTCAAGCCGTCCTGTAATGCTCAAACTCAAACGCCACAATATCCAGGGACTCAGCGCCAATCTCGACCTGCTCAAAACCCTAATCCAGCGCGACCTCGCCGCCCGTTATAAGGGATCGATTCTGGGCCGCTTCTGGGTGGTACTGAACCAGTTGGCGCAGCTTTTGGTTTATACCTTCGCATTTGCGATCGTCCTGAAAGCCAAACCCAGTGAGCTTAGCGCGCTGCCCATTCCGGATGCCAGCATTGCCTACGGGCTATGGCTATTTGCGGGGTTGGTGCCTTGGGGGGCGTTTACCTTGGGCGTGACGCAGGGGGCAACGGCGGTGCTGAATCAGCCCAATCTCGTCAAGAAGGTGATCTTTCCGCTGGCGCTGTTGCCGTTGGTGCCCGTGGGATCGGCTTTGATCGAGAGTTCGCTGGGGCTGATGCTGTTGCTCTGTGGCGTTGCTTTCGCTGCGAAAATGCTATCCCCATGGATTTTGGCGCTGCCGATCGTGTTGATTCCCCAAGTCCTCCTGACGGCGGGACTGGCCTACCTGACCGCCGGGCTGACGGTCTATCTGCGCGATATTCCACAAACGCTAATGGTGATTACGAATTTGCTGTTTTATCTAACCCCGATCGTTTATTCGTCTAGCCTGTTACCAGGGCGTTGGAAAACTGATATTTTCTGGGTGAATCCGATGGGGGCAATCGTCCAGATGTATCGGGATCTTGTCGGTTTTCGCCAGGTCATACTGGTGGATGGGGCGCGGGAACTATTGCCGATTCATTGGGGAGAATTGGGCATTGCGACGGTGGTGAGTGCATTGGTGTTTGTGATTGGATTTGGATTGTATCAACGGTTGCGCCGGGGGTTTGCCGATGTTCTCTAATCAGCGCTTGAATCAGTTCTCGAATCAACTGCCCGATTTAATCAAACCCGAACAAATTACCCTCGATCGGGGGCTGACCTTGGTACATCAAGCAACGCCTGGAAGTGGTGTGGTGGCCGTGGATGTGTGGATTCCGGCGGGGTCGATTTTTGAATCGGATGCGGCTTCGGGGATGGCGCATTTCCTGGAGCATATGATTTTTAAGGGCAGCGATCGGGTCAAGCCGGGGATGTTTGACCAAGCGATCGAAGCCTATGGCGGTCAGTCGAATGCGGCGACGGGCTACGACTATGCCCACTATCACATGGTTGTCGCAGCGGAAAATTTAGCAACGACCTTACCGGATTTAGCCGAAATTCTCGTGCGTCCAGCGATTCCTGACGATCAATTTGATTCCGAGCGGCAAGTCGTTTTGGAAGAATTGCGACAATGTTTAGACAATCCTGATTACGTTACATTTCAGCAAATCAATGAACAGCTCTATCCTCAGCACGGCTATCGGCGACCCATCCTCGGCACACCGGAAACCCTCGCCGCTATGACACCGGAAGCCATGCGATCGTTTCATCGGCAGCATTATCAACCGGAACGGATGACGATCGTCGTTGTTGGTGATGTCGAAAAAGCCACTGCGATCGATTTAGTTAAACAGCATTTCGTCAATTTCGCAGCCATCGATTCACCGAAATATATCGAACCCATTCCCGCTCAAACCATCACCAATCCACCCCGTCAAGATCTGACACTCCCGCAATTGGAAGAGTCTCGATTAATTATTAATTGGCTCACGCCGGGATGGGGTGAAACCGCTGCGAATTTACGTCATGGGTATGGGTTAGATTTACTGTCGATCGTGTTGACGGGTGGCCGGACAGCCAGACTCGTGCAGGATTTGCTAGAAACCCAAGGATTAGTGTTTGGCATTGATGCTAGCTATTCATTACAACGCGATGCAGGGCTATTTACGATTACGGCTTGGTTGGATGAGGCGGATATTGCTGCCGTTGAAGCGGCGATCGCCCAGCACATGGCGGATTTAATCGCCCAACCGATTACGCCAGCGGAATATCAGCGGGGCCTCAATTTATTGCGGAACGAATCGGCATTTAGCAGTGAATTGCCGGAGCAGTTGGCGGCGCGGTATGGCTACTATGCCACGATCGGTCAACTCGAAGCGGCTTGGCAATACCCCGTAACGATCGGCACCATCACACCCAATGAATTGCAGCATTTGGCAAAACAGTATTTGAATTGGGAACAGGCAGCGATCACGATCGTGCGTCCCGAGATAGAGCCACAATCATGACCCTGCCGCATCTTTACTCACTATCTGCAAGGTATGCAAGGATTTAATCCGGCAATTCTGGGGCGCTTTGGCTCACCGCCTTGATATCCACCGCTTCAATCGATCGGTGGGGCTGGGAAAACTTTAGATCTTGACGACGAATCAGTTGTTTCGGCTGGCCTTTACCCGGCGATCGATATTCCTCAACAATGCGTTCTCCGGTGAGGACGTGCTCCGACCGCCTGCTAGCTGTTGCACGATCAACACATCATCGGCGATCGCCAGTTGAATATGCTTCCCCGTGGGGGAACTGAGCATTCCCGCACAGCCTGCACAAAGTAACAAATTCGGTGCCAGCGCCTCTTGCTGCCAACCGGATTGATGACCAAACAGGACAAGCAGCGATCGTTTGCGCTGGGGACTATCACCCGGCTCAATAATTTGCAAAACCCGATCGGTCTGAGCATCGCGATTCAAATCACCCGAAACTTCCTGCTCAACTGTCCAGCCCGCCGGAATAAAGTCTTCTACGCGATTGGGTACAGCGGGTTTTGATTCACCCCGATCGACGGCCAATGTCTGACCAGGCGTAATTAAGCCCACCGCCCCAATTAACGCTAAATTGGCTAGGCACACAGAAAGTAGCGGAGGAATTTTCAAGCACATAAATTTTTAGCGGCACAAGCTAGTGCCAAAGTAAGGTATGTCCATCAGCAAAAATCCGGCAGTGGATCCATAGCCAATTCAATGGGTTGACTTATGCAGGCAATCCAGAAGGGATTCACCATACATCTTACGCATTAAGCTCGCGACAAAATTGGCGGACGGCCCGGACAACGGTGAAATCGGTTGCCAGCTTTACGTCGATGACCCTGAGTGATTGCGATAAGATGGAGGGACTCTTACCGATGACCCTAATGCAAAGTCAGCAAATCACAATCGAGCTTCCTGAGATGATTCTGCGGCGACTGACGTTGCTGGCGGAGGCGACCCATCAGTCAGTGGAATCGTTAGTGTCTCAGAGTGTGTTGAGTAATTTGCCTCCGGCGACGGATACGGCTCCAGTGGAGTTGCAGGCGGAGTTTTTGCGGATGCAGATGTTGAGTATTGAGGAGTTGCGGGCGATCGCGCAGGCACAGGTGGAACCAGGGCAGCATGAGCGGCATGTAGAATTACTGCGGAAGAATGAAGCTGATCTGTTGATGCCGGAGGAACGGGAGGAGTTGACCGCACTTAGGGAAGCAGCCGACCAATTGATGTTGCGGAAGGCTTATGCTTGGTCGTTGCTGAGGTGGCGGGGACAACAAATTCCATCACGCGAAGAATTGCGGCTCCCAGCATGACGATTTCGGATGCCCTACGGCAACAGGTAATCGAGGATGCCCATTATCGGTGTGCCTATTGCAAGGCTCCTTCGCTGATTACAGGCACGCCGTTGATTATGGAGCATACGCTGCCACGATCTTTGGGTGGGACTGACGATCGGAAAAATTTGGTGGCGGCTTGCTACCGCTGTAATGAGTTTAAGGGGGCACGGATTGAGGCGCTTGACCCAGAGACGCAGCAAATAGCTCCGCTGTTTAATCCTCGGCAGCATCGGTGGTTAGAGCATTTTGTCTGGGCGAACGGTGGAACTCATGTTCAGGGGCTGACTGCGATCGGTCGGGCAACGGTGGTGGCGTTGCGGCTGAATAATGATTATGCGGTGCGGGCAAGGGCCATATGGATTGAGTTTTCTTGGCATCCCCCGACGGATGAGTGAGGTTGATTGCGCTGGATCGCGCCTTGGGCTGTGAAGGATTATCGACCGGTGAGTGGGAAAGTCGATCGATAATTGCCGACCAGTGGGGCGATGCGGGAAATGCTCGATCTGTTTATGCCTGTAAATTTTATGGTATTCGGGAAGAAGATTCGGCTTGCCGAGGTCGTGGATGAGCAGAAACGGTTGTTAATTCAATGGCAAAGAGTAATCAGGCTATTGCTTCAGCAACAGCATCGATCGTAGAAGATGACTATGACGAGGCAAGCACTCACGATAATATTTGTATCCAACACGAATCACCACGCGCTACTCATCATTCAAAATCAACTTCAGCCTCTCTGTCGTTGAAATATTCTGTTATGCTTCTGCGGCTAACCGATTCATGGTTTCCTTCAGGGGCTGTGAATATCTCCAGATGGGGGAAGTAAGTTAGATCTAACTTTATTTGGGGCAGAATGGTCTTTCGACACAGGTGCTTCTCACTCAAGTCAATCCAGATCGTCAGCTCTATCTCGCCGTCTCCACCCAAGCCTATGCAGAAATCTTCCAAGAACCAATTGGGCAACTCGTAATCTGCGATCTCCCGCTAAACTTATTAGTAGTTGATACGACATCTAGCCAGGTGACTCAATGGATACCACCACTCTCCGCACCGCCGTTAAACAAGTAATCAACCACTACGCCGCCCTCAAACCCTCCCACGGCGACATCCGCCTCGAAACCATCTTCGACGAAACTCACGATCGCTATGCCCTCATGCAAATTGGCTGAAACCGAGGACAACGAGTGCGGGGCAACTTAATCTACATCACCATCGAAAACAATGCCATCCACATCGAGTACGACGGCATCGAACAAGGCATCACCCAAGATCTCATCGACCAAGATATTCCCAAAGCATCGATCGTTCTTGCCTTCCTCACCGAATCTCCTGCTGCGTTGGCAATTTAGCAGCATCTCCAGTGAGCATCGCCAACCCAAATAACCTGAACATCGCCATCAACCACGAACATTTCGCTTGCACTTACGATTAAGCCAGCACCCACAACCACACAGGAATCATCAACAGCAGGCCGATCGTACTCAGCGCGATCGTACTCGCCGCCAATTCCCGATCGAGTTCATACTCCTCCGCCAAAATCAACCCCGCAAATGCACAGGGCATCCCCGACATCATCACCAATGCTAAACGCGGCTCCCCTGTAAATCCGAGCAACGTCACACCGATTGCTACACACAACGGCAACAGCAATAACTTGAGTAACACTGGCGGCATCGCTCGCTGCACACTTTTCCAACCCTGCATCTGCGCCAATCGCATCCCCATCAACAAAAATGACGCAGGAATCACCCAGTAATACCAACCTTGCGCCACTTGGTCAAACCACACCGGAGCGGCATTCATGCGCGTAAAATAGCCCAAACAGAACGCCCACAACGACGGCACCAACAGCACATTTTGCACCAGCGCCCACCACCGTGACTGGGGATTGCTCCCGCCAAAATAACTCGCCACCAAAACCCCGATCGTATAAGTCCCAATCAAGTTCTGCGTCAAACTAAAAAACACCGCCCAGCGCATATTCTCCGCACTGATAATATCCGGCAGCAACCCTAAGCCTACAAACCCCGTATTCCCCAGCATCCCCGCCAGAATAAAGCTGCCCTGTTGATTGCGATCGTACACCGGGAACCACCGCCGCCAGTGCGCGACCTCATTCGCGGTCCTGCCCTCCACGGGCCCTGCCTGCGGTAACACCGTTTGCACCAAGTCCGACTGAGGGGCAGTCGCCTGCGCCGATCGGCCCGCCCAGTTCAGCCCCGCTGCCGTCCCCCAAGCCAACACAATCCCAAACAACAACGTCGAAACCGTAATTACCGGAACGAGATCCACGCCCCCCGACAAATCCGTGTACCGCGCCAGGGAAAAAATCTGCCAAGGCACCCCCACCCAGTACAAACTGCGCGCCAACAAACGCGGCAACCAATCCGGCAACCAGCGCAATGACAATAACCCCAGACCCACCCAGAAAATCAATGGGGAATAGGCTTGAAACAAGGTCTCAACCATCAATCAACCGTCCTGTAAGCGATCGCCCTGCAAGCGGTTTACCAATCTTTAATCCGCCACTGTCCCGCTTCGCGCACCAACGTATAAGTCAGCAGCAAATCATCCGTCCGCTCTTCTAACGGCGCGCCATTTTTCGTATAGGTGCGCTTTTCCACTACGGCAGCAGACAGGGTCGCCTGATCCGGCGAAGTCGGACTAACTTCTACGCTCTTAACTTCCATTTGATGATCGTAAGCGATCGTCAAATTCTCGGCCTTCGCCCCCTCCGATTCACTGCGCCAACTGGATAACCGTGGCTCAGTCAGGATTTCCGTCAGCTTACTCGCATCATGCCCCGGCCCAAACGCCGCCTTCTTCGCATCAAACCAGAACTGCAACAGCCGTTTTGCCGTCGCGTCATTCATATCCCCGCGCACGCCCTTTTCCGGGGTTGCGATCGGGGTGGCAGCAGTTAACACTGGCGGTGAAGGATTGGCGACGATCGCGGGTTGGCGCGGCTTCAGCATCTGCATGAGGCCATAACCCAAAACCAACAAGCCAATCACGCCAAACAACGGCAATAGCCAGCCCAACCGATCAGAATCTTCATTGTCCTCCACCGGACGGGGACGGGGTTTCGTCGCCACGGCGCTGCCACCCACCGCGTCCCGTTCCTCACGGCCATCGATCGGCTGAATGCGTCGCCGTCGCCCTTTACGCGGTACCGGCTTCACCGCCAAATCATCCGCCGGGTCAGCGATCGGCCCCGCCGCTTCCCCATCACTGCGCAACCATCCTGCCGCCACCGTGCCGCCTAATGCCGCTGCGCCCCCAGCTGTCGCTAGCACCGCCGGGTCGAGCGCGCCCGCAGGCTCCGAACGATCGCTCATCCATACATCCGCAGCGCGGTCAGCGGGCACTTCCCCATTTGTCGATCGCCGCCAATTCGTCGCTTCCGCTGGACTTTCCCGCCAACTGGGCGCGGGCACCTCGGCCTCCAGGGGCAACTCTTCGAGATATTCCTGCACCTGGGGATTAGCGAAATAGTCCTTCAGCGAAGCCGTATACTGCTTCAGATCGCGAAAGTGCGGAAACACCTCTTCCTGCATCCAACGCTCGGTGTAAAGACACAATCCTGGCAGCAGATCTGAAGCATCCTGAGAATTGTCCCGAATAAACGCCAGCGGCTCATACTCCTGACTCCGCTCCAATGCCTTCGCCGCCGCATCCGGCTGTCCCAACAGCAATGAACAAATCGACTGCTCCAGATACACATCCTGCCGACTGCCCAACCGCGCCAAAATCGCCTTCGCCCGCCGAATCAACGCGGGTTCCTGCCGCGCAAAACCCTTCGCCATCAGCGCATAAACGGATAAATAAGTCGCCACCGCCGACGGTCGCCGCGACTCCGCCTCGAACAACACCTGCTGCTCATCCACGGTCATGTAGTCACGCAACTGCTGGATGAACCGCAGAAAGTCATCCACCCCCAGCCCCGACTGATCAATCCCGTTACCGTCGATGCCTTGCCGATCGTTGAGCATGTCCCGTAGCATCACCAAGCCGCGCTGCCGATCGTCCGCTTCTTCATCCGGATCCGATAGAAGTGCCAAAATCCGATAGGGACGTAACTTGTACAAATCCGCCTGCACTTCCGCCCGTACTGCCGGGAACAGTCCTTCCCGCATCAGCAGCTCCTGGCCCGTTTCCAGCGCTTCCGCCGCATTGTCGTAATGGCCCTGCTGCCATTCTTCCCGGCCCAGCTCCAGACAGGCTAAGGCAATTGCCAGCACAATATCCGCCAGTGCCGCCTGCGGCTCCCCCAACCGCGCATCCTTAATCGCCGTATTCGTCGGACTCAGATAGGGCCGGCCCAGACGCAGTACCGACTCATACTCCCCTAACTCCTGCAAGAGCACCAAGCCGCCAACTAACTGGGATTCTTCGATTTCAATATCCGAGGTGGGTGGCGACTCCACCGGGGGTTCCGCGCCACCATTGGCTTCATAGGTCGTTGCCAAAAAGCGTGCATCGTAATCGCGACGCTTCTCATCATCCACCAGTAGTTCATGGGCTTGCTTCAGTAACCCCTTCCGACTCGCCACCGCCTGCGTCGAGAACTCCTGACGCGGCAACTGCAACGTGCGATCGCGATAGGCCTGCTTGATCTGGTCAGCCGTCGCCAGAATCGGCAGTCCTAAAATTCGATAGTAGTCGAGCGGAATACGCACAGTTGAGTTCCCCAACGGTCAAAACAGAAGATTGAGAATTCCTGACACAAGAGGTCTGCCAGATTATAAATTAGGGACATCATACCGTAATTCGGCGATTTCCCTCCGCCCCAAGACAACTTCCCCTTAACCCAACGGGCCGTTCCCGTCGAGAGGGGTGCCAATAGAATACCTAATGCCCATCTCGGGGCAATCCCAATGGTCATCTGGGCACATTGCGAGACCGCCGCGCGGCGATCGCGATCGCGAGAAATTTGATCTTTGCCACATTGGAAATGTATTTTAGTTAAGCCCGCATTTCTTCAGTGCCGCTTTTTGCGCTCACTAAGAAGATCCTCCATCGCGGTGAACCGCCCACACAGCAAAGGTTACTAAATCCACTATGGTTCAGGATAGAGCTTTCCCCACCGTCCCCACCTCCCCGGCCAAAATCGATCGGGAAGTGGGTTTGATGCTTTACGAAGACATGGTTTTGGGGCGCGTGTTTGAGGACAAGTGCGCCGAAATGTACTATCGCGGCAAGATGTTCGGCTTCGTCCACCTCTACAACGGACAGGAAGCGGTTTCCACTGGCGTAATCCGGGCCATGCGTCAGAGCGAAGACTACGTTTGCAGTACCTATCGCGACCATGTTCACGCCCTCAGCTGCGGCGTACCGGCCCGCGAAGTGATGGCCGAGCTGTTCGGCAAGGAAACGGGCTGTAGCCGGGGCCGGGGTGGCTCTATGCACCTTTTCTCCGCCAAGCATCGTCTGCTCGGCGGCTTTGCCTTCATCGGCGAGGGGATTCCCGTGGCGACGGGAGCTGCTTTCCAATCGAAGTATCGCCGCGAAGTCATGGGCGATGCGAGTTCTGATCAAGTCACCGCCTGCTTCTTCGGCGATGGCACCTCGAACAACGGTCAATTCTTCGAATGCTTGAACATGGCTGCCCTCTGGAAGCTGCCGATCATTTTCGTCGTCGAAAACAATAAATGGGCGATCGGCATGGCCCACGAACGCGCCAGCTCCCAAACCGAAATCTACAAAAAAGCCAGTGTCTTCGGCATGCCCGGCTTTGAAGTCGATGGGATGGACGTGTTGGCCGTGCGGGGCGTGGCAGAGGAAGCCGTGCGGCGGGCGCGGGCAGGCGAAGGCCCGACCTTGATCGAAGCCCTGACCTATCGCTTCCGGGGCCACTCCTTGGCTGACCCAGACGAGTTGCGGGCCAAAGAGGACAAAGATAATTGGTTCTCCCGCGATCCGATCAAGCAGCTCGCCGCTCATATGATCGAGCATAATCTGGCCGATCAAGCGGACTTGAAGGCGATCGACCAAAAGATTCAGGCATTGGTCGAAGATGCCGTCGAATTCGGCATCACCAGCCCTGAACCGAACCCCGCCGACCTTTACAAATACGTCTTTGCCGAAGACGAGTAGGTTGGGAGCAGCGCCGCGAAACCCAACACCATCCAACCCCAAACACCCCAGTTTTTTGATCAAGCCTGGGGTGTTTGCGTTGATATGTTTGCGCTAGATGTTCGCATACCCGCCCTCGTCAATTCCCGATCGCGCCCTCTACGATCGAGCCAAACGCCTAACCAAGTACCAACCATGGAAGACCTTGAAAATCTCGAAACCAATGACCAACAGTCCCCACAGGGCGACAGCGGGACATTCATGGACACCCTCGAAATCGGCCTCCAAGCCCTATCAAGCACACCCGCCGACCTGCAAACCACCGCCGAATTAAATGCCTTGCCCGGCGAACTGGGCGAAATTGGTAGTGCCCTGCTGGAATCGGGTGGACACGCGATCGGGCATTTAGCTGAAGGAATCGGTGAAGCAGTTGGCGCGATCGCGGAGGCAATCGGTGAAACGTTGAGTGGTTTGTGATAGTCAATTTGACGCAAAAGCCCCTAGTGTGGAAATTACACTAGGGGCTTCTAAAAGGGCGAACGAGGGGACTTGAACCCCCGAATGGCGGAATCACAATCCGCTGCCTTAACCACTTGGCTACGCTCGCCATACCAGACTTAATCAAATATATCATATACAATGACTAAAGCAACTCCATAGGTAATTGAATTTCGAGGGAGGTCTGACCCCGTGAGAGAAGTGCTAATTAGCTTTGGCATCATGCTGGCCTGTGTGCTGGTTTTGGTGGTTGCCCAATTTACGGGTAGTCAAGCAACGGCTGAGGCCGATGATCTGATGCCCAAGCAGTCCATGGCGGATATGGTGGCGGATGTCGTAATTGCCGAGGCGGCGAAAATGACCCCCAAAGGCACGATGATTGCCGCTGCGCCGACGACAACAATTGCGGCTGCGCCGACAACGCCCCCCACTACTGAGAAGAAAATGAGCGAAATTGTATCCACCCCGTCGGGGCTGAAATATGAAGTAATTACTGCTGGGACGGGCGCAACCCCTCAAGCAGGCCAGACTGTGGTGGTGCATTACACAGGCACCCTGGAAGATGGCAGTAAATTCGATAGCTCCCGCGATCGCAACCAGCCGTTCAAGTTCCGCTTGGGTGCTGGCCAAGTGATTAAGGGCTGGGATGAAGGGCTGGCGATGATGAAGGTCGGCGATCGGCGCAACTTGATCCTGCCGCCGGAACTCGGCTACGGTTCGCGGGGTGCGGGCGGCGTGATTCCGCCGAATGCGACGCTGAACTTCGACGTGGAACTGCTCGGGATCGAGTAATTCCCGCACCGTTTAAATCTGCTGAATCCTGGCCGGGGTCAGTTCTTGCACATTCGTGAGCACGAACTTGGCCCCGGCTTGCTGTAGGGCCAAGGTGTAAGCGGCTTGCCGATCGCCCCCATCCTGCACATGGGGGGGCAATATGCCCACTGCGATCCAGTTGCGATCGGGCTGCTGCTTGCAGGCTTCGGATACCGTATACATATCCGCCACCGTATCGCCGACATAGATGACTGACCGATCGTCCGATTGCCCCAGTTGTGCTAACGCCAAAAATACGCCCGCTGGGTCGGGCTTCCCCGGCGCATCTTCCATTGCCACCAACAGCGGCGCAACCAAGCCAATTCGCTGTTCCAACACAAAAGTCGCCGAGGCCCGCGTTGCCCCACTGACGAACCCCCAAGGAATCGCAGCCGCAGTCAAGGTTTCAAAATATTCCCGCGTTACCAGGAGCGGTTCTTCTTTAATGTAGCCCTGCCACTGCACGGAGCCGTCGGGCTGGGGCGTTTCGCCGCGATACTTTTGTTGGAAGAACGCAACGATCGCCGCATAGTCCAATGCTAGTTCCGATCGCGCCTGACCCTGGGCTTCAAAATACCGATAAATCAACTCCTGGGAGGCTTCCCAGTCGTTATTCCACTGACCTTCGGCCTTCAGCGCATCGATTGCTTCGGGGGTAGGCCGTGCCGCCCTTTGGGTGAAATGCTCCACCGTATCCGCCAGCGCGCGACGGTAAGACCCGCCAACATCGCGCATCACGCCATCAATATCAAACAGTACGATCACGCGCGTCTCTCCTAACCAAAAGCATTTGAGTTACTGGCAGCCGATCGGGATCTCCGCCGACTGCGGATATTGCTCCAGCAGTTTCAGCAAGCGCGGCCCATCAAAGCTGCGCGGGTCGGAACGCTGACCACCGCGATCGACCAGTTTGTGCGCCGTAATATTGCTCTGGGGTACACCCGTTTTCGACAGCACCCAGGCGAGGGATTCGTACTGCGCGTTGGTATAGCCGCTATGGTTCGAACCATTGTTCCGACCATCCGCTGGCGTGACTAGGGAAATGTGATAGGCAAAATTGTTGACCGAGGAATTGAGCTTGGGATTGGTTTTGACGGCCATGCCGTTGAATTGGGAATTGCCTGCACCAAAAGCCCGCTTGTCCGGCGGCACCATGTAGATTACCTTGCCGTCCAAGTCGATCAGCGTGTGATAGCTGACCTGATCATCATCATCCGGGTGCGGCGTTTGGAAAAAGTTGATCGTCGATTGGGCCGAGGAGACCGTCTCATGCAGCACCACCACCGTCGGATACAGGGCGCTGCTGCCGTCGGGCTGCTGAAGATAGCGCCAGCCGAAGTTCGTGGGGTGGGCGAGGGCGATCGCTTCTTTGGGGCGATTGGGGTCATTGGCGGCAAGGCGGAACCGATCGAGCCCCAGTTTGACCCGCACTGGGCCAAGTTCCGCTTTCGTGGGCCGACGGGGTGGGCCGGGAATGGTTTGGCAACTGGTGCTGAGGACACCGTGGGGGTCAGCATCCTGGGCTTGTACAGGCGTAGCGGCCAGCGGATTGGTGATCACCTGGGCCAAGCGCTTGCCGAAAAAAGCGGGCGATCGCGGCAATTGCGTCCCTTCCACATACTCCACCTGATTCACACTGATACTCAGTACCAGCGCCGCCAGTCCCAACAAAAAGACGGCTAAAGCCTGCCAAAAAGTCTTCCGCATGAACCGATTGCCCACGTCAACTCACCTCAGAGGGGATTTCTATGTTCCTAGCATAGGCGAAACCGCCGAACTCGAACGCTCAAAAATCACCAAAATCGATGATCACAGAAGGCCGCCACCCCAAGAAATTTTGCCGAAATCGCGCAAACTCTCCAGCAAATCGCGACACACACTGGTAAGCTATGAGGAATTCATTCAACGGTTAGTTGCGGTAGCGAGAAAACGATGACCACACCAGCCAATGATTGGTTTGCTGCGGGCGGCATTGTGATGTTCCCCCTGGTGGGATTTTCCATAGTGGCTGCGACGTTGATTTTTGAGCGGGCCAAGTTTTGG
This sequence comes from Cyanobacteriota bacterium, assembly GCA_046049545.1. Lineage (GTDB taxonomy): Bacteria > Cyanobacteriota > Cyanobacteriia > Leptolyngbyales > Leptolyngbyaceae > Romeriopsis. Next base: position 993 of record JBJORF010000002.1, on the reverse strand, counting down.
ATCACCGTGTTGCAGCGCACCGATCGGTTTGTTCGAGAATTTGTTGCCACCTATCGGCGCAGTCAACCAGCAGCTTATAAGTTGTTGGACAAGAATTTAGATCTGCCGATCGGTCGGATTTTTGCGGCGGCATTACAGCTCGACCAGCCGAATATCGATGAATTTCGGCTAGCGTTGGAAAGCGCCGCTCAAGCGGAGATTCCGAACCTGAAGCGGTTCAATACGATTTTTGAGACGATTATCAACCTGTCGCCGCTGTTGGGTTTGCTGGGTACCGTGCTGGGGTTAATTCGCTCGTTTGCGAATATCAAGACGATCGGCGATATTGCTGCGAACAATGCCAAGGGTGTTTCTGGTGGGGTGAGTGAAGCCCTTGTGTCAACCGCAGCGGGTTTGAGTGTAGCGATTTTTGTGCTGTTGTTTGCCAATGCGTTTCGGGGACTGTATTTGCGGCAGCTGGCCTTGATGCAGGAATATGGTGGGCAGTTGGAGCTGCTTTACCGTAGGCGGAGCGATCGGCAAACGGGGCCTTATATCCGGCCAACAGCGCCAACCCCGCTCCCCCGCAAGCGAGTTGCCGCCCGCAAGCCACAAACGTAGCTTCGGCGGGGCTCAGCTACCTATCGGTGGGGCTCAGCTACCTATCGGCGGGGCTCAGCTACGCGTCGGGCTGATGGTCGCGATCGAGCTGGGCTTCGGCGTGGCTCACAGCCCTGATTCGTTATCTCAGCCACTCAGCCTCACCGACAACCCAGTGGGTTGAGCGTCAGCCGAAACCCACGACTACTTTATTTTGAGGGTTTCGGGGCTCAGCCCTCATTCCTTACAGCAATTCCAAATTCAACGGATTGCATCGATCGGGTGGGGTGATGGGGGGTGATTGTTGGTTGGCGCGGGCTGTGGGCGTGGGATGCACGCCCCTACGGATCACCGACGACTGCATGGATGGGATGGGGCGATGATCGATCCCTCCCGTACGGGCGCGTTTTCCGC
>JBJORF010000001.1:0-142942 GCA_046049545.1 Cyanobacteriota bacterium | reverse complement strand
TAGCGCTTGGTAGCTCATTTTCATGTGGCAACCTCTGGCGGCATTAACCGGCGAGCTTCTCACTCTATTCTTCAACCCTTATTCCCGATAATGTCTAATAACTCCGATCGCGCCTTTTCCGTACTAATGCTCGAAGCTAAATCCAAGGTCTCTTCCAGCGTTTCTTTCAGCCGCACCGAAGGCGTGATCGGGGGCACATCGTGAAACAGCTGTGGCCGATCGATGAACGTCAGCTCCAACCGGTCGATCGCCTGCTCCAACGTTTTGAAATCACTGTACGCCATATCAACGTCACGCCCGCAAACAGCACCTTCATCCTAACCCAATAAAAAAGGTGAGCGCATGGCCCACCTTTACTAATAAATTAATTCAAACCGTTATTCCACGCCTTCAATCTTGTCTTCGACTTCTTGATACAGTTCGCGCAGACGATCGAGGTTCTCTTCATCAGTGTCCCAATAGCCCCGACCATTCGCTTCCAGCAAAGTCGTTACCATCTTACGGAAAGAATTCGGGTTGAGATCCAAGAGGCGCTGCTGCATCTCTTTATCCTTGATGAATGTGGTATTCGCATCTTCGTAGACCCAGTTATCCACCGCATCCGCTGTCGCCGACCAACCCATGGTGTTTACCAAGCGCTTGGACAACTCACGCACACCCTCATAACCGTGGGACAGCATCCCTTCATACCACTTCGGATTCAACAGCTTCGTGCGCGAATCCAATCGCACTGTTTCCGATAGCGTCCGAATTTGGGCATTCGCCGTGGTCGTATCGGCCATAAACGAAGTCGGCTTCTTCCCGTCATCCCGCAGGCGCGACACGATCTTGGTCGGATCGGAGTCGTAATAGTGTGACACATCAGTCAGCGAAATCTCCGAGGAATCCAAGTTCTGGAACGTCACATCGGCGGTCTTCAGGGAAGCCCGGAACAAGTCTTCGCTCTGCTTCATAATCCCTGGATTATCCGCGTTAAAGGCAAAGCCCTTGCGAGCCAGGTACATGTTTTGCAGTTCTTCTTCGCTTTCCCAGGTGCCGTTTTCCACCGCGAGGTTGATGTTCGAGGAGTAGGAACCGGAAGCATTCGAGAAGACGCGGGTGGCGGCCTCACGGATGTTCACACCGAGTTCTTCCGCTTGGGCGATCGCGTGTTTGCGCACGAAGTTCATCTCCAACGGCTCATCGGCTTCCGCTGCCATCTTCACCGCCCGATCGAGCAAGGCCATTTGGTTGATGAACAAGTCGCGGAAAACCCCCGAACAGTTCACCACCACGTCGATCCGAGGCCGACCCAGCTCATTTAACTCAATCAACTCCAGCTTATTCACCCGTCCGAAGGAATCCGGCACGGGCTTCACGCCGACCATCCAGAGAATCTGAGCCAGGGACTCACCGTAGGTCTTGATGTTGTCGGTGCCCCAGAGGACGCAAGCGATCGTCTCGGGGTAAGCACCATCGTTATCGGCCTGCTGACGCGCAATCAACCGATCAACGACAATCTTGGCCGATCGTACCGCCGCCTCCGTCGGAATCGACTGCGGATCAAGGGCGTGAATATTCTTCCCGGTCGGCAACACGTCCGGGTTGCGAATCGGGTCGCCACCGGGGCCAGGGCTGATGTATTCCCCGCTCAAGCCCGTCAGCAAACCGCCCAGTTCATTATCCGCCACGACTTGCTTCAAGCAGAATTGCAGGAACTCGAACAGCGGCTTCAGGCTATCACCATCGACGTTGGTGAAGCCCAACTGGTGCAGCGCTTCAATCCAAGGCTCCTGCTTATTGCTAAAGCCCGCAAACAAATTGCCCAGCATTGAATTGCGCGATACTCGGCCATCGTCATCCTGCTGCGCCTGCACCATCGCCGTCACCGCCGCGCGGCTGGCTTGGTTGATGTCGTTCAGCAGTTGCACATCCGCCAGCACGCCCTGGTCGCTGTTCTTGAAGATTTCGTCAATGTTGCGATAAACGCTATTGGCAATGACGCGGGGCAAGCTGAGGATTTGCTCTTCTTCGCGATCGAGGCTGGCAATATTCACCAAGGTCGCGATCGCCTCTTCCGCTGTCGGCGGCTTACCGATCACGTGCAACCCGCAGGGCAGCAAGCGCGATTCGATTTCCATGATCTTGATGTAGATCTTACCGACGATATTGTCGCGATCGTCCTGGGTCAGTTCCGCCGCCGAGTGATCCGGCAGCACCACATCCTTATCCAGGTTGCAGATCCGGGCTTTGTCCATGATCGTATCAACGATCTGCACGCCTCGGGGGCTATCCTTCATCGTCTGGTAGGAACCGATCAGTTCGCCCAGTTCCTTCAAGCCCTTGTACAGCCCCGCATTTTCCGCCGGAGGTGTCAGGTAGGAAATGGTTTCGGCGTAGCTGCGCCGCTTGGCGATCGTTGCTTCTGACGGATTATTCGCCGCGTAGTAGTACAAGTTTGGAATCGAGCCAATCAAGCTATCGGGATAGCAGGTATCCGACATCCCCATCTGCTTACCGGGCATAAATTCCAGGGAACCATGGGTACCGAAATGCAGCACCGCATCCGCACCCCAAACCCGCTCCAGGTAAGTGTAGTAAGCCGCAAAGCCATGGTGCGGACTGGCACTCCGCGAGAACAGCAACCGCATCGGATCGCCCTCATAGCCAAAGGTCGGCTGCACCCCGATAAACACGTTGCCGAAATGCTTACCGAAGATCAGCATGTTCTGACCGTCGGTATTCAAATTCCCCGGTGCTGGCCCCCAGGAGTCATGCAAGCGCTCGTGGTAAGGCGTGAGCGCTTCGTATTCCGCCACAGGCATCCGGTAGGCGATGTTCAGTTCCGGGCTGTTGTACTGCGCTTCCGCATCATGCAGCACTTCCAGCATCAGCTTGTGGGAATCTTCCGGCAGATCACCGATGTGGTAGCCATCTTCCCGCAGCCCTTCCAGCACCTTGTAAATCGAACCAAACACATCCAGATAAGCCGCCGTACCGACGTTCCCTTTATCCGGCGGGAAGCTGAACACGGTGATCGCAACTTTCTTCTCCGGCTTCGGCTTGCGGCGCAGGTTGGCCCACTTCAGCGCCCGCTCCGCCAGGGTTTCGACCCGATCTTGCAGGGTGATCGATTTCCCAGTGGAACCATCGCGGCCCGACATGATAATCGGCTCGATCGCCCCGTCCAGCTCCGGCAAGGCAATCTGCAAGGCCACCTGAATCGGGTGCAGCCCCAGATCGCTTTCCTGCCACTCTTCCGTGGTTTGGAACACCAACGGCAGCGCCACCATGTAGGGACGATTCAACCGCTTCAGGGATTCCACCGCCTTCGGATGGTCTTGCTTCGCGGGGCCACCGACGAGCGCGAAACCCGTCAGCGATACCACGGCATCGACGATCGCCGTTTGCTTCGCGATCGGCTCATAGAAATATTCATCCACAGGCTTCGAGAAGTCCAAGCCCCCCGCAAACACCGGAATCACCCTTGCCCCCCGCGCCTCAAACTCCGACACCACGGAGACGTAGTGGGCATCATCGCCAGTGACCAAATGCGTCCGCTGAAGCACCAGACCGATCGTCGGGCAATCGCCGCGCCGCTGCGCTTCCGGCAGATCCCGCCGCGAGGCATACCAGTTAAAGTATTCCTTCGCGTCTTCGTACATCATCGGGGCCAACGGATGCCAAATCCCCATATCCGGGTAGGTCACCGGCTCCGCATATTCAAAGGTCGGCGCATCGGCTGGACGGGCTTCGCCCTTCTCCCCGGCGAACACATACTTATCCGCCAACATCAGAATGAAGTTTTCCAGGTTCTCTTCATTGCCGCCCAGCCAATACTGGAAGCTGAGCATGAAATTGCGGGCATCCTGGGCCTTTTCGATCGGCAGGTACTTCAGCACCGTCGGCAGGGTGCGCAGCAGCTTCAGCATTGCATCCTGGAAACCTGCACCGGACTTCTCCTTGCGCTTCTTCATGAAACTGCCGATGACACTCTTCGACTGCCCGATCTGCGCCAGGGAGAAGCTACCCATCTTATTCAGACGCATCACCTGCGGCATCGACGGGAAGACCACCGACACATCCAATCGATCTTTGACCGGAGCTACTGCTTCCACAATTTTGTCGGCCAAATCTTCCAAGAAAATCAGCGACGCAATGAACACGTTCGCCGCTGCAACATCCCGTTTAAATTCTTCGTAGTTTTCATTGTCCCGCAGCTCCTCAATCAGGTAGCCACTAACTTCCACCGCGATTTCTGGGTGCTTGCTATTGATCGAGTTCACCGCAGCGGACAAAGCACTCTGATACTGCGGTTCCAGAACCACGTACACCACGCGCACGAGTTTGCGACCCCGCAAATCCTCAGGCTGAATGTGGCGAATAGATGGCTTGGTATAGGTGAACATGCGGTCAAGACTCCTATCAAATGCTGGTTCTTTGGGGCAGTTTGACTGAACAACTGGCTAACTTGAATATGGCGCAATTGAACAGTTGGAAACTGGTCGGCTTGTTTATGGTTCGCTGGCGAATTATCACGTAATGGCCCAATTGACATCGTCATCCCAATCTAAGCAAACCCGCTGCAGGCAACGGATCCAAACATCAATCACGGCTATGAATGGTTAACGCAAACCGAAATCAGATGGGGCAGACGGCGATCGCGAGTATTTGTGCTCATACAGTTAAATTTGTATCAGATTGCTGCACCGCTGGTTGCGAGATCAGCTAATCCCGAAACAATTTGATAACTCAAACCAGAGTTTAGTAAACATTTTGTAACATTTATGAGAGCAATCACTCAAACCATTGTTTCAAAACTTTACGCAACTTCAGACTCCCCGAGGATCGCGCATTCGCTGCCGGAATACCAGGGTGATGAAAATCAGTTCGTCAATCGCCGATCGAGGGCCGCGTCGAATCCATTGGGTTAGCGGTCGGTTGACTCGGGAAAAATCGATCGCGCGTCCCTGCATGAGTGAGGCCACCGACCAATACCAAAGTTAAAGCCCCTGCCACCACCAAGAGAAGCGGTTGCAGATCGCGCCGGAGGCGCGCCAAGGGGCGACTTTGCCGCCGCAGTTGTTGAATACTTAGACGCGGGGCGACATGAAATGGATCGCGCACAAACTGTCCTCGACCACTGCTCACAAAATTTGATTGGCAATAGGGACAACGCAATTGCCCTTGAAACCAACCGATCGCCGCCGGCTGGAGCGAGGGATTCAGGCGCATCTGGCCCTGCGGAACAGCAACGTCATGACGATCGCCCGGACGATTGCCCAAATTCCGGCAAAGGGGACAATGATAACTGGAATGAAAAACGTCAGCGCTCATGCCAAACTGCGCTCAATTGCAGCAACGGTTAGATATGTTCCCATTGTAGCCAAGTCCTCTGAGCGATCGTCCAGGAGGGTATGCGCAAATCCTCACGCAATCATGGCCGAAATCGACCATTGAAATGTTGCAAAACCTTACCAGAGCGCTTGTCGGGAAGTCGCCACATCCCGCAGAATGAAAGATGAGTCATAAAAATTAATTTCTCCTCACCCCACGATTGCGTCGAATGGCTGTTGAACCCGGCGACCCTCGCTCCTCTAAACCGATGTCACCCAGCGTACCATCGCTGATCTCATTGGTCGATCGGCTCCAGACTTCACCGGAGACGATTACGTTACTATTGGCCGTCCTGATTGGTGGGGGGACAGGCTTCTTTGTGGTGCTATTTCGCACTGCGATCGACTGCATCGAAAAGTTACTGTTCAAACAGGTCATCCCACCCTTCGCGCCCACCATGCCTTGGCTGGTGATCCTGATGCCGATGTTCGGTGGGATCATCGTCGGATTAATTCGACTGTGGATGCCGAACTTTGGACAGGGGCTATCAGGGCTCAAAACTGCCGTCCAAAATGCCCAGGAAATTCCGGTATTGCGCGCTGTGGTCAAAACCGCCGCCGCAGCGATTTCCCTCGGTACGGGTGCATCCCTTGGGCCGGAAGGTCCCAGTGTGGAAATCGGCGCAACGGTGGGGGTATTTCTCGGTCAGATTTTGCGGGTGTCCCAGGAACGACAAGCGTTACTGCTGGCCGCCGGGGCGGCGGCGGGCGTGGCGGCGGGATTTGATGCGCCGATCGCGGGGGTGTTCTTCGCCTTTGAAGTGGCGATGGGGGCAAGTTTTGCCAGTTCGTCCGCCAGTATCGTGCTGCTCGCGGCCGTCTTATCTTCCCTCGTCGCCCAAATTGGCCTCGGCGGCAATCCGGCCTTCAGCTTACCGATTTACGAAGTGCGGAGTCCCTTGGAGTTTCCGCTGTATTTGGGGCTGGGGGCCTGCGCTAGCTTGATCGCCTGGGCCTACACCTGGCTCAACCGCTGGACACCCAAGCTGTTTCGCGGCGAAATTGCCAGCCTCGCTTGGGTCGGGCAGATTCCGATTTGGCTGCAACCGATGATCGGGGGGGCGATCGTCGGAATTGTCGCCCTGGGATTGCCGGAGATCCTGGGGATCGGCTACGACACGATCGAATCGGTGCTGCGCGATGTGGAATTTCCCCTGCTCATGCTAGTGGGCTTGCTAGCCGCGAAGCTGGTGCTGGCTTCCGTGAGTCTCGGGAGTGGTTTAGTCGGGGGCATCTTTGCCCCATCGCTGTTTATGGGAGCGATCTTCGGCGCGGTTTATGGCCAAGTTTTGCCGCAGCTGTTGCCCTGGTTTGATGATTACATTGCCGCCCCGCCTGCCTATGCAATGGTCGGCATGGCCGCCGTGCTGGCGGCAACGGCCCGCGCCCCATTGACCGCAATTTTGTTGCTGTTTGAACTAACGCGGGACTATCGAATTGTATTGCCGCTAATGGCCGCCGTCGGGATTAGCATTTGGCTGTTTGATCTGTTACTTGATCCGAAGGTGCGCCCGATCGAAACCGTTGCCGCCGAAATCGAACTGGACGACGAAACCGACCAGCTCCGCGCAATTCGTCGCACACTCCTGGTCGGCGAAGTGATGGATCGCCAATGCCTGCGTTTCTCCCAAGCTGTAAAAGTCACCATCGCCGGGGAAACCCTCACCCAAGCCCAGCGCCGCAGCGCCGTGATTCTCGACGCAAATGAGCGCCTCGCCGGGATCGTCACCCTGCGTGACATCAATCGGGTGATTTCCCGCTGGCAGAAGGCCAAGGATAAAGTCACGACGATCGCGGCCCCGACCGCCCTAGACCTTGATACCCTCGTACCCAATTTCAACTGGCGAGAGCTCCCCGAGTTCAACGCCGTACTCGATCAGACCCTCGGGGAGATCGCCACGTCCGAGGTATTGGTTGCCTACGCCGACGAATCCCTGCTCGACGCGATCGAACGAATGGCCGCGCGGGATTTGCGGCAGTTGCCCGTGGTCGATCGCGCTGACGACACCCGCGTCCTGGGCCTGCTCACCCGTGAAGCGATCGATCTGGCCTGCCGCCTCAGCATCACCCGCGAAGCCCTCAAGCCATTTCTCGCCATGGTCGAACAATCCTAAAGCCCACAGTCAAACCCCCAAGCCTGAAACAAGCCTGGGGGGTTTTGATGAAGTCGAGATTCCGTTTGGCCTAGCGACGCATGCGGCGACGGTTGCTAGCCTTACGACGCGCTTTTTCCAAGGGCGTTTCAAAATGGCGGTTCTTCCGTACATCTTGCAGGATCCCAGCACGGGAAACTTCACGCTTAAACCGACGAATCGCCGATTCAATCCCTTCGTTCTCACGAATTACAACTTGTGCCACTGCACATCACCTCTTACTACTTAAAATCGACCCATGAAAAAACCGTCTCTCCATTAAACAATAAAAGACGGCAAACCCCGACGCAATTTTTTCCTACGGCGCGCCGGGGCCGAAATGGCCTAACCCTTAGTAACGGTTCCGGTTACCCCAACCACCGCCACCACCACCGCCGCCACGGGGACGATCTTCCTTCGGACGTGCCTTGTTGACCCGCAGGTCACGACCCATCCACTCCGCGCCGTTCAGTGCTTCGATCGCAGCATCCTCTTCAGCATCGGTGCTCATCTCCACAAACGCAAAACCACGGGGCTTTCCGGTTTCACGATCGGTCGGTACTTGCACGCGCTTGACGGTGCCGTACTCCCCGAACGTTTCCGTTAAATCTGCTTCAGTAATACTGTAAGCAAGATTACCCACATAAATCGACATAGACTGCTCCAGAAGCAAAAAAATGAAAAAAGCCGAGTTCGGAGCACCTATCACAAAATCAAACGCAAATCGGATTGGGTAACAGAAAGCTTCGATTAGACTTAGACAACGTCCTCCAAGATAATTCATTTCTCAGCGCTTTGGCAAGAAAAGTCCAAATTTAGATCGGCAATTCCAACAGTGCAATTTTATACAGCCTCAAGCCGCACGGCGATACGCACCGATCCGCCACCGCCCGCCCCAAACCCTAATCTTCATCCGGCGAATCAAGGGGGGCATCCCCGGAGCGGGGTACGCCGCCGAGCCAGTTCTTCCAGTCCCAATCGGTGATAAATCGCCCCCAGGAGGTGCGGCGGCGATCGGGAATCTGACGCTGCTGCTGTTCTAGCCGCGCTTGGAGCCGGAGCGCGGCTTCCGCCGTCGGATCAATCTTGAAGGCACGCTGAAGCGACTGCGCCGCTTCCGGCAATTGGCCCCGATCGAGCAGCCGCTTCGCATAGCCCAAGTGCGCTCGGAGTAATCCATCCGCCGCGCGACGTTGGTCAATTTGGGCCGCGCGTTCGAAAACTTCAATCGCCCGGTAGTCAGCCTCGGTCGCCAGCAAACATTCCGCCAACTCAAAAATTGCGCTAATGTGATTGGGATTCGTCGCCAGAACGGTTTCGTAGGCTTGGATGGCGGGATAGAACGAACGATTTTGGCGCAGTTCGCGGGCCCGATCGTAGTCGGCTTTGACGCTGGTAGCGATGTCTTGCAGTTCCCAGATCTCTTGCTTGATGCCATGGCGACGCAACAGCCAGCGCCGCACCAGCTCGATCGTGATGCGATAGCTGCCGCGTTCCACCGTTTCCGGGGCATCAACGCGCTTGAGCGATCGCAGGTATTTCCAGTCCAGCAGGTTGCGCTGGGCATTGTGCAAACAGTCGGTGAGGACGATCCCCGAGTCTTCCAGCAAGGCCAGCGGATCCCCTTCCTTGATCTCCAGGGTTTGATCTTCCTGCCAGCGGCTTTGGGCGACTTCCGCCGCCGCTGCGAACAGCACGCGTTCGGGAATCGGCAACCCATCCCAGAACCAAGCTAAACCGCCTTCGCCCAGCTCGATCGCCCGATCGATGACCCGCGCGACATCCTCCCGCGTAATCTGCCACCATTCCTCTTCCCGCGCCTGGGAAAAGAGCGCAAAACACATCACTTGGGTGAAGTAAGGATGGCCCGCCGTCAGCTCCCAGATCGCCTGCAACGCCGACTCCTCGAAGAACATCACGCCCTCCGAGGGTTGGGTAATCAAGGCATCTGTGTCTTGCCGATTCAGCAGGCCGATTTCAAAGGTCGGGGCTTGCCGAAACAAGCTCAATAACGTCGGCAAATCATCCAACCGTCGGCCAATCACCGGAATAATGTGCAAAAACTTATGCCGCGCAATCGCTTCGCTCAAATAGGGGAACAAATGTGTCGCCGCCGCATCCGGGCTGAAATTGCCCAACGCATCAAATTCATCCAACAACAGAACCAGGGCCGGAGAATCCGTCTGAACCGGCAAGGCTTGCTGAACTTCCACCAAAAATCGATCGGCAAACTCGCGGGGCTGTTCTGCTAATGTCGCTTCCGTCGGCAGGGCGATCGGCAAATTCAAGTCTTCGCTAATGTCGCGGGCCAGTTCATGCAATACCGTCGCCAAAGGCTTCTGGCTCTTACCTTCGAGCGAGAGCATGACAAAATGATACGGTGCTTCGGCCAACTGCTGCGGAATCTGCGCCAGCACCGATGATTTGCCAATGCGGCGCTGACCATGCAGCAAAATCACCTGGGCCTGCTGCGCCAGGTTGTCGATCAGGAAGCGAAACAAATTTTCCCGATCGAAAAAGAGTTCGGCTTCGCTGACCGGACGACCAATAATGTAGGGATTTTTGCGACTCGCGATCATCACCATCTCAGTGAGGCTCCCAGACGCGACGAGAGTTGAGCCCGTTGGCACTCAGCACTCCCGACATGCTTGCTCAATTCAAGTTCTAACCTATTTCTAGGGTATCAGACCCTTCGGAAAGGCGGAAGCAACCTTCGCCAACCATTGCAAGATCGAAGGCAACTCGCTCTTGTTCGCCCAGAGCCAGCGAATGGCTTGGGTCACGGTTTGGGCTTGACGATGACTCATGAGATTGAGGAAGATGCGCTGTCGGTCGGTTAGCCAGGTTTCATTGCTATTTTCCAGTTCTTCCACCACCCACCACTCCAACATCGACGAGGCAAAGGCAAACGCCAATTCCCCCGATCGACCCCGTGGTACAAGCACACCTTGATCCACTAGGTTCAAGAGTTCCCGTTCTTTTTGGCTAAACACCAAGGGCAGATCGCCCAGGTCATAGACCTTTTTCTGGAAGCGGCCCTGGAGTTGCATCAAGGCAATCAGCAGCATCAAGGTCTGCTCGACTTCATTCGCCAGATTCCACTGCGCCTCAAACAAATGCCGCGTCGCCGTCTGAAAGTCCTGGGCAAAGGCCGTGGGGTTGGGCACATTTCCCGATCGCAGTTCGCGGTAGAGCAAATGCCCCGCATTTTGCAGCAGCGCCGGATGCCCATTGCACATTTCCCGAATTCCATCGCGCAGCGCCGGGGTAATCGGCAGCCCCGCCATCAGCGCCATCACGTCGTTTTCGTTAAACGGCTTCAGCGGCAGGAACAGATAGTGGTTGTACCAAGGCGAACTGCCCGGTTGCAGCTTCGGCCCCAGATCATTCAACCGCCGCAGCGAAGTCACCACCATCGAACAGTAGGTGCGCTCCGCCGCATGGGAGCAAAGATTGCGGCAGTCACTGACCAGATTGGCACTATCCGCTTCGCTATAGCCCTGGGTCGGCTGCAAAGCCGCATCATAGTCATCGATCAGCAGCACCAGATAGTGACCCTGGCGACCCATTTGACGCAGCACCGATCGCAGATTATCTTTCGTCGGATTCGAGGCCGCGAGCATCGGCGCGATCGTCGTTTGAATCTGGGCATTCACCTGATCATGTAACTGCTGCAAAATCTCCCGCCAAAATTCACTCACCCGAAACGGCGTAATCCCCAAGCAACTGAATTGGACAAATACTGCCCCCACTGGATCATAGCCCCGCACGCGCCATTCATGGGGTTGGCTAAGAAGATTGAGCAGCGAGGTTTTGCCCACGCCCGGCCCGCCCCAGAGGGCCAAATGACCGCGACTAATGATTTGATCCAACGCGGTGGCAACTTCATTGGCGCGCCCCATGAACCGATCGGGCGTGACGGGCCGACCCACGGTAAACGGATTATTCGGCTGATTCGTCGGGGGCAGCGGATTCGTCGGGGGCATAGCGCACACAGAAGCAAGAGGGTGACTTAATATACTTTAAGTTTAGCGATTGCATCCGGGATTGCGGGGGCATCAACGGATAAAATGCCGTAGAATAGGGGTTCTAGCCTGGTGATTGGGCAGCCTCGTCGCTTTCGTTCATTCTCTGTCTGAATTTTTGTATGCAACCCACCGATCCGAATAAGTTCACCGACAAAGCCTGGGAAGCGATCGTTCAGTCCCAGGATGTCGTGCGGCGCTACAAGCACCAAAATTTGGAAGTGGAGCATCTGCTGATTGCCTTGCTGGAGCAAGCTGAAGGCATCACCTCAACGGGGTTGAGCAAAGTTGGCGTAGATTCCCAGCAGCTCTTTCAACAAATCGACGACTTCGCCCGCCGCCAGCCCACCCTCGGATCAGTGGAGCAGCTCTACGTCGGCTACAGCATCGAGAAACTGCTTGATCGGGCCGAAGTCACCCGCAATAGCTGGCAGGACAAAACGATCGGCGTCGAGCATCTCGTCGTCGCCTTCACCACCGACACCCGCCTCGGCGCAAAACTCTGGCGCGGCTACGGGGTCAGCGGCGAACAGCTCGAAACCGCCCTCAAAGAAGCCCGCACCAAACCCAGCACCAAGCCCCCCGTCCCCGGTAGCAAAACCGTTCAAGACCTGAACGAACCCGCCCTCAAACGCTATGGCCGCGACCTGACAGAATTAGCCAAAGCCGGAAAAATCGACCCCGTGATTGGCCGCGATGAAGAAATCCGCCGCGTCATCCGCATTCTGTCCCGCCGCACCAAAAATAATCCCGTCCTGATCGGCGAACCCGGCGTGGGCAAAACCGCGATCGCTGAAGGGCTGGCCCAGCGGATGATCAACGGCGATGTCCCCGAATCCCTCAAAGACAAAACCCTGGTTTCCCTCGACATGGGTTCGCTGATCGCTGGCGCGAAGTATCGCGGCGAATTTGAAGAGCGGCTGCGGAGCGTGCTCAAGGAAGTCATGGAATCGGACGGGGAAGTGGTGCTGTTCATCGACGAACTGCACACCGTCGTCGGCGCAGGCAATTCCCAGGGCACCACCGACGCGGGGAACTTGCTCAAACCCGTCCTGGCGCGTGGCGAACTGCGCTGCATCGGCGCGACCACCCTGGACGAATACCGCAAACATATCGAAAAAGATCCCGCCCTCGAACGCCGCTTCCAGCAGGTACTCGTCACCGAGCCATCCGTGGAAGACTCGATCTCGATTTTGCGCGGCCTCAAAGAACGCTACGAAAACCACCATGGCGTGAAAATCAACGACTCCGCCCTGGTCGCCGCCGCCACTTTGTCTTTCCGCTACATCAGCGATCGGTTCCTGCCCGACAAAGCGATCGATCTGGTCGATGAAGCCGCCGCCAACCTGAAAATGGAAATCACCTCCAAACCCGGTGAACTCGAAGCGATCGAACGGCGCTTACTGCAACTGGAAATGGAGAAGCTCTCCCTGGAGCGCGAAAGCGTCAATACCAGCGGCATGACCACCGTCGGCGTTTACGGCCCGGCCAAAGAGCGGCTCAGCAAAATCGAAGCCGAAATCGCCCAGCTCCAAACCAAACAGCAAACTCTGAGCAACCAGTGGCAGGAAGAAAAGACCATCCTCGCCGAAATCAAGACCCTCAAAGGCGAAGAGGAGCAAATGCGCCTGCAAATCGATCGGGCCGAGCGCGAGTATGACCTGAACACCGCTGCCCAGCTTAAATATGGCCGCTTCGAAGCAATCCACGAAGAAATCACTGCCGCCGAAGCCAAGCTCAACGCCATGCAAACCGAAGGCAAAAGCCTGCTGCGCGAACAGGTCACCGACGGCGACATTGCCGAAATCGTCGCCCGCTGGACAGGCATCCCCGTGAATCGCCTCCTGGAATCGGAACGGCAGAAGCTACTCAACCTCGAAAAACTGCTGCACAACCGCGTCATCGGCCAAGACGATGCCGCCGCCGCCGTCGCCGCCGCGATCCGCCGCGCCCGATCGGGCATGAAAGATCCCAGCCGTCCGATTGGTTCATTCCTGTTCATGGGGCCAACCGGAGTCGGCAAAACCGAACTCGCCCGCGCCCTCGCCGCCTTCCTGTTCGATGCCGACGATGCCCTGATCCGGCTCGACATGTCGGAATACATGGAAAAGCATTCTGTCTCCCGCCTCGTCGGGGCCCCTCCCGGCTACGTCGGCTACGAAGAAGGCGGCCAGCTCACCGAAGCCGTGCGGCGCAAACCCTATTCCGTCGTACTCTTCGATGAAGTCGAAAAAGCCCATCCCGACGTGTTTAATATCCTGCTGCAAGTCCTCGACGATGGCCGCGTCACCGACTCTCAAGGCCGGACGATCGACTTCCGCAACACCGTCGTGATCATGACCAGCAATATCGGCAGCGATTTTATTCTCGACGTTGCCGGGGATGACTCACGCTACAACGAAATGTTCGATCGGGTGATGAACGTCCTCCGCAAACAATTCCGCCCCGAATTTCTCAACCGGATCGACGATACGATCATCTTCCACGCCCTGGGCCGCAGTGAACTCGGCGAAATCGTCGCTCTGCAAATCAAGCGGATCGAAGCGATGCTCGCCGATCAAAAAATCAGCTTCGAAATCACCGTCGCCGCCAAGCAGCACATCGCCGATGTCGGCTACGACCCAGTCTACGGTGCCCGCCCCCTCAAACGCGCCATCCAGCGCGAACTCCAAAACCCGATCGCCACTTTGTTACTCGAAAACGCCTTTATCAGCGGCGACACCATCCTGATCGACTGCAAAGACCAAAAGCTCTCCTTCAAGAAAAAAGCCATCAAAGCCAGCAGCAAAGTCGTCGCCAAAGAAGACATAAAAGACGATGCCGCGATCGCGTAGGATGCCGTTTCACCAATACGCGAAAACGCATCACCGCTAACTACCCAACTCGGCGACAACCCATAAATCCCATTCCCAAAATCTACCGATCGGCGGATTCCGGCAATAGTGGTACGATCGTATTATTGGAATATCGGTATCTGACGCAGCTTTTCTGACGCAGCTTTGTGGAATATTTCGCTTGCCCCTACCTGCAAACCACGGTCGAATTGACCCATGAACGCGAGCAGCATATTCTCGACCGCCATCCAGATTTGCCAGACAGTTACTTAAGTCTGATTGAGCAAACGCTATTGAATCCTGACGAAGTGCGTTGTGATCAGCGGTTCGAGGAGACTTGGCTATTTTCACGTTGGTTTTCCGATATTCGACGCGGGCGGTTCCTGGTCGTTGCGGTAGTATCAGATCATCAGGGAGAAGCGACACTGGATGATCGGCACTGGATTGTAACCGCGTATCTGTCAAATAGAGTGACTCAAGGGGATGTAGTATGGACGGCAACCTAGCATTTGAATACGATCGCATCGGCGACATCCTCTATATCAACAAGTGTTCCGTCTATGCTGAACAAACATCAACGGAGATTAGTGCTGGGGTAATCGCCCGGCTGAACCCCATCAGTCAATCCGTTGAAAACTTAGAGATTTTGTGGTTTTCCCGGCGCATGCAGCAGGGCGAATCGTTGGAGCTACCGATCGCGGTGGATTGGCAATTGGCAACTGCCGCCTAATTCATTGGGTAATTCTTTCTCGCTTCCAGCCATAGGTAATCTGATCGCAGAGGATGCCGTTTCACCAATACGCGAAAACGCATCACCACAACCATTGATCAAACTTCTATCCTGGAATTAATTCATTTAACCCGATCGCCCCAAAACTATGGTTCAAGCACTCAACCCACCCGTCACCCAACAAGCCCTAACCCTAGAAGCGTTTTTGGCGATGCCAGAGACCAAGCCTGCCAGCGAGTTTATTGATGGAGAAATTGTTCAAAAGCCGATGCCTCAAGGAAAACACAGTGCGGTACAAAGCGAATTAGTGCCGAGCATTAATGGGAAATTAAAACCAGCGACGATCGCCCGCGCCTTTTCTGAGTTGCGATGCACGTTTGGGGGGCGTTCCGTCGTTCCTGACGTGAGCGTATGGGTCTGGGACAGAATTGCCTGCGATGAATCCGGGGATATTGCCAATGTCTTCCCGATCGCCCCCGACTGGACGATCGAGATCCTCTCCCCTGATCAAAGCCAAACCAAAGTCGTCAAAAATATCGTGCATTGCCTCAAACATGGCGCGGTGATGGGTTGGTTGATTGATCCAGACGATCGCACCGTATTTGTCTACTATCCCAATGGCACGATGGCCATCTTCGACGAACCCGCCGACCCATTGCCTATGCCAGAATTTGCTCAGTCACTGGCTTTGACTGTTGGTGAGATATTTGGCTGGTTGGTGAGATAAGATTTTCTCAGCAAATGCCTCAGACGGGACGGAAATACTTTGGGGCTTTTTCGCCTTGTCCCAGACAGTCCCAGCATCTCAAATCAAGGTTTATCAGCTCGCCTAATCCACCTCAAAGACTGAGCGCAAATCACGATAGCCGCTAATCACCCGCAAAATGCCTGCTGCTCACTCATCCGGCGCAATTTCGCCTGGAGTCGATCAAATACCACTTCGCCATCAACCACTCGCCCCTGTTGAACCTGCTCCAGTCCAGAAAGCAGTTTTTGACGGAGGAGTTCGCGTTTGCCCGTGCGATCGCGATCAGCAAAACCGGGGTCAGCCCCGATCGCCCATTCGAGCGGCTCATCAATCACCATCCGATCGCACAATGCCACGATGAGTTCCTGTTGTTCAGGCAACGATAACGCTTCGATCGATTGTAAAATCCCGGCAACGGCTGAAGTCATAGGGTATGGCTGGATCATATTGCTTCAATTGTAGCGAATGCTGACTGGGAGAGGGCTGACGATCAAATGCATGCGCAGCGATCGCGCAAACACCATAAGGCAGGCAATGCCCACCCTACCCAAACCACTCACTCCGGGCAGGCATGGTCTGCACAATCAACTTTCCGCGACTGATCACCTGCCGCGCCACAGGCCGACAACGCACCGCATCATACTTACTTCCCGCATCCCACACCACCAAATTCGCCACCTGCCCAACGCCAATCCCATAATCCGCTCCCAGGTTCAACGTCTTCGCGCCGTTCCAAGTCACCATGTCATAGCAGGCTTCAATCTCCGCCATCCCGGTCATCTGGCAAACATGCACCGCCATATTCGCCACATCGAGCAAATTCCCCGTCCCCAGCGAATACCAAGGATCTTGCACACAGTCATGGCCAAGGCTGACATTCAATCCCGCCTGCCATAGCTCCTTCACCCGCGTTATCCCCCGCCGCTTCGGATAGCTGTCGGTGCGGCCTTGCAGCGTGATATTAATCAGCGGATTCGCCACAAAGTTAATTCCCGATCGGGCCAAAAAGCCCGTTAACTTCAACGCATAGGCATTGTTGTACGACCCAAAGGCCGTGGTATGACTTGCTGTTACCCGATCGCCCAGTCCCCGCCGCCGCGCTTCCGCCGCCACCACTTCCAGAAACCGCGACTGATCATCATCAATCTCATCGCAATGCAGGTCAATCAAGCGATCGAAGCGCTCCGCCCAATCGAAAATCTGCGCCACCGATCGCACCCCGTCTTCCCGCGTCATCTCATAATGCGGAATCCCCCCGACGACATCCGCGCCTCGCTGTAACGCTTCCTCCATCAACGCCGCATTCCCCGGACTGCCGTAAATCCCATCCTGGGGAAAGGCCACCACCTGCACCGTCATCCAGTCCCGCACCGCCTCTCGCACTTCCAGCAAACCCTGCAACGCAATCAGCTGGTTTTCACAAGCGGGGGACTCGCTCACATCCGCATGGGTACGCACATACAGCACCCCCTGGGCGGCCTGCTGCCGCAGCATCTGTTCCGCCCGCGATCGCACCTCCGCCACCGTCAACGATTGCTTGCGATCGCCCCAAATCTGAATTCCTTCAAACAACGTCCCACTCTGATTCCAACGCGGTTCTCCAGCGGTTAGAACCGAGTCTAGATGAATATGCGACTCCACCAACGGCGGGCTGACCAGTTTGCCAGCGCAATCAATGTCCCAATCGGCGGATTCCGCGATCGTCTCGGCGAGCGCCACAATTTTCCCTTGGGCGATCGCCACATCCGCCACCACCGACTGATCGGGAGCCCGTAACACGCGCCCTTGCCGCAGCACAATGTCGTACGCCATGGTTAAAATCTCCAAACAATAAAGGGACGGTACACAACGGCACCATCCCCTCTCAATTATCGCTGGTTCAAGCCATCCGCTAGGCTTCCATTAAATGCGCTACCCAAGGTTGGAATTGGTCACGACGGAATACTTGAGCAGCGCGTCGATCGTCAAATCGCACCAAACTGGGAATCCCATGCTGACTCAAACAAGCCTTCAACCAAGTCGCCACACCTTCACCGGCATTGGCTGACATCTCCGTTTGGAATGGCCCATACATCAAAACCAACTGACTGCGACCGCGCAGCGGTGCATCTTGCTCAATCAATCGCAACAACGGCGTTTGAACAGGGCGGGACGATCGCGGCCGACCTTCAACCCAGTTGCGCTCCGGACGCGATCGCTCCGGACGATTCCCGTCCAGGCGGGGCTTCTCCGAACCAGACGGCTCTGATGCTTGATTTTCAGGACGCGGCTTATCGCTAAACCGCTGTGATCGAGACGAACGACGTGAATGTCTCTGAGGCATATAACTCCTTGTACTACAAATATCCCCACTTCGCCGCTGGTTTGCACGACCCAGTAACCGAAAATCTGGCTACTAAACTAAAAATCTAGTTGCTGAACCGACCTGAAATCATCGCGCTAGGGGCGAATCGCGCCGTGATAAACACCAACGCTCAAGCTCAGGTTCTCGCGAGGCAAACCGCTTGTTTGAACCAAAAGTGAGACGGATAACTTCTAACTGAAGAGAAAGTTAAACCGTGTTAAGTCCCATAATATTCCCTTTTACAAAAAACCGCAATTGTTCATCAATTTGTATTTGAAGGAACGCGCATTTTCGCCCGAAATTGTGGTATTCCCACGGACAATTTCCGCCCCAAGGTCGCCACCGCCCCACCATCCCACCAGAATTCACGGAGCGGCAACCGCTACGCCGCAACCGCACAGTGGATCAGGCGGGTTCAAGCTCCCATCGGCGACCGCGAAATCTGCTACTTTTAAGGAATCGGTTACTTTAATTCGGTGACAGAATTTGGTAACGGGCGTGTTTTAAGAAGAAGTGGTAGCACAATGACGGCCTATGAGTACCGCGCAGGTTTAGAAGGGGTGCCTGCAACCCAATCCAGCATCAGCTATGTAGATGGCCAGCGGGGCGTGCTGGAATATCGGGGCATCGCGATCGAGGATTTAGCCACCCACAGCAATTTTTTGGAAACCGCTTACCTCTTAATTTGGGACAAGCTGCCGGATGCGGCGGAATTAAGCGCGTTCGAAGCCGAAATCTGCTCCCATCGACGGCTGAAGTACCGCATTCGCGACATGATGAAGTGCTTCCCGGAAAGTGGCCACCCCATGGATGCACTCCAGGCTTGCGCGGCGGCACTGGGACTGTTCTACTCCAAGCGGGCCCTCGATGACCCAGCGTACATCGAGGCGGCGGTGGTTCGCCTGCTCGCCAAAGTGCCAACAATGGTGGCGGCGTTCCAGTTGATTCGCAAAGGCAATGACCCGGTGCCCCCCCGCGATGACTTGGGCTATGCCGCAAATTTCCTCTACATGCTGAACGAGAAGGAGCCTGACCCCTTCGCTGCCCACATTCTGGATGTCTGTCTCACCCTGCACGCCGAGCACACGATTAATGCTTCGACGTTCGCGGCCATGGTCACCGCTTCGACCCTCACCGACCCCTATGCCGTAATCGCTTCCGCCGTCGGCACTTTGGCTGGCCCATTGCATGGGGGCGCGGCGGAAGAAGTGCTGCTGATGCTAGAAGAAATTGGCTCGGTGGAGAATGTGCGCCCTTACATCGAACATTGCATCGCCCATAAGCAAAAAATTATGGGCTTCGGTCACCGCGTCTACAAGGTCAAAGATCCCCGAGCGACAATTCTGCAAAAACTCGCCCAGGAAATGTTTGAGAAGTTTGGCCAAGACAGCTACTACGACATTGCCGTTGAACTGGAAAATGTTGTCGCCGAAAAATTAGCGGGTAAAGGCATCTATCCGAATGTCGACTTCTACTCTGGCCTCGTGTATCGGAAGTTGGGCATCCCTACGGATCTGTTTACGCCCGTCTTTGCAATTTCCCGCACGGCGGGGTGGCTCGCCCACTGGAAAGAGCAACTGGCAGAGAATCGGATTTTCCGGCCAACACAGATTTATACCGGGCTGCACCAAGCGAAGTACAAGCCGCTCGCCGATCGGCATTAGACAAGGAACTGTCCGATGCCATTCCGGTATCGGACAGCACCTAAACTGACAACAATCAGCCGCAAATCAACGGTGAGGGGTCATCCACCCCCATGGGTCGGACACCCCTTCCCCTACGGAGAATTTCTTGGCACCATAGTATTGTGACGATTTTCAGGAACTCCAGCCCTCAGAAACCCTCTGGGGGTTTATTTCGTTTAAAGGGGTCAGCAAAGAATTTGGATCATAATTATTTGGCCGAAGTATATATTCGCTGACGGATCAGGAATTGACGATAGGGGGGTGGGGTCTGTTCGGTCTGGGGGTGCTTCGGGGTAAGCCGTCAGGGGCGGCACCCGCGATCGCCCCGGATGGCTTACCCTGTTTTGCCCAGCGGCATGACCCATAGATCACGTAAGATGCAGATCCATTGAATTTTCCGGCTTTTGCGGTTTCCAGAACGCCGCTATACTAACTAAGGGCGACCAACTGCAAAGTGCAGTCGCAGGGTGACCGGTTTGGCAATGCCACCTGTGTCAGCCGCACCGTAGTCCCTTGCCCGCTATATCGATCGGTTGAGAATCTTTTATGAATGCCGGAATTGATCTACAAGGCAGCTTCATCCAATCGCTGCAAGATCTCGGGTTGCCCCCGGGCGCGGCCAAAGCCTTTTGGTTGCCCTTGCCGATGGTGATTATGTTGGTAGCCGCGACGGTAGGCTGTCTAATCGCTGTGTGGCTCGAGCGGAAAATTTCCGCAGCCGCCCAGCAACGGATCGGTCCAGAATACATGGGGCCGTTTGGCGTGTTGATTGCCATGGCCGACGGGATCAAACTGGTGTTCAAAGAAGACGTGATTCCGGCCAAGTCTGACCCTTGGCTCTTCACGCTCGGACCAATCATCGTGATCATTCCGGTATTCTTGTCCTACCTGATCATCCCATTTGGTCAAAACTTGGTGATCACCAATATCAATATGGGGATTTTCCTCTGGATTGCCCTATCGAGCGTAGTGCCGATCGGCCTGTTAATGGCGGGTTACTCGTCGAATAACAAGTATTCCTTACTGGGTGGACTGCGCGCCGCCGCCCAATCCCTAGCCTATGAGCTGCCCCTGGCTCTGGCCGTGATGGCCGTCGTGATGATGTCGAACTCGCTCAGCACGATCGATATCGTCAATCAGCAAGCAGGCTACGGCATCCTCGGTTGGAACATCTGGCGACAACCCGTCGGCTTCATCATTTTTTGGATCGCGGCCTTGGCGGAATGTGAACGCACCCCATTTGACTTGCCAGAAGCCGAGGAAGAATTAGTTGCAGGTTATCAGACCGAATATTCCGGTATGAAGTTCGCGCTGTTCTATCTGAGTAACTACGTCAACTTGGTGCTGTCAGCGCTGCTGTTTTCCGTCCTCTATCTGGGCGGCTGGGAGGCCCCGATTCCGGCGGATGCCCTGGGTGGCCTACTCGGTGTCGCCGACACCACCCCCTGGCTGCAAGTGATTACTGCCGCTCTCGGCATTGTCATGATGCTGTTCAAAGCCTATCTCTTGTTGTTCTTCGCCGTTTTGATTCGGTGGACCGTGCCGCGCGTGCGGATCGATCAACTGCTGAATCTTGGCTGGAAGTTCCTCCTCCCCGTATCCTTGGTGAACCTACTGTTCACTGCTGGCCTGAAGCTGGCCATCCCTGTCGCCTTTGGTGGCTAACTGTTTTGGCAAACTAACCCTTGAAGGTCAAATGCGATGATGAACTTTTTGAAGCAAGTCACCGACTACGGTAAAGAGGCAGTTCAGGCCGCCAAGTACATTGGGCAGGGTCTTTCAGTCACCTTTGACCACATGCGTCGCCGTCCAGTCACCGTCCAATATCCCTACGAAAAACTGATTCCCTCAGAGCGTTTTCGGGGGCGAATTCATTACGAATTCGATAAGTGCATTGCCTGCGAGGTATGCGTGCGCGTTTGTCCGATCAACCTCCCTGTGGTGGATTGGACCTTCGATAAAGCCACGAAGAAAAAAGTCCTCCGCAACTACAGCATCGACTTTGGCGTTTGCATTTTCTGCGGCAACTGTGTCGAGTATTGCCCCACCAACTGCCTTTCGATGACCGAAGAATATGAGCTGGCAGTCTATGAGCGGCATGAGTTGAACTACGATAATGTAGCCCTCGGTCGCTTGCCCTACAAGGTCACGAACGACCCAATGGTCACGCCGATGAAGCAGTTGGCCTATCTACCGAAGGGTGTGATGGATCCGCATGAGTTGCCCGCTGGATCGCGGCGCGCGGGGAAATTGCCCCAGGAAATCGTGGATGCCAGCGCCAAGGCAGCGAAGACAGAAGAATAGAGGAAGTCAGCGGCGCAGCAATCAGCGGCGCGGCAATCAGCGCCCGATCGACTTAAGCAGTGAAGTAGGAGTGGATTAGTGAATTTAGCAGAAGGCGTTCAGGTCGTTGCGTTTGGCATCTTGACAGTGATGATGCTCGGGGGCGCATTGGCGGTAGTTTTACTCGATAACATCGTCTATTCGGCCTTCTTATTAGCCGGGGTGTTTGTCAGCATGGCGGGGCTGTATATCCTGCTCAATGCCGATTTCGTCGCCACCGCGCAGGTTTTGGTCTACGTCGGCGCAGTCAATGTCCTGATTTTGTTTGCGATTATGCTCGTGAACAAGCGTGAAGATTTCGTGGCGATCAAAGGTGCCGCTGTGCGAAAACTCGCTTCTGCGGTTGTCTGCGGCGGGATTATGGCCTTGCTCAGTACGATGGTGCTGCGCACACCCTGGGCGATTTCTAGCGAAACGCCCGCCGGAGATGGGGCGATCGTTAAAATCGGGATTCACTTCTTCACGGATTTCTTGCTGCCGTTTGAAATCGCATCGGTACTGCTGCTAGTCGCCTTGATTGGCGCGATCGTTCTGGCCCGCCGCGAATTCATCCCGGAAATTCGTTCGCCGAAGGGTGAAGATGAAGCGCTGATGCTGCCGGAGCGCCCCCGTGAATTGGTGGGTTCGAGCAACAATTCTACGAATTCCTAACTGTCTTTGATTCCCCAAGCAACTTTTCCCATGCTGCAACTGCAATACTTTCTCTTGATCGCCGCCGCGCTCTTCTGCATTGGCATCTATGGCTTGGTCACTAGCCGCAACGCCGTGCGCGTGCTCATGTCGATCGAGCTAATGCTAAACGCCGTCAACTTGAACCTGGTCGCTTTCGCTAACTACCTCGACCCTCAAGGGATTAAAGGTCAGGTGTTCACGACATTTGTGATCGCGATCGCCGCCGCTGAAGCTGCCGTGGGTCTGGCGATCGTCCTGTCGATCTACCGCAACCGCGATACGATCGACATGGAACAGTTTAATCTGCTGAAGTGGTAGCTCCCGTCCAGTCAGTCTGAACCCATGCAGCTGAAGCAAGTCATCATTGCCTACAAGGCCAACGAAGCGGTGAGTCAGCGCTGGGCAGGCCAATGTGCCCAGGTCTTGGAACAGCATGGTGTGACTGTGCTGATGGGAGCTGCTGGCCCGCATGATAATCCCTACCCGGTATTCCTGATTGCCGATGACCCGATCGATCTAGCCATCATCGTGGGCGGCGATGGCACCGCCCTGGCCGCCGCAAGACATTTAGCCCCCGCTGGCGTACCGATTCTGGCCTTGAACATTGGCGGGCATTTAGGATTTTTAGCCGAATCCCCCGAGGCCTTGAACGGCGAAGTCCTCTGGGAACGACTCAGCACCGATCGCTACGCGGTGCAGCGCCGGATGATGCTCCAGGCGACGCTCTACGAAGGCCACCGCACGAATCTGGAACCCGCCAGCGATCGCTACCTGGCATTGAATGAAATGTGCGTCAAGCCCGCTGCCGCCGATCGCATGTTGACTTCAATCCTGGAAATGGAAATCGACGGCGCAGTGGTGGACCAATATCAGGGCGATGGTTTGCTGATTGCAACGCCCACCGGATCAACTTGCTACACCGTCGCGGCCAATGGGCCGATCGTTCATCCCGGTATGGAAGCGATCATTGTCACGCCGATCTGTCCCTTGAGTTTGTCCAGTCGCCCGATCGTGCTCCCGCCGGGATGTGTGGTCAGCGTTTGGCCATTGATGGATCGCGATGTCAATACCAAACTCTGGATGGACGGCGTGCTCGCCACACCAATTTGGCCCGGACAGCGGGTGGACATCCGCACCGCCGACTGCGATGCCCAGTTCATCATCCTGCGCGAAGACTATTCCTACTACCAAACCTTGCGCGAAAAGCTCCAATGGGCCGGGAGCCGCATCCGCTACAGCAACGACAATCGTAATTAAACCGTGGGTTTCGGCGGTTGCTCAACGCACTGGGCGATCGGTGTTGTCTCGCACTGAGCGCCGTGGGTTTCGGCTGACGCTCAACCCACTGGGTGATCGTGACTTCTCGAAACAAGATTTTCGAAACAAGATTCCCAGAACTGATGGCTGAGCCACGCCGAAGCCCGGCTCCACCATCGACCACCTTGGAGGGCTGAGCCACGCCGAAGCCCTCCGCCATTACGCTGAGAAAACCTGTCATTCGGCGGAAGTCTCGGGGCCAATTGACAAGTTACACTCAGTGGAATTGCTTAACACCTTTAGATTAAGCATCACCAGATTAAGCGTTGCCAGATTAAGCGTTGCCCTTGGTCCGCGTTCCCACCTGTTGCCTGATGTATGTCCCATCTCCAAAGCCGCTACGACCATTTGATTGACAACCTCGTGCAAACGGGACTGCGCGGCACGCTGCGATCGGGCGATCACATCTACAGCCGCATCGCCGATGAGCTGGAACCGACCACCGAAGCACTGTTCAACCAATGCCTCGACCAGCGCCTCCGCCAAATCGAAACCCAACTTCAGGAGTCAGGCCGCGATGGTCGCGCCCAAGCGCAGGCCCAGCGACAGTTGCAAACGCTGCAAACGATCCAGCGCGAATGGCAGCGCTACCAGCGCGAAATCAACAGCCAAGATATTGTCGCCCACACCCTCTTCCAGCTCAGCAATGCCGATGCAGCGGAGCAGATGGCGCTCCTCACCAGCAGCCTGAGTCCCAAGGCCAGCAACGCCTTGCCACTACCGCATCTGGAACAGCTAGCCCGTAACCTCGCCAGCGCCCCCTGTCAGCCGGACAACCGCGATCGCTTCCGGCAATATGCCAAGGGCATCGAGCAGGGCATTCAATCGTGGAAAAACATCGACCGTTACCTCGTTAGCTGGCTCTATCAGCCCCGATCGCCCGGTCAAGCCGCCCATCAAGCGAAAAGTCCTTGGGCTTTATGGTCAATCCAAGCGATCGGGCCGCTCACCCAACAGCTATTTGATATCCTGCATCGCCAAGAATCCGTCGAAGCCTGGATCAGCACCAGCGACCAAATCAACCTCAGCAACTGGCTCGAACTCATCCTCGTGCTGCAACGCGCCCAGCAGGGCCTACTGCGCTGGGCCCACCAACAGCCCTACAACGAACCCGCCGCCCAGCAACTGATCAGCGCCCTCTACCTCGGCTTTGCCAGCACTTGGGTGCAACTGGGACAGGGCTTGGGGCGCTGTGCCAGCCTCAACAGCCAAACCCGCGCCCCCCTAAGCCAGAGCGCAGTGACGATCGGTCGGCAAATGTTGCAAACCTTCACCCAGCACCCCCAGTTCCCGCTCTACGGCAACGCCCAGCACACCCCCGAAAACAAAACCCTATGCAACGCCCTCCGCTACCTCAGTCCCACCCTAAATCACCCCGAAGCCCAGACCGAAAAAGCCCGCATCCTCACGCTCGTCGGCAGTCTCGTGATCCTTTCGGGTAAATGCCAAGAAGCCGAAAAACTCCATCAGCAGGCCCTAGATCTCGCCCAGTCCCAAGACGATACGGTCTGCATGGTCGCCAATCTCAATCACCTCAGCCGCATCGCCACCATGCAGAGCCAATGTTCGATCGCGATCGAACAAGCCCAACGGGCATTAATCTTGGCGCGACAAGTGGGCGATGTCCAGGGTGAAGCCAATGCGCTGACCCATCTGGGTGCCGCCTCGGCCCACCAAGCTCAACTGATGGAAGCCCCGATCAAAGGCTACGAAACCGCCATGGAATATCTGATGAGCGGCATCGACAAAGCCCAGGACATCGGCGACCAGCGCTGCGAAGGCATTTGCGCTAACGCCCTCGCCAACCTCTGTATCCAGATCGGGCATCCCGCCGAGGGCCTAAAATGGCTCCAAACGGGTTTCCAAGCGAGCAACACCTGCGGCGATCTCTATCTCCAGGCCCGCCATTTCACCAGCATGGCCCAGGCTTGCCAGCAGGTTGCCCACCCCGGCGACGCAATCTACGCCGCTTGCCTCGGGCTGTATTACTTTGACCAAATCAACTGGCGTGACTGGCGACAACCCGCCGCACTCTTGACGCAACTGAAGCAACGCCTGGGCGATCGCTTTGACCAATTACTCAGCCAAGAACTGGCCGAAATCATCCGCCAAATCGGCTCCGACGGCTTCGCCCAGATCACCCGGCGGTTGGAAGAGTACGCGACCAGTTAGGGAACAGACCACTCGGGCACAATTTCTGTAGTCTGTACGACATACTAAAAGGAAGCGCCAATGCGCACACTTTGAACGCATCGCTATGCCGCGAGGGCACACATCATGAAGACTATCGCCGCTCTAATGCTCGGACTCAGCTTGGCCGTAGCGGGGACAGCCACCGCCCAGATGGCCATTAATGGGAACCAAACCACGACCTTGGAAGGCACTTCCAGCGGCCCAGTACAGGATAAAGCCTGTGCCGGAGCGATCGCCAAGGCAGCCAACCACCAAATCAAACTCGATCGGGCCACCAACTTGAACTTTGCCTTGGAAGGTGCGAACGACGCAACCCTGTTGATCGTCGGTAGCAACAACCAACGCTATTGTGTGCAAGCTGACCCCGTTTCCAAAGGTAAAGTTGCCATTCCTGGCCGCTGGAACAGCGGCACCTACGATATTTTCGTTGGGAGTCGCAGCGCCACCCCAGCGGCTTACAAACTAACGATCGGGCCCGTTTCGATGTAATTGAACCGCTTGAGATGAGTTCGAGAGGTACCTAAAACACCGGATATTCCACCAACGGCAGACCCATTTGACGTACCTTCGCGATCAAATCTGCCGTTGGCGTATCCTTGTGACAAATTTCCGTAATGGTTGCTTCCCGCAGTAGCGGCTCCACTTTGGGATCCTCCAACGAAGAATAAGCCAGAATTTGCACCTGCGGCACATGACGCTTAATCTCACTGGCAGCGCTCATGCCATCCATCACTGGCATCTGCAAATCCAGAATCACCACATCCGGGCGATGCTGTTGAACCATCTGAACGGCCTCAAAGCCATTCACAGCAAGCCCAACCAGCTCGATTCCCGGCTGGTTGCGCAACGCCGCTTTCAAGGAAAAGCGGGTCAATTCGTGGTCATCAGCGACTAAAACTCGTAGCACGGATTGCTCTAAAAAAATCATTGCAGTGGTAGCGCTGCTGGACGATAGCACCCAGTTTATGCAATCAAAATATCAATCGTCTTCTACCGTAAGGATTAACTCGATCGGACACTAGGGCAGAAATACGTAAATCTACGTGCAAAAAATATCATCTTTGGATCCGATTTCACCGATCCGGCACCGGAAAACCCTTATAAGGCAGTCGTTTCACCAATTTTAGCCCGCTCTTAATTGATTCTTAGCCAGCGTGTCATTCATCACAAAAAACGCGATCGTGGAAAATTTCCGCGATCGCGTGGATGATTCGTACTGAAAATCGTCATTGGAACCAGATTGAGCAATCGATACAGGCCGCTCAATCGGACTCAGCCTGTTCCTAAACCCAGTCCTTCAAGAGCGCTTGACGACGGGGATGACGGAGCTTTCGCATCGCTTTGGCTTGAATCTGACGGACGCGCTCACGAGACAAGTCGTAAATTTTGCCGATTTCTGTCAGCGTATAGTGTTGGCCATCGGTTAACCCGTAGCGCAAACGGATGATTTCTCGTTCCCGATCGCTCAGGTGATCGAGCACAGAGTTCAACCGATCGACCAGCAGGCGACGATCCAAACTGTCCGTCGGCCCGATGTGATCCGCATCCTCAATCAGCTGCATCAGCTCCGTGTCTTCATCCTTACCCACCCAAGCATGGAGCGACAGCGTCCGCTGGCTCACATCGAGGACTTGATCGAGCTTATCCTCTTCCATATCCAGCGCCGCCGCTAGCTCCTGCTTAGTCGGCTTACGACCGAGCTCCTGGGACAAGGACTGACGAATCTTGCGCACTTGGTTCAGCTTTTCCACCATATGCACAGGCAGACGTACCGTTCGCGACTGGGATGCGATCGCCCGCGTAATGCCCTGCCGAATCCACCAATAGGCATAGGTCGAAAACTTGTAACCCCGCTCATAATCAAACTTTTCGGCTGCCCGCATTAGCCCCATCGAGCCTTCCTGAATTAGATCCAGGAACGGCACCCCTCGGTTCAGATACTTTTTCGCGATCGACACAACCAATCGGAGGTTCGCACGCACTAACTTTCGCTTCGCCCGCTCACCATCCGCCCCGCCCTTCGCAATTTCGCGGGCTAACTCAATCTCCTCGGCCTGGGTCAAAAGCGGATAGCGTGCCATCTCCCGCAGGAACATCCCAACCGAGTCGTCAGACAGCCCGAGATAATCGCTCGACCCCTTGGGAATCACCTTCGCCAATGCTTCCGGGCTTAAATCTTCATCACTCAACGGCTCCATGTCATCCGCCGCCATGGAGGCATCAAACTCTTCTTCCAACTCCGGCTGCGATTTAACGGACGGCTGCGACTGAGTTGCTTGTGACAACTTAGCCGACTTTTCTACCTTGGGGGTTTTGGTTTTCATTGGTACTTCACACCACGATTTTTCAGTACTTCAGGCAAAATTTGACTCCAAATCTAACGCACGCTGGCAACAAATTACACATCGCATACGTAGAAAATTAATCAGATTACTCACGTAATTTGCCTCGATCGATTAATTTTTCTTTTCTATGGGAGTTTTCCGTTGGTTTTCCCTTGAATTTCCGTGTTTATCCGGTCGCCAGCCAAGGGAACAAGGATGCTATCTTGACTAACCGCGTTCAAAATTAAGTAGAATTAACGACATCATTGCGGGCGCAACGATATGATTAAGGAAAAGCGTTCGAGTTAAGAGAACGGTTTCTGCCCTAGGGCAGGTCGTGCAGTCTACACCTCTCAGAGGACTCGAAATTAGCCGAAACACGAACAAGGCAGACACAATACAACCAACACAATTGAGTAGATTGCACGCCGGAAAACGAATGGCTACATACGCTACATATAGTATGCGACGTTTCCATTGACACTATACATACCATGTTTTCAGGCAAAGTCAAGCATTTTTTCACTCTGCATAAAACGCAATCCATCACAATTCGGTACGCAGCAATCGGTATTCGGCAATCTGCCTTGGTATGTATGGGTTCTCTTCTTCGTCCAGTAGCGGAGTCATGCGCCACAATAGGAACTAAGACATGACCACCGGAGGGCCTCGATGAATCCCAACGATTTTCAGCGTGACCGCAATGACGCGGCCTTCAATTCTTCATTCCTTTCCCTGAATCTTTCCCCGGGATTGCGGCGGGTGATTTGGCTGGTGCTGATTTTTTGGGTGTTGAGTGTGGGGGGTGGCTTTTTGCTGCGGAGCTTTATCTTCTTGTTGGGACTCACGATCGCGGTGCCGACGATCGGTTGGTTCGGGTTGCAATGGTGGATGCGCCAGAATCTTGTGCAGGGGAACTGCCCCGTTTGTCAGCAAGCATTGAGCGGGTTCAACGGCCAGACGATCGCGTGCTCCAACTGCGCCAGCGAACTCCAAATCCGCAACCGCAACTTTCAACGCGTCGCCGAAGAAGGCGTGATTGATATTGCCGCTGTCACCGTCGAGCAACAGGAATCGTCATAAATGTTGTCCAATTTTCCGCGTTTGGTTCTCCTCTGCACCAGCCTGATCGTTGGGCAGAGCCTATTCACGGCCCCGACCACCCAAGCCAAAAGTAGCGGCGGACGCAGTAGCGGTGGGTCTTTTAGTCGTCCGAGCACCAGTCGTCCGAGCACCAGTCGTCCGAGCAGCAACCCACCCAGTTCAAGCCAGCCGCGATCGAGTTCGCCAGCCACAAATTATCCTCAGCGATCGCAGCCGAGTTCGCGACCTTACCCCGATCGGCAACGATCGAACGACTGGAATCAACCCGATTGGAATCAACCCAGTTGGGATCGTGGTGGCCCCGTGATGATTCCGGTTCCCAGTTATCCGCGCTATCCCAGTTCCGGCTATCCCAGCTACCCCGGCGACTACGGTCCGAATTCGTCCAATCCATCGGATTTCGATCGCCAGCCCAATCTCCCCGATGTCCGTCCCAATTCCGGCAGTCCGACCCTGGCAACACCGCAACCCAATGTGACGGATCCCAGTGCGATTAATCCCAATGCTTCGATCGAAAATCCCACTGCCCCTACTCTTCCCTCAGCGACAGTCGCACCGCCAGCAGCAGGACCCAATCCCGCTTGGATTTTGCTACCGGGGGGCGCGATCGTCATTGGCGGGGGCTTGCTGCTATACAAAGTGAATCAGAAAACCGTCGGGCCAGCGGCGGCGGGCAGTGCCGAGGAACGCAACAACGACATCGTGACCGTCAGTGAGTTGCAGTTGGCCCTGCTGGCTAATTCACCGATTCAGCAGCAGCTCAGCGCGATCGTCGAAGGGATGGACATCACCACGCCCGAGCAGCTTAAAGAACAGCTCCAAGCCGTAGTCCTGGATCTGCTCCGCCTGACGGAATATTGGAGCCACGCCCAGGGCAGTTCGCAAACCTTCACCGATCGCCAGCAAGCCGAAAGCCACTTTACCCAAGGCTCGATGGAAGACCGCGACCAGCTCAGCACCGAAACACTGACACGAGACAGTCTGGGCCTGAGACAACAACCGATCGCCCTAGAAGAAAATGCGGATCCAGCAGCTTATGTCGTCGTCACCCTGCGTTTAGGCAGCACCGACGATCGGCCGCTGTTCACCCAGATTCGCACCGCCGCTGAGGTTGAAGCCGCGCTCAACCAGTTCGCACGGCTCACTACAGCGGAACTGCTTACCTTTGAATTGATTTGGTCGCCCCAGGCCGCTACGGATAGCTTGAGCCGCGATGAACTGATGACGGAATATACAAATTTAGTCGTGATTTAGCTTTAGTGATGATTCAGCTTTAGTGATGATTCAGCCTTAGCCGTGATTTAGCCCTCCGAATTGGCTGCTCCGGATCATTTCGCCAACCGACTGCGCCATTCTGGATCCGAGGCGTTATCGTAGGAACTGCGTGATGTTCGCTGTGATGTGATTTGTGTCGCTGATGAGGCTTTTGATAATGCATAGCTCAATGATTTCTTCAAACAACCGATCGTGGCTGACCGCTAGCACCATCGCCCTCGGCGCGATCGCCTTGATTAGCGGCTGTGGTCCCCAGGCAAAAACCAGCCCTAGCACCGCCAGCAATCCCGTCCCCAATGCCACAAACGCTAGCATCGCGGCGGGCACCACGAACAGCAACAATCTCCCAGTGCCAGGGATTCCGCCGATCGCCAGTGCTCAGATGCCGACCTTACCGATCGCGGGCCTGACCCCCGCCAGTGACCCCAAAGCCGTCGGCGCCAAAGCCCAGTCCCAGCCGAAGCAAGGCGATCCATTCGCATCGACGGAATCGATGCGCTTCGCCATTATCCCGACGAGAATCGCTGCCAAGCCTGACGCGGCGGCAAAGTCCCCCACAAAACCCGGGAATGCCACGGCCCAACGGACTCGCGCCCAGTCGATCGCCCGCCCCAACGCTAATGCCCAACGTCCGCAGCCGCTTCAGCGGAATCTGAACATTCCGGCATTCCCGCAGCCTCGGACGATCGCCGCCATACCCGCCGCACCTGTGGTTGTGCCGATCGCCCAACCGCGTCCCCCGGCTCCCAGCGTTCGCCCTCCGGTGATCGCCGTGCCGAATGTCGCAATGCCTCAATCTATCGCCGCTCCGCTATCCCGGAGCGCACCACAAGCCGAAGCGATCGCCATTACGGGGGTGATGCAAACCAGTGGCGGCACCATGGTCATCGCCCAAGCCCCAAATTCCTCGGCCCGCTACGTCGAAGCCGGCGATACGATCGGGGATGTCCGCGTTAAATCAATCCAGGTTTCTCGCACCGGGGAACCAACGGTCGTGCTAGAACAAAATGGTGTCACTGTCACCAAATCCGTGGGCGCGCGCTAACGCTGTGAATCACCGCATCGATCGATCGCTCAACTACGAACAATCCTATCCCTGTCCGGTGTGCGGGCGGGGAACGATCGCACCAATGACATTGCTGGATGCCTACGGCTGCGATGCTTGCCGCCACATCTTTAGCGCTAATCTCACCGAGCAAATCCTGCGCACGGAAGACATCTTTCCACCTCGCAATTGGCGGTGGAATGGGCAACGCTGGCGATCAGCCAGCGCCGCGAACGGCCCCGTGAATGAACAAGACCTCACGGTATTGGTATGGGTTGGGGCGGGGGTGATCGGCCTCCTGCCACCGTTACTGGTTTGGCTGCCGTCGCAGGTCTTTCCACCGCTCGATGGCAGTCAGGGCGCTTGGTTCCCGCAAACATGGTTGGGCCTTGTGACCCTGATTCACGGCACCATTAGCGGCGGACTGCTCGCCGAGCATTACCAATGGCGCTGGTATCTCCAACTGCGCGATCGTTGGGATAATTTGTTCACGAGTTAAGCTGATCGAGTGTCGCCGATCTGAGTCTGATCGCGCGCCCCGAAAACTGCATCAGGATTGCTGTAATGCTTAAATTCCAGCAGATTGTCGAACGGATCTTCAAGGAAAAAGGTGTGATGTTCAAGCGGCGTATCTGGAAAGCGCACCCGATCGGCTTGATAAAAGGTCAAATCCTGTTCCACAGCCCGATCGTGCAATGCCTGATAATCCGCGCGATCGCCAAACACTAAACCAAAATGCCGGGGATAAATGCCCCTTTGGGGTTTGCGCAATTCCTGGGTGACATGGCCCACCAACTGCGTTCCCGCCAAATTCAAAATAATCGCCTGGGCACTTTCGCGCCCCGCTGTGCAACCCAATCCGTCGATATAAAATGCCTTCGCTTCCGGCACATTCCCGATCGGAAATGCCAAATGAAACAGAATTTTCGGTAAAGGTTGGTCAGGCAGCATAAGTTCATTCCCAGAATTCGACCCTGCGATCGTACAAAAAAGGGCACCCGATCGGATGCCCGCAAAGTCTAAAAATGAATTGCGAAAACCCCTAATTCTTCAACGCTTCCGCAGGCTGGTAATAAATTCCCGACCCTTCATCCGCAATAAAGTGACAAGCCTTATAGGACTTAGCAAAGGCCTTCCAAATCGGCACATTCGACTTCCGATAATGCTTACCCAACAACGGTTTCACCGCTTCTGTCGCATCCTTGAGATAGTAATGCGGCATGTTTGAGAAAATATGGTGGGCAACGTGGGTGCCAATGTCATGGTGAATCCAGTTGATGAAGCCATAGTCGCGATCGATGGTCGAAAGCGCACCCTTCAGGAAATACCAATCATCACCCCGGTACCAAGGAATATCGTCTTCCGTATGGTGCAGGAACGTCACCAAATCCAACCAAATCACAAACCCGATATAAGGCACCAAATAGAGCTTCACAACAGGCATTAACCCAAAGGTCAAACTCGCCACCACAAGCATCGCAATCATCGCAATCCAGCAAGTTGTACTGGTGACGATATCATTGCGCTCCGACGGTTTGAACAGAGGACTCTTCGGATCAAAGTGCGACCCTTGCTTACCCGGCGATCGGCGGAACAGATAAATCGGATAGGCCAAGAGGTTCGCGTAGTACCGCACCCCCTTTTCGATCCCATTCATCTGACGGTAGCGGCTCTCGACGATCGGATACCAGCTCTCATCGGTTTCGATATTGCCCGTGTTCGCATGGTGCGTCCGGTGGCTGATCCGCCAACCGTGGAACGGCACCAAAATGAAACTGTGGGTGATGTGACCCACGAGATTATTCAGCCACTTATGCTTGGAAAAAGACCCATGACCGCAGTCATGACCCACCACAAACAACGCCCAGAACATCGTGCTCTGCGCAAACCAGTAAATCGGATAGAACCACCACTGATCGATCGTTGCAGCTAAGAAAAATAGCCCCGTCACCACCCCGATATCCCATGCCGCATAGGCCAGAGAACGAGCAGTATTCGGTTTGAAGCAATAGTCAGGGATTGCCGCCCGCACATCAGCGAGGGTAAAGGGCAGATCCTGACGCGTGCGAATAGACGAACCCGCATTGTGCGGATCGCCGGAAGAAACGGTTTGAGTTTGCACGTTCAAATTTCTTTACAATTCGGACAACTTCGCTATCTTACCCTGTCTCAGGGGTCGCCCGGATCGGTCGCTGCGAGATTCGGTAAAATTATGCAGAAATCTTCCGGATCGCTCCGATTCCTTATCGCCCCCTCTAAACATCATGTTCACCGTTCGTGCCAAACGCTTTCAACAGGATTACGATCGCTGGGTCG
The DNA here is from genome assembly GCA_046049545.1 of Cyanobacteriota bacterium. GTDB lineage: Bacteria > Cyanobacteriota > Cyanobacteriia > Leptolyngbyales > Leptolyngbyaceae > Romeriopsis. Next base: position 108,480 of record JBJORF010000001.1, on the reverse strand, counting down.
ATGCCCTGGAAGCGGCCAAACCCCTCCAAGCGAAATGTGGCTGGTTTGATGAAGTGCAGATTCTCGAAAAGGGGGAGCTGGTGTGGGTCTACAGTCGCGGCTACAAGTATCCTCGGTTCATTGGGGCGGGGGTATACGATCGGCTCGCCAAACGCTTCGCCCTAGAGAGCACGCTGAATCCACCCGACGACTTAGATCAGCCTAGCGATACACAATTGGAAATCCGCCTGGACAATCTCGAACTGTTGGACGATCGTGATTAGTGGGCGTGGGATGCACGCCCCTACGGATCACTCCATGGATGGCATTGCGTTTTCCGCGCCCCCAATCTCCCGACGCGCCCCCAGATTCGCCCACCTCGTCCCAACCGCGCCTACAATGGTGAAGAATGGTTAAGTGAAACACAGAGGCAACGGTGACAGCATCATTGGTTTTGACAAGGAATCGGCAGGTCTACCGTCAGCATTTGGCCAACGGAATTACGCTTCTAGTCACGGAGAATCCCGCCGCTGATATTATTTCCGCCCGCATGTTCCTGAAGGCTGGAAGCCGTTGGGATGCCGCGCCGCAAGCAGGTTTATCGAATCTCGTCGCTTCAGTTTTAACCAAAGGTTCGGCCCAATACTCATCCCTGGAAATCGCGGCGCAAGTGGAATCCGTGGGGGCCAGCCTCGGCACCGATGCCGCCGCCGACTATTTTCTGATTAACGTCAAAACCGTCTCCCAGGATTTTCCCGCGATCTTCAAGCTCGCCGGGGAAGTCATGCGCCATCCGACTTTTCCGGAGTCGGAAATCGAGCTGGAAAAGCGACTGACTCTGCAATCGATTCGATCGCGCCGCGAACAACCCTTCAACGTCGCCCTCGAACACCTGCGCCAAATCATGTATGGCGAACACCCCTACGCGCTGTCAACCCTGGGTTCAGAAGCCACCGTCGCCGAATTAACCCGCGACGATCTGGTTCAGTATCATCAGCAGTTTTTCCGGCCCGATCGCCTGGTGATCAGCATTGCCGGACGGATCGACGGCCCCAGCGCGGCGGCATTAGTCGAAACCGTTTTAGGCGATTGGCAAGTTTCGACCGATGCGACCAGCCCCAACCCCGCCGCACCCGCCACCCAGCCGAATCGCAAAATCATCGCCCAGGAAACCCAGCAGTCGATCGTCATGCTCGGCTATCTCGCCCCCGCCGTCCCCACGGGGATGAATGCCGATGGCACGATCGATACCACCGCCGCCACCGATTACGTCGCCTTGAAATTGCTCAACACCTATCTCGGCAGCGGTCTTTCTAGCCGATTATTTGTCGAACTGCGCGAAAAACGCGGCCTCGCCTACGAAGTTTCCGCCTTCTATCCCACCCACCTCGACCCCGCCCAATTCGTCGCCTACATGGGCACCGCCCCGGACAACACCCAAACGGCACTGGACGGACTGCACACCGAAATCGATCGGCTCGTGCAAAATCCCCTCAGCGACACCGAAGTCCAAAACGCCAAAAACAAATTCCTCGGCCAATACGCCCTCGGCAAACAAACCAACGCCCAGATCGCCCAAGCCTTTGGCTGGTATGAATCCGTGGGATTAGGTTTAGGCTTCGATGCCAGCTTCCCCGAGCAAATCGCCGCCCTCACCCCCACCCAAATTCAAACCGCCGCGAAAAATCACCTACAAACCCCCTACATCAGCATTTTGGGGCCAGACGCGATCGTCAATAATTTGAAGTATCCCTAGGAGGTTTTGTCATGCGTCGCCGATCGATTCTGCAACCCGGCCAATCCTACACCTTCAGCAAATATTTTGAACTCGCGATCGACACCGAAGACCTCCTTTTTGATGGGGATATTGGTAGGAACAATGAAATAAGGCGATGCATTGCCCTAAAATTTTCATGCTGCCCTTTTTGATGATGCCCATGTCCAACAACACAAGTGCATTGCGAGGAGAGGCTCTATTGGAGTTAGGAGCGATCATGTTGCGCGCTACCGAACCGCCTTACAACGTCCTGATCCCGATGGAGAAGTAATTTATGCAAATTACCACGCTGGAGCAGCTTTCCACTCCCGATGCCCAGGCAATCCTCGATCGATTGCCAGAGCGGATCAGGATCGCTTTGCTCGATCGGGCGACGGAAATTGAGTATCCGATCGAGCGGGTGGTGGAGATGGCGATCGCAAGTTTTTTGGATACAGAAGCCTTGGGGTTTGCGGATTGTAAACCGGGACGAGGGCAATAATTAGGTCGATGCACCGCCCTTCGGAACAACGCATCCTACGACGGAACTGGAAATTCGGGAGCTACGATCGGCAAACCAAACAAATCAACCAAGACAGTAATCTCTATCGCGTCCCCATGGATTTAGCCGATTTAATGGCAACCTTGATCGCAACGATGATATAACCGAAAAGATTAGAATTGATGCGCTGACCCTAGAGCCAACGCACCTTTCAGACTCGCTATCTACTGACATGCACGTAATAAACGTGGATGCACTGCAATATTATTTCTAAACCGACGGTTAACTGTCACGAAACCGATAAAATTCCCATTGCTGTCAGCAAGGAAGGGAGGGTTATTCGCATTTGGATTGCAAGCACTTACGTCAGAATAACGGCTCCCATAAATTCCATAACTATTCCGGACACTCATGGAATTGTAAGGACTTCCATAAGTCCCATAATCATTATTCAACGAATCACTCTCGTACTCTCCACAGTTAGCACATCCAAGAAATACAGAACCGCCTTCACCAAAAAGTAAATAAGCTGGTTCTGCTGCAAAAATCTTTGATGGGGCTACAGTAATCCCAACAGTCACCAACAAAGCAGCAAAGACACCTTTACGCACAAATAACCCCTGATTGATTCAAAATTTTCAAGGGAAATATAATTGCCCAAGCAATCAAATTTCTTCCTCCACCAGTTATATTTTCTTGAGCGTATTCGAGTCCACTGAAATCTTACGCAACCAAATATGAAAGGACTGTAAAGCATCCTAAGTAGTCTCTTTTACATCCCCATCATTCGATCGATAAACCATTTGCGGCAACAATCGCCAACCCGTTTCCCAAACCTCCACCTTCGTAATCCCCAAAAACTCTCCTCCCGCATCATGCACCCGATAAGCCACATCCCCCTCCGGCTGACCTAACCCAAACCCTGCTAAAACCTCCGACTCCAACTCCACCTTCTGCCCAAAACACCAGCGCCGCCCGATCGTCCCATCCCTCAACACCAATTGCGGCAACCCCTGAAGCACCGCGATCGGCGGCGCTAGATCCAACGCCCCCGCCGCAAACCGCTCACTCACCTCCGGCAAACTCAAACTCCCCGCAATCCCAAACCCACTGCTCACCGTCCGCCGCAATCCGGCCAGCGTCGCCCCCGTGCCCACTGCTGCCCCCAAATCCCGCGCGATCGCCCGGATATAAGTCCCCGCCCCACAGGCAATCGCCAAATCAATTTCGGGAAACGCCCCCGATCGCCAAGCCAACACTTCAATTCCATTCACCACCACTTCCCGCATCGGCACATCCACCGCCTTCCCCGCCCGCGCCAAGGCATAGAGCCGCTGCCCATCCACTTGAATCGCACTAAACGCGGGCGGAATCTGCTGGATTCGCCCTTGAAACTGTCCCAGCACCGCCACCACTTGGTCTTGGGTCAACTGCGGCGCAGGCGTTTGGGTCAACACCTGCCCTTCAAGATCATCACTGTCCGTCGTCACCCCAAACCGCACCGTCGCCTGATAGGCCTTATCCCCCGGCAAATATTGCAACAACCGCGTCACCCGCCCCACCGCGATCGGCAACACCCCATCCGCCGCCGGATCAAGTGTCCCCGCGTGACCAATTTTTTTCGTGCCCAGAATCCGCCGTAATTTTGCGACACAATCATGGGAAGTCAATCCCAGCGGTTTATTTAGATTCAGAAATCCGTCCATACTTGGATCAATCAGGTGGCTCAATTACTGCTCAAAGCTACTCCTATGATGTCGCAATTTAACCTACTTCGGCAGATCCTCGATCGACAATGATCGCACCAAATCAATCCGTAGCGGATCACGACTGAGCGATCGACCATAACGCCCCGTCAGATAAGGCTGATAGCTCACCTGCTGCTGCAAATGCCGCTGAAAAAACGCCAAACTCAACGCACTGAGATAGCGCTGGTTCGTTGCCGGACTCGGCCCTACCACCTCCGTGGGTAATTGCAATTGCACCCCCTCGCCCTCGGGCGACTCCGCCAAAAATGAAAAATGCGTACTGCGATCGACCAGCGCTAAATACCGCTCTGGGGCCGTTAGCCAACTAAACGATCGCATCTGCTCCAGCAATGCCGGAGCCACCGTATCCGCCTTCCCCGAAATCATCAGCGTCGGCACCTGCACCGGAGCCAAGCCATCTGGCCCAAACACCACGCTGCTCACCGCATTCGCGGTAACGATCGCCTTGACTCTGGCATCGGCAATGGCATAGGGCTGACGGGGCAATTCCGCCGCCCGACATTGCAGCAACAGCGAAATATTCAGGGTCACCAGCTGCTTGCCCGATTCACATTCCTGGGCTAATCGATCGAAGTTCAGCGTCGCCCCCGCCAACGCCAGCGCCGTATAGCCCCCAAAGGATTGGCCCAATACCCCCACATTATTCCAATCCGCAAAATTCCAGCGCGGATCAGCTTGGAGATAATCCAAAATAAATTTCACATCCAGGGGCCGATCGATAAATTCCACGGGCGCGGCCACTTCATCCGCCCGACCGCGCAGCAACGCCGCCATTTGATTCGCATCACTGCCGGGATGGGCAGGCACCACCACCGTATAGCCATGGGAAGCCAAATGCTCGGCCAGATACGCAAAGCTGCCCCGATCAGAACCCAACCCATGGGAAATCACCACCACCGGAGTCTTCGCCGCTTGCCGCAAACGCGGGCCATAGACATAGAACCGTACGGGCCGAATTCTGGCAAACCCCGAAATCGCCACCCGACTGCGATCTTCCAAAAACAATTCCTGCCGTGCCCAACTGACTAGCCCTGGCATCGTCAAGTTCGCCAGGGGCTGCGGCAAGGTCTCCGCCGCGAGATTCTGCTCCGTCTGTGCCGCAATCTGTTGGGCTGCTTGATTCGTCTGGCGGACAACATCATCCAGCGCCGCCGTAATCTCCAAGGTTTTTTGCAAATCCAAGCGAATCCCCGGCGTGGGAAACTTCCGCAACACATTCAGGGGAGTCAATCCCTCCGCATCCGCCGCTGCCATAATCAGCGCCGCGCGAATCGCGTACAGGCCGTTATCGCGGGATTCTGGCTGCACCACGTCCCCCAGGCGTTGCAACACAATCTGGCCCTGGGGACTGTAGAGAAACTGCGACACCGCCACAACGCTCAGATCGGCCTTTAAGCGCAACGATCGGCGCAGCAGTTCGCGCTGTTCCGGGGTGACATACCGCGTGTAGACATACAGCTCATCATCGAGTTCGCCGCGATCGGCATAGGCCACCAAACCGTCTAACGACACCGATCGCGACAGCAACCCATAGGAAATCGTCAGTCGCTCCGCCGCGATCGCCCGTTGCCCCATACTCTCAACCAACAAACCCCCAGCACCGCCCAGCACTAATCCCGCCCACAATACTCCGAGTCGATGTCCAAGCCACTTCACCACATCACCCCACATCAGGAACCCGCGCAACTCAGTTTTAAGCCACGGCCTCAAGTTTTATGCCACGGCCTCAAGGCCCAACATCCAACCGTATAGGCTATTTGCTTTCCATTGTAAAGGAGAGAATTTCGTCTGCGCTAGCGCCCAGGCAAACAGTGGTTGATCCACAAGCTGTGAATTCATGCTCGCATCCAGCAGCCCCGGAAATCCAGGATGCAATTGATACAAATTGTGAGATTTCGCAGAATCCCGGAATTTTCGACACAATAGAAAAGCCTAAAGGCGGCAAAGGCTAAAGGCAGCAAAGGCTAAAGACGGAGGCGATATCCATGCGCGCAGTTGTAATGGCCGGCGGTTCGGGCACCAGGCTCCGACCCCTAACCTGCGATTCGCCCAAACCGATGGTGCCGATTCTGAATCGCCCGATCGCCGAACATATCATTCAGCTCCTCCGCCACCACGGCATCACCGAAATCATCGCCACGCTGCATTACCTCCCGGATGTGCTGCGCGATTATTTCCAAGATGGGGCGGACTTTGGGGTGAACTTGATCTACGCGGTGGAGGAGGATCAGCCGCTGGGGACGGCGGGCTGCGTCAAGCAGATTGCCGAATTGCTCACCGAAACGTTTATCGTCATTAGCGGTGACAGCGTGACCGATATTGACCTGCGGCGCGCGATCGCCTTCCATCGATCGCGCGCCGCGATCGCGACCCTAGTGCTCGCCCCTGTACCCAATCCCCTAGAATTTGGTGTCGTGATCACCGACGATCGCGGCCAAGTCCAACGCTTTCTGGAGAAGCCGACCACCAGTGAAGTTTTCTCTGACACCGTCAACACCGGGATTTATATCTTGGAACCCGAGGCGTTGGATTATTTACCAGAGGGAGTCACCTGCGATTTCTCCCAGGATTTATTTCCATTACTGCTCGATAAACAACTGCCGCTCTATGGCTACGTGGCGGCGGGCTATTGGTGCGATGTCGGTAATTTAGAAACCTATCGCACGGCCCAGTACGATCGGCTCGCCCAGCATCTCCAGCAAGGCACTGCCCCGATCGGTTATGTCGAACATGCGCCTGGGATTTGGGTGGGGGCCGAAACGATGATTGATCCATCCGCACAATTGGCGGCCCCGGCACTGATTGGCAGCCAATGCCGGATTGGGGCGCGGGTGATCTTAGAAAGTGGCACGGTGATTGGTGACCATGTGACGATCGGGGCGGATGCCGATTTGAAACGACCGATTATTGGCAATGGCTGCATTATCGGCGAAGAAGCCCATCTGCGGGGCTGTGTGATTGGCCGGGGGGTGCGGGTGGAGCGACGGGCGCAGGTACTCGAAGGCGCAGTGGTGGGGCCGCTTTGTCGGATTGGGGAAGAGGCGCGGATTAGTCCTCAGGTCAGGGTTTGGCCGCAGAAATTGATTGAACCCGGCGCAATTCTGAACAGCAATTTGATTTGGGGGGCGACCGCTCAGCGGAATCTCTTCGGCCAGCGGGGCGTGGTCGGGATTGCCAATGTGGAGATGATTCCCGAATTTGCGGTGAAGCTGGGCGCAGCTTTTGGTTCGACCCTGCCCCAGGGATCCCAGGTCACGGTATCGCGCGATCAACGATCGGTCTCCCGCATGGTCACCCGATCGTTGATCGCCGGGCTGATGTCTGTGGGGGTGCATATTCAGGATCTACAATCCACAGCGATTCCCGTGGCCCGATCGGTCGTTCCGGCCTTGGGGGTGGCGGGGGGGATTCACGTGCGGGTTGACCCCAAGTTCTCCGATCGCATCTTGATTGAATGCTTTGATGCCCATGGGATCAACCTAAGCAAAGCCGCCGAAAAGAAAATTGAAGGCGCATTTTTCAAGGAAGATTTCCGGCGGGCCGCGATGTCCGAGATCGGCAATATCATCGAGATGAATCACGCGATCGAGATTTATAGCCGCAGCTTTGAGCAGCAAATTAATGCCCGGGCGGTGAATCAAAGCAGCGCCAAAGTGGTAATCGACTATGCCTACGCAGTGTCCGGCGCAGTATTGCCACAACTCCTGGCGAAATTTGGCTGCGATGCCGTGGTGCTGAATGCGAGCCTGACCCAGAAAACCCCAACTCGGGACGATCGCGAAATCTTACTCAACCAACTCGGCCATGTCGTTGAAGCCCTGCGGGCCAATTTCGGTGTACAAGTCGCCGCGAATGGTGAACTGTTAGTGCTCGTGGATGAAGCCGGGGAAGCCATTCGCGGTGAAACACTCACCGCCCTGATGGTCGATATGATGCTCAGCGCCCATCCCCGCAGTCGCGTCGTCGTGCCTGTCCATGCCAGCAGCGCCGTCGAAATCATTGCCCACCGCTACGACAGCCAAGTGATCCGCACCCAGGACAACCCCACCGCCCTGATGCAGGCCTGTTATGACCACCCGCATACGATCCTGGGCGGCAGCGGTGACATGGGCTTTATTTTTCCGCAACTACATCCAGGATTTGATGCGATGTTTTGCATTGCGAAACTAATCGAACTCCTGCAACTCCAAAACCGCACCCTCGGCGAAATCCGTGCCAACTGCCCCCACATCACCCACAAAACCTACGCCGTGCGCTGTCCCTGGAAGGTCAAAGGCGCATTAATGCGACATTTCATCGAAACCCACACCCACGATCGGCTAGAACTGATCGACGGCGTAAAAATCTTCAACGATCAACATGACAGTTGGGTACTGATTCTGCCCGATGCCAGCGAACCAATAATCCACATCTATGCGAATAGCGCCGATCGATCCTGGGTGGACGAAACCCTCCGCGAATACAAAGTCCAAGTCCAAACCTTCGTCGCCCAGGATCGCGATCTTTAGACTGGCTCAAGCATCAATCCAGCCATAACCGCAAATCCCAAAACTTCTGAACCACTTTTACCGATCGTCAGGTATTCTATTGTCGCCCCCATTCAAGCGACGATCACCCTGGAGGAAGCCCTAATGAACAGTTGCATTTTGCTGGCCCAAATTACCGAAGCCCCCCAACTGCGCTACACCCAGGACAATCAACTGGCGATCGCGGAGATGAAAGTCCAGTTTGCGGGTCTGCGCCCAGAAGAGCCCGGTGCCGAAGTTAAGGCGATCGGCTGGGGCAATACGGCTCAAGATATTGTGGCCAAGTACCAAGTCGGCGCACAGGTGATCATCGAAGGGCGCTTGGGGATGAACACTGTGGAGCGGCCCGAAGGGTTTAAAGAAAAACGGGCAGAACTGACGATTACCAAAATCTATGAAGTCGGTGGCGTTACCCTCGGCATCGGCGCACCGCCCGCCGCCGGAAATGCCAGTGTTCCCGCTGCGGCCACCGCGACGAAGACGGCGAAAAAGGCGGCGGCTCCGGTTGTTGAAGAGGCAGATTTTGACGAGATCCCATTCTAAGCGGGAGCGGCCCCGTCTGAGCTTCTAAGCCGGAAACGCTAAACCTGAGATTCCAAAAAAACAGCCAACCGCCGCACTGCTTCTTGCAGTCGCGGCGGTTCTTGTACCAGGGCAAAGCGCACATAGCCTTCTCCCGCCAACCCAAAGCCCGCTCCCGGCGACAAGGCCACCCCCGTCTGCGCCACCAGTTCGACACAAAACTCCACCGATCGCACCGCCCAGGCTTCCGGCAATTCCGCCCAGACATACATCGCCGCCACCGGGGTGGGAACAGCCCAACCGATCGCGCCCAACGCTGCAACCAACGCATCCCGCCGATCGCGAAACGTCGCAACCATTGCGGTCACTGCGGTCTGTGGCCCACGCAGCGCCGCTTCCGCCCCATTCAAAATTCCCAAATACTGATTGAAATCGACGGTTGCCTTGATTTGGCGCAGGGCAGTGATCAACTCCGCATTCCCGATCGCGTAGCCCACCCGAAACCCACCCATATTGAACGACTTCGACAGCGTGAAGAACTCGATGCTCACCGATAATGTCGGATCGGCTTGCAGCACCGAAGGCGGCACCGTGCCATCAAACACCAACTCTGCATAGGGAAAGTCATGCACCAGCACCAAGTCATGCCGCTGACAAAATCGCACCGCCGATCGGAAGAAGGCCAACGTTGCCGTCGCGGCAGTGGGATTGTGGGGATAGCTCAGCACCATCATCCGGGCTTGTTGGAGAATAGCCGCAGGAATATCTTCAAATTGCGGGAGGAATTGATTTTCCGCCAACAATGGCATCGGATAGATCTGCCCGCCCGCTAACTGCACGCCCCCCGCGTGGGAAGGATAGCCCGGATCGAGCAGCAACGCATAATCCCCCGGATTCAGCAACGCCAACGGCAAATGGCCCGTCCCTTCCTGGGAACCAATCAGCGGCAGCACCTCCGTCTCCGGATCAACCGCCAGACCAAACTTGCGCTCATACCAGTCCGCCGCCGCCTGCCGAAACGGGAGCGTACCCCGGAAGAGTAAATAGCCATGGGTACTGGGATCATCCAACGATCGCCCGATCGCCGCGAGCACATGGGGCGGTGTCGGCAGATCCGACGACCCCAAGGACAGATCAATCAAATCCCGACCCGCCGCCACCGCCGCCTGTTTAGCGCGATCCATATCGGCAAACACATTCGATCCCATCGCCGCCATTCGATCGGCCAACCGCACCATCGTTCTAATCCCACTCCTCCAAAGGTCGCCACGCCAAATTCAGCGGAGCCGATTACTAATGATCATCATCGCAATTTTCGGGAAACTGCGCTTAGATGAAAATCATCATCGCTTGTTTTTTCGTGTTTTTCCCTTGATTCTTGAGCACCCTCATCATGCACCTCGACCTCAATACGATTCTGGAGTTGCTGTTAGCCATTAGTTTGAGCGCCGCCGCTGGTTTTCGGGTATTTGTACCCTTGCTGATCCTCAGCGCCGCCGCCGTGCTGGGCCATGTCGATTTGCCCGCCAAATTCGATTGGATTGAAAATCCTCAGGCGCTAACGCTCTTCGCGATCGCCGCTGTACTGGAAATTATCGGCTACTCAATTCCCTGGTTCGACCACATCCTGGATGTACTCGCCACACCCGCCGCGATAATCGCGGGCACCCTTGTCGCTGCTTCGTTTACGCCGGAAATCGACCCGATCGCCCAGTGGACGCTCGCCTTAGTCGCAGGCGGCGGGGCAGCAGGGCTGACAAAAACTTTAATGAATTTGCTACGGGGTGGTTCAACCGCCGCGACGGGCGGCTTAGCGAATCCAATTTTTGCCCTGCTGGAACTGGCCCTGGCGATCGGGCTGTCTGTGCTCGCGATCGCCGCCCCAATTGTGGGTGGAACAATGGTCATCGGCATCGGCAGCTTGGGCCTCTACAAAATCAGCCAATTTCTGCACCGCCGCCGTCAAACGCTAACCCCTGGCGACTCATAATACAATCCCACAACCGATCGAGTCGTCGCGATTGCTGCATCACCAATGGATAGAGCGACTGCTGACGATCGGTCTCCGACGCAGTCCACCACTGCCGCGAAATCACCAGCAACTCTTGGGCCTGGATTACATATTGATCCTTTAAAAGCCGCAAATCCAGCGCTGTCGTTCGAGTCGCCGCCAGCTGTTCGATTGCGATCGCAATTTCCTGGGCATGCAGATCCCAGCGCACCATCTGGCTATCTTCCGTCCATGCCTGGGGGGACAGCATCGGAAAGTCATACAGCATATACAAATTCCAATCCTAAAATTTGGGGCCTGCAACAGATTGAAACCAATCAAATTCAACAATCGACCCATCCCAACCGCACTCAACTGCATTTAGGACTGAGCTCAATCACCACATCACACAAGTTAAACCAACCTGGAAAGCGTAATACTCAAAATTCTAGCGAGAGATTTTTCTCTCTTCACTCGATAGTATGCCACGCTTCATCGGATACTGCAATTTATAGCGGGGGGAAGCACCGCCATCGTCAAAGTTACCATTTGTCTTCAGAATCTTTGGGCTTTTGCCCAACTGAACATTGACCTGACTGAACATTGACCTGACTGAGCATTGACCCAGCTGATCATGCCGCGCATTGCTTGAAAATGATTTGCTCACGGTTGAACTGCGTCACCGACGAGGCAAGGTCAGCGATCGCGCCGGGTGGACGATGCCGTGCGGCCTGCACTACAGGCTCCAATAGCTGAACATAATCTTGCCGTAGCTGTTCAATGGTGCGATCGGCAAAGGTTGCGGATTGTAGTTGCACGGTCGCCGATTGGAGCGCGGTCATTTGGTCAACATAATCGGGAGACTGATAATCGGGAGACTCTGCTTGGTGGGCAAACTGCACCGCCAACACCTGCAATTCTGCGGATTGCGCGAGGCGCTTGAACTTGGCACAATCCAGCGACCCCGATTGGTCAGCTTGCTCCAAGGGATCCAAGGCAAACACCGCCGACGGCGGCAGCAAGGGGCGACTCGCCCGTTCATTGGCCTCACGCAAACCAACGGCACTACTCGCACCCAGTATTAAAGTCATGACCAAGGCACTCACTGTTCGCCCAAGTAGCATTGTCATTTGTGGCTCCCGCACAATTCCTTTTGCTACTTGTAGCTTCGTTCGATCGCCAATGTAATCCGGCAAAGGCCAGTGAATCTTTTGTCCACTAGGAACCCCATTCCATTCAGGCATGATCGCGTTGACGATCATGCGCCGCCGATTTAAGCAGCCAAATGCTGGGTGACCAGTTCCTCTAGCTTCTGAGCGCTAATCGCGCCCTCCGAAATCGTCGTCACTTCACCCGCTTTAAAGAAGCGCAGCGCCGGAACGCCCTCCACTTTACAGGTCGCCACACTCTGCGGATTGGGGTCAACTTCCATTTTGACCACTTTGAGCCGATCGCCATAGGTCGCCGAGACCTTTTCCACTAACGGCGACATTAATCGACAAGGGCCGCACCAGGCTGCCCAGAAGTAGACCATCACTGGCTGGTCTGCCGCCAAAACCTCACTGTCAAACTGGGAATCACTGATGACTGACAGAGTACTCATAGAGATCACTAAACAGGTTAGGAAACGGGTTCGGCCTCCTATTGTAGAACCTGATCAGCAATTCCCGACCATCGATCGGACTACAAATTCTCAATTTGCTTCTTCAGGGCTTCTAGCTCCGCATCGACAACCGGGACAGGTTGGGCCTGGGAGGTAGCTGCCGTTTGATTCACCGCTGGGCTTTGGCCCTGGGGCAAGGATTGCGTCGGTGCCGCCGCCGTCCCGCCCAGCAGCTGCTGCTTCATCGCTTCGAGTTCAAAGTCCACATCTTGGCCCGCTTGCAGCTCCATGAACTGAGCTTCCAAGTTCGCCCCAGCCAGCTCCGCCGCCGCCAGCGATCGCGACTCAAGCTGCACAATCTTGTCTTCCATTCGCTCAAAGGCCGCCATTGCGGACTTATTGCTCATGCTATTCATCGACGACTGGAGCTGCTCATTCGCCTTGGCCGCTTGGGCACGGGCCTTGAGCATATCTTTCTTCGCCTTCGCCTCAGCAATCTTGCCTTCCAGCATCATCAACTGCTTCTTCAGGCCGTCAACTTGGCCCGTCTGCTGATCAAGCTGGGCTTGCAGCGCATTCGCCGCATCGGTCAGGCCCTTCTTCCGCACCAATGCCTGCCGCGCCAAATCTTCATCGCCCTTCTGCAAGGCTAACTGCGCCCGTTCTTGCCAAACCTTTGCTTCGCGTTCATTATTCGCCAGTTGGGCCTGACTGCGCTTCTGCTGCGCGATCGCGCTGGCTACCGCTTCCTTCATCTTGACGAAGTTGTCCTGCATGTCGATCAGCGCTTGTTCAAGGATCTTTTCTGGATCCTCAGCTTTGCTCACAGCGTCATTAACATTGGCGCGCACGAGACGGCTGACACGATCGAATAGAGACATAGCGCTTACAGCTTCCTTTGACGAACGAGCTTGAACAAATCGATAGGCCGTAGCGCCAGGGCTACCGCTTCTCTAGTCTAAAGACTTCGGCTCAGAATGACCAAGGAAATTCCAGGATTTTTAAGCGCGATCGCCGCACCCCCAAAGCCGAACAATCCGTACCCCTATTCCGCAACCTCACTTTGTCGCAACAACCGGAGCCGACTGGGAGTCAGCTAAAAAATTAGCGCTATTTTGCGAAAGTTCAGCCTGATCGACATACCAGCGGATCGACTCGTAGGCTTGCTCCATTTCGGCTGGAGTCTTGTCCAACTGGTTCACATAACCCATGTAGTTGCCCATGACAAAATACACACCTACCAAGGCCGCCGAAGCACTTGCCACCAAAGTCCCCGCCAACATCAAAGAAAACTCCTGCCGTGTCACTGCCTGCTCCATCAGGTGGAGGGCACAAGCCACCAAAACAATTACAAACAGCAGTAGCACAATGGGGATCATGAATCTTAGTTACAGTTCTTAAAGGAAATTCTAATCAAAAAACACTCTGTTGCAAAGTGTTAAGCAATTTTTTCCATGATAGCCCAGGCCAACCAGAGTGGCCAGTCATGCTAGAAGGGCTTTGCATCAAGGCATTAGGCAGTTATTGTCGAACTGTAACCTGCCGATCGCTTAAGTATTTCTTAATCTCAGAAACAGTTAACTCTCCGTAATGTAACAAGGAAGCCAGTAACGCTGCTTCCGCCCGCCCCTCGGTGACCGCTTCATAAATATGCTGACAGTTACCCGCCCCGCCCGAGGCAATCACGGGCACGGGCACTAAGTCTGCAAGGATCCGCGTTAGCGCTAGATCATATCCTGCCTTCGTTCCATCCGCGTCCATACTCGTGACGAGCAGTTCCCCGGCTCCCCGATCGACCATTTGCTTGGCCCACTTCACCGCATCCAGTCCGGTATTCTCCCGGCCACCTCGGACGTAGACATCCCAACCGGGATTCACCGGATCCGAACGGCGACGAGCATCGATCGCCACCACAATGCATTGATCACCAAACTGCTTCGCGGCCTGACTGACAAAGTCTGGATCCCGGACTGCGGCGGAATTAATACTCACCTTATCGGCCCCAGCCCGCAGCAACCGCTTAATCACATCGACATCATTCACCCCACCCCCCACCGTGAGGGGGATAAAGACCTGCTCGGCGGTGCGCTGGACAATATCGAAGATCACGCCCCGTTCTTCATGGGTCGCCGTAATGTCTAGAAACACTAGTTCATCGGCTCCGGCAGCGTTATAGGCTTGGGCCAGCTCAACCGGATCTCCCGCATCACGCAACTCGACAAAATTTACGCCCTTAACCACACGACCTGCTTTGACATCAAGACAGGGAAGAATACGCTTTGCCAACATGGAGATCGGAGTCCCAATTCAGGATGGACAGTTAACCTTGAGATTTTTCACTATAACGCAGGCCCTCAGCTCCGAATGCAACCAATTCGACCCACGGCCCAGCAAACACAATCCAGCAACAAATATCAACCCGCAACAGACAAGAAAGCGCTGCCCACAAGGAACAGCGCTTTCGTCAAACTTAAAACTCCCCAGGCAAGATTCGAACTTGCGACCAATCGATTAACAGTCGACCGCTCTACCGCTGAGCTACTGAGGAACGCTCATCAACCTTTGCTATAGTACCCAAGGGATTCAAATTTGACAAGTCCTTTGAAGAGATTTTTTCTGCGTCCCACATTACCTGCGCTCGGCAATGCCCTATGTCTCTGAATGCCTCTAGTCTGAATTCGTCGAGTTTGAATTCGAAGTCGGCACTGATCACGGGTGCTTCCCGAGGGGTCGGTGCCGTCGTCGCCGAAATGCTGGCTGCCCAAGGGGCCAATGTCGTGATTAATTACCGCAGCAAAGCACCTCGCGCCGAAGCGATCGCCGCCAAAGTTGCCGCCCTCGGACAACAGGCCATCCTCGCCCAAGCCGATTTAACGAATCTGGCGGATCTCGATCGCATGGTGCAGACCGCAGAACAGGCATTTACTCACCTCGATCTGCTGATCCTGAATGCCAGTGGCGGACTGGAGAAAGACAAAGCCGCCGACTACGCCATGCAGCTCAATCACACCGCACAGGTGGCTTTAGTCGATCGGGCCTTACGGATCATGCCAGCGGGGGCACGCGTCGTCTTTGTCACCAGTCACCTCGCCCACTTCTACGGCCAAAAGCCCGTCTATCCAGTCTATGAACCCGTCGCCGCCAGCAAACATGCCGGCGAAAATGCCCTGCGCGATCGGATTCCCGAGTTTGCCGATCGCGGAATTGATCTCGTCGTTGTCAGCGGTGACCTAATTGAAGGCACGATCACCCCCAAACTCATGGAACGCGCTGGGGGCCGCCTGATTGAAGAACGTCGCGAACAAGCAGGCAGTCTCCCGACCGTCGAAGATTTTGCCGCCGCGATCGTCCAAGCCAGCAGCGATCGCACCCTCAAAAGTGGCGATACCATCTACGTCGGCAGCACCGAATGGTAAACCCTTCACTTCCCGTAGCGGAGCCGATCGAGCTTGGCTTGGGATTCGGGATCAAGGGAGTTCATCAGTCGAGCAGAGCCTTTTTTCGGAGTCGACTTTTGGCGACGGGCACTGTGCAGTGCGGCGAGTTCGACTTCATTCGCCAATCGATCGGCACTCAGCCACTCCGCGCCGTAACCAATCACGGTCAATTTCTGCGCGGTATCGTTCGTAGCGACGATCAAACGGTGATCAAATTTGCGTAAATCCTGACGAAAATCCGCACAGGTTTTCTCAATATAGGTATCAGCGGTCTGCCCCGAGTTGGTGTAATGCACGGAGACGAACCGGGTGATTACTTCCTGGGTACCCGGCAAGTCCTGATACTGGGCATCAAACACAATCTGTGTTTCATAGCCATGGAAGGAGGCAAATCCCATCATGCGCTCGATCAGTTGCCGCCGCGCTTCTTCCAAGCCAGCTTCATCGCGCACCTGTTTGAGCGATCGCCAAGCACCGACGATGTTATAACCGTCGATCAGCAGTAAGGCTTGGGCAGGCAATCGCTTCATAGGACACACCGCCAAGGCTCAGCGGGTGCGAAAAATAACTCTCTCATCATGCCATTACCGACCCACTGCTGTCACCCGCCATCAGGTACCCGCCAGCGCTCATCCGCTCAAGCCTCACGCGACCCCTCAAACACGTCCTTCGAAAACATGTGCCCCAGGGTCCGTAAATAAGGCAAGAACTGGATCATGTCACCGGGCAGCAATCGCTTATGCATTTCCCAACCCATTACTTCTAGCATTTCCTGGACTAAGTTCCAGCTCACACGCAGTCGCGGATAGAGCATCACACAGAGGGGAAACAACTGCGCTTGCACCGATCGCACATTTCCTTCCAGCAGACAAAGACAGAGGTAGAGCTGAAACATTTCCACATCGCGCAAGCTGGAAACGCGCACGGCATCCGTCGAAAGTAGACCACTGTAGCTCTGATAACCCAAATTCTGATTTTGGACACGCTTACAGACCTTACGGGCAACGCGGCTGCTGACCCGTAATAAATTTTGCACCGCCCGCAGCGCCGCGTCGTCGGGGTCGCATTGGGCCGCCGCCTGGTAGGCTTCCTGGAGCGGCATATATAGGTGATCATCAATCACTTTTAAGTAAGGCGCAAATTCCTGCTGCTCCGCACTCCGCAACTGCGCCAGTAGCATTTGCCCTGTGTAATGGCACTGCATACTAACAAAGCCAATAATGCGCGGGTCATGAGCCATATATTTCGTCCGCAACTGACCGCATTGCGGCCCCACCGTTAACGCCATTTTCGGTGCTAGCACATTTGCCCCATAGGCGGCAATCACCTGCGCAAACAACTGATGGGCATCTCCAGCAATTTCCCAGGGGTTAATTAATTCTGGGGCAATCCCATGCCGATCGAGTTCCCCTTGCAACAACGCTTCCGTTTTTGCCCAAGCCTGGGCGCTCGCATGACGAATCGTCGCACTTAATCGCGCTTCCACCGATCGCCGATGCGATAGCTGACGATCGACAATTTCACTGCGCAATCGCTGGGCAGATGACCATTCTGACATCGAAGCCTGGGCAACGGAGGTAACATAACGTCTGGCCCAAACCGAAGCCAGAGAAGAAAGATTCGATTTTGCGGGTTTGAGTGGCGTGTTGAGCAAAGCCACGGTATCTAAACTAAAATCACGGTCAACGCTTTGCATACCTTCCATCCATATCGAAGCAAGTGAGAAGCTAAATAGCCTTACCAGTCATCGCCGTTAGCCGCGAAACGAGCACTAACAAAGCAATTTCCAGCAATTCAAGAAGTCAGAAACAGCGATCAAGAACAATAGAGTCAGCGTTCAGTACAACGGAAAACCACAACACCAACGAAACCATACCCAGGGCAATGCCAGATCTCGACATTCGCGCCCTAAAACACTCAAAACACCCTGAAACATAAGGCTCCAGTTAAACCAGCCGGTATCTAAATACACCTCGCTTTGTATTGTTTTTGTGAAGTTTGCCTGCTCTGTTTATAAAGTTATTCATTGGAAGAAAAAAGTATTTGGCAACACATTTCACAAGAAAGCGCGATCGCGCAATGCAGATATTGCATCACTTAATCCTCAATAACCGCTTCAGCATCAGGGGTTGAGCGCGATCGGCGGCCAACCATCACGCACAATTTTCTAGGCCGTCAACCACAAACCCGTGACAATTGCCGATATAATTAAAGGCTGCAAAATTTGACCCTTCTCTAGTGACCCATGGCCTCCGAAGATCTCCGCGCTGCCCGCATTGAAAAAGTTGAACAGCTCAAGCAACTGGGCCAAAATCCGTTTGCCTACCAATGGCAATCCACCCACACCATGGCGGCGTTGCAGGAAAAATACGCGGATCTCGCCAATGGGACAGAACAGGCGGATGAAGTCGCGATCGCGGGGCGGATCATGGCGCGGCGGGTATTTGGCAAGCTGGCATTTTTTACTCTGCAAGATGAAACAGACAATATCCAGCTTTACTTAGAGAAGGCCCGGATTGACAGCGAAATGGGCAGCCAGGATGCCGCTGAGCATTTAACCTTTGAGCATCTGAAGCAGTTGACGGACATTGGCGACATTGTGGGGGTGATGGGCAGCCTGAAGCGCACCGACAAGGGTGAGCTATCAGTCTATGTGAAACAGTTCACGATGCTGACCAAGTCGCTGCTGCCGCTGCCAGATAAGCACCACGGCCTCACGGACATCGCCAAACGCTATCGCCAACGCTACATCGATCTAATCGTCAATCCCGAGGTGCGCAAGACCTTCCGGCGACGGGCGTTGATTACCGCTTCGATTCGGCGTTATCTCGATCGGCAGGGCTTCATTGAAATCGAAACGCCAGTGCTGATGAGTGAAGCGGGCGGAGCCGATGCCAGGCCGTTTGTGACCCATCACAATACGCTGGAGATGGATCTGTATTTGCGGATTGCAACGGAGCTGCACTTGAAGCGGCTGGTGGTCGGGGGCTTTGAAAAAGTGTTTGAAATGGGGCGGATCTTCCGGAATGAAGGCGTTTCGACGCGGCATAATCCGGAGTTTACCTCGATCGAGATCTACCAAGCCTATGCTGACTACAACGAGATGATGACGCTGACGGAGAATCTGATCATTACAGCGGCGCAGGACACGATCGGCACCTTGGACATCGAATACCAGGGTGTACCGATTAAGCTCGCCGCCCCCTGGAAGCGCATTACGATGAATGATGCGGTCAAGGAGGCAACGGGGCTGGACTTTGCGAGCTTTGCCGATCTCGACAGTGCGAAGGCAGCGGCAAACGCGGCGGGTTTGCATGGTGTGGAGGATTGCACTTCGATCGGCCGCTTACTGAATGAAGCCTTTGAGCAAAAAGTGGAAGCGACGCTGATTCAGCCGACGTTCATTACGGATTATCCCGTGGAGATTTCGCCGTTGGCCAAGCCGCACCGATCGCAGCCAGGATTAGTCGAACGGTTTGAGCTGTTCGTTGTGGGTCGGGAATTGGGGAATAGCTTTTCGGAGTTGACTGATCCGTTGGATCAACGGGAGCGGCTGGAGGCGCAGGCAGCCCGGAAGGCCGCAGGGGATCTGGAGGCGCAGGATATTGATGAGGATTTCCTTTGTGCGCTGGAGCATGGGATGCCGCCGACAGGGGGATTGGGGATTGGCATCGATCGGCTGGTGATGCTATTAACCGATGCGGCGAGTATTCGCGATGTGATTGCGTTCCCGCTGCTGAAGCCGGAGAAGAGTGAGGGTGAGGATTAATTGGACCACCCATAAATTAGGCGAACCCCCAACTGGTCGATCGGCCAGTTGGGGGTTTTAGCTTTAGACGATGCAGTGGGTATTGGGTAAAGCCCAGCCTACCGAATCTGGGTTAACTGGTTCCAGGCGCGGACGATGACCCGCAATTTGGGCGGTAACAACGCCTCGTCGCCACCAGTGTATTCGACGGCGGTGCCGTAGCTCGATAGCTGCAATAAGGGGGCATCGGCGGCGATGCGATCGCCATTGAAGTAGCTGAGCTGGCTAAAGTGGGGGAAGTTCTGCTTGTTCAAGGTCGCGAGGAAGGGTTGCACTTGGGCGGCGGTCAGTCGCTTCAAGACTTTGGGTTGCCCCGCTTTCGGGGCAATCTCCCGTTGGGTCAGCACAAAATTGTCCCCCGCTGTTTTGAGTTCGATCGCGTAGTAAGTTCGTGTATTACCCATGAGCAAGGCTTCTTGGAACACTGTGCGATCGTCGCTCGGGGCCACCTCGCGCTCCACAAAACGCGGAGCCGGGATTTGGCTAACTTTCAGGGAGCTGGCGGCATAGTTACGCGCAACCCGATCGCCGGATTGATCGACATGGTAAACCCAGTAGCGCTGATTCGGCCCGGACAGCACCACCTGCCAACCGGAAATCGCAATCTCGATACAGGCAGTTCCCGGTTTTTCGAGGCCCATGCAGCCGTTCCAGGTGCGGGCTTGGGCGCGGATGAGTTTGACTTGGGCGGGGGCGACCCGATCGCGCACTTTGATATCGGTTTTAATTCGGCTCAGGGCATTGCTGGGAATTTGGTCGATCGCAATTTTGCTGCTGGCTTGGCTAAAGTCCTGGGGGGCGGGGGTAGCCAAACTGAGCTGGCCGGTAGCCCCGATCGTCCCAACACCCAAGACCCATCCACTGAAAGCCGATAGGCTCGCTGTCCGTAACCACATTTGAACCGATTTCATAGAGAACTCCTAGAGGGGGCAATGCGCTGCACATCCCGAATTAATTTCAAGGTAAGCGCAGCTACAGCGGCGATATGCACGGTTACTAAATTCGCAACAGATAATTTTTGAACCATCGGATCCGGAGAACAATCGAGCGTCACTGAATCCTCAAGGAATCTTGCGATCCGGGATCCAATGCGCCCTCTAGCAACGGTAGAATGACAAAACTGTGAGAATTCCGATTCATCCGTTCCCTTCTATCCCGTTGCGACAATGCCGAAACGCTCTGCCAAATCCACTGCTGACGAAACACCGAACGCAACCAGCAGCCCCAAAAAAACCAAAGTCACTGGCAGTCCCCTCAATCCTGTGAGCCTGAGCCAAATGATCCGGGTGCGCGGGGCCAGGCAGCATAACCTGAAAAATGTCGATCTCGAATTTCCCCGCGACAAGATGGTCGTGTTCACCGGGGTTTCGGGTTCCGGTAAGTCGTCGATGGCCTTCGATACGATTTTTGCCGAAGGGCAGCGCCGCTATGTGGAGTCGCTCAGTGCCTACGCCCGCCAGTTCCTTGGCCAAGTAGATAAACCCGATGTCGATGCGATCGAAGGTCTGAGTCCGGCAATCTCGATCGACCAAAAATCCACCTCCCACAACCCCCGCTCCAGCGTCGGCACCGTCACCGAAATCTACGACTATTTACGCCTACTCTATGGCCGTGCCGGGGAACCCCACTGTCCCGAATGTGGGAAAGCGATCGCGCCCCAGGCGATCGATCAAATGGTCGATCGGGTGATGGAATTGCCCGATCGCACCAAATTCCAGATCCTCGCCCCCGTCGTGCGCGGCAAAAAAGGCACCCATCAGAAATTGCTGTCCAGCCTGGCCTCGGAAGGTTTCGTGCGGGTGCGAATTGACGGGGAAGTGCGTGAACTCGGCGACAACATTGAATTAGCCAAAACCAAACTGCACGACATCGACATCGTGGTCGATCGCTTGGTCAAAAAAGACGACATTCAAGAGCGTTTGGTCGATTCGCTCACAACTTGTTTGAAGCATTCCGAAGGCATTGCGCTGATTAGTATTATTCAGGAAGAAGATGCCAAAGACAAAATCGCCGATCTGACTTTTTCCGAAAACTTTGCCTGCCCCGAACATGGCGCAGTCATGGAAGAACTGTCCCCGCGACTGTTTTCGTTTAATTCCCCCCATGGCGCTTGTCCCGGTTGTCACGGCCTCGGCAGCTTGAAATGCTTTAGTCCCGATTTGGTGGTGCCGAATCCAGAGTTGCCCGTCTATGCCGCGATCGCGCCTTGGTCCGATAAAGACAATACCTATTACTTATCGCTGATTTGCAGCGTGGCTGAAGCCTACGAATTTGACATTAAAACACCTTGGAACAAGCTCACCGCCGACCAGCAGAAAATCATGCTGCATGGGTCGCCCGACCAAATCTGGATCGAAACCGACTCGCGCTATCGCCAAGATAAAGGCTACTATCGCAAATACGAAGGCGCGTTGAATATTCTGGAGCGGCAATATAAGGAAGCCAGCGCCGACACCTACAAACAAAAACTTGAACAATATCTGATCGACCAAGCCTGTGAAGTCTGCCACGGCTATCGCCTCAAACCCGAATCCCTCGCCGTGAAAGTCGGGCAATTTGCGATCCATGAATTAACCGGCGTTTCGATTCGCGAATGTCTCAAGCGGGTCAACGAACTCACCCTCAGCCCCAAACAAGCGAAAATCGCGGATTTAGTCCTCAAGGAAATTCGGGCGCGATTGCAATTCCTGCTGGATGTAGGGTTGGATTATCTCACCCTCGATCGGGCGGCCATGACCCTTTCCGGCGGTGAAGCCCAGCGCATTCGCCTGGCCACGCAGATTGGCTCCGGGTTAACGGGCGTGTTGTACGTTCTGGATGAGCCGAGTATCGGTTTGCATCAACGGGACAATTCCCGACTGTTGGGCACCTTGACCAAATTGCGTGACCTGGGCAATACCTTAGTTGTTGTCGAACATGATGAAGAAACCATTCGTGCTGCTGATTATATTGTGGATATCGGCCCCGGCGCGGGCGTTCACGGCGGCAATATCGTTTCGACGGGCAGTTTAGATAATCTCCTCAATGCCAAAGATTCACTCACAGGCGCTTACCTTTCAGGCCGACTCCACATTGTCACGCCCGCCGAACGCCGGGAAGGCAATGGCCGATCGCTGCTGATCAAAAATGCCCGCCGGAATAACCTGCAAAATATCGATGTGGATATTCCCCTCGGCAAACTCGCCTGCATCACCGGGGTTTCCGGCTCGGGCAAGTCGACGCTGGTCAACGAAATCCTCTATCCCGCAATCCAAAACCACTTCGGCCACAAAGTCCCGTTCCCGAAACAGGTCGATAAAATCACGGGTCTGGATATTCTCGATAAAGCGATCGTCATTGACCAATCCCCGATCGGCCGCACCCCACGATCGAATCCGGCAACCTACACAGGCGTTTTTGACATCGTGCGGGATGTCTTTGCCAACACGATCGAAGCCAAAGCCCGAGGCTACAAAGCCGGACAATTTTCGTTCAACGTCAAAGGCGGACGCTGCGAATCCTGTAGCGGACAGGGCGTAAACGTGATCGAAATGAATTTCCTCCCGGACGTGTATGTGCAATGCGAAGTCTGCAAAGGCAAACGCTACAACCGCGAAACGCTGCAAGTCAAATTCAAAGATAAAACGATCGCCGATGTTCTCGACATGACCGTCGAAACGGCGACCGCATTCTTTGAAAATATTCCCCAGGCCCACGCCAAGCTCCAAACCCTGCTGGATGTTGGTTTGGGCTATATGAAAATCGGTCAGCCCGCGCCGACCCTCTCAGGCGGCGAAGCCCAACGGGTGAAACTTGCCTCGGAACTCTCGCGCCGCGCCACGGGTAAAACGCTGTACTTGATTGACGAGCCAACCACAGGACTGTCTTTCTACGACGTACACAAATTACTCGATGTCGTGCAGCGCCTCGTCGATAAAGGCAACTCTGTGCTGATGATCGAGCACAACCTCGACGTGATTCGCTGTTCCGACTGGATCATCGACCTCGGTCCCGAGGGCGGCGATCGCGGTGGCCAAATCATCGCCGCTGGCACCCCCGAAGCCGTCGCCAAAACCAAGGAATCCTACACTGGCCAATACCTCAAACAAGTCTTAGCCCAATACCCGCCAGCGCAGGGATAGACTCAAATCCCCGTAAAACTACAACGCTCACGCACTAACTTCATTCATATCCTCCTGGTATTTCCGGAGGGCGTTGAATACTGCGATCGCTGAAGATGTACTCATCTTGTCATGGCCGCACTGCCCAGATCGCTCAGGTTGCGCTGATTAGGACGATTCCCGATCACGCCTGCGTGGTGCCACAGTTTTCTTCAGTTTTTTATTCAAACTCGATCGCGCCAGGGATTCGCATCATTCCATCCAGTCATTTGATTTTTGATTGAGGGTCGAGTTTGTCGTCAAAAATTATTTGCGTATTAGTCTACGCTCAATTTCCTGTGGCATTTTTGCATTGTCGGGCAGATTTCTCCTGCGATTAATCGGAGAATTTGCGCGGCTAAATCTGAGTGGTCGATCGGCTGATTGAATGCCCTATCCGACCCGCACGCCATGTCTGACTCCACCACACCCAAGCCCACCGCCGCGAAGCTCTCCCGCGCGGAAATCCAACATTTACAACAACGCTTCCAGCGCGTCACCCTCGTTTCTACCGCCAGCTATCTGACGAAATTTCCCCAGAAGGAACTCGATAGCGCGGTGAAATTATTAATGCACCGGGAAATTCAGCAGCTCCAACGGCAAATTCGGGGCAGCGCCTTCGTTTCCAGTTTAGGCGAAGTATCCCGGCTTCCCGGCCCGCCCGTTCCCTACGATCGCGCCCAAGGACAACCCGACAATCAGCAAGTTTATCAAGCCTTTCGACAGGCGGTACTGACTTCTTCCGCCAATGTCCTGCGGGCGCAGCAAGCCGAATCCCTGCGTCAAGCCGTCAATATTTTGAATGTCGAAATCGATAACTTATCGATGCAGGAATTTCTCGCCCAGCTCGATCGGGGTGTAGTGTTCACCCCCAATGTCGATCATCTGATGAAATTGCAGCATGACCAGGCATTTGTCAGCGCCTATCAGCAAGCCGATTACCGGGTTTGCGATAGCCAAGTTTTGCTTTATGCGGCCCGCTTCCTTGGCGATCCAATTAAAGCCAAGATTTCCGGCTCTGACTTATTTCCCCAGTTTTGTGACTATCACGCGCACAACGAAGCGATCAAAATCTTCCTCCTGGGCGGCGCGCCAGGAATTGCGGCCCAAGCACAGAAACGGATTAACCAACGGATTGGCCGATCGATTATCGTCGCCGCCCATTCCCCCTCCTTTGGCTTTGAAAAAAATCCCCAGGAATGCCTGAACCTCGTCCAGATGATCCGCAAATCTGAGGCAAATGTGCTGGTCGTCGGGGTCGGTGCGCCGAAGCAGGAAATCTGGATCGCCAAGCATCGACATATGCTGCCGAATATCGACATTTTCCTCGCCGTCGGGGCCGCGATCGACTTTGAAGCCGGCAATAAACCCCGATCACCGGAGTGGATGAGTCATCTCGGCATTGAATGGATGCACCGTCTCGCGAGCGAACCCGGACGATTGTGGAAACGGTATCTGATCGAAGACATGCCCTTTTTCCTGCTGCTGGCCAAACAAAAATGGCGCAAAAAATTCCCGAAGCCAGCCGCCTTAGCGGCATCGGACGCGATCGGCCCACCGCGAATGCGATAATTTAGATGCCGTTGCGCGTTCCCCCACTTTGGCTGCTCCCACCCCACCCCCCTGGAAAATTGCCGGAATTTTGACGATCGGCATGTTCGCGATCGCCACAGCCGCAATTTTGATTCGCTGTGCCAGTGGCAGCGTCGCCCTGAGTCATCCCGGCTTAAACGAGCGCCCCGGCTTTAGCTTTTTGATCGCCGCCAGTCGGATGGGGTTAGCCACGCTGATCTTGAGCGGATCACGGCGGATGCAATCTGCCGAACCCATTCCCTGGCACAATTCCCGCGCCATCCAACGGGCCGCGATCGCCGGAGTCGCCCTTGCCTTGCATTTTGCCAGTTGGGTAACTTCGCTAAATTACACCTCGATTACGGCTTCTACCGTACTCGTCACGACCACACCGATTTGGACCGCCTTGATCTGTGGCTTGATCCTCAAGGAAAAAATTTCGCGGGCCACCAACCTCGGCATCACGATCGCGTTTCTTGGCGGACTAACGATCGCCACCGACAACAGCGCTAGTCTCACCCAACCCCAAGCCTGGTTAGGCAACAGCTTGGCGTTGGCGGGGGCGATGTTGGCAACTTGTTATCTCCTCGTCGGTCGATCGGCCCAGCGCCAGGGACTCAGCACGAGTCAGTACAGCTTGCTCGCCTACGGCACCGCCGCCATGGTTTTGCTGCCGTTGCCAGGGCTAGCTGGAGTCGGATTCACCGGCTATCCGCCGCTCACCTACGGCTGGCTCTTAATCATGGCGATCGTGCCGCAACTCCTCGGCCACACCAGCTTCAACTGGGCGATCCGCTACATTGCGCCGAATTTGGTTACCCTTGCAATTCTGGCCGAACCGATCGGGGCCAGTCTGCTCGGCTATCTGATTTTTCGCGAGATTCCCACGCCACAAACCCTGATTGGCAGCGGCATTATTTTATTCGGAATCACGATCGCCAGTCTCAACAATGCGCCCAAAGCCGCTTAAATGTCAAAACTTGTCTAATACATCCGGCTCAACACGTAGTCCGTCAACGCCAACAGCGAATCCTTCGCTTCCGACGCAGGCAACTCGCGCAGACTCGCAACGGCCTGCTGACTATGATAGGAAGCCAATTCCCGCGATCGCTCAATCCCCTGACTGCCATGGACGATCGCCAGCGCCTCTTCCAGATCCCCTTCCTGCGAGAACTGCCGTTCAATCAACTGGCGCAGATAGGGCTTCTCCTCCATCGCAAACAACGTCGGGGCAGTCAAGTTACCGCTACTGAGATCCGAACCCGTCGGCTTCCCCAGCACCTCCGGTGAAGCCGTGAAATCAAAAATATCATCGACCACTTGGAAAGCTAGACCCAAGTGATTGCCATAGTGGTACATTTGCTGCGCCGTCGCGACATCATGCTCATCGGTCAAAATCGCCGCCGCCTTGCTGCTGTTCGCGATCAGTGATGCGGTTTTGTAGTAGCTCTTTTGCAGATAGGAGTCGATCGTCAATTCGGTATCAAACCGATTCAAGCCCTGCTGAATCTCCCCCTCAGCAAAGTCCTTGATTACCTCGGACAGCAGCTTCACCACCGTCAGGTTATCCAGATTCGCCAGATACCAAGAGGACTGGGCAAACAAAAAGTCCCCGGCCAATACCGCAATCTGATTCCCAAAGACACTATGCACTGTATCGATTCCGCGCCGCGTCTCAGCTTCATCCACCACATCGTCATGCACCAGACTGGCGGTGTGAATCATTTCCGTGATCTCCGCCAACCGGCGATGGCGGGCGGTAATCTCCTGCTCTTGCATCGTCGCCCGCGCGACAAGGAAGACAATCGCGGGTCGAATCCGCTTCCCGCCCGCACCAAACAACCGCTCCGCCGCCAACCCCAAGATCGGATGCTTGGCACCAACAAGCTGCTGCAAGTTCTCGCTGAGGGTCGCAAGATCTTGTTCAACAGGCGCAAAAAGGTTCATAACGGCGATCATAAGATGACTAAACCACGGTTGATAAAGGGTTAGCGACCAGCAGGCTGGGAATGATTAAGAAATTTTACAGCTTCTAACTGTTTATTCTAAGCGATGGCTCTAACCCTTGGAAGGGTTCCGGCGGAGTTTTCCGGATCGGCTTCCCGCCCCAGCCGGATCAAGCCCAATATTGACAGGCATTCAGCCCATTCAACTCCACCCCAAATCCGCCGATCGCCGTGCAGCCGAACCGCTGGCAATCGCTGGAATCCATCTGTCCCGTCGCCCCAGATTGGAGTACCCTAGGGGATAGTCACCGCCAAGGCCGAGTTATCTTTCATCGACCATGCAAATCTTCGTGCTACTTGTGAACGCCAATACCGCCAACGAGGGTATTCACTCGATCAACATCGGCGAACGCGACATTATTCTAATGTTTGAAGAGGAAGATGATGCATTGCGCTACACGCTGCTTTTAGAAGCCCAAGACTTTCCCGCTGAGATCTCCGTCGAACG
Source organism: Cyanobacteriota bacterium (assembly GCA_046049545.1). GTDB lineage: Bacteria > Cyanobacteriota > Cyanobacteriia > Leptolyngbyales > Leptolyngbyaceae > Romeriopsis. The sequence continues at coordinate 80,423 of JBJORF010000001.1, read as the reverse complement.
CATCGATCGGCAAGAGATAGAGGAGTTTTGTGAAAGTGCGGGCTACAGCTACTATTTCATTTCCAAGGATTTCCGCCCCTCGAATGACTTTGAGCGGATGCTCCTGGTGCCCCCCGAGCGCAACCGCGACAACCCCGACTGGGAACTCGAAATCGAAGAACCCGACTTTAGCACTGCCAGCGGCAACTCCGGCAGTAACGAAGGTGACGAAATGTCGAACGAAGAACTCGACAGCATTCGCAATCGCCTCGAAGGTCTACTGTAATCTCGATCTCGGATCCCCCATCGTCCTTTTAAGAACTTCACCATGGAAACACGCGGCCATCTTCTGACCGAACAAGCCAACCCCCAAAGCACCAACCTCGACCAGCTCTCCAGTCTAGAAATCGTCGAAGTCTTCAACCAGGAAGACGCAAAAACCATTAGCGCGATCGCTGAGGCAAAGACCGAACTCGCCGAGGCGATCGATCGGAGCGCGGCATCCCTGCGGCAGGGCGGGCGACTCTTCTACATTGGTGCGGGTACGTCGGGTCGCTTGGGGGTGTTGGATGCGGCGGAATGCCCACCGACGTTTTGCAGTGACCCAGCAATGGTGCAGGGCATTCTAGCGGGGGGCGATGCCGCATTAGTGCGCAGCTCGGAGGGGCTGGAAGATATCTTCAGTGATGGCGAACAAGCGATCGCCGATCGGCAAATTGGCCCCCACGATGTCGTCGTCGGGATTGCCGCTGGGGGAACCACACCCTACGTCCATGGGGCCTTAGCCGAAGGACGCAAGCGCGGCGCAACGACAATTTTTATGAGCTGCGTACCCCAGTCACAAGTCCGGCTTGATGTCGATATCGATATCCGGCTGCTGGTCGGCCCAGAGGTGCTGACGGGTTCGACCCGCTTGAAGGCAGGTACAGTAACGAAACTCGCCCTGAATATTCTCTCCACAGGAACCATGGTGCGGCTGGGCAAGGTCTATGGCAATCGCATGGTGGACGTTGCGGTAACGAACCAGAAGCTAGAGGATCGCGCCCTGCGAATCATTGGCGACTTAGCCGATGTCGATCGAGCCACCGCCGCCGATTTGCTCCAGCGCAGTGGTAACTCGGTCAAACTCGCCCTAATGATGTATTGGAGCGGGACAGCGAAAGTCACCGCCGAAATGATCCTCGCCCAGCACCAAGGGGATTTGCGCAAAGCGGTCACGGCGGCTGTAAAAAACTGATAAATTCACTGGCAATTCGCGATCGCCTAGGGCATATTTGCGGAATCGGCATTGAGCGCCGACTCAGTTTTGGGTTGCTTCTCGTCGCTTTTCCTTAGATAGCACGCAAACTTGCGGTCTAAGCTAAAGTCACGGCTAATTGATCAACAATATTAACCGGCAAATGTGTTGGGTGAATTCGAATGACGCAAGCATTAGATTTAGCAAAACAAGGTGATCCCCAGGCGATCGCCGCCCTGATGAGTCGGCATTTAACGCCCCAAGGCGTTGCCGTCAAAGTGGCTGTTCAAGAGCATACGCTACAAGTGCTGCTCGATGGCATTGATGTTCCCAACCAAGCGGCGATGAGCAGCTTCGTTGGCAAGGGCATTAGCAATCTGGATATTCCGCAGATTGTCAGTTTAGAAATTTTTGGCAAACGATCAGGGACTGACAACATTGCCTGGGTCAGCGCCTATGCTAATACTACGGGCAATTGGGAAGCCATTGACCCCAGTCCCACTGCCACTTTTGGCGCAGGCAATTTAATTTTGCTTTGCCAACAGGGTGACGTTAGCGCGATCGGGCAATTTACCCAAGCCGCCGTTGAAACCTTGGTCAGCCAACTCGAACGGGAAGCAAGTGATCAGCCAATCAGCGTGATTTCGTTTGTGGAACTGGATGAATCGGGACTACTGACCGTCACGATCGAAACACAGCAATTTCTCGATGGGCCAGCTTTCGCGGCTGATTTAGGGCGGGAATTAAACAACATTCAATCTCCGCGCGTAAGAGAAGTTGCACTCTATAAGCGCAAAACCCCAACCGCTCAACCCTTTTTAATTAAGCAAATGACATTGGTAACCCAGCGTTAAGGTAACCCAGCGTTAAAGTAACTCAGCGTTAAAGTGACCCAGCGTTAAAGTGACCCAGCGTTAAGGTGATTCAGCGCTAATTTATTCAGGTGAATCAGTGAATCGGGCTAAAAGCGTTAGCAATAGACAGAATTTGGGATTAATAAGTCCAAAGTAATCTTTAGCAATGCTGACATCAACATTATTGCAACTGATGGTTGATGTTAAAAGTCGGTTTTCGGCTAAGGCATGGATTACGTTTACCCCATATTCAAAAACCCTTCTTCACCTGTTCCTGAATAGCGGATTATCATGTCTCAAGTTTTAGAAGCTGCCAAGCAAGGCGATCCCCAAGCGATCGCGGCACTGATCAACCGCAGTCTTAAGCCTCAAGGCATTAGCGCCAAGGTGATTTGCGAAAATGCCCAGATGAAAATCCTCTTGGAAAGTCTGGATATTCCGAATAAAGATCGTTTGACGGATTATGTGATTCAAGGCTTAGGCAAAGTCGGGGTTGGTATTAATCGGCTAGAGATTTACGGGAAACGTACAGGCCAAGAAGGGTATGCCTGGAATCGTGCCTTCCAAGTTGATGAACAGAATCAGTTCATTGCCGTTGCCGCCACTGCAACGCAACCCAATCCACCACAGCCCGCTGCCGTTACACCGGGCCCCACTGCGGACAATCCCTTCCTCGCCCCCAGCGATAGTAATCCGTTCACTGCATCGGCTTCAACGCAAAGTGCCCGTGTGAGTGCGGGCGTGAGTGCTCGTGCTAGTTCCAGTGATATTTTATCCATGGCGCAGGCGGGTAATCTCGAAGCGATCGAGAATATCGTCAAAGCCGCTCTCGCCGACAAAGCTGATCTTGTGCCATTGGTTGAATTAAATGGCGATATTTTGAAAGTCACGATCGAGACGAAACAATTCCTCGATGGCCCGGCATTTTGCGGGGAGTTTGGCACAAAAATGAACGTCCTTGCGGGCGGCGTAGTCAAGGAACTCGAAATTTATAAACGTAAAAGCGAAAAGACAATGCCTTTCTTAATGAAGAAGGCAACGCTATTTACCAAGGCGGAAGCGGAAGCGGCGGAGGCACCGCCAGAACCGCTTGAACCCTATACGTCCTCATCGAGTCGGCCCAATGGTCAAAGCTCGGCAATGCGATCGACCGCTACGCCCCCAGCCGCAGCACGAGCACTGAGTCGCGGTCGTCCTACTGAAATTAGTGTGCTAGCTGCACTCTACTACTTTCTTGGTGGACTGGGTATTATTCTCGGCGGACTCGCCGTTCTCGGTGCAATGGCACTCATGGCTGTTGGCTCTCGTGCTGAAACCGCTGAAACCGCAGGAGCTGCGGGAATTTCGGGTCTAGTGATCATGGTCTTGGCGATCATCGCTCTCGTCTTAAGCATTGCGCGGATTGCGGTTGGAACTGGACTAATGAACATGAAACGCTGGAGTCGCACTGGAGTTCTCGTCATTGAATGTATCAGTATCTTAGATACGATCATCGGTATTCTAATGGGCGGCAAAGTCTGGTCAATCTGGCGAATTGGTTTTTCAATTGGTTTGATTAAGACAACGATCGCGGTCGATGACGAAATCTTCATCGATTAATTGATAAATTTCCATCGATCGAATGCCTCGAATGCTGTGCACCCCATCACAAAATTGGGAATACTATTCGCACCATTCGGGGCATTACTTATGAAGATGAATTTATCGGATGATCCCAAACAGGATATTCAGCAAATCAGTCAACGGATTCTTGCAGGCTGGGTGATGACCATTCTTGGCACTTTCATTGCGTTGCGGCTGGCTTCTTATTTTGGGGTCTATGGGATGCTGGGGTTGCTAATTATCCTGGTGCCCGGGTTTGCTTTGTACCAAAGCTGGAAGCCTTGGTTGCGGTATATCTTTTTTGGTGACTAGGTTGGTGGTGACTAGGTTGGTAGTGGTTGGGGGGCGATCGGTGGGGGTGTTGGGCTCCGCGTTGCTCTGCCCAACCTACGTCGATTCAATTAATTACCGTTAATCAAAAGCCGATCGCACTCTCTAAATTGAAGCGCGATCGGCTTTCCTTTTATCCATCAAATTACGCGCTGGTCAAGAACAGCATGACATCGCCTTCGGCCACGACATATTCCTTTCCTTCACTGCGTACTAAGCCTTTTCCCTTCGCTGCACCCATCGAACCATGCTCGACTAAATCGCCATAGCTCACGGTCTCGGCGCGGATAAAGCAGCGCTCGAAGTCAGAGTGAATTACGCCTGCGGCCTGCGGTGCCACCATGCCTTTACGAATTGTCCAAGCCCGCGTTTCCTTTGGCCCCGTTGTAAAGTAGGTTTGCAGGCCCAGGAGATCGTAGGTCGCCCGAATTAGCGATTGCAACCCGCCTTCTTTCACGCCCAAAGATTCCAGAAATTCCGATCGCTCCTCCGGCGGCAATTCAATCAGCTCCGATTCCACCTGCGCCGAAATCACAACGACCTCGGCACCTTCAGCAGCAGCGATTTGCCGTACCTGCTCGACAAACGCATTTCCCGTTGCCAATTCCGCATCCGAAACATTGGTGGCATAAATCACTGGCTTGCGCGTCAGCAACCCCAACGCTTTAATCGCCAATTCTTCATCGTCGTTCAGATCAACCGTTCGCGCCGTTTTGCCATCATTCAAAGCCGGGAGCAACTTTTCCAGCGCATCCACTTCCACCTGCAATTCCTTTTTCGTCCGCAAATCTTTCTTCGCCCGTTCCAAGCGCTTTTCCACCTGGGCCAAATCCGCCAGAGACAGCTCTAGGTTAATAATCTCTGCATCCCGCGCTGGATTTACCGAACCAGAAACGTGAATAATATCGTCATCCTCAAAGCAGCGCACCACATGCACGATCGCATCGACTTCCCGAATATTCGCCAAAAACTTGTTCCCCAAGCCTTCGCCCTGACTCGCCCCTTCCACCAAACCGGCAATATCCACAAACTCCACCCGCGCGGGCACGATGTCCTCAGAACTGGAAATTTTTGCCAGCACATCTAAGCGACTGTCCGGCACTGCCACGATGCCCACATTCGGCTCGATCGTGCAAAAGGGGAAATTTGCCGCTTGGGCCTTCGCATTACCGACGATCGCGTTAAACAGCGTCGATTTCCCAACGTTCGGCAGACCAACAATTCCGGCTCTCAGCATGGTTCAGTACGAGGAATAGGGCGAAAAGTGCAGCTTTCTATCCTACAGCAAAGCCGACACCAGCTCAACTAACGCTTCGGTGGGGTCGCCAGAATGCGCCAAGTCACAAACACCGTCACCGCGACAAAGCTCCAGAAGACCAGCGCATCTTGCCAATTTTCTAAAAATCCAGTGTGCTCGACCATAACCGCTGAACAAAAAATGTTTGAATTGGATATTTCTATTTTACAATCCTGCGGGGTCGATTGCCGAAAGTGATCGACTACAGTACAGTTGAATTGATGCCACCGATTGGATGATTACTATGGCGCGGTTTCTTCACATTGCGGATGTGCATTTAGGGTTCGATCACTACGACAATCGCACCCGCACCAAGGACTTCTACCTTGCACTTCAGGATGTCCTGCGGAAACACGCGATCGACGCAAAAGTTGATTTCGTCGTTGTCGCGGGTGATCTCTTTGAACATCGAATGATTCAGCCCGCAATTCTCGCCCAAGCCAAAGATTGCTTCGAGCAAGTCAAGGCAGCAGGCATTCCCGTCATCGCGATCGAGGGCAACCATGACAATCGTCCCTACGGCACACGCACCAATTGGTTGCAATATTTAGCTGATGACGGATTAGTGATTTTGCTTGAACCAACAACCGCTGATGCCGGTGTGCTGTACGACCCCTGGGACGGTCTTTCTGGCGGCTACATCGAGCTTGACTGCGGCGTGCGAGTTTGCGGATCATCTTGGTATGGATCATCTGCGCCCAAAGCGATCGCCAGCTTGGCGGAAGGCATCGCCAAGTTACCCGCTTTTGATGGCCCAACGGTGATGCTATTTCACCATGGCCTCGAAGGTCAGATTGCCCGCTATCAGGGGGCTTTGCGGTATGACGATCTGTTGCCGCTACAAAAAGCAGGCGTAAGTTATTTAGCGCTAGGACATATTCATAAGCATTACGCCGTTGAAGGTTGGATTTTCAATCCGGGGTCGTTGGAAGCCAATAGTATCCAGGAAGCTGACTTCGATCGCGGCGCACTCCTGGTCGAAATCACTTCCGAACAAATTCAAGCAACTCTAAAAACTGACTACTACCAACGCAAAATTGTCCGTTTGCGCCATCGCACCAGTGGTCAAGAAAGTTTAGAAGAACTTGAACAAGCGGCGATCGCAGTGATCGAAAAAGCGGTTCAGAAAAAGCAGATTGCGGTGGAGGATGAAGCGATCGTGGAGTTGCGCATTGAGGGCAGCGTCGGGTTCGATCGGCTGGATCTCGACACCCGCAAACTCCAGCAGAAGCTCCAAGAAATTAGCAATGCCTTAATCTTCCTCCTACGCTACAACGTCGAATCAACGGAATATCACACCCCCCTAATCGAAGAAGCAAATCGCAGCCAAATCGAACAAGATGTGTTTATTGACTTGCTCACGGCCCACAACAGCTATAAAAAGAACGCCGACCAGTTAGCCTTGGGATTAATTGAACTCAAAGATATGAACCTGAAAGGCGACTCCGAAGCCGATATGTACGAATACGTTTCTGGGCTGCTGGGACAAAAGACAGAGGATGATTAGCACCGATCGGGAAACCCAGATTCAAGCACCAAACTCTCGGTGGGCGTTGTAAGCAAAGCGTCGAGCTTCACATCTCCCCACCGCGCTCCCGACCGCATTCGTAATTGAGTAATTTTCTCAATCGCATTTGGATCAATTATCACTTTCGCGGACTGTAGTTGTCCTAAACTACGGGCATATTGGTATTGAGGCGACTTACAGAGGTGTCGATCGAGCGCTTCCGTCAGCAATTCAGGAGCCACGGATGCTTGATCTAACAGCAATACATAATGGGCAGGATCGCTGACGGGGATTAGCACCCGACAAAAAGCCTCGCGCAAATCTAACTGCTGCAACACATCCCGGACGAAATCCTGATTCAACTTTTCACCCACCAGATCGCTAATTCCAACTTCTCGGCCTAAAAATTCCAAACAGGGGGTTTGCTGATAAAAATGTGTCACTTTCACCCGATCGCCGATGCGGTAGCGATACAATCCCCCTTTCTGGGAAATGATGATTTGATATTCACCGCCGATCGTCAGTTCATGCAGCCACAAAACCTCCCCCGAAGGCGTTTCAAATTCAAAAAACACCTCATCTAATACAGGCACGAAACCTTGTGCTGCAATCAGCGGTATCGTCATCGGCGCTTCGGTGGCGAGTAATCCTTTGCCTTGCACGAGGACACGGGGAAATCGCGATCGTATGTAGTCAGCCTGAGTGACCGCATTGCCGCTATCCCAACAGGAAATCAACTTGAGATGCGGCCAGAGTTTTTCCCAAGGGATTTTTGGATAAGATAACAGTGATAGCCGATCGGGGGAAATCTGTCCCTGCAATGCTGTTTGCAGATCAATGCGTCGATCGACAATAAAATCCAACATCACTTTCAAGAAACTCGGACTCCAAATCGAAATGATTTCCAGCTTTTCTTCCTTCAGCAATCGCAAACAAAGCTGCCATTTAAATTCATCGGGTTCATAGAGCGATCGGGCATTGGGCAATGTGACCAAAAATGGCGACAGTAATTTCGATAACCAACCTTCTAAATAATCCGAATCATCCTGAATGCCACCCTCATCGGCACCTTTGAGACGGGGCGAAACGCAAAAATAAACCTTGCCCGTCGTGAACCTTGGCCCATGAGTGAGTAAATCATGCACCCAAACACAAAACATTTGACTGAACGATCGACGCAGCGATTTCGTGTAGGGAATCCATTTTGCCGCACCACGACTACCAGAAGTTCGTTCGTGGAACAGAATCGGCTCAGGGGTGAGTTTAGCGGTTTGAGCGTCGCGATCGATCCAAGGTCGGAGGTCGTCGTAAGTGACGATCGGGATCTGCTGCCAATCATCGATCGATTGAATCCCCAACTGTTTCCCGTAATCGCTTTGCTTAAATCGATTGAAAATCTCCTGCTGAACATGAGTTTGAGCAATTTGAGGATTTTGCAAAGCCTGATGGAATGATCGGGCAATGAGCCACAACACCCCACTCAATCCTTTAATGATCCAGCGCATCATCCATCACCTTTTGATTAGGAAACAGATCAGTTTGAGTCGGTAATAGCGTCCCGGTCGCAATCACCACCCCCGGCCCAATGTTGCAACCTGCACCGATAAATACGTTATCGCCAATCTCGATCGGTTTCACATATAGCATCAGATTACCTTTGCGGGGCTTCACCACATGGGAAAACAATCGCACCTGATAGCCAAAGACGACATTGTTCCCAATTTTGAGCAAACCCCGATCGGCGATCTCAACCTGCGGTGTCCAGTAAACATTACTGCCGACTTCCGCACCCCAAAGGCGTAACCACTGGGAAAAAGCACCCGGAATAGCTTGAAGAATTTTCTCTAGGACGGGCAGGATAATATAAATCACTTGGATTTGGTGGCTGCCCCACCAAGGGCTGTATTCTTTACCTTGTAGATAAGTGATACCAGATTTAACCGGATAGCGCCATTGGTGAAGGCGGTAGGTGAGGAGCGGCAATAGATAGAGCGTGAAAATGAGAAGAGCAAGAACGATCGCCGCTTGGAAAATTGTTTTAACGATACAAAGACTAATTAGCACTGCTACCGATCCCAGGAGCAGCAGCAGTGGGAAAAAAGCAAAAAATAAACTCAACCACGTTAAACCCATGTCAAGCGCTCATCACAGCATCCTAAATTAGCCAACACTCACAGGCTAATTACCACTTTACCATTCGCTTTTCCCTGCTCCACATAATCGATCGCCGCAGGAACTTCATGCAGCGCATAAACCTGATCGATGCAAGGTTTCACCTGCCCTGCCTGCAACCAATCGCTTAGCACGGTCAAATCTGATTGATTCGGATTAGCCGTCAACAATTTCAGCTTGTATCCCGCAAACTGACTCAAAATTGGCCCCAACAACATCACCTGAAAAATTCGCTTGATTTCCCCACCCACCATCACATACCTTCCTCCAGGCTCGACAATATGACGATAGCTTAAGACCGATCGATAAGCCGCCGTATCAAGCACCAAATCATAACGCTGATTAATTTCAGCAATGTTAGTGTGAGTCGAATCAATCACATGAGTCGGATTCAGCGATCGCACCAGATCCAGCTTGCTAGAACTGCACATTGCCGTCACCTCCGCCCCCATCAGTTTCGCAATCTGCACCGCAAACGACCCCACGCCGCCACCCGCCCCAATAATCAAAACTCGCTGCCCCGCTTGAAGCTGCCCCACATCGCGCAACCCCTGCAACGCCGTCACTGCTGATACAGGCACCGCCGCTGCCGATTTAAACGACACATTTTCCGGCTTCAAAACCAACGCTTTTTCCGGCGCTGCCACATATTCCGCAAATGTTCCAAATCCCACTTCTGACAGATCGCCAAAAACGTGATCCCCAGGCTGAAACTGCGTCACATTTTGCCCGATTTGCGTGACCACACCCGCGACATCGCACCCTAATGTTTTGATCTTCGGTCGCCGCAATCCCCCATAAATCAACCGCACCAACCAAGGCTCGCCCCGCATCAAATGCCAATCGCCCGCATGCACTGCCGCCGCCCGCACCTGCACCAAAACCTGGTCAGCACCCACTTCAGGCTGATCGACTTCCGCCAACCGCAATACCGCTGCTGAACCATATTCTGTCTGGACGATCGCTTGCATATTCGTGTCTCCAGGTTGCTTGACTTAAACCATTAGGTAGACCGTTAAGCTAGAATGGTGCTAAACCTAACTCCCTGGGGTAATTGTATGATCGATGCAGCGACCTTGGAACAACGGTTAGTACTTCTGGAAGCGGAAGTGACTGCGCTGAAGCAACAAGCTAAAGTCAATCCCACTTCCGGCAGTTGGCTGGATGAGCTAGTTGGTTCGATTGCCGATGAGGAGGGGTTTGAGAAAGTTCTGGAGTATGGGCGCGCCTTTCGGCATCACGATCGTCCATCTGGTGACGGTATTTCATAATTATTCAAATGGAAGCGATAGCCATGAGCCAGCCATTACTCACGACGACACCCCTTACCGAATACTTCCTTTTCCTCTCCGATCGTGATATTCGGGTCAAGGGAACACGGATTGGGATCGAGCATATTCTCTACGAATACATTCACAATGCTAAATCCCCAGAAGAAATTGCTCACCTATTTCCCACTGTCACGCTCGAACAAACTTACGCCACTATTCTTTACTACTTTCAGAACTCAACGACGATCGGGCAATATGTTTCCGATTGGTTGGATTACACGCTCAAAGCAGAAGCGACCCAGGATCAAGACCCGGCAATTCAGCGACTGAAGCAACTTAAGGCAAACACAATTACGGCATAATGGAAGTTCGGTATTTGCTGGATGAAAATATGGCGCGGGAATGGCGGACTCAGCTTTTGCGCAATCGACCAGGATTAATGGTCTGGATGGTTGGCGATCCATTAGCACCAGCTCAAGGAACCCTTGACCCCGAAATCTTAATTTGGTGCGAGGAACATCAATTCCTCTTGGTCACGAATAATCGTCGATCAATGCCCGCTCATTTGGCTGACCACCTTCAGGAAAATCGCACAATTCCAGGTATTCTGGCGCTCCGAAAAAATGTGGCGATGGGAAAAGCGATCGAGGATTTGCTGCTTATTGCGGAGATTGGTGCAGGCGAAGAATTCAAAAATCAAATTCGCTACATTCCGCTTTGAAGGGCGTGATCGCCGCGTTGTCAGTCATCGGGCAGCCGATCGTGGATTGGGAAATCCCTGCTGAATCAATAACATAATTGTAGGATTTTCGACTGAAATTCATTTAGATATGTAGCGCTATTCACCACACAAAATTGCTACGGCTCACCTTTTTCAAACGGAAAAACTAACTGTTGCACCAATGACAGTTCGATCGCCACACCCAAATCCTCCGGCGCATCCTCACACACCAAACCCGTCCCATGCAGCCGATCCCAGAGCTTGAAATTTGCCCCAAAATTACAGCCATCGTTCCCCTGAGCATGGTGCCATTGGTGATCTTGGGGGAACATCAGCCAAGACAACAGCGATCGCAATTCTAGCGGCAGTCCAAACCGACTATGCCGCCACAAATCCAACCCCGAAGTCATACTCATGCCGACCAAATACCAAGTCGGGTCATCCAGTAAATACACAAATAAACCATTCACCCACAAATACACAATCAAAAAACTACTCCAAAGCGTATTGCGCGAAGTTCCTAGCACATCCATCACCGTCACCGAATGATGCACCTGATGCAACGGCCATAGGGCTTTCCCATGCAGCAACCGATGATTCCAATAATATAGATAATCGATCGCGACAAAATTCACCGCAAATGCCAACCAAGGTGCAAGATGCAATTGCCCTTGCCAATGAGGCAGCACAAACGCATACAATTTTACAATCACAATCACCTGCAAAATCGGAATCACAAAACCTTGCATGAACAAGCCAATCAAGTCCAACAGCCAATCCTGAAAGGGCTTTTGACGCAGTCGCCCCCAACCTGCTTGCCCCCAGAATGTAGCGAGGATGAGGATTAGAAATATGGGGAAGACGAGTAGCATGAACTAAACCCAGAATTTAATATGTGTTGATTGATCCGGCAACGATCGGGGATCTTCCCCCCGTTCCAAGGCCCGCCAAATCGACTCAACAAACACATGGATCGTATCCGCTGGCGTATTGGCAAATTGGGTACCGTATTTCTCGATCGTCTCGCCCTGCATTCGCAAAATCTCAACATCCTGTCCAATAATGTGCTGTGCCGTCCACCACACAAACGGTCGCGCTAGCTTATTCCAAAGGCCGTAGTTATAGGTCACATCGGTATATACCAGCGTGGAATTCGCCGTTTCAGGAATCGATTGACTGGTAATAAAGCAGCGGCGGTTTTGGCCCAGGTTGTATTCGACAGATGTTACATTGGGCATGAAATAGCGATCGATATGTTGAATTGCTGCACCACCCGGATTGAGAAATCGGCGATACCAGCCTAAATTATCGGTTTCATTTTCGTAGGTTGCTGTGACAGTGCCCTGCGATCGCTCCACTCGCATTTCCAGGCGTTGTCGTCGCGGAACTCGAAATACGCCCGGATGAACCGAAACGGTATGGGGAATATCAATGAAATTCTCCGCACAGTTCACGACATTATTTGCAAATCGATTGATCACCCGCACGGTTTCCCAACCAGTCTCGCCATAATTCGGCATCGCGAAGGGTTGAATATCCTCAACATCAGATAATCTGACATAAACATAGCCATCCTGCTCACAGGTTTGATAACGCTTTGCACAACGGGCCGGATTAGACTGAAAATATTCGCCCTCAGCGGGGACGGCAACAACTTGGCCTGTGCGATCGTATTCCCAGCCATGATAAGGACATTGCAATCGGCCCTGCTTTAGCTTGCCTGGAGACAAACGACTATTGCGATGCATACAGCGATCGCGCAAAACAACAGCCTGACCGTCTTCATCCCGAAAAATCACCAGCCATTCATCCAGCACCGTTCGAGCGATCGGTTGATTGGCTTTTAGATCGCGGCTCAATGCCACCACGTACCAAAAATCGTTGAGATTCATAGTTTTGCCATCATCACATCACCGCGAATATCCAACTGGCAAGCTAACCGTGCAGCAGGATTGTCTGCCCCATATAATTCTAAAAGTTCTAATTCCGCTGGCGTTGCTGCGGTCATATCACCTGTTACAGCCACTACACAAGTCCCACAAAGCCCCGTCCGACAGCCAAATAAGACGGGTGAATTTTGTATCGTTAATACTTCAGCTAAAGGTTGGCCAACTTCTAATTCCAAGGGCGCAAATCGTCGATCAGTAAACTCAATTTTGCACATCATTGCCCTGTCCCCAAATTGACGGTTGTAACTGATTGACATAATTCATGTAATGCACTAAGGGCGCATCGATTTCCAGTATTGCGTTTGGATGGAAGCGAATATTGTCATAGATTTGCCCATCTTCGTCACGTAGAAAATAATAGGCAAGGCGAGTTAGAAGTAATAAAAGTTGTGATTTGAGCCAGCCAAATAAACCCGATCGTTGTGCAGTAACATAAATTGGTAAAATCTCCGATCGGCCTGCTGGCAAAGGTCGATAAGCATAAATCATATGCAACGGTGGCAGCCACTTCACCTGTTTCATCATCGTGAGCAACCCCATTGTGCCATTGGCATAGCGCATGGAATAGCTGTAGGTTTTTCCCAGAAATCGTTGCATTAATTGACCCTTAATTCCTGACCCTGGGACATCCCCCGCCATTGTGAAATCAATCACCCCCTGCTGTTGATCCTCTTGTAAATCTAAATCCATTTTCACTGGCAATCCATGCACCGTTCGCAAATGCTGGGCATCAATGCCGTTCATCATACAAATGTGGTGATGGCAACCGCGTTGGATAGGTCGATCGAAACTAACGGTGACAGGCTGATTAACTAATTCATCGAAGTTGGCGATGGGATTGGGGGCGCGGCGATCGGGAGAAATCCAAATTACGCCGTATTTTTCAGTTGTGGCATACGATCGGACTTTCGCTTGGGTTGGAATCGCTTTTTGGCAGGGGATTTCGATGCAGTTTCCGGTGTCGTCAAAGGCCCAGTGGTGGAAGAAACAGCGAATATGATTGCCTTCAATGCGGCCAATTCCTAGATCGGTGCCGAGGTGGGGGCAAAATGCGTCTAATGCGCGGATTTGGTTGTCGGTGCCTCGGAAGAGGACGATGCGTTGGTTGCAGAGGTCGATCGATTTGGCTTGACCGATCGGGATCTCGTTGCTGCGGCAGGCGAAGTACCAGCCTTTGGCAATGATGTTGGGGTTGTTGAAGATTTTTTTGGAGATTGGGGGTGGGGGTTGGTATGTGGTGTTCATGAGGGTTGGATGGTTGGTTGTTGGGGTTGTGATTGTTGGGTTCCGCGTTGCTCTACCCAACCTACGGGTTTGAATTTTTGCCACAATCGTTGTTGGGTTTGCAAATAACGCTCGATCGATTGTTGACCCATTAATTCCATGTTGCGATTGCTTTGCCAGACGTAGTCTAATTTTTCTAAGTACACTTTGTAGGATGCCATTGCTTCTTGATGGGTTTTGAAGCTGCGGTGTAGACCGTCAGATGCTTCGGTGAAGCACCTCTGCATAATGGTTCTGGCTTCTGGATCTTCTAGGCTGAAGAGGGGCGATCGGAGCATCCGATAGACGGCTTGGTAGAGGGCGGGGTCAAACCAGAAGATGCCGTTGATGGCGACGGAAAAGTTGTAGTGATCCTTTTGGCAACCCCGTAAGCCGAGGTTCGCAATGAAGGATTCATAGTCGGTTGGTTTATCCACGCAAGCTAAAATATCATGAGAAATAATGGTCGAACTGTTGAAATGAAAGCTCTCGTCCAGGAAGTGATAATAGGAAATCTGGGATGGAATGGGGGCCTTTTCGGGGTTAGCGTGTTTCTGGTAATATTGACTGAGTTTGTGTTGTATGAGTTTGCCGTTGAGGGTGCGTAGGCCGCGCACGGTGAAATATTGACAGGCGAGGAAGGCGTTATTGGCGGAGATTAAGCCAAAAGATTGTAGTTGAAGTTTTTTCCAATATTGCTTAAATGGGTTGCTGTTCGCGAATACCATTGTTTCGGTGAAGGGGCCGCGCATCGGATAGCTGAAGACCCGATCGCCAAAAATCGCCATTTCCGTCGCCGCCGAGATTTTCTGAAACGCATCGATATGTGCCCGCTCCTGGGCGGATTCCAAATCCAACGTATCACAGACTAACCGGAAGTCAGGCAAGGCATAAAGTCCCGCTGCACTGGTTTGATTAAAATAAATGGTGGCAATTTCAGCCGAAATAATTTGAGAATAATAGGCAACCCAGTAGAGATGGTTGAGCGCAATCCGTTGGCTCTGGCTAGCTTGTTCCCAGAGTGGTGTACCGTAGAAGAGCGAGAATTCTTCGGGATTCCAATATTCGTTTTTGCAGTCTTCGTAGCAGAATTGAGCTGTGGCTTGGTCGATCGCGGCTGTCTGATCCTGCTCTTTATTCCGATCGTAGTTGATTTGGAGCTTTCGCTGAGTTTTCGGGTGTTCGAGTAATGATGTTGGCATATATAATTCCTAAATTGTGGCGCAAATTGTTGCAGGGTAAGGTTCAAAGGCTCCTCGATCGATTAATGCTTGCACGATCGAACCACCGCCACTCGTCTGCATTAAACCTTGCAATAACTTCAATCTTGTCCCACTGTGCATTTGTGTATCTAATTCCTCAAATATCTGCACCCGTTGACCCGCAGTTAATCCCACACAGTTATCGATCGCCTTCACTACACCCTGCGGCCCCACCTGCACCATTTGCAGAAACTGCGCCAATATTTCCACCATAATCTGAGAACTCGCAACTGATAACTGACAACGCCCAAACAACGTCACCCCCGTCGCATGATGCTTCGATTCCTCCTGTAAAAAGTTAGTTAATGTCGCGGCTAATTCTGCATTCTGACAATCCTTCGCTAAACTACGGTAATGACTCAGACCCCAGCCTTCCAGCACTACCTGAATCACAAACATCAAAATGCTTCGATGGTCTCCGACCGACCGTAGGTCATCGTCCCCCTCCGCCAATTCCGCTAACAATTGAAAAAATGGATCACTCGTATTTTCCGGCTCCTCTGTTAAAAATTCCCGAATCTGAGTTAAATGCCTTGCTTCATCTGCTGAAAACAACGCATATAACATCCGTTCTTCCAGCGTTTCTGCCATCAGTACCATTTTTGCCATATAGCCCATTCCGGCCTTTTCCACGAAATAGGCTTCCTCCAGAAAATTTCGATTACAAATCTGAAGAATGGCATTCTGTTGAATTGAATCTGCCTCTTGGAAAATCCCTACTCGATCGAGTCCAAAATAGTCTGCTTGCCAAGGTAAACCAAGACTTGCCCCCAAACCCCCAATACTGGGGGCTTTGATTCCGGTTCCCCCAGTCTTGGGGGCTAGGGGGCCGATCGCGCTCCGTAAAATCCGTTGGATCTTCTCATCCTGCGAAAACGGCAAATCCAACCCAGCAACAGTTCGCATTCGCTGATTCATTTCACCACCTCCCAACTCCCATAAGCCAATGCTGGCTGCTCTTCCACATGCTGCATAAACTGCACGATCGACTGATCAGCCTTCAGCGGTGTTTTCAAATCAAACTTAATGGTTTGGAATAACTTCCGATCGCCCTTCGCAAAATAACTCCCAACTAATTTCGTAATCCATAAAATCACCCGATTCAAAAGCCAGCCTAAAATCCCCGATCGCTTCCGCGTCACCAACACCGTTTGACCTTCAGTCTTACCATCATCAGTCAACCGCAACGCAAACATAATATAAAAATGCAGAAAATCCGGCCCCAAAGTCACCGTCCCTGTGCTGCCATACCAATAGCACATGCTGTAGGTGCCTTCATTTTCGTAAAATGGTTGAATTAATCGAACAAGCCAGGAATCCTTGCCGCCCTTAGTTGTATTGCTAAACATAATCGCTCGATCGTTGAGCATCTCCTTGCGAAACACAATATCGATCGGGAAATGATGCACCGTATTAAAATGGTGGGCATCGATCGCATTAATCATCAGCACATTTGGATGACAGTTGTAATCAAATGCTTTGCCTAGAGCCACGTCACAGTCGATATTTTCCAACTCCGGCACAAACGGCGGTGGCTGTTCCGGCTCCTCCCCTGTCCACACCCAAATTAATCCATAATGCTCCACAATGGGCCAAGTTTTAATATTCACTGGCAATCCATGATTCAAATTCGGTACATGGCGACAATCACCATCGACATCAAATTCCCAACCGTGAAAGAAACACTTCAAGCCCTCACCACTGACACAGCCTTCGGCTAAATGGGCACCCATATGCGGACAGTAGGCATCAACGATCGATACCCTACCGCTCGCCGATCGATACACCACCAGCTCCCGGCCCAAAACCCTGACCGCCTTAACTTGATTGCATTTCAACTGTGCCGCAGGCAAAACCCAGTACCAGCCGGGGATAAAATAACTGGGATGGTTAAACATCTGGGATTGATGAACTGATTTCAACGCCTCCGCATTTTCTTGTGAGTTTGTGGTGGTCTTCGATCGACCGGAAGTCATCGTCATAACCTAAACCTCAACTAACGCACGCTGATGAGTCATCCAAATTCGTCGTCCCGCTGCGGTTAAATTTGACTCACAAATTTCAGTCAAACAAACCAGTTCATCGCCTCGATCGTACCCCGGATTAATCTGCTCAAAAAAGGCAATATGTGGGTCACTCAACCGACCATCAGGAATGCCCTTAAGGCGATCGCGTAATCGCTGGGGATGGGGAAATTGCACAATCCCTGTCGTCACATCATAGAAATGCTGATAACGCTTCGCGGCAAATTGCTGCATCATCGCCGCATGGTGTGACGGCGTGGGCCGATCGTAGCGCGGATAAAACTGTTGGGCGAACACCGGCAGAAACCGATAGGTACGATAACCCGAACAAATCAGTAACCAATAAAATCGTTCCTGGGGATAATCCTGCCGAATCTGCTGAATTGCCGTCACCCAGGCTTTTGGCAATGAAGAACTGCCCCAAGCATCAGGATCAACGATCGTATCCCCCGATGAAACCACATACACCGACTCCCCATTCAAATCAAATTGATCCACACGCATAGTCGTGAAACCTTGCAATCGGCCTGTTATCTCATCTAGCAGCAACAGCACCCAATGCTTTTCAAGCAAATCCGCCACAAATACTTCGGATGAAACACCTGAAAAGTGAGTATCAAGTAGCTGATACATTGCATCCATATCTTCCGAGGTTAATTCTGTTACATTCAACAATTGCGCTTTCATCATACAAAATCCCAATAGGCCGAATAACAAAGATCCAATTCAAAATGCACCGAAGGATCATCAATCTTGAAGGAGTGACTGTTTGGCTTACTGTCTGAGCAATTATGATCGGAAGTATTATTGTCTAGGTCTGTACCGTCTAGGTCTGTACCGTCTAGGTCTGTGCCGTCTGATTCTGTACCATCTGAGTTCCATACTCCAGCTTAGTAGAAGATGCTGATTTGCGCGATCGAGACTTGTGACAGTTTTGCAACCTTCCTCCCAACTCGCCAAAAATTTTACGGAATTGCAGCAAATGAGTTACTTGACCGGCACATCGCGATTAATCCGGAACCACCGCCAGGAATTGCTGCATCATTGCCTGAATTTGAGCTGCACCTTCCGCCGAAGCAAAATCAATATTCAGAAATGTCTGCCGCGATCGCGCCCGCAGCACTAAATAAGTCACACTCGACAATAAAATCACACTCATCGACTCCAAGTCCTGCTGCGCCGACTCTGGATATTTTGTCCGAATCCAGGCCAGTCCTTCTTGAATCAGGGTTTCGCGAACTTCTGCGAGGGAGGCCGTTAGCTGATTTTGTTCGGTCAATTCCCAGCGGAAAATTTCTTGGGAAAGTAGATTTTGGCGCAGCAACTTAGCATAGGCCATTATCAACAGCACCAAGGCACTACGCCAATCGCGCATCTGCTCCATCGGCACCTCCGCCAGCAATCGATCGACCGATCCAACGTACTCACTCGACTGTGCAAAGGTTTTGAGTAATGTCGGAATATCTTTAAAGTAGCGATAGATCAAAACCTTATCCACCCCCGCTTCCCGCGCGATCGCATTGATGCCCACACCTTGAAAACCCGATGTCGCTAACAGGTGTCCTACGGCTTGCAGAATTTTGGTTTTGGTTTCTTCTCGATCTCTTGGCATGGGCTGATCATATCGGTTCTTCTCCAAATAGTCACTATGCAGTGACCATTATTCACATAGACCACCATCCACATAGACGGTTATTCGCATAGGTCACCCACGCCTAGGCGACCCGCGCCTGAGTCACGGAGGTCTCTGCCTTCCACTTCCTTATCGTTCCCTTGAACCTATAGCCTTATGGTGAATACCATTACCTTTGATCTCGAAATCTATACCTATGACGTTGACTTCACCGGGTTTGTCAGCCCGATCGCATACCATCAATGGCTCGAAATCGCTTGGCTCAAATTGCTCGATGCTGTGGCTTTGCCGCGCTATCAACTCGCGATCGATAACTGGTTACCACTTCTAGCCCAAAGTCAAATCCAATATGACCAGCCTTTGAGCCTAGGCGATCGCGTCCAGGCAGAAATTTGGATTACTCAGATCGATGCCGCTTTAATGGAATTGCAGATCCGCTTCAGCACCGATCACCAAGCCGCAGTCGCCGAAGCCACCCAGCGGTGGGTATTTACGGATCGACGAACCCGATTACCCAAGTCTCTCGGGCCGGAATTATCCAGAGTTTTCCAGCCCTACCTCCGTTCATCCAGCTAAACGCCCAATTCCAAGGTAACTAACGCAATAACTTGCGGGCTTCCGTGTCGATCGCTTGCCGCACCGACACCGTCGCCAACCCATCCACGCGCAACTGCTGACGGCGTTGGAAATTCCGGACCGCCTGCTCCGTCGCCGCGTCATAATATTCGGTCAGAGTCAATCGGCGATCGCTCACAATTCGCAAGTTGTACTGCAACACCCGTAGAATTTTTCGGGCCATTTCCTGGGTTAGCTGATCAGCAGTTCCAGTAATTGCCAAGCCATACCGGATTTGAAAATCTTGGATCGCCACCACCGCCGAACTATCCGACAGAAACTTCTGAGGGTGAATATCATAGCCAATCCCTTGGAGAATCCGCCGCATTTCGGGCTCGGTATAAATCGAACCAAATTTCGCCGTGGTGCTTGGCGGCATCACGGGTAATACTGGCGCAATCACGGGTGCCGGGGCTGGACGCGGGGCAACGATCGGCGGCAATAGCGACGGCCCACCACCTGGAGTCCCCACAGGCACAACTGGTGGCATCACAGATGAACCCGCTCCTGGAGTCATTGGTGCAGTTGGCTGGGATTGCAATTCTTGCTGCAAGCGACGGCGCGTTTCTAGGGTCGCGATCCCCGTTACGGGCAGGCGATTACGCGCTTGAAATTGCTTCACCAAGGTTTCTGTTTGAGTGCCGTAATATTGGCTACCGGGCAGGGGCACCGCCGGATTCAGCGATCGGTTGAGGTTTTGTTGCAGTTCACGGATCAAGACAGCAGCGACATCCTGGCTGGCAGTTGTCGGTGTCCCCGTAACGGGTAGATTATTTTGTAATTGAAAATCACGGATTGCTTGGCTGACATTGGGCGCGTCGATCGCATCCGTCAGCGCCACCGGATAGCCCAACCCATTCAAGATCGAAATCCATTGAATCGGCGTATAGTCCTGCGATCGCTGCGCCATTACTGGCATCGCTCCCAGCAGTAACGCCGCACCACAGCCCAGCACTAACCAACCTTGAACCTGAATCCAGCGCATCATCATTAATCCAAAGAATCACGGCAAATTTGCGCTGTATTCTAGCGGAATCGCCAAAATTCGACATCCCTACTAGGGAGGATTTTTGGGGGAGGATTGCTCAGGGAGGATTTCGCGAGGGGATTCAGCTTGCGATTAAGCGTTGGTATTCGGCCTCAGAAACGATCGCGGTTTCGGGATCGAGCCGATCGAGAAACACTTGACCCCGCAGATGATCAAACTCGTGCTGAAAAATTCGGGCAATAAATCCGGTAAATTCAGCCGTCTGGGTGTCTCCGGCGCGATCACGGTAGGCCACCGTCACGGATTCATAACGCGGCACCTGCGCCCGCTGATCCGGCACACTCAAGCATCCCTCCCAATCGGTCACGATCGTCGGCGAATGCTGAATGATCTGGGGATTTAGTAGCGCTAACGGGGCCATGGTCGGTGCATCGGGATAACGCGGCGTGGGATGGGAAGCAATGATCATCAATTGCAGACCATAGCCCACCTGCGGGGCCGCAATGCCGACCCCGTTGCGTTCCACTGTCAGAGCAATTAACTGGTCGATCAACTGTTGAATCAACGGCGATCGCCAATCCGCCACAGGTTGGGCCACCTGATGCAGTGCCGGATGGCCCAACGTGACGATCGTCAAATTACCCGAATCGTTCACACCCGAATCGTTCATACCCAGATCATTCAATGGCATTGGCGTTGTCATTAGCGGCGGCGGAGCGCTTGGGTCGGGAATTCATCCGGGCGAACATCGAGCGTGACGTTTTGACCCGCACGATTGACCTCAACTTTGACAACTTGGCCGACGGTGGTTTTATCGACGATCGCCTGCACTTCGTCCGCCGTCTTCACCTCTTGGCCGTTCATTTTGACGATCACATCCCCGCGCTTCATCCCCGCCGCCGCTGCGGGCGATGACTTTGCCACTCCAAAAATCACCACGCCCCGATCGGCGCGAATGGTCAGGGGGCGCTCGGGATCTTCATTCAATTGCTGCTTCAAGCGATCGTTCAGCGTCCGCATCTGAATCCCCAGGAACGGATGGGAAACTTTGCCATTTTTGACCAAGTCCTGGGCCACCTGCTGGGCTTTATTAATCGGGATCGCAAAGCCGAGACCCTGGGCCTGGGCACGAATCGCGGTATTTACACCGATCACCTCGCCGCGCTGATTCAGCAACGGCCCGCCCGAGTTACCCGGATTAATCGCCGCATCGGTTTGGATGAAGCCGACGCGCTTATCCGGAATCCCCACATCCGCACTGGTGCGGCCCGTGGCGCTAATGATTCCTGCCGTGACCGTATTGTCTAAACCCAGGGGATTACCAATGGCGATCGCCCATTCACCGGGCCGGAGCTGATCAGAATTGCCCAACCGCGCGACCGGTAACTGTTTTGCATCGATCCGAATCACCGCCAAATCCGTCAACGGATCGGTCCCCAGTACTTTGCCAGGAAACTCCCGCCCATCGCGCAGGGTGACCGTCACCGTATCGGCACGATCGATCACATGGGCGTTCGTCACCACCAACCCATCATCACTAATCACAAACCCCGACCCCGTTCCCCGCTCCTCACGATCCTGGGGCATTTCATCGCCACCATCCCCGAAGAACTGGCGGAAAAACGGGTCATCCAACATACTCGGACGACGGGACTTCACCGTTCGCGACGCATCAATCCGCACCACCGCCGGGCCAACTTGCTCCACCGCATCGGCAATAAAGTTATTCCCACCCGAAGCGGCCAGGGCCCCGGTTCGACTTTGGGCCATTAGCATTGGTGCAGAGGAATTACCAAGCGCTGTCCCTTGCGCCACCGAAGGACGCGGCACCGTGATCTGCACCGCCGCTGTCGCCAAGCCCAATCCCGCGATCGGTGCTAAGGCCCAGAGCAGGAAGCGTTGGCTCTTGGTCTTCATGAGGTTCGATGGGTTTGAATCAGATTGAGTCGAGCGATTCATGGACGGTGCAAACTCCGCGATATACAGTTACGAGTTTTCCAGGCGGTTATTGAGATTATTTACCGCATCAAGCGCACTGATTCAGGACAGATTCCATCAGGCTGTTTCTAATATAACGAAGTCGATATGACGATCGGGTAGCAAGCCCATCACAATGCGATTACGATTCAACCCGATTTTACCCCAGCCACCAGGCCACGACCAAGGCGCAATCCTCCGTGGAATTCTTACCTAGAAGAGATCACAGAGTTTATCAGTAAATTTGAACTACAAAATTTTACAGTTGTGACATAACCTTCACAGGAATAACATAGCGCTGACAAATCCCCGTCTTAATTTATATACACAGGTGAATGAATGGTAGAGGCAAGCAGGCAATGTTCTACTTGCCCCTTTTATTTTTAAAGCCCTGCGAAACTGCGGCACCGATTCAACGCTTGATCTGGCGTGGGCAGCGTTTTCGGGGCGGCGATCAGGTAAGATGAAGCAACATTTTGATTAACAAAACCCTGGAAAACCGCAGATACCGGAATGTCTAAAAAGAAGCCCCCCGAGCCTCTCACTGGCGAAGCGCTACTCAAGAAAGTCAAAACCCTCGGGAACTTGAGCAAAGAAGATAAGGCCCGCGAATGCGGCTATCTCACCAAAACCAAAACGGGCCAACTGCGCGTCAATGCGGTGAAGTTTCAGAGTGCCCTCCTTGATGCGATGGGCATGGATCTCGATGGCAAAGGCGACGGTACTGGACGCGGCGGGCGTACTCCGAGCTATCGCATCAGCGTTCAATCCAATGGCAATCTGCTCATTGGAGCCGCCTATACCAAGCAGATGGATCTCAAACCCGGTGATGAATTTGTCATTACCCTAGGACGCAAACATATCAAGCTCAAGCAAATCGGTGACGATGGGGACGACATCGATTAGACGCGCGGCCAACTAACCACTCACCAAATCCTCGATCGCCCCGGTCGCCGTCGGCAAATCTTGAGTCAATACCTCAACCCCCGTGGCCGTCACCAACACGTCATCTTCAATCCGAATTCCCCGCACATCGGCAAATTGCGCCAATCGCTCCCAGTTCACCACATCGCGATACTTTT
The DNA here is from genome assembly GCA_046049545.1 of Cyanobacteriota bacterium. Taxonomy (GTDB): domain Bacteria; phylum Cyanobacteriota; class Cyanobacteriia; order Leptolyngbyales; family Leptolyngbyaceae; genus Romeriopsis. The sequence continues at coordinate 56,660 of JBJORF010000001.1, read as the reverse complement.
CGCGCCGCTGGGGATCATTGAGCAAGGCAGGGACTTGGTAAAAACCAGGTTCGATCGTCACCACCATGCCCGCTTGCAAGGGCCGATCGAGGCGCAGATAGCCCAGACCAAACCGATCGCTGCGCTGCCGCCCCTCGGCGTACCCCGCCAGATCGCCCAAATCCTCCATATCATGCACATCCAGGCCCAGCAAATGGCCAATCCCATGGGGAAAGAACAGCGCATGGGCATCTTGCTCGACCAAGCTCGCCCCATCGCCCCGCAAAATGCCTAAATCAACCAAACCATCGGCCAAGACCCGACAGGCGAGTAAATGCAGATCACGATATTCCACCCCAACCGCCATTGCGCCGATCGCCGCATCGTGGGCCGCCAACACCACATCGTAGACATCACGCTGGGTTGCGGAAAAGCGTCCTGACACAGGCCAAGTGCGTGTCACATCCGCTGCCCAGCCGTCAATGGTTTCGGCTCCGACATCGGCCAGCAGCAGATCACCTGGGTTCAACCCATGGTGATAGTGGTCGTTATGCAGCACTTCGCCATGGACGGTAACAATGCTGTTATAGGCCGTGGTCATATTCTCCGCCAGGATCACTTGCTCCATCGCCGCCCGCACCTGGGCCTCAATCCGCCGCGATCGGGTCGCGGCCATGCCCGCCCGATGGGCGGCGAGGGTGGTCTGAACAGCCGCTCGGATCGCTTCCACGGCTGTGGAATCATGACAACTGCGTAGCGTGACAATCGCTCGCGCCAATTGCAGATCCAGCACATTTTGAATATTGGGGGCTTCGACTGCCCGATCGAGCACCAACGCTTGCATTTCTCGCTGACTGCCGAGAATGCCGATCGTCGCCGCTTCGGTGGCCCATTTGCTGGTCTCCAGCAGCGAGGGATCGCGCGGATCTTCACGCGGTAACAGTTCCGCCATGGGATAAGCGGCATCGGCCCCGATTTGGGCGGCGATCGCCTCTCGGCTGGGAGTTGGCCCATGCCAAAGATTGGCGCTGGCCGGGGGCTCATCCATAAACAACGTCAGACGACCCGCCTGCAAATGAATCACCGCCCGTTCCAGGGGAATCCCCGCAAAGTAGAGAAAATGACTGCTCGCCCGAAATGGATATTGATTCGCGGGAAAGTTGCGCGAGGGGCGCAGACCCGACCATAGCAGCACCGGAAATTCGATCAAGCCAGCCAATTGCTGCCGACGCTGCCGCAGCACATCAGGGAGAGAAGCCATAGCCACTAAACACTCGAAGAGGATGTTTTCTATTGTGCCCGATTCGCTATGGGATTTTTTCGATGGATATTGTTTCTAGGTCGGATTTTTGGCCAAGACACCATTCAAGAAAATATCCGACAGGCCCTCGGCCATCTGCTTGAGGTCTTCTGGGGAAGCATCCGGGTCAGCGATCGTGTTTTGGCTAAAGCTGGCGATCGTGAACATCCCGAGAAACACGCGGGCCACCAAACGCGGATTCTGCTGACGATAAATCCCTTGATCCATCGCCGTCTGGAAAAAGGCTTCCGCCACATCCGTCATCTTTTCGATCACTTCCGCCTGAATTCGATCGCGCAAATCTTCATGGAATTGCACTTCAATAAAGCAAACCTTGAGCAGATCAACATTCTGACGCATGTGCATCATGCGATTGCGCATCACCTGAGCCACGGCTTTGTAGCTGCCCATTTCACTAAATTCGGTTAATAGATCGGTCAGCAGCTCGATCCAACCCTGCGTTGCGACCTCAATCAGAATCGCCTTCTTGTTGGTAAAGTGACGAAACAGCGTCCCTTCAGCCACCCCCGCATCTTCCGCCAAATCCTTCGTCGTCGTGGCATCAAACCCCCGTTTCGCGAACAACCGCATCGCCGATTTCATAATCCGCGCTTTAGTTTCAACATCAGGGGAAGCAGTGCGAGACGGCGGCATAGACAATTCCTCAGAGTGTCCGGTACACAGTGAGCCGGTACACCCCCATTTAGGCCCATTGTGCCGGGATTTTTCTCGAAATTGCATTAAGTATTATGTAATACAAAATATTAAGCACCGCAATGCCGCGCGGCATCAACGTCGTCGCCACCAGAGCGCGATCGCGGCCAGTAGCCCCAGCAATGGCACGACGACAACCGATGTGATGAATAACCCCTGGACGAGGCCAGCCGAAGGAATAATCCGCCGATTTTTCACATTGCGCGATCGCACGGACATCGGTTGCGCGTCACTTTGGCTGAGCCAACTGACTGAATTGATCAGCACATCCCCATTAATCGCCTGATTGAAATAGCCATCGATCGCAAACCCCGTATTCCCAAACACCACCATGCGCGTTTCCTGCGGTTGGGGGTTCGGCGAAGCTGGAGGACTGGTCGGTGGTATCGCTAATACCCGACTCAGGGCAACCCCGATCGGCAGTGGTCCCATCCGATCTTCGCCTTCGGTAAATCGGACTTTCGGTTGCTCCTCGGGATTGGCATCAGCCCAACTGCGGGGTGCGGTCAGGACAATCGGGTTGAGGCGAACGTCTGGGACATCGAGGATTTCTAGGGGCCGCGCGAAGGGATAAAACGAAATCATGTTGCTAAAATTCCGGGTAATCGGGTGATCGCTATAGTTCTGGACGATCGGGGCCGCTGGCCCCAAACTCAACTGCTGACCAATTCCCGTACCATCGATCGCCAAGCGATCGTCGAGTTTAATGCCCCATTTCGCCAGCAACGGATCAAGTCCGGTTTGCGTGCGTGGATCGAGGAGCACGAGCAGACTCCCACCCTGGGCCTGAAACGCTTCTAATAACTGTACTTCCGGCTCAAACAGGGGCTTTTGTGGCCCCGCAATCACAATCACCGCCGCATCAATTGGCACCTCCCCCACCTGCGCCAAATTCAGCGGTTCAACCAGGAAATTACGATCGGTCAATCCTTTCGCGGCGACTGACATGCTTGACTTACCTGGCTCTAAGGTTTTCTCGCCATGGCCCTGGAGGAAATATACCTTGGGCTGAACCTCGCTTAGCACCCGAATTAGGCCATTCGTCAACTGCGATTCCGATAGCCGTTCCTGAGTATTAATCCGCTGAACTAACTGCTTGACGGGTTGATTTTTAAATTTAGAAAAGCGTTCGAGATAGACCTCTTGATTCACTAAATCATTTTTAATTTCAAATCGCTGCGCCAAAACCGGATTAGCTTGAGGATCAATATATTCCACCTCTAACTTCGTCGTCTGATCCTTGAATCGATCAATCAAAACCTGATCCTGAGCGTTCCGATCGCGGCTAAAGATATAGAGCTTAACGGGTTGACGGAGATTTTTTAAGACCTGCTTCGTTTCTGGCGCAAGGGAAAAAATCTGGTTTTCAGTTAAATCAAAGCGTTGCTCATTCCGCACCGCAACGAAATTAAACAGCGTAAGAATGACCAAAACTGATAACGTTGCAACAAAGGCATTGGTTCCGGCTTGGGTCGATCGGCGTTGCCAAAACTGCGGCTGTCCGGGTTCTCCTAACCGATCGATGATCAGCAACCAAATCACCATCAGCACCGTGCCCGCAATAATCAAGCCCATGGCTAAGGCATCCCAACCGCTGATAAAACCCGCGACTAATCCTGAAACGGCAATACCCACGCCAATCAGAATCAAATATTTGAGAATAAATTTAATCGCGATATTCATTACCTGAACCCTAGCCAAGATGACCTTATCTAAATTAATCGTACGGATCAGGGGCCTCTGCCCCCAACAGCCATTCAATCACCCACGAACTCCCAATCACGATCGCTGGAACCGAAACGCCTCGATCGATTGCGCTGTTAAAAATATCCCCAAGCCAATATAACTTGCAAACATCACTAGCCCACTAGAGGTAACCTGCCCTTGAATCATCTCCTGATACTGCTTAATCAATGCAATTTGATTTAATGCGGGACTGATCGGAGTTGGAGTTTTGGCGAGTAGATCAACTAAGGAAAGGACTAGAACTAGGCCAAATGTGGCGATCGCGGCCACGATCGTGCTGTCTGTTAATGACGAAATAAACATCCCCATCGATAAGACCGATGCGGCCATCAAAATTAATGCCGCATATCCCACAAATAGAAGCGACAGCGGTGCGGGCGGATTGGCTGGACTGAGTGCAACAGCAACGTAGAATATCAGCGGCAAGGTTAGTCCAATAAAGAACGTCACCACGGCTAAAAGTTTCCCAAGTGCCACCACCCAATTTGTGATCGGAGAAGTTGCCAACAATTCTAAAGTTCCGCGTTTGCGTTCTTCGCTATAGAGGCCCATTGACAAGATGGGTAAAATAAACAGCGATAGCGATCCAACTGTTGCAAGAAAAATCGAAACCAGATCAAAAGCTGTATCAACCTGATTTGCTGCCAAACCAATACTAGGCTGCAAATCATTCAGTTGAGCGTTGCGGATTACACCTTGCTCACCGAACACAATATTAAAAAAAAGAAACCCATTAATGAACCAAAAAACTGCTGCAATTACATAAGCCCAAGGTAATACAAAATAATTACGCAATTCACGCTTATAAATTGCCAGTAAATTAGCTAAAACTGTTCTCATACTTTTTCCTCTGAACTTTGATTATGCCCTGCCTGTGTCGTTAGTTCCAGAAAAACGTCTTCTAACGTGGTCTGGTTCCGCCGAATTTCATAGATCCCAATGTCTCTTTGAATTAATGCCGTGCTGATTTCTCGACCGATATCCTGCTCAGAGGTTGATATCACGCGCAGGTAGACTCGATCGGGCAGTCCGTCAACGGTTATATTCTGTTCTATGGTTGCTATTCCAGCCACTAACTTAAGTGCTAGTTTCACCTGTTCTAGTGTTCCACTAACACTAACTTCATAAATTGTTTGTTGCCCTGTTTGTCTAGCAAGAATATCTGGAGTACCTGCTGCAATTATCTTTCCGTAATTAATGATCGCAATCTGATTACAAGTATGTTTAACTTCCGAGAGAATGTGAGTGGAGAGAATAACTGTATGATCCCCAGCAAGACCTTTAATTAGATTACGAGTATCAATGATCTGCTTGGGATCCAGGCCAACAGTGGGCTCATCTAATATAATCACAGGTGGATCATGAACAATTGCCTGGGCTAGCCCAACACGCTGACGATAACCCTTGGATAGTTTTCGGATCAGAGATTTACGCCGATCGAGTAAGTTACAACGTTCTAAAGCGTAACCTACCTGCTTAATTCGATCGTTTCGATTGATACCTTTAATCTCAGCAACAAACTTTAAGTACGCTTCTACAGTCATATCCGGATAGAGAGGAGGGATCTCCGGTAGATAGCCGATCTTCTGCCTTACTAACATTGAATTTTCATGGACTTCGACTCCAGAAATTTTGGCTGTTCCCGCAGTAGCTGGTAGGTAGCCAGAAAGAATCCGCATGGTCGTGGTTTTACCCGCACCGTTGGGACCAAGGAAACCCAGAATATCGCCAGATTGCACCTTGAATGTCACATCCTCGATCGCGGCGGTTGTACCGTAGATTTTGCTTAGGTGTTCAACTTCAATCATAGGAACCTGCGATCGGCGAATTCTAGGAGTTTGACTTTGAGAGTCTGAATCTTGAAAGTCTGGATTTTGGGAGCATAGCAAAAATTGGCACCTGCTGAACGTCGGATCCAGATCCTTGTTCGGCTGATGCCAATGGTGTTCGTGTGAAAGTTAGTTGTCTTGATTCAAGGTTGAATCTAATTTAGGGAAGTGGTGTGGCATTGGTGTGTCAAGTGTTTGACAGTTTAGCCAGTGACCGAAAATTAGCTGGAAGCGCTGGTGTAAGACTTCAGCGCAAATCGCCAAAACCAGTTGGAGAAGCAAAGTAAGCCGATTGCCAGTAGTCCACTGCCGATGAGCCAAGTCGGTTCGACGCGATTCAGTAGCGTCTCCGCTGGCGTGGTCGTGAGAAAAACGACAGGTACAACAAACTGAAAGAAGACTCGAAAAGCTGGTGGATAGGCAACGATCGGATTGCGTCCAGCTTGCAGTAATCCGCGCAATACCTCGGTCACATTGTAGATCCTCGTAAACCAAATACTTGTCGCCCCGAGAATAAACCACAGGCTGTAGAGGATCAAAAAACCAAACCCCATTGGGAGTAGGCTAGCGATATAAGATAGCGGTAATCGGGTTGGACTGCCGAGAATGCTGAGCTCTTGAGTAACTTTGGTGCTGGCATAGGCAACAATCAGCCCACCGAAGACAAAGTCGGGGATCCCCCAAGGTGACAGACGGTGAGTGGAGAGCCAAAACTGCGAACTAATCGGCTTCAGCAGCACAAAATCCAGCGTTCCTTGTTCCACGAGTTTGACGATTTGGTTCAGATTCGGAGCCAAGAACATTGCGGCGAACCCCTGCAAAATTGTGAAGTTGCCCAGTACGATCATCGCTTCTGCGGCTGTCCAGTCTTGAAAGGCATAACCCGTGCGATAGAACAGAAATAGGGTGAATAAGCTACCGATTTGGTAGCCGAGGCTGGTGAGGGTGGCGATCGCGAAATTCAAACGGTACTCCATTTCCGCCGCGATTGCGGTTCCCCAGAACAGTCGCACCAATTTTACATAACGTCCGATTTTGCTCAGCATCGTCTAAGCCCCCATTCCCGAATATTGCCGCAGTCCCTTGCGCCATAGCCACCGATTCACCACAGTCAGGACGGCGATCCAGCCGTAAATCATCAGCAGACCACGTGGCACATCTGTCGGCAGCCCCGTCAGTATATTGGCCGGAAGATCAACTAAGTAGGGATAGGGTAGCCATTGTACAAACTGTTGAACTGATTCTGGAAAGACTGCGATCGGGGCAACGACACCAGAGAGAAATAAATAGAGCAGGAAGGATAGCTCTTGAAGTGAACTTGCTTTCTCTGTCCAGAAGGCAAACATTGCCAGGGTGTACTGTAAAATAAACTGTAAAGCAAAAGCTGAACAAACAACTAAAGTATAAGTGAGAAATTGCCAGAAGCTCGGCATCCAAAATGCTGATGGATATACTAGAAAGAAAATTAGAATAAACAATAAAATAAACGGCAATCGCGCAAAGCGCTCGCCTACATGATTGGTGAAGTGATGCCAGCCAGGATCAAGCGGTTGAAGTAGTTTGAGCGAAAGTTTGCCCTCCACGATTTCCCGCTCAAAGTCCCAGATTACCCAGACGACCGTAAACTGCCGCGTCACGGCAACGGTGAAAAAGTACTGCACCATTTGGATTGGGGTGAGGCTAAATTTGCCGGTGCTGGCAGCCTGCATCCAAGCGCCCATCAGGATGATCGGCAGGGAGCCGGAGAGTAGCCACAGTAGCAGTTCGGCACGGTACTCTACCATATAGGCGTAGTAAGTCGTGATCAAGGTTTTGGCGATGCGGATTGGTCGGTTCATGGGATTGCAGGCGGGCGAATCAATCGTTTGTTCGTTAGCTTATCGGACTCCAGTTTATCGGACTTAGTCTGTTGGATAATAGGGAGTGGCAATGATTTTGGGGGATTTAGGGCGATGGGTGTGGAAATTGAGCGGAAGTTTTTGACCCGATCGCGCGCCTGGAAGGACTTGGCTGAGGGCATTTACTATCGCCAGGGCTACGTTTATCAGGATGCGCAGACCGTTGTGCGCCTGATGGATGGGCAGACCGTTGTGATTGCCCAGGAAGATATTGAGCTGCCCTTTGCGGTGCCGGAAGCGGATGCAGCGGCAATGCGGGCATTATTTCAAGTGGATGAATCGGGCCGACTGAACCCTACAACCTGCACACCACGGCTGCGGATTGCCGGAGAAGCGGGGTTTCTGACGTTGAAAACTAAGACCGTGGGCATTAGCCGATCGGAGTTTGAATACGAGATCCCGAAAATCCAAGCCCAGGCTTTGTTAGATCTCGTTTGTGCCCAGCCCCAGATTGAGAAATATCGCTACAAAATCCCGATCGGCAACTTGATCTGGGAAGTGGATGAATTTCTGGGCGCGAATGCGGGTTTAGTGGTGGCGGAAGTGGAGTTAGCGTCAGTCGATCAGCAGGTCGAACTGCCTGACTGGATTGGTGATGAGGTCTCCGATGACCCACGTTATTTCAATTCCAATTTAGCTAAATCGCCGTTTACCAGTTGGTAGCTGTATGGAAAACTTGCGTGAATTGAGCCAACAGTTTGCGGTTGATGGCCGACTTGAAATGATCGTGCTGCGACCCGATCGGCGCAAACCTGCGACCGCTGTACCCATGGTTGAAGCAGTTCTAGGCTATGGCTTGATGGGCGATCGCCGATCGCAAACCGAACGCACGACGGAGTCATCCCGCAAGCGCGAAGTGACGCTGATTCAGGCTGAGCATATTCCGCTGATCGCCCAGTGGGGTGGATTAGCAAGTTTGAACCCGCTCGACTTGCGGCGGAATTTAATCATTTCTGGCATCAATTTAATCGCGATGAAATCCCCCTTTTCTGACCTGAAGCTCCATTGCCAGATCGGCGATCGGGTAGAACTCGTCATCACTGGCCCCTGCGATCCTTGTTCCCGGATGGAGCAGGAACTGGGCCGTGGGGTCTACAACGCCATGCGCGGCCATGGGGGCATGACCGCGCGATTGGTGACGGGCGGCCCGATCGCGGTGGGCGATCGGGTGCGCTGTCGGTTGGTTTCGAGCTGAGGTTACAGATAGGACGACAGACAAGTTGGCGTGGTCTTGGTCTGTAATTCCACAATGCTCAACTCATTCGTGCGCGACTGGTTGCGGCAGGACGGCTGAACGGCATTGACGGGTGCGGCGAGCCGGGTGCTGAACTGACTGATCGGCCAAGCTGTCGGAATCGGCTGATCGGCACTGATCGGCGCGAGCTGCAAAATCCCCTTGAACAAGAGATCTTCAAAGATCGCCTGCTGCTCACCGATCGCCACATCTTGCCAAGCCATTGGCTGTTGACCAAGCTGCTGAAGCAACCCGTAAAGCGATGTGCCGATTGGGTAAGTGGTGAAGTAGGGATTATCCGCTGCGAAAATTTCCACATTGGATGCGGCCCCGTCGATCGTGCTCTCCACCCGGAACTTAATGCCAGGGGTGATCGTGACCTGCATCCGATCGCCCCTGCCCGCCTGGGTCAAATACTGCCGCTGCTGAAAATAACCCTGCACCGACTCGAAAATCGGCTGACTGGGATTATGGATCGTGCGGCGGTAGTAGCTGCCTGTGACTTGATGGGGCAGTCGACGCAGGAGGATGTAGCCGAAATTCACCGCGCTCAGGCCCGCTTGGTGGAAGTTGTTGACCCACTTGTCGAGCTCTTGGTTGTATTGCTCAAAGCTCTGACCAAAGGCGGCGTGGCTATGGGGTACTGAGAACAAAATGTCATCCCGATCGGCGGTTCCCAGCACTAATTTGTGGGCAGCACCGCCCTGCCACCAATGATCTAGCTTCGTTTCATAATCCACGATATCCACCAAATCCGTGACGATGAACAATTGCCCGTCAGGCTGGAGATGGTTGGGGCTACCTTCGACGATCGCCCGTAGGATTTCCTCGCCGTTTGCGCCCCCATCCCGGAAGCGGAAGCCGCTGGTGGGGCTGGGAACGAAGGGTGGATTTGCCAAAATTGTATTAAATGCCTGTCCGGGAACGGCTTCGTATAGGCTGCCCAGGCGGAATTCAATGTTGTTAATGCCATTCAGTTGGGCATTGAACCGAGAGAAGCGTAGGGCGCGAGGATTGATGTCAACGCTAATGACTTGCTGGGCATAGCGACTCGCAATCAAACCCTGAATCCCACTGCCGCAGCATAGATCCAGCACCCGATCGACGGGATAATGGGGCGCAGTCTGCACGAGGCCCATGCTATCCATGCCGATGTACATCACCGGACTTTCTTCAACCTGGCGATCTTCCGGCAATACCATGTAGCGGTGATCCGTCGCGATGTACAATCCCGCAACATCAAATAAATCAACCCGCGAAGCCCAACCATCCAGGCGCATGATCAGCACCCCGAGATTGCGTAACGCCACAAACACATCGGCCCCAAAGATAGTTCGCAGTCGTTGTTCCGGCAGGGCCACCCGCAATTGAAACAGCCGAATCAAATCGCCCAAAATTGTTTGGGGCAAGCGATGCCGATCGTAATAGTGCAATCGGGTCGGCTCAATGTGCTGGAGCGATTCCACCTGTAAAGCAGCCGCGATCGTTGTCGCGCTGTAATCGGCTTGCTTGAGACAGTCATAGAGCCCCTTCAGCAAATGCTGCACCGAGAAATGCTCGTCGGCAAAGGATTCCAAGGTCTTGGAAACGATCGTTGGGATCGGTGAATCGTTGGCGATGTGGTGGGATTGGATCGCTGGAACTAACCCGTAGGGCTGTAATTGCGCCCGCACCCAATCCAATTTGGCGGTGAACTCACGCTGGCTGAGGTTGGATTCAATTCGCAATTGCGCGATATCGGCAGCATTGCCTTGCAAGGCGGTCATCAGCCACCGCACTTGCTCAAACGCATAAACCTGCGGCTTTACCTGCCCGCGCAAATCCACCAGGGCCGATTGCCCCAGCGGATCGAGGAGCATCACCGTGTTTTGATTTAATTGCGTGCGTAGTTGACCAGGCAGCGGGCCTGTTGGAAAAAGTCGGCTGGTTTCTTTGTATTTTGCGCCTTGGGCGGAGAGCTTGGTGAGTTCTGCGATCGACCAAGGACAATTTTCCGTTTCACCGTAAAACAATGCCCGATCGAGCTGTCGCATCAAGGGTGTAGGGTCGGCGGCGGGTTCGGTGAGGCCGTGGGGGGTGGGGCTGTCGCTAACTTTGCTGAGATGATCGTGGTAGTCCAGAACGGGCACGTGGCGTTTGGCGATCCAGACATTTTCCAGGGCCAGGAAGTCGATGTCCGTTTCCAGGAATGTGGCGATCGCTTCGGCGGGGGTTTCGACGATCGGTTGTCCGGCGACGTTGAAGCTGGTGTTCAGCAAGACGGGTGGGCCTTGGCGTTGGGCAACCAGTTGGTGACAGACTTGGTAGAAATAGGGATTTTCGTTCGCCGTGACGGTTTGGACGCGCCCGGTACCGTCAACGTGCGTCACTGCTGGAATGACGCTGTGAAATTCGGGCCGAATCTGCGGCACGACGAGCATGAACGGCGCAGCGACCTGCTGCTCAAAAACCTCGGTGATCGACTCCAGCGGAATTACCGGGGCAAAGGGCCGGAATGCCTCGCGGAACTTCACCCGCGCATTGATGATGTCCTTCATTCGCAGGAACGTCGGGTCGCCCATGATCGATCGTTGCCCCAAAGCCCGTGGCCCATATTCCGAGCCGCCTTCAAACCGCGCGACAATGCTGCCCTGGGCCAGCGCCTCGGCGCTGCGCTGAATCATTTGTTCCGGAGTGAGCGATTCAAAGACAATATCGCCCGCAAACTGGGTGACGGCTTGGTCGATCGTCTCCTGCCCATAGGCCCGACCCAAATTCGCCTTCAGCATCGGTACCCGCTTTGTGCCGCCTTCAATCTGGTTATAGGCCCACAACGCACAGCCCGCCGCGATGCCGCTGTCCCCCGCCGCCGGGAAAATGAAAATATCTTCCAGCCCGAGTTCTTGCAGCAATTTGTAATTCGCGACGGAATTGAGGCCCACGCCACCGGCGATGCAGAGCTTCCGCAAGCCTGTCTCCTGCACGGCCAGGCGGACTATATGCAGCAATGCTTGTTCCAATTCATGCTGAACTTTATAGGCCAAATCCACTAGATGGGGGCGCAGGTAAGGCTTACCTTCCCCAGTGTCGTATTGTTTCTCGATCGCGGCAATTTCTAAGAATGTGTCATAGGCGGAAAATCCGAGGCTGTAGCTGTTTTCCATCGGTTGAATCCAGCGATGCCAGTTCGGTTGCGGCCCGCCGAAGGGCGCGAGTCCCATTAATTTACCCGCTTCCGCATGCTGAATTTTGTCGTTGACCTTGGTCACGAAGCCCGACTTACGGGTGACATATTCGTACAAAAATCCGAGGGTAGAGATCCCGGCGAGGTGGGATGTGACGGTTTCACTGTGGAGGGTGGTGAGTTCTCCGTGGCGGCCCGTATAGAGGCTGTAGGATTCCGTTTGGTGGTCATGGGTGCTGCCGCTGGCATCAACCACCAGGACCAATGCCTCGTCGAAACTGGAGGGAAAGTAGGCGGAGTAAGCATGGGCCAAATGATGGCTGGGAATGTGATGAGCCCGGTCGGCGACTTCCGGTGGCAGCGATCGCTGCAAAATCTGCGGCCCAAAATCTTCACCGGGCATGTTCGCCGTAATGCTGGTTAAATCACGCAATTCAATGCCGCAGGCATCCAGACAATAGCGAATTGCTTCAGCGGGCAACTGCATCTGATCGGCGCGGCCCGGTGCTTGGAGCAAGTAGCCGAGACTGAATTTATTGCGATCGAGGCGTTCCTGTTCGATCGCCACCCGAACGACGCCATCTTCGACGATCGCCACCGATCGTTCGTGACCGAGATTGATCCCCAAATGATACTGAACCATTGTTCCAATTTCCTTCCTATAGCACTGCGGGGCAGGCTAGCAAAGTAAAGGGAAGGATCGGGAAAGATCTGGCGGGCTTTGAATCTGGCCAAGGTTGCGACTATTTTAGAGTGATCGGGAGTAGCCCAAGGCATCCTTGACTTTTGCTAGGGTGACATTGGCGACGACTTCGGCTTTGATGCGACCCTCGCGGAGGACGGTTTCGAGGTGTGTCCGATCGGCCAATAAGCGATGGTACTCCGCTTGGATCGGATCGAGGGCCGCGATCGCGGTTTCGGTCAAGAGGGGCTTGAACTGGCCCCAGCCCATGTCCTGACATTCGACAGCCACTTCTGCCTGGGGTTTGCCGCTCAGTAGCATGTAGAGCGTCAGCAGGTTGTGGCATTCGGGCCGATCGGGGTTGTTAAATTCCAGGCCGCGCGTTGGGTCAGTTTTGCATTTTTTGATTTTGGTGGCGATCGTGTCGGCGTTGTCGGCGATGTTGATGCGGCTCAGTTCCGAGGGATCGGATTTCGACATTTTTTTGGTGCCATCGGCGAGGCTCATAATCCGCGCCCCTTCCTTGCGAATCACGGGCGTTGGCACCTTGAGCACGGGCTGTTCCGGCTGACCAAACAAATAGTTGAACCGTCCGGCGATGTCGCGGGTCAGTTCCAAATGCTGCTTTTGATCTTCGCCGACGGGCACTTGATCCGGTTCGTACAGCAGAATGTCCGCCGCTTGCAGCACGGGATAGTCGAGCAACCCAACGCTCACATCTTCGCCTTGCTTAATCGCTTTTTCCTTGAACTGAATCATCCGCTCCAGCCAATTCAGCGGGGTAATGCAGTTCAGCAGCCAAGCGAGTTCGGCATGGGCCTTGACATGGGACTGAACGAATACCGTCGAACGATCGGGGTCAATACCACAGGCGAGATAAGCCGCAGCGACCTTGTAGGTATTTTCGGCCAAGGTGGCGGGGTCGTGGGGTACGGTAATCGCGTGCAAATCGGCGAGAAACAGGAAGCTATCGTAGTCATCCTGCATTTCGACCCAATTACGAATTGCACCCAGGTAATTGCCCAGGTGCAGATCGCCAGTGGTTTGAATGCCGGAAAGAATACGTTGCTTGGCCATGGGTTCTGGAAATGTCGAATAAGTTACTGGCAACGTAGCCCGATCGGTCGCGTTAAGTTGCAGCGTTTTATTCTACCGAATCAGCGATCACCTTGCCCAGCCGAACCCCAAATCCGGGCCATTGATGCTGCATAGCGATGGGATTAATCCAAATGGCCTTTGGAGTTGGATTCGACTTCACGATCAAGACAACGCTCCAGGAAATCGACTCTGTAGAGGTGCCAAAAGCGCTGGGGATTCAAGACGGGATGGTAGTGAGTTTCAAACAGGGGCTGCTTGAGGAACTGCCAAACAGGAAACTGGAACAGAGGACGCATAGGAAATTAGGGAGTCTAAATTTGACCGGAAAGTGTGATGTTGCAAGGGGAATGCTTGTCAACTAAATCCAAGATGCCCAGTCAAATTTGTCCATTCCTAGCGGGGATTGCGGATATTGAAAAAGTCTACGGGGGGCAGTAGATCGGTATTTTTCAGGATCTAGGGTGGTGAATTGGTGGCTCAATTCACGAATTGATAGAGGTTTTGTAGCACCTCGGCGAGTCGCTCAAACTCGGCGGGTTGGTTATAGATTTGTGACGAAAGGCGCAGGAGATATTGGGAGCTGTCAGGGAACGGCGTGGCGAGCAGTTCGATCTGATAGTCGTTCCAGAGTTTGCTAATGAGTTCGGCGGCGGAGGCAACGGGTAAACGCTGCGCCGCGATCGGCAAGGTGACCATACTGCCAACCATGCTATCGGGACAGGCGATCGGCAAGTCCAATGTTTGCGTGAGCATCTGGCGCATGGCAAGGATTTGACTGCGATTGTGGGCCATCAGTTCTGTCCAGCCGCCGGGTAGCAGCGAACCCATAAAGTCGATCGCCGTTGGGACGCTCAGATAGGCCGTCGGATCCCAAGTGCCGGTCCAATCAAATTCTAGATGAAAGCGCGATCGGCCCGTGCGCGGATCATTGCGGCCATGGCTGATCGTGGTGGGATGAATCTGGTCTTGGCGATCGGGATGGACGTAGAGAAAGGCCGCACCCTTTGGCGAGGAGAGCCACTTGTGGCAGTTCCCGGCGTAGTAGGTCACATCCCAATCGTCCAAATGCAGCGGCAGCATCCCCGGTGCGTGGGCCCCATCGATCAAGGTATCAATGCCTTGGGCTTTGAGAGCGGTGGCGATCGCGGGAATCGGCATCACATAGGCGGTCTGACTCACGACATGATCGAGCAGAACGAGTTTTGTGCGGGGGGTGATCGCGTTGAGAACGGCGTTGGTAATTTCGGCGGGGTCAGCGATCGGGTAGGGAATCTGGGCGATGCGGACGTTGATGCCCGATCGTTCGGCGACAAAATCCAAGGCATTGCGGCAGGCGTTGTATTCCTGGTTGGTCGTGACGACCTCATCGCCCGGCTGGAAGATCAGCGATCGCAGTACGGCATTGATGCCCGTTGTGGCATTAGGGATAAATGCGAGATGGTTTGGATCGGCGTTGAGGAATTGGGCTAAAGCGGTACGGGCGATGTCTAAGCGATCTTCGATTTCGCGGGCGAGGAATTGTAGCGGTTGACTTTCGAGCCGATCGCGCAATTCCTGCTGCGCGGCCAAGACCGGAATCGGGCAAGCCCCAAAGGCCCCATGGTTGAGAAAGGCGATATTGGGGTCGAGCCGCCAATGCTGTTTGAAGTGGTCTGGGTTTAACTGATCTGGGTTTAACTGATGCACTCTCAAGCCTCCGTCGTTCATAATTATTAGAGTGTAGAAGCTTTATTGAGTCTGAATCCTATGGTTACTGCTGCGCCAATTTCATCCTCGACTCAGCGCGACTGGCCCCAACCGGACTGGCCTCAACGTGATTGGGCGGCGATCGCGGCGGCGATGGTGGCTGTCCTCGGCGAAAAATCGGTGGTGCAGCGCAAGGAAGAATTACTTGTCTATGAATGTGATGGCCTGACGAGCTACCGAGAACGTCCGGCTTTGGTGGTGTTGCCCCGATCGACGGCGGATGTGGCGGCGGCGGTGAAGGTTTGCGCCCAATTCAATGTGCCGTTTGTGCCGCGCGGATCGGGTACCGGATTGTCGGGCGGCGCATTGCCGATTTCCGAATGTGTCTTGATCACCACTTCCGTGATGCGGCAAATCCTCGACATCGATTACGACAATCAGCAAGTTCTGGTGCAGCCGGGGGTGATCAACAACTGGGTGACCCAGGCCGTCGGCGGCGAGGGCTTTTACTACGCGCCCGATCCTTCCAGCCAGATTATTTGCTCGATCGGCGGCAACGTCGCGGAAAATTCCGGCGGTGTGCATTGCTTGAAATATGGCGTTACCAGCAATCATGTATTGGGTTTGACAGTGGTCACGCCGACGGGCGACATCGTGGAACTGGGTGGTCGATTCCCCGAGATGCCCGGTTACGACTTAACCGGCGTATTTGTCGGTTCGGAAGGGATGCTGGGCATCGCGACGGAGATTCGGCTACGGATTCTGAAAGCGCCGGAATCGGTGCAGGTCTTGCTGGCGGATTTTACCGACGTGGAAGCCGCCGGAGCAGCGGTATCGGCAATTATTGCGGCGGGGATTATTCCTGGTGGGATGGAAATGATGGACAACATGAGCATCAACGCCGTCGAAGATGTCGTCAAAACCAATTGCTATCCCCGCGATGCCGCCGCGATTTTGCTCGTGGAAGTCGATGGCCTCGAACTCGAAGCCACGGTCAATGCCCAGCGCGTGGTCGAAATCTGCAAACAGCAGGGCGCGCGGAATGTGACGATCGCGACTGACCCCGACGATCGGGCGACGCTTTGGAAGGGCCGGAAGGCGGCGTTTGCGGCGATGGGCAAGATGAGTCCCGACTATTACGTGCAGGACGGCGTGATTCCGCGCACGCAGTTGCAGTATGTATTGCGCGAAATCGCGGCCTTAGGTGAAAAGCATGGCTACAACGTCGCGAATGTTTTCCATGCAGGCGACGGGAATTTGCATCCGTTGATTCTGTACGATAACGGCGTACCGGGGGAACTGGAGAAAGTGGAAGAACTCGGCGGCGAGATTCTGAAGCTCTGTGTGCAGGTGGGCGGCAGCCTCTCCGGTGAGCATGGCATTGGCGCGGAGAAGCGCTGCTACATGCCAGAAATGTTCACTGAAGCGGATATGGAGACGATGCAGTGGGTGAAGCGGGCCTTCGATCCCCAGGGCATTGCCAATCCGACGAAGATTTTTCCCACGCCGAAGACCTGCGGGGAGGGGGCAATGGGAATGGCCGCGAAGGAGTTTCCACCGGGGGTCGATCGGTTCTAATCGTGGGACATCGGGTCAGTTTGCTATGATCGAAGCGGCGCAAACCCAGGGGGAGGTCATTATGCTGAAATATGTCGAACCGCTGCATTGGCTGCCTACGGCTGAGGAACTCCCTGATTCAGACGATACGCCCGTGGATAATGAATTACAAGAGCTTGCACCGACGCTATTGAAGCTGATTTTGGCGCAGATTTGGGCGTTGCGATCGGATTGGTTTTTCGGCATTGACATGGGGGTTTACTACAATCCCGATGAACCCCCGATCGTGCCCGATGCTTTTTTGAGTGTGGGTGTGGCACGGGTTAAGAGTGAAGATTTGCGATTGAGCTATGTGCTTTGGGAAGAGCAAGGGATTCTGCCCCAGTTGACCTTAGAGGTGGTGTCAAAAAAGTATCGAGGTGAGTACAGCACAAAAAAAGATCTTTATGAACGGTTAGGCGTTCTGTACTATGTGATTTACAATCCGCGTCGCCGCCTTAAGCCAACGTTAGAGGTTTATAAGCTCATTCAAGGAAAGTATCTGCCAGTGGTGGGTAATCCACTTTGGCTGCCGGAGTTGGGGTTGGGATTAGGCAAGGAGCGCCAGGTATATCAGGGGATTGAGCGAGAATGGCTATTTTGGTATGACGCGCAGGGGCAGCGGTATCCGACACCACAGGAAGAAGCGCTGCAACAGCGTCAACGGGCCGATCAGGAGTCCCAACGGGCGGATGCAGTTGAAGCCCAATTGCAGGCGTTACGCGATCGATTGCGCGCTCAGGGAATTGATCCCGATCAGCTTTAGTGGACTCGTCACACGTGTCACATCAACGGGAAGCAATCGGTGAACTCGATCGGATCTTCACTCATATGAATTCAATGTTGATGGCTCAGTCTGGGACATCGATAACCACCTGCTAAAATCGATCGCATCAACACAGGAGGATGAATTGATGTCTCCACCCTGGTTAAACGCAACCACCCTCTCAGGCGCAACGGCACTACCCACGATGCACGATTTGCCGTCCGATGATCCTTTGGAGCCTGGTTTGCCCGACGAATTTCATGGCCTACAGCCACAACTACTTGCCGAAACGCTCCGCCTGGAAAACTATGCCTCCAGCGAAATCTTCTCCGCCTTCGATCTAAACCTTTACTACGACCCTGACCACACAGGCTGGTACAAGCGCCCTGACTGGTTTCTAGTCGTTGGGGTGTCACGGCTTTATCGCGGTGAAAGCTCTCGATCGAGCTACGTCATCTGGGACGAGCAAGTGCCACCTGTATTGGCGATCGAATTCCTCTCCCCCGGCACTGAATCCGAAGATCTCGGGCCCTTTGCGACCAAACCCACTGCGACCAAACCCGGCAAACCCCCCAGCAAATTCAC
Organism: Cyanobacteriota bacterium; assembly: GCA_046049545.1. GTDB lineage: Bacteria > Cyanobacteriota > Cyanobacteriia > Leptolyngbyales > Leptolyngbyaceae > Romeriopsis. The sequence goes on along the minus strand of JBJORF010000001.1, from coordinate 38,384 downwards.
CGTCTACGAACAAATCCTGCAAATCCCCAACTATGTGATTTTCGACGAAAAATCGGGGGTTTTGCGCTATCTGCGACTGGTGAACGGGGCTTATCAAGAACAAGCGATCGCGCCCACCAATCCCCGCATCTGGATACCCGAAATCAACCTCGGCTTGGGCCTCTGGTCAGGCAGCTTCCGTAACCTGCCCCAGCCTTGGCTGCGTTGGTGTGATGCCCAAGGCAACTGGCAGCTAACCGAAGGCGAACTCGAACGCCAGGAAAAAGAACGACTGGCCGCTTATCTCCGATCGCTGGGCCTCGATCCCGATAATCTACCCGGAAGCTAACGCTTGCACCTCAGTGGCAGCTTGGGCTTTTGGAGTTTCCTGGGCCTGAGCCAGGGCTTGAACCTTCGCCGCTTCCTTCGCATCCATTACTTCAATCTCTTCCAGCGTCTTCCATCCCGCCAACCAGCGGCGACGATCCTTCAATGTCTGGGCATTAATCCAAAACTTCACCGTCGGGTCACAGGACGACATCAGCTCCGCAAACACCCAAGCTCCTTCATTTTTGCGATTCATCACCTGAAAATGCCGCCAGCCAAACGTCGCCTCGCGGGCCGTCCATTTGGAATTGAGCAGGTGGGGAAACTTTTGCTTCTTTGGCATCGTCAAGTCGCCTTTCGTCAAGTACCATGGGGAGCGATCGGCTCACCTTCACTCTACTGTATTTACCGATGCCCAACCGAAAACTGATGGCGCTTCAATCGAGTCTCGCGGCAGTGCCGTTGGTTATGGGTTTAGCCACGGGGGCGATCGCACAGTCCAGTCCGACGCAACAACTTCTGGCCACCAAGCAATGTGCAAGCTGTAATCTCTCCGGTGCGGGACTGGTGCTGGCCAAACTCCCCGGTGCCGATCTCCGCAGTGCGAATTTAGTCGGGGCTAACCTCAGCCAAGCCGATCTCACGGGCGCGAATCTGGCGGGCGCGAATCTGGTCGGTGCGGGGTTATCGGGTGCGAATCTGGCGGGTGCTAACCTGCGGGGCGCGAACCTCAGCGGGGTCGATCTGCGCGATGCTTACTTGGTCGGTGCGGATTTGACCGATGCGAAGCTGGATAATGCCTATTATCAAACCGCGATCGGCTTGCCCAAGACCGTTGGCACAGCGGATGAATTTTATCGCTTGGCGGTGATGAATGGTCAGCAGCGGCAGTATGAGCAAGCGGTGAATAATTTCACCCAGGCCCTCGATCGCCAGCCGGATTATGCTGCGGCCTGGCTCGGGCGCGGTGTGGCATTGTATCAATCCGGCAATCTCAAAGCCGCAATCGCGGATGTCGAACGGGCGATCGCAATCTATGAGCGCAACGGCGATAAAGTCAACCTTGAGTCTGCACGGAAAATGGTCGCGGAAATGCGTAAGCCTGTGAACGATCCAGCGGCGAAGGGCGGCGGCCTCGGCAATGTGGGTCAGGCCTTGCTAGGCGTGGGTGGTCTGTTGCTCAAACTGTTTGTGGGAATTTAGCCCGTCGGTGATTGCTTTCTACTTGAGCGGGATGAAAGGAATTACCTTTTTAATGAATTTACGGAACTTGAGATAGTTCACCACGGCTCGAATATCCCGTGAAACCTTGCCGGGTGGGGCGAGGGCTTGGTCGGTTTCCAGTTGCAGTTCAGCGTATTCCGTGGCAGTTAGGGGGCGATTGTCAATCGGCGATCGGGCGCTGACAATTACTTCCGTTTGCAGCACTTCTTCGGGAATGTCCGGTGTGGCGGCGGGGGTGGGTTCCGCTGCGATCGCAGCAGACATCTGGAAGCTCAGTAATCCCAAACTCATCAGGGCAATGCGTCGAATCATGGTTCTTCCTAGAGCAATACTTTTTCGAGGGCGTTGGGATTGGGAATGCGGAGAATGTCGCGATCGCGCACGATTAAAGCCTTGCGTTCCAGTTTACTCAGCACCCGCGTCACCGTTTCGCGAGCGAGGCCGCTGAGACTGCTCAGTTCGCGGTGGGGTAAATTCGGGATGTCCATGCCTTCGGCCCGTTGCACCCCCTGACCATCGGCGAGAAATAGCAAAACATCCACCACCCGCGAAGTGCTATCGGATTCACGCAGTTGCAGTCGTCGATTTACTTGGCGCAGTCGCCGCGCCATCAATTGGGCCAAGTGAATTCCGGCTTGCGGTTCGCTGTGCAGCAAATTCACGAAGTCCTGAGCGGGAATGTTGGCGATCACGGTAGGCGCGAGGGTGATTACGTCTGTCGATCGGGGCACTTCGTCAAGCGGGGCCATTTCGCCGAAAATCTCGCCCTTACCCAAAATATTTAAGGTGACTTCCTTCCCATCGAGATTGTAGGTGCGGATCTTGGCCCAGCCTTCGAGGATGAAGTAGACCGAACTGCCCCAATCATTTTCGAGCAAAATCACCTGTCCGGCCGGATGGCTGCGCATAACGCTATGGGCCGTCGCTTGACTGACAGCTTCCGGGGGTAAACCTTGGAAAAAAGGGGCCGACTGCACCGCATCCTGGGGGAGATTCATGCGCTTATCCATTCACTCAGATCAATCTACCCCGGCAGTTTTCGGGATACTGTGTCATTGTAGGTTGTTTAGGGGGGAATGCAGCGGCGGTTCTAGCCCCCCGCGACCCGAAAATTCGCTATAGTACAAACGTCAACCCCGCCATTGCTTGCCGTTGTGTCTGATCCAAACGCCGCTCCAAACGCCGCCTCGCCTGCCCTAATCCAAACCCTCAGCCAAGCGATTGATCGAATATTGGCAGCTGGCTTTGCGCCTTGGCGCTGCTATGCCCAGTGGCAAGAACAACGTCAATTGCTACAGCGCCTGCGGGATGTCCTGGCCCTCTGGCCTCAGCCAGTGGGCATACCGCCAGCGATCAACGCGACCCAGGCGATCGCCACCGACCTCCTCCAAACGGATATTCAACAGCTACTGCAAACACGTCAGTCGTTACAGCAAGAGGTGGCGCAATTGACAGCCCAGCGCGCCCAGCAGCAGGCTCAGATCATGGAGCCGTTAATTGCTCAGGTTGAGCAATTGGAGCTGTTTCAAACGCGGGCAAATGGGATGTTGCAGGATGTAGATCGGACAATACAGTTAACCCTACGCACGGTGGATTATGACATCGCGGCCTATGAACAAGCCCTCACCCAGCGGCTGGCGAAACTGGATGATCTGAGCCAACAAAGTGAATCAATCGTGGCGACACTATTCCAGCAATTGCTTCAGGAAATTCAGCAGTTGAGGTTGTCGCCGCCAATCGCGCAAAGTGCGGCCAGTGAGCTAAGTGTGGCCAGTGAGCTAAGTGTGGCCAGTGAGCTAAGTGCAGTGTCGGTGCTGTCCGTACCCGCCCCGCCGTTCGCTGCATCCGTAGCGGCCTCGAGCCAGGGGGATGTATTGTCCGCGATGCCGATTACGCAGTTAAGCGAAATCCTCCCGCGCCTGGGTTTGCGGCCCGCCACATCGGGTTGGGCAGCGGCAATAGAAGCGACTTCGGGGGCGATCGCGCCGACGCTGCTAACCGATGTTCCAGATTATGATGCTTACCAGTTAGCGATCGATGACTTATGAGTCAGTGGTTTGCCAAAGCTGGGTTAATCCGACCGCCGCTACGACATATCTCTCCTTCACAAAACGGTTAGGTTCTTCAAAGATTAGACAAAACCCCTGTGTTTTCGTGGCTGCCCCTGAATTGGCCTGCCTATATTAGCGATATAGATTGCTTAAACTCAGATTTCCTATGTCGCCTGTGACCTTAACTTCACCCACTCAGTCCACTTCCTTGCCGAATGCGCCGAGCCAGACTAAGGCAAGCCCGTCTAAATCGGTCTCAACACGTTTGCCAGCGCCCAGTGTTGATGCTGCTGCGGAGCACGCAACTGTTCGGGCGGAATCGACTGCCGTACCGCATCTGGTGGTTCCCGATCGCTTACTGGAGACGATTCATCCATCCGTGCAAAGTCTCGGCAAACGACTATTGGATATCGTCGGCGCAATCGTTGGCCTGAGTGTGACCGCATTACTGTTTGTCCCGATCGCGCTGGCGATTCAGTGGGATAATCCGGGGCCTGTGCTCTATTCTCAAGAACGGTGTAGCGTAGCTGGTAAGCGTTTCCGCATCTGGAAATTCCGGTCGATGGTGACGAATGCGGATGTCATGAAGCAGTCACTGCAAAATGAAGCAGCGGGCCATATTTTCAAGATTGCCGATGACCCCCGCATTACCAAAGTGGGTAAATTTTTGCGTCGCACGAGCTTGGATGAGTTTCCACAGTTTTGGAACGTTTTGGTGGGCGATATGAGCTTGGTGGGAACCCGTCCCCCGAGTTTGGATGAAGTGGCAAAGTACGAGCCGCACCATTGGCAGCGGTTAGCTGTGAAGCCTGGTATTACTGGTGTCTGGCAAGTGAATGGCCGATCGGCGGTGAAGGATTTTGAGGACATTGTCAAATTGGATTTGTCCTATCAGGATGATTGGTCGCTGCGCTATGACCTCTACTTGATTTTCAAGACGGTGTGGGTTGTGTTCAACAAAGACGGCGCTTGCTAGATGGCCGTGCCACGGGATAATGGCAGGATTGTTGGTTTGGCGATCGTTTGATGAATCTTCCCACTTGGATTACGGTGTCGCGGCTGTTCGGGGTGCCATTTCTGCTCTACGGACTGCGCTTTCCCGATTCCACCACGCGTTGGTGGATGGTGGTGATTTTCCTGCTAGCGGCTTGTACCGATTGGCTTGATGGCTATTTGGCCCGACGGCTGAATCAAGTGACGGAGCTTGGCAAGTTCCTCGATCCGCTAGTGGATAAGTTGTTAGTGCTAGCGCCGCTGGTGGCCTTGATTGAATGGGGCCGTGTGCCCGCTTGGGGGGTTTTCTTAATTCTGGCGCGGGAATTGACAATTGCGGGTTGGCGCGTCAGCGGCGCGACGGTTCCCGGTGCGGCCTTGGCAGGCAAGCTCAAAACCGTGGTGCAAATTATCGCGATCGCGGTGCTGCTCGCTCCCCTTGACCAACAATTTGCAGCATTAGGTACAGGGCTGTTTTGGTTAGCAGTCGCGCTGACTTTGGGTTCGGGCTTGCTGTACCTATGGCCCCGATCGGCTCAGAAGAGACCTTGATTGAACCGACCAACTCAGAAGAGACCTTGATTGAACAGTAGGTTAACCCCGATCGCCCAACCATCATACTGCAACCGTTCGCGGCCCGTAATCCCGAACTGCTGCCGATCGTCCGATGACCCCCCAAAGCTAAAGCCACCGAATAGGCTCATTGTTAGCTTCGGCGCAATGGCATATTGAGTACGCAACTGGACTTGCTGGTACACCTCATCGCGATTCACTTGGGTGTAATGCGACCAACTCAACTGGTAGTCTAAGGCGGCAGACCAACTGGGCGATAAACGATAGTTGAGCGATTCGAACAGGGTGTTGCTCAGGCGATCGCTATCGGTGCGGTTGCTGAGGTTCCACCGCAGTTGGTAGAAACTGGTGAGACTCAGCCGTTGACTTAGGGGATCATTACGGCTGAGTTCGAGGCGAATGGCATTTTCGTTCAGAAATTGTGAACCCCCCAGAATGTTCCGCAGACCATCTTTGGCCGTGTAGAGCTTTTGATTGCTCCAGCCGATTTCACCATACATGCGCGGCGATAGTTGTTGGAGAATTCCCGCTCGCAATCGCAACTCGTCGTAGTTGAGTTGCGCATATTTGCCATAACGCACCAAATTACCGTCGATGCCGCCTAAAAAATAGGTTTTGGGGCCGATGCGGGGAATGGCTGTCACACCTAATCCCGATCGAATCAGGCCGTCGGCTTGTTTATTGGTCGTCGAAAAGGCATTACTACTGCTGAAGTAGTCCAGTCGTACCGCGCCAAATAGCCATTTTGGGGCAGGCGGTGGGGGCGGTGGGATCGGCCGAATTGGCAATTCGCCAAAATCATCGTCGCCTGTGGGAATCGGCCGAATTGGCAACCCACCCAAGTCATCATCAACTAAGTTCTGGCTGGTGTCGGCTGTATCCGTTTGCCGACCAACCATTGGATCATCAACCTCGGCGGGTGGGCGATCAACAATGTCAATTGCGCTGGGTGGGCGATCGGCAGCTTGGTGGACGGCTGGATTGCTTGGCAGAGTGATTGTTGGGATGCTGGGATGACCGGATGAAGCAAGCGGCTGTGTCACTGAAGCCGTCTTCAATGGATCACGGGGTTCAGCGACAGTAAGATGCGATGGTACAGCCAGAACTGACTCAGCGATGCCGATCGGCAATAGGGTCAAAACTAGCCCATTAAGACAAATCTGCGGCACCAGTGCAGGTGGGAGCGGCGCACGAAATCGGGGGGCAGCTGGATAAGATTTCACTCGGGTTGCAGGTGGATTTAGCGAGATGTCAACATCCAATAAAAATCAATGATTCAAAAAAATTCCAAAAAAATTCCCTTGATTAGCGTTCAGCTTCAGTCGTTTAACTTAGTCAGTGATTTAACCCTAAGGATTTAACCCTAAGCTATTTAAATTTCAGTCATTTCAGTGCCATTGGCACAGTAACGTGTTTTAGTTTACCGAATAAACCTGGAAAATGATCGGCTGAATTCAGGTTGACAGATTCGACAAGGCCCCGATCGTGATTGCTGAACCGCAGATAAATGCGCTATTCTGATGGCGTATCAGGGTTGCGTTATTAATGGTGGCATCCACTGTATCTGGTTGCATCAAAGTTGCAACTGTAGCGATTGTGCAGTGGTAGTTGGGCAGAGCGTTAGGCCCTACTGAGATTTCCAGGTTGCGTCCGCCAGTTTATGTTTACCAGTCTGTTCTGAGAAGTCCCCCTAGACATACCATGCACAATTCTGTGAAGTTTGACCCAGCGCGGGCGACGCTCCTGCTGATCGCAACCGCTGTATTGACGGCAACGATCGGTTCAGCGGGGCAGGCCAATGCCCAGCGACCGATTAGCTGGGCTGAGGTGATTCGGCTGGTTAATAAGGTGCAATTCAAGCCAAATAATGCGGATTGGCGCTTGGCGAAGCAGCGCGATCGGTTACAGCAAGTGGGGGATTCGATCTTTACCAGTCGTGGGGGCAAAGCTGATCTGCGCCTCAATGAAGGCTCATTGGTGCGGATGAGCTCGAACACGCACCTGTGGATTCAGCCCAATACCCGCAATTTTTTGCAGCGTAGTGGGACTTCGCTCTATGTGATTCGTCCGAATAACGGCGGTACCGCGATCGTTACGCCCTATGGCCGCGCCGGAATTCGGGGTTCAGCGCTGTTTGTCCGCGTGAATGAAGAAAATGGCACCATGGTTATCGGGGCCCTGACGAATAATCCCACCGGGCCAATGGAGATTGAAACGCCGGATGGTAAGCACAAGCAATCGCTAGTTGCAGGCCAAATGGCCGTGGTTCAAGGCAATCAGATCGCCCGCTACGAATTCGATCTCAACCAGTTCTATCGCAACAGTTCCTTGGTGCAAGGCTTTGGTCTTGATGGTCAATCCGCTGTGGCGGAGGTGCTCCAAGGTGATGCGGAAGCCCAAGCGACTTTGCAGGCGGTGCGCGATGAAACACTGCCAGCGTTAGCCGCCCAAGCGCCAGTAGTCGGGGCCGATGTGGCAGTGAATCCGGCTATAATCAGCGCTTCATCGCGCAATTTGACCCCCGCTGATTTGGTCATGCAGCCCGTGGCGGGCGCGATCGATCTCAGCGGGGCCCAATCCAACCCGCAAATTACCACTGCCCGCCAATTCGATCGTGAGCCAAGGGCCGGTCGACTCGATCGTGAGCCAAGGGCCGATCGACCCGTTCCTGCTCAACCTGTACCCCGTCAGCCTGCTCCCGGTCAGCCCGGGATACCGAATGTACCGGTGCCACCCCCGGAAAATGGTGGTGGTGTGGTCAGAGACCCCATCATCCAGCCGCTGCCTGGTGGGAGCGTTTTACCGCCGCCGCCACCGTCCGGGGTACCACCAGTTGCCCCACCGCCACCGATCCAGCCTTTACCGGATCGGCCTGCGCCATCCCCTGTGCCCAGCCCGCCAACGCCCCCCAGTCCGCCGCTGCCCAGCCCACCGATGCCCCCCAGTCCGCCATCGATGACACCGCCGCGCGACAATCCGACGGCCACGCCACCGGGTCAAGAGAATCGCCCAACGACCCCACCGGGTCAAGAGAATCGCCCGACAATTTCACCACCGGATAATCGTCCGACGACTCCACCGGGCCAAGAGAATCGTCCGGCCACCCCACCAGGCGTTGTGTCGCAACCGAGCAATCCACAGTTACCCGATTTAATTGTGCCGGAATTGCAGCCGGTGAATGCTGGGAGTGTTGCTCCACCGCCGCCTGTGGTTGCCCCACCGTCACCGCCTGTGGTTGCGCCACCGTCGCCGCCTGTGGTGATCAATGTTGAGATTGTGATTCAACCGTTGGAGCCAGTTCCCGCTCCGACGGTACCCGTGGCTCCACCGCCGCCAGTACCGCTGCCACCGCCGCTTCGCTCCGAGCCGACACCCATTACACCAATAGCACCCGTTGCGCCATCGCCATCGATACCCGCGATTGTGGTGCCAGAAGTTGCGTCACCTGTGACCCCCGATCGGACACCGCCCGTTGCGGTTCCGCCAACACCAGTAGAGAACTTGAATCCCGTACCAGAGGTGCTTCCGGCGGCAGGTTCATAGGCCACCACAGAAACAACAAGAGCCGCTCTGGACTAGTTCCAGAGCGGCTCCTGATTAGAAAACAATGACCATGGGTCGTGGAGCGACCTAGGCCGATGTCGGTGCCATGCGTTTGCGGAGGGATTCAGCACGACGCAGTGCAGTGCCATTTTTCGGCTCTAGGGAGAGCGCTTGCTCGTACATTTCCAGCGCCTTATTGGCCAGCTGCTTCCGCTCGTAGCTGTGCCCAAGATTGTTGATCGCAGTGACGTATTCGGGGCTGAGTTTGAGAGCTTCTTTGTATTGTTTCATCGCCAGATCGTACTGCTCCTGGGCGAAATAAGCAAAACCCAGGGCGTTATAGACTGCCGCCAGGGCATCGCCATCCAGTTCATTCAGTTTGATGGCGCGCTGAAGATTGATAATGGCCTGGGCATAGAGCCGTTTATCGAGCTGAATGCTACCCAGTTCGTAATAGTCCAAAGCAGTGCCTTGGTTGTTCTTCAACTTGCGCTGAACCTTGCCCATTGCGCCTTCCAACTTGCGGGTCTTCCAAACCTGTTGGAAGACAAAAATCCCGACGGCCCCTAAAAGGCCAATCAATGCCAGGACATAAACCAGTGGGAAATTTTCTGAGGCCATATCGCACTGTGCCTAAATTGTGTTTGTTATTCGCTACTCTCCTAGCCTATCCCAAGGAAGGCCCCAGTAGATAGCCCGTTCTTTCAGCCAGCCTTCCCGTTGCCATTGCCGCATCGATTCACTGACTTCGGTGGCGAGGTCAGTGTATTGCAACCCCTTGGGATAGGCGATCGCGATCGGTTGACGCTGATATTGGGCGGGAATCAGTTGATAATCGGGATTTTGCTGCGCCCAACCGACGAGGATGTGGGTACTGGCTGCGATCGCGCCCACTTCTCCAGCCGCAAGTTTGGTTTGGGCGGCGGCATAGTCCTCCACCCCAACAATTTGCCAATTTGGCTGATGGTACTGCAATGCAGTGATTGCGCTGGATTGATTGAGGACGGCGATCGGTTGCTTCGACAAATCCCGTAGTTGCGTAATGGCCGGTTTGCCCGGTTGATTTTGGGTAATGAGGCTAATGCCATTCAAGTAATAGGGTTCGGTGAAATGCACCAAGCGAGCGCGGGATTGGGTGGCGGTAACCTGGGCGATTGCTAAATCGACTTGATCATCCATCACCCGTTGCAGTCGATCGGCATTGCGCACCGCCACAAATTTGACTGCTTCTGGCTGGCCGACTAAGGTTTGGGCCAACCGCCGGGCGATGTCGATTTCAAAGCCTTGCCATTCACCCTGGGCATCCTGAGCGGCCATCGGGGCCGCACCATCATGCACCGCGACAATCAGATAGCCCCGCTCACGAATCGTTTTGAGGTCAGCCCCTAACACAGAAAGGGGTGCAAGGTTTTGCACCCCCCAGCTGGTCACAATAGTGATTCCAGCAACGATTCGAGCAAGGCATTTAAAAACCTGGCTCTTTTCCATGGCAATTTACGCCTTCTTCGCGATCGCAACCACTTGTTCAAAACCCGCCGGATCCAAAACAGCTAGCTGTGCCAGCATCTTGCGGTTGATTTCGACGTTTGCTTTCTTCAATTTGCCAATCAATTGGCTGTAGCTCATGCCGTGGGCGCGAGCAGCGGCGTTGATCCGCGTAATCCACAGCCGACGGAAATCGCGCTTCCGCTTGCGACGGTCACGGTAGGCATTACGCAATGCCTTCATGACCTGTTGGTTAGCAATCCGGAACAGCCGGGAATGCGATCCCCGGAAGCCCTTCGCTAACTTCAAAATCTTTTTGCGACGCTTACGCGCCACATTGCCACGTTTAACCCGTGCCATAGTGAACCTCTACATTTGCTTTGAAATTGAATCAGTTGACCGATCGGTTCAGGCAGTAGAACAGCCCTAGCCCAAATCGGATGATGATGCCTGCGGTTTGCTGCAACTTCGCTTGAAGTTGTCTAGGCGTAGGGCAGCATCGCGCGCACGCGATGTTCATCCCGCTCATCGACCAGCAACATGCCAGCGAGGCGGCGCTTTCGAGCCGGAGACTTATGCTCCAGCAAGTGCGATCGGTTTTGTTGGCGGCGCTTAATTTTGCCAGTTCCGGTGAACTTAAAGCGCTTCGCCGCTGCTTTACGAGACTTGAGCTTTGGCATGATTTGAATGAAAGTCAAAACGGTCTACTAGCGTAGCATCTGATCGTCACTCTGAGCAAGTGATTGAGTTTTCTCCAAGGCGTGACTTCACGTATTTGGGATAAATGAGGTTTGGGATAAATGAGCGGATAGAGCGTGTCATAATAAGGTTTGTTACAAATTCTCAGTGAAGCGAGCTCAGCCCAATGTTTTTGGGTTCCGTCCGCGCACTGGTTACAGTTCCAGATCCCATCTCCCATGACCAATCCGAACTCCGAATCGCCTTCTTCCGAAGCGGCTGCTTCAGCGCCGACTGTGCCGGATACAGCGGCTCCCGCTGCGCCCAAAACTGATCCCCTGCGCGATCGGCATGAATGCAGCAGCTGTGGCTATCTCTATGTGCCGCTGCAAGGCGATGAGCGGCAGGGAGTGGTAGCCGGGACATTGTTTGATGATTTGCCTGAGAAGTGGCGTTGTCCGGTCTGTAGTGCCAGCAAGCGTCGTTTCCAGAACCTTGGCCCGGTGGGTTCCGTCGGGTTCAAGGAAAATGCGAAGTACGGTTTGGGTGTGAATACCCTCGAACCGGGACAGAAAAACCTGTTGATCTTTGGCAGCTTGTTTGCCTTCTTCTTGATTTTTCTGAGTCTTTACGGATTGCAATAAATCCGCAATTCGCTGGCACTCACTGCTGGAATTTTGCACCGAACGCTTTTAATCTTTACGGCCACTCATAACCCAATCTCATGATCGTGATCTTTAGACAATGGAAACGCCTGCTTGCCTGCCTTGCGGCGGCGCTGTTCGCCCTCGGCACCCCGGCGGCCCAGGCCCTTGGTATCGGCAAGCTCGACCATAACCCCTGGGAAGTGGTGCCGATGCCCACGGATGTAAGTCTGTTGGACATTGCGTTTACCGATGATCCGAATCATGGCTGGGTTGTCGGTGTCGATTCAAGTCTGCTCGAAACCCTAGATGCGGGTAAAACCTGGCAGCCGCGCCAGCTGATGTTGGGTGAACAAAAGTATCGTTTCAGCTCGATCGACTTCGAAGGTGATGAAGGCTGGGTGGCTGGTCAGCCAGCGATCCTGCTCCACACCACTGATGCAGGCCAGTCCTGGGAGCAAATTCCCCTCAGCGAGAAGCTCCCCGGCGCACCACAGACGATCGTCGCTCTGGGCGATGAATCAGCGGAAATGGTGACGGAACTGGGCGCCATCTATCGCACCGAAGATAATGGCCGTAACTGGAAAGCGATGGTCAACGATGCCTTCGGCGTGCTGAAGAGCTTGCATCGATCGAATAATGGCGAATATGTCGCCGTCTCCTCGCGCGGTAACTTCTTCTCAATTTGGCGACCGGGCCAAGCCTCCTGGGAAAACCACAATCGCAACAGCTCCCGCCGTTTGCAAACCATGGGCTTTGCGCCGGATGGTCGCCTGTGGCTCCTGGCGCGCGGTGGGGTGATTCAGTTGACCAACAGCGCCGATCCCGAAGACTGGGGCAAATCCCAGAATCCCGCCAACCTTAACAGCTGGGGTTTCCTCGATGCCGCTTACCGGACGAACAATGAAGCCTGGATTGTCGGTGGTAGCGGCACCCTGCTGATGAGCGATGATGGCGGCCAATCCTGGAAAAAAGATGCTGCCGTCGAGGATATCCCGGCTAACTTCTATCAGATTAAATTCCTGGATGAGGGGCGGGGCTATGTTTTGGGCCAACGCGGCACGGTTTTGCGTTACGTTGGTTAAAGATTGTTCTCATCTTGTAGCGGTATCGGATCTCCCCTATGATACGTAGGGAGACTCTGTTTCTTAGGTTGCTGTTTCTTAAGTTGTTTGTGGAGGAAGCTGCTAATGGCAGGTACTACTGGTGAGCGCCCCTTTGGCGACATTATTACGAGCATTCGCTATTGGGTGATCCATAGCGTGACGATTCCGATGCTGTTCTTGGCGGGTTGGCTGTTTGTCCAAACGGGCTTGGCTTACGATGCTTTTGGCACCCCCCGTCCGAACGAATATTATCCGGTGGCGCGCCAAGAGCAGCTGCCAATTCTGAGCAACCGCCAAGAGGCGAAGAGTCAGATGGATCAATTCCTCAAGCAAAAATAACTTTCATTTCTCCTACCTAACTATGGCGACCAACAATTCCAACGAACCGATCGTTTATCCTATTTTCACTGTCCGTTGGTTGGCAGTGCATACCCTAGGGGTGCCTTCGGTCTTTTTCCTCGGCGCGATCGCCGCGATGCAGTTCATTCAACGATAGGAATTCACCATGGAAAGAACGCCGAATCCGAATAAGCAGTCGGTTGAATTGAACCGTACCTCGCTGTACCTCGGTCTACTGTTGATCTTTGTGCTGGGGATCTTGTTCTCCAGCTACTTCTTCAACTAATCAATCAGCGGTTCAATCTTGTGATTGCGTACCGCGATCGAGCTTCAATTATTGCTGTGTTCAAAATTTAAGGAGGCTAGTAACGTGTTTCAAAACGGCAGAATCCCACTGTGGCTCGTCGCGACAGTGGCAGGGACAGGCGTGTTAGTCGTCGTTGGTTTGTTTTTCTACGGCTCCTATGCGGGTCTTGGTTCTTCGATTTAAGAAATCAACTTTTGATCATGATGAAAAGCCTGGGTAATCAAATGCCCAGGCTTTTTGATTGAGCATAATGGTGAGGCATTATAGATTTCTCCATAAACCGGACAATACGTACGGGACAATGCGTAGGTTGGGCAACGCCCAACACACCCACAGACATCTCCCAAAACAATGCTTTATTTCAGCCATCAACAAACAACAAAAATCCCTCGGCTAAATCAGCCGAGGGATTTTTGTTAATTACCTAATCCAGTCTAAGCAACCAATCTTAGAAGGAGAAAGTTGTCCGCAGCGTACCGATGAACACATCATCCGACTCGGACTGACCCGGATCCTTCACCCAGATCACGCCAGGAGTGACAGAAATCTTGTCGTTCAATTGATACTTGTAGAAACCTTCGATGTGCAACGGTGCAACAGTGCCAACGCCAGTCAAACCAGGGGCATAAGGCTGAACCCCAGCGACTACGCCCAACAGGTTGCCCTTCTTACCGAAGTCCATCAGACCAACGCTACCACCGTAGCTCCAGATGTCAGTGCTGCTCAGACCGTCGCCGATCCCGTCAGCATTCGCGTACATCCCGAAGCCATTCACTGCGATATTGCCGAATTTCATTGTCCCAGACAGACCGTAGGCGTTAACCTTCGTTGCATTCAAGAACGGAGAGTTAGCAAAGCCAGTACCTGCAAAAGCAGTCGGCGCACCACCATAGCTGAAAATATCACCCGCTTTGTTGTAGGCATTGATGTAGGTTGCTGCCAATTGGAAGGGGGCATCCTTAGGAGCATAGGAAATCTGACCCAAGATGCTGTTGTCACCCTGGAACAAGCCTTGACCGCTAGCTGGGTTATTTGCTTGAGCGGCCAAGTAACCAGCGCTAACCTTCAGGCCGCCACCGATGTCATAGGTCGCACCCAAACCAGCACCACCACCGATCAGGTAAATCGGGTTACGCTGACCGAAAATAGAGAGCGTGCCGTTACCGTCATCGCCTGTATCCATTGCGCTTGCAGTTGGGACATAGTCATACTGCAAACCACCAGCGGCGGCCAAGTAGAAGTCGAGCTTCTTGCCCAGCTTGCCGTAGTAAGCGATCCAATCGATCGCAACATTGTTGCTCCCAGTGTTACCGCTGTTGAAGGTTTGAGTCCCTTCAGCGCCTTGAGGCAGTAGGCCACTGGTCGTATTGAAACTGTTTGCGTTACCAGCAGCTAAACGCGTGATCAACAGATCTTCGCCCGTGAAGCTCGTGTTTAAGGAAAGACGAATTCTGTCTTGGAAGACAGTCTCGTTGTCGTTACTCGTACCGAACTCATCGCTGATTGCGAAGATTGCTTCGCCCTTCAGCTTCGTTGTGGTAGAGAACTGTTGCTTCTCAAGAGTCGCAATTTTGGCTTCTGCTGCATCCACACGACCACGCAGGGTCGCGAGTTCAGCGGAGAATTCTTCTTGCAGCTTTTGCAGGGTCGCCAAGTCTTCCTTGGAAGCCATGTCTTCAGTTGCCGCAGCGATCAGCTGGTTCACCTTTTCCATGCAGGCGTTCAAACCAGCAGCAAACTCGTAGCGCGTCATGGCGCGATTACCACGATATGTCCGATCAGGGTAGCCCGCAATACAACCGTAGCGCTCAACCAGGGACTGAAGCGCTTGGAAAGCCCAGTCAGTCGGCTTAACGTCAGACAACTGGGAAACCGAAGTTACGTTTGCGGCGGCATTGGACTGACCTTCTTGGCTGTACTGAGCCAATTGATCCAAGGAAGCGACCGAAGTTACTTCGCTTGCTTGAGCTGCGCCAGCAACCAAGACAGCACCGACAGCTGCGGATGCAGCCAAAAGAGAGTTAATTACTTTCACCATTTTGATCCTCACACCCATCTCTAGAAGCAGCAGTTAACTGAATCTATCAATGGCTAAACAAGTATTGGGAGACGAGTCCCCTGTTGACTAATCCTCGGCAAAGCCGGGGAAATCAGGAAAACGTCTTCAGTTTCTCTCCGTTAGTTTAGCAGCAGGTTAGCCGATCGTGGGCAGGTAAAAATCCGCAAATTTTGACCAACACCAAAATTGCCTGTACGGCAAGCGATCGTGGCATCACTGAACCACTAGACCAACCGATTGATCTGTGGACGGTATCCAGCCTAAGTGCAACGCCGTAGGGTGGCCCTAATTGAACATCCAGCTTTTCTATAACCTAGATTAAAGCAAAGACATTCGGCGGTTGCTCTAGGATGTGCCAAATTATTTTCTGTCCTAGGGGATTTGGCTTCCGTAGATCCTAGGATTTTTGCTGGATGGGTATGAAAACGATGTGCCCGCCACCCAGTGGAAATCTCTAAACTGAGAATTCTCCCATTGGTAGCGGGCACTTAAATCGCGGGTCATCAGTGGATAACCTTAACTGCCGGGAGGAACACTCCACACCAGTTACCAGGCAATCGTTGATTGACTCATTGGGCTTTCGCGGAGGAAAGCCTATGCTGGATTGGCGTTAGAGGACAGCCCCGGAACACAGCCGGACAACACCAAACTGAAGACCCATACATTTACTACTGTCTTGCATTGGCAACACCTCCACGAATTTAATAAAGGACATCATCACGAAGGCAGGGTTATACCGCTGATCCAAACTGTCTACGACAGGTTCAAACCATTGCCCAGTGGGCTACCTAAGGCATGGGGAATCTCCCCTAACTACACCGTAACACAATTTTTTCGGGCGAGTTGAGTTTCTTCGTAAAGTATTTTTAGGGGGTGATCGTGGCGGTGGCCGATGTGATCGGGAATTCGAGAATAAAGCGAGTGCCTTGGCCCAGGGTAGAATCGCATTGAATGCTGCCGCCATGCCGATCGACGACAATCTGATAGGAAATCGAGGTTCCGAGCCCGGTGCCCTTGCCGACGGGTTTGGTGGTGAAAAATGGATTGAACAGTTTTTGTTGGGTTTCGGGGGTCATGCCGATGCCATTGTCCGTGACTTCAACGCGAATCAGCGGACTCACCCTAGGGCTAATCATGGCCGTGCGGATGGTGATTGCCGGCTGGAGTTGGGGGTCTTGGGCGATCGCGGCTTCGAGGGCATCGATCGCATTGGCCAGCAAGTTCATGAACACCTGATTGATCTGACCGGGGTAGCAGAGAATTTTGGGCAGCGGGCCGAGATCCTGGACAACCGCGATCGCACAGCGGTCAGTTTGGGCCTTGAGACGATGCTGGAGAATCAGCAACGTACTGGCGATACCTTCATTTAAATTAGCGGCCTTTTTGTCGGCTTCATCCAGTCGCGAGAAATTGCGCAGAGAGAGGACAATTTCGCGGATGCGATCGGCCCCAGTGCGCATGGAAGTCAAGGTCTGGGGGAGGTCAGTCTGGGTAAATTCCCAGTCAATCGCGGTCAGATATTCTGCGATCGTCGGGTCAGGATCCGGATAGGCGGCTTGGTAACGTTCGATCACGCCCATGGTATCGGCGACATAGCGCATGGCGGGAGCGATGTTGCTGTAGATGAAACTGATGGGATTATTGATTTCGTGGGCAATGCCTGCCACCAGCTGCCCCAGTCCGGCCATTTTTTCTGCCTGGATGAGTTGTACCTGAGACTGCTGTAACTCATTGAGGGTTTGCTTCAGGTCCTCGGTGCGCTGATCGACGACTTGTTCCAGGTTGGCATTGGCGATCGTCAGCAATTGGGCGCGATCGCGAATGCGGTACAGCGCGATGACCAATCCCAGTAGGCCGAGACAAGTGGCATAGAGGCCGCTGCGGTAGAAACTCGCTTCCTGGGCTATGCGGGTTTGCATCGCTTCATAGGATCCGATAAAGCGATTCAGTGGCGGCTTGACCGGTAGCCGGATAATCTCGTTGATGATCTGCTGCACGTCACTCCCCAATTGGAGAATGATCCGAGCGTGAATCAGCACGGGTTCGACCTCGGCCTGGATGCTGACGGGTTGCTTGTCTGTCAGGGTTTGCAATGTCCTCAGATGCGATTGCACCGCTGGCTTCAAATATTCTTGAGCATTGACGTTGTAGATCAAGACCGCTTCTAGCAGCCTGTGCAGTTGTTCCGTGAGGGTGGCATCGACCCCGGTATTCTCGAACTGCTGCAAGGTGCTCTGCGCCACTTTGGGAAAATACCGCAGGGAGTTTTGGAGGATTGTATTTTGGCTTTTGAATTGTTCCACTAACGTGCTCTGGCGCGCCAGGATCACCTCAATCTGGCGAAATTGTTCGGGCAAAGTGGAGCCATCGCTGCGCAGGCGCAGAGGCAACTCGCGTCGGAGTTGGCCTTGTTGCAGGCGCAGCTGTTCGCTGTGCCGTACCAAGTAACCGTAATGGGCATCGATCGCGAATCGCGCTTTGAGGATGTCGGTTTTGATCGCGCCATCTAAAGCCTCGATTTCTCTGAGGTCGCGGACGAACTGGTAATGCTGTTGCAGATTGATCGATTGGCTCTTGACGAAAAAAAGCGTGAGTGCCATGGCCAACAGGAGGCCGACCCCCAACAGCAGCCTTTGGGCGGTGAAAATGGCGTGGTTGGGCAACCGTAAGCGAAACCAGCGGCGATGGAGTAAGTGATAGTGCGAAAACATATATCTACCCTCGCTCCTCGTGCGATTGCCCCCGCTTTTGGGTGGTGCTTGGTTCGGTTTTGGCTAAGCGTTCTGAGTTGGCTAAGCGTTCTGAGTTGGCTAAGCGTTCTGAGTCTGCTCTGCGGCTGACGTGATCGGGTAACTCGCCCGTTAAGCTCTGCAAAAATGCCACGATGTCATGGACATCAGTTGCCGGGATACCGCGACCCAGTTGCGTCTGGGCCATAAATTGAATGACCTCGGGGAGCGTTTCCATGCGTCCGTCGTGGAGATAGGGTGCAGTCAGAGTGATGTTGCGTAAAGTCGGTACTTTGAAAGATTGGGTGTCAGCGAGTTGGCTGGCTGGCTGGGTACGGTACTCCGATAGGATGCCGAGACGCTGAAACATATTGCCGCCGAGATTAGTGCCTTGATGGCAGCCGACGCAGCCGTAGGTTTGAAATTTTTCGTAGCCAATGCGCTCTTCCTTACTCAAAGCATCACTGTCACCCCGGAGAAAGCGATCGAAGCGACTCGGTGTCACGAGCGATCGCTGAAAGGTGGCCAGTGCTTCGCTGATGGTTTCACGGGTGATGCCTTGATCCCGGTAGAGGGCGGCAAACTGCTTGGTATATTGGGCATCGCGGCTTAATCGCGCGATCGCTTCCTCCCAGGTCAGATTCATTTCCTGCGGGGCTTGGAGGGGATGACTCACCTGTTCCTCTAAAGTCAGTACCCGACCGTCCCAAAATTGGCGGAAGTTAAAGGCACTGTTCAAGACAGTCGGCGTGTTTCGGGCGAGCGATTGGCCGTCATTGCCGATGGCGCGGGCCGATCCGTCGCTGCCGCCATTATGCAAATTGTGACAAGTGGCACAGGACATTTGGCCATCGCGGGAAAGACGGCTTTCATTGAACAACTGTTGCCCCAGTTCGACCTTTGCCCGATCGAGTGGCATATCCAGCGGCAACGGCAACACCCGCTGGTCAAATTGCTCGATTTCGGCGCTTGTGGTAATTGCCGTTGGTTCTGGCAACAGCGGTGCAGTGCTCGTGTGCAGCATCTGGGACAGCAGCACGCCTGCAAAACCGCCTAACAGCAGAATGATTAATCCGAATCCGCGCCATGATCGGCGGTAAAAATTTTGGAACATACAGCGGTCTAATCCAGGACGAGCGTAAACCTTGGGAGATGCCGGGAAGAGCTGTAAAAATTGACCTGACCGAACCGAAAACCAATATCCGGAGCGAATTATCAATATCCAATGTGTTTAGCGTGCCCCTGATGCGGTAATTTCTACCGTCATTGGCGGAAACTTCTTGTCCCTGATCCCGTGGGATTTGCCATACTAGAGGCTGGCAATTTTACTGACTGGCAATTTGCGAGCGCGGACGTTATGTATATCTTGGAAATGACGCTGAAAGGCAATCCTGGTAGTTTGACGGTGCAGAAAAAGGAAGAAGCGGATGCAAATGCGGCTTATCAACAGCTAACCGCTGCGATGCAGTCGGCGGCGACAGCAGACCAACTGCTGGAGATCACCTGTGACTTTCAACCGGGGAAAAAGATCTCGGTGTTTGGCAGTTCAATCTGTGCTGTGCAAGTCTATGAAAAGAGCAGTGGCGGTACCCCAGGCCGGACTGCGGGCTTCTTCGCAGCGTAATGGAGTCGATCGATGGTCGATGTGCTGACCGAATCGCGGGAACCACGATCGCACCCGGCGGCGATCGTGGCGGATGACTTGAGTTTCAGTTGGTCGGTGGATCGCCCCGTGCTAAAGGGGTGCTCGATCGCTGTCCCTCGGGGAGAGTTCTGGATGTTGCTCGGGACGAACGGCTGCGGTAAATCGACGTTGCTGCGGTTGTTGGCGGGTCTACTGCCGTTGCAGCAAGGCACGGTGAATCTCAAACCACCCGTGGGTTTTGTATTTCAGAATCCGGATCATCAGTTGGTGATGCCGACGGTGGGGGCAGATATTGCGTTTGGCTTGGTGGAGGAGCGGCTGTCCTACGCGGAAGTACGCCAGCGGGTCGATGAATCCTTAGCCGCCGTGAATCTGTTGCCGTTGGTGCGGAGGCCGATTTATGCGCTGTCAGGTGGCCAAAAGCAACGGGTGGCGATCGCCGGGGCGATCGCGCGGCATTGCGAAGTGCTGTTGCTGGATGAACCGACGGCACTGCTGGATCCGGATAGCCAGTTAGAGCTGGTGGAGCAGGTGCAAAAACTGGTGAAGCGGCGCGGCATGACGGCGCTGTGGGTGACGCACCGCTTGAATGAGTTGGATTTTGCGGATGGGGCGATTTTGCTCGATCGGGGGCGGGTGTTGGATCAGGGCGATCCGCAGCGGTTGAAGCAGCGGCTGCTGACGTTGGGGCAGGAATCAGCATGATGTGAGAACTGAATTTAGCGTAGGGTATGTAAGGTGTTTTTTTGCCGAGCCTTGCTATGAAGATTGCGACCTGGAATGTCAATTCGATTCGTACCCGCCTCACCCATGCGACGGATTGGCTGACGAGTAACCCGGATGTGGATTTGCTCTGCGTGCAGGAAACCAAGGTGCAGGATGAGCAGTTTCCCCGATCGGCCTTTGAGGACTTGGGCTATCAGCTCCATATTTCCGGCCAAAAGAGCTACAACGGCGTGGCTTTGATCAGCAAAGCGCCTGTAGAAGATGTGCGGATCGGGTTTTCGGGGGTGTTAGGGGCAGATGTTGTGGGGGAACTCGATACCCAAAAGCGGGTAATCAGTGCGGTGCTGCAAGGGGTGCGGGTGGTGAATGTCTATGTGCCCAATGGCTCGGAGATTGGTAGCGAGAAGTATGAATATAAGTTGGCTTGGCTGAAGCTGCTGAAGCAATATCTGGCGGCGTTGCTGAAGGATGCGCCGGATTTGTTGATCTGTGGGGACTTTAATATCGCGCTGGAAGACATCGATATTCACGATCCGAAGAAGCGGGCGACGCACATTATGTCCTCGGATGTGGAGCGGGAGGCTTTGCTGGATGTGCTGTCGGTCGGGCTGAAGGATGCGTTTCGGAAGTTTAATCAAGAAGCGGGCCAATTCAGTTGGTGGGATTACCGATCGGCTTCCTTTGCACGCGATAAGGGCTGGCGGATCGATCACCATTATTTGACGGCGGATTTGTACAATCGGGCGGTGAGCTGTGTGATTGATAAGGCTCCGCGCCAGTTAGAGCAGCCGAGTGACCATACGCCAGTGATTGTTGAACTTTAGGGGTTTTGCACGATTTGACGCAGCTGCTGCATGATGGTCACAACTTGATAGAGGTCATTCTGATGTCGGTACATCGTGAATGGCTCGGATAGCGAATATTGGTTTGTCTCGCCCCGCAGCATTTTGACGAAGACGAAATCGGTGCCGTTGGTGCAGAGGCCGAAAATGGGCTTTTCCGTTTTGGGTGCGGCCATCATGTAGGTCAAGGTTTGGGGCAAAGCCTGCATCACATTTGACTGGACGCGCTTGGTTTCGACGATGACCTGCCAGAGGTGTTCGTGGGAAACAATGATGTCGATCTTGCCGCGAATTAGTTGCACTTCATCGTCTTCATCTGCGTAACTCAAGTCAATTTCAATGATGTGCTCGGCACGCGGAATGAAGGGATACTCGGCCAAGCCTGCGACGACCATCAGCGGCGCAAGCGAGAACATTTTGACAATTTCCTCGTGGGAAGAATGTTCCTGCAAGGCTCGAAAGTTGCTGCGTAGCTTATCCAATAGTTCTCGATCGGCCTCCCTCAAGTTGGGGGTTAAACCTTGCCATTCCGGGAAAAATGCTGGGTCTAATACTTCCTCCAGCTGAAGTTTCTGTTTGACCTCGCCGAGGGTGAGGGTTTTGGCTTGGGTAACGCTCATAAGCACGCATTCAATCAGGTGAATTAATCCTAGCTCAAACGTATTAACCTTGCATCGTTCCTAGGGTAGATAGCCTGTACCAATCGCCAAGCCCACGGCGACGATCGCGCCAATCAACGTATTCAAAATATTCACCACGTCATGGGTGAGAAACGGCAGCTTGCCTTCGATCGTTGCGCCAATCAAGCTCTCTATCGTTGTTGCGATGAATGCGGCCACGACGACCCAGAGAATGCCGATCGGCAGTTGGTGGGGAATGATCCCGACCGCCCAAGCGAGCACCGCCAGAATCAGTGAACCAACGATGCCCGCGATCGTCCCTTCCAAACTGACTGCGCCTTCCGTGCCACGGGGCACGGGTTTGAGCGTGGTAATTAAGTAAGTGGTTTTGCCGTAAGCCTTGCCGATTTCGGTGCCGCAGGTGTCGGCGAGTTTGGTCGCGATCGCGGCGATGTAGGCGAGCAGCAGCAGCGGAATCGCCTGAAAATACCACGGCGCAATTTGGCCCCCGGTTTGCATCGCTTCCTGGGTTTCGCGTACCTTGACGATCCAGAAGGCCAAGGCACAAACGGCACTGATCAGCGCTGATCCCCAGACGTTGCCTGGCCCCCTGGCTCCGCCTCGGGCCTCGGCGATCCCCAGGGCTTCCTTTTCAGCGGCTCCGATTTTGGTCACGCTGTTACCCAGAATGAAATACACCACCATGATCGTGTAGCCCCCTGGTACCCAATACCAAGGCGCACTGGAGGACTTGAAGCTGCCCCAGAGCAAAGTCCCCAGCAGCCAAGCGTGGAAGACCCCAGCCGGAGTGAGGAGTTTTTTGCGGATAAAAATCAGGGGCGTAAGCAGGATCGCATTGACGATCGCGCCAGTCAGCCAGGGTTGCGCAAAGGAATCGGGAATGTTCACGGGGATCGTTGGGTGCTGGGGCTTTACAAGGTGATCGAACGACGAAGAATATCTATTCTCCATTCTCAGGGAAACTAGTCTAATCTGGTATCTGGTCAAAAAATAACCGCAGCTTGGGAGACTCCCGTGGAAAGAACATTTATCGCCATTAAGCCCGACGGCGTTCAGCGTAAGCTCGTCGGCGAAGTTATTAGCCGCTTTGAAGCCAAGGGGTTCACCCTGGTCGGCCTGAAGCAGATCATGGTCTCGAAGGAATTGGCGGAAAAGCACTATGAATCGTTGAACGATAAGCCCTTCTTCAAAGGCTTGATCGACTTCATCACCTCCGGCCCGGTGGTCGCAATGGTGTGGGAAGGCGAAGGGGTGGTGGCTTCGGCCCGCCTGCTGATTGGTGCAACCAACCCGCTGACCGCTGATCCTGGCACAATTCGTGGTGACTTGGCGGTGAACGTCGGTCGTAATGTAATTCACGGTTCCGACGCGATCGAAACCGCGCAGCGGGAAATCGGCCTCTGGTTCTCGGAAAGCGAACTGTGCGGCTGGACTCCGACGATCATGAGCTGGGTTCACGAATAGTCCTGAGCGGATTGTTCACGTAATCTGATGCGTTGAGGGGAGCTGCTGCTAGTCAGACGCTCCCCTCAAAAATAATTGTTGTGGGTTTCGACTGACGCTCAACCCACTGGTTGGTCGGGTTTACTGTCGTGGGTTTCGACTGACGCTCAACCCACTGAACTGTCGGGTTTACGGCTTGCCTGCGTTTGTCGATCAACCGAGGGCTGAGCCACGCCGAAGCCCGTCTCAACGACATTGTCGATCAACCGAGGGCTGAGCCACGCCGAAGCCCGTCTCAATTACAATTTTCCCATCGCGGGCTGAGCCCCGTCGAAGCCCAACTCTTTATGACCCTTCGATCGAATCGCCACTGACGCTATCTTCAACCTTGCGCTTCGAGAACCCCCAGGCAAACAGAATGCCGATGCAGCTTACCATCAGCCATTCCGGCGGTACCAAACTGTCGTTGATCACCCGCATCAACAGCCGAATCCCCACCAGCGCCACGGTCACATAACCCGCATCTTCCAAATGCTCGTATTCGGTGAGCCACTTGATAAAGAGTCCCGCCATAAACCGCAGGGCAATCACGCCCATCGTGCCGCCGACCAGGACGAGCCAAGTTTCCTTCGAGACGGCGATCGCGGTCGTCACGCTATCCAGCGAGAACGCCACATCCGTCAACGCAATGACTGGGATGGCTTGCCAAAGAGAATCAAATCGCGGCCCGTGGTGCGCTTCGCCATCCCCATCATCCTTGGAAGTAAAATACTGAAATACCAGCCACAGCAGATACAACGCCCCCGCCAGCTCAAACTGCCAATAGCCCACCACCCAAGCCGAAGCCAAAATCAACCCCATCCGCAGCACGTAGGCGAAGACCAACCCAATATTCAAGGCTTTGCGTTCCAGTTCGGGATCTTGTAATCCTTGGGTGACCGCCGCTAGGGCGATCGCGTTATCAGCGGAGAGAACGGCTTCGAGCGCTACAAGGACAGGGAGTAGCAGTAGGGTATGCCAATCCAGATTGGTCGGAAAATGGAGCATGGTTTGGGGTGTCGCACCAACGGGTCAGAATGCTATATCTTCAGCCTACCTCGGAATCGGGGTGGATGGGATCACCGGGGATATAGGAATTTCCGCTGGCTGTAACGAGTTGCAACAAGTTATGGCCCGATCGCTAGGGTTTCGTGAACAATAAATATCATTGTATGTCCTCATATCATGGAGATATAGCGCATGTCTGACGCTCAAGTGTTTATGGCACTCTTTATCGCACTGATCCCTGGCGTTCTGGCTTATAAGCTCTGTTCAGATCTTTCTAAAGCCTAGTCCGACAGCTGGATCAATCCGTACAATTCCGGATTTCCCGGTTAAGCCTGTTCCATCTGGATATTGCTCAATTCATTGGCTCGCTCAAAACCTCGCAAAGGTCTTTCGCGTCGCCGTTTGATCCAGGGCATTCCCGGTTTGGGGCAGGTTTTTTGACGTGTAGAGGGAGAATCTGTATAATCGCACGAGGTCTTCTACAGCTTGTCTACCAAGCCGCAATTTGAACGGTTAGTTTATATCGGGTGAGTTCTACCACGACTCCCAAGAAAATCAGTAAAACTACCGTGGAATAATAATTGCGCTTCTGGTTTCTTAGCACCACTTAAAGCTGAAATCTTGCAGTTTATCGCATCGCAGTCCATTCCAGCCTTGTCCTGGTTATTTGTCCGGTAATTATTATGAGTGCACTACAGCAGCTATCGAACCCCGCTTCCACCGTGGCGCGGCCCCGCCGATCGCAGCCTCAGGCGGTTCCAGTTCGTCGTTCTAAAACGACACCAAAGCAACGTCAGCAGCAACAGCAAGTCCAGTATCGGGCCATGGCCGTTGAGGCTTCGCTGAAGATTGGGATGAATGTATTGATTTCTGGGGTGGCGATCGCGACGCTCTGCAATGTGGTACCGAACCGGGTGGCGCAACAGCAGAAATTGCAGGAGCTGAAAGCGGAAGTGACGGTGACGGAACAGCGCGTTGACCAACTAAAGACTGACTTTAATCGCGCCTTTGATCGGCGCCAAGAGCGGCAAATCGCTCAAGAGCAAACACATTTTGCTGATCCGAACCGTACCCCAGTCGTTTGGCTGAACCGCAAAAACCAAGCGACCGCGCAACTTCCCTAAACTGGATTGCAATCTAATAGCACTAATGTTCTTCTAGTTGAAATGTATCATGGAAAAAGCGGATCTTGCAAGATTCGCTTTTTTATTGGCGTTGTCTTGTTTGCTGGGATCAGCGCCGTCGATGCTGGTTGATATAGTTCAAGATGTCGTCGTAGGTGCCGTCTTGGTTGGCGTGAATGGCGTAGTTGCGGGCGGTATTGAACCATTCGCGGGTGGACGATCGCACTTTGCCGATCGCGCTGATCAAGTCTTTGGTTTGAAGCGGCTGGGGAGTACCGCTACGCATTGCTTCTTGCAGCTTGGCTTCGATCGCGACATCGACGATCGCGCGCAAATCGGCGCCAGAAAATTGTGCAGTTTTTTGGGCGAGGGCTTCAAAATCAATTGTGCCTAAGGGTTTGCCCTGGCAGAGGATCTGGAGAATTTCTTGGCGGGCTGGGGCATCTGCAGGCGGGACAAAGAGGATGCGATCGAAGCGACCGGGGCGACGGAAGGCGCTGTCCATTTGCCATGGGGCATTGGTCGCGGCGAGGATGAGTACGCCGTCATTGCTATGCTGTACGCCGTCGAGTTCGGTGAGGAACTGGTTGATCAGCATGCGGGCATTGGTGTGGCGGAAGTCGGCGCGACTGGCGGCTAGGGCATCGGCTTCATCGAAGAAGAGAACGCAGGGCGCATTGCGTCTCGCCCGATCGAAGATCTCATGTAAGTTCCGTTCGCTGTTGCCCAGCCACATGTCCAGCACCTCATTTAGACCGACCGCAATAAAATTAGCCTGGATTTCGCCTGCGGTGGCGCGGGCTAAGTGGGTTTTGCCGCAACCGGGTGGGCCGTACATCAGGATCCCGCCCCCGATCGCTTTGCCATAGGTTTTGTAGAGTTCGGCATTGGCGAGGGGGTAGATGATTTTTAGTCGAATCTGCTCTTTCAGGGCTTCCATGCCACCGACATCGGCGAAGGTGATTTTTGGGCTTCCGACGGTGCGATCGCCTTGCCACTCCATATCTTCCAAGTCCGCGTGCCAATCCTCGGTGTCATTGATTGAGCCGATCGGAACGGCTCCCAAGTGATCGGCCAGATCCGACTCTAACCAACTCCCATCCCCTGCCACCGCCCGGCGAAACTGTTCTGTAGCCCGAGGCAAATCGCCAGATTGGAGCAGGATGCGGGCATGCAGTGCCAGCCAAGCGGCAGGGATGGGGGTGGTTCTGGTTTGGTTGAGCAAGGCTTCCAAGAGGGCCAGGGCGGCGGAAGTCTGTGCGGTTTCAACCAGCGATCGGGCCATGCCAAATTGGGCCGTTGTATTGGCCGGATCGAGCTTGAGAATTTGGCTGTATTCGGCGGCGGCGGTGGCGGCATCGCCGCGCTGGATCAGCGTTTCGGCAATGTGCAGCCGCAGGGGCAGGTTGTCGGGGGACACACTCAGGGCGGCCCGTAAAGCGGGAATTGGATCAGGTAAAGCGGAATCGGAGAATGTCATGGCCCATTGACTCAAATCACGGCTGGGGGAACTGTTCAGAAGCTGGCTCAGATGCTTGGAAATGCCTGACCCAGCTTCGTTCTCTCACTCTAATGCGCCCCGCGCGATCGCGCTTATGCAGTCCGAGGGCCACAAGCTCGATTGAAATGATCGATTGCGAGACACTTTATAGGTCGCATGTACTGCTAAGATGGGTTTGGTTGTGATTTGGCAAAGTAATTTAAGGACGGCATGGCGGACGCATCGGCAGTGGTGAGAAGATTCTTGTCGCTATCCCGAAAACTCTGGCTAGAATGGCCGATATTGACCCGATCGTTCATGACCCCGGATGAGCTGGGCGATCGCGCTGGTTGAATGAGATGTGTCACAGAATCAATGATTGCTGCGTTGATGGTTGCAACGGGCGCGGAAGGTTGCGTGTTGAGGTTGAGTGTTGGGTGGTTGCGTTTAGTTGTAAGCGTTTAGGTTTGGCTTTGGGCGTGCAGTTTACGGCTGGGCGGATTTTAAGTAGCGAGGCGGATTGGTATGGCGATTATTGCTCTGAAGGCTTGGTATATTCCCGAGTATGAGCCATTAAAAGATTTGCAAAAGCGGCCCCATGACCTGCGGTTGAGCAAGAACAGTTTGCTCAAGTCGGGACTGCGGGCGGATTTTCTCGACGATCGGGAAGAGGTGAAACAATGCCAGTGGTTCCAGCGCTATTTGGCGGGGGATTGGGTCGAGTTTTATATCGAGGGGAGCGGCACCTACGCGATCTCGAATATCGATCTGAGCAGCCATGAGATCTATTTCACGAAGGTGGAAGTGCTGTCGAGCCTCGAACCTGTAATTTTCTTCTCCTATCAGCAGGACTATCCCGAGGCGAGTGAACTGCTGCGGGAGGAGCTGAAAAGCATTATCGAGTCGGTGAATCGCAAATCGCGGCTGCCGATCGCGCTGAAGGAATCGCATCGGATGTCCGAAGGGGCGGTGAAGCTGAGCGGTACGCAGATGCGATCGATTCGCCAAAGCCTGATCTATATTGCCGATGGGACGACCCTGTTGGAACTTCCCGGTGATCCGCCGCAGCCCTTCCCGAGTCCGAAGGTTTGCGTTGAAGTGGGCTATGCGATTCAAGCGAAGCGATCGGAACAAATTCTGATTGCCCAGATGGAGCGGCCCGAGATGGCAGGCCATTTTCCGTTCGAGCTGCCAACCCAGAATCGCCTGGTGTTCAAAAACAAAACCCAACTCTCGAAGGTGCTCGGTAAGGCGATCGAGACCCAATTACAGCGGTTTAACTTAATCACGGCCTAGGGATCAGAACAAATCTGCAATCTTTACTGTGTCAATGGGCATAGTAGTGAACATAATTGTGGAATCGACTTGTTGGATCGATCTGTGGTTTCTGCCTGCGGAACCTGCCGTTTATTTATTTTGTAAGGGAATGCCAATGAAAACCTTTATGCCGTTCTATCAATCGGACGATGGCGGTGCTGCTGCTAGTAGCACAGAACGCCGCAGTCGCTATGCCCGCACACCTAGCGAGTACGCAGTGCATATCTTGGTTGAAGGCGGCCACCGCGAAGAAGTGCGGTTTCAGAGCCTGGATGATTTTCGCCAGTGGTATGGTCAGGAAGTGGCCCCGAAGGTGACCGCTGAAGAAATGATCAAAGTGCCGATGAAAACGGGTCAAGGCGAATTCATGGTCGTCCGGGCTTCCAAAATTAATGGGATTCGCGTGGAACCGGTTTACTCCACAAGCGTCGATCGCTATTAACGAACGCGCTTGCGAGTGGTCGAGAATTTCCGCTAGGCTCAACCCATGCGTGCGCGTTCACGGATGGGTTTTGTGCTGAATATTGGACTACTGGCTATTAGATTACTGGCTATTGGACTACTGGCTATTGGACTACTGGGGGTAGGGTGATGATGCGACGATCGTTGGGGTTGATGTTATTGGGGTTAGTGGCCTTGGGCGCGGGACAGTCGACATCATTCGCCCAGGCGCAGTCTAACCCGACACCGAAACCAATGGCTTCGCCAACGCCGACCCCCAAGCTAACCCCCAAGCCGACACCGACGTTGCCGCTGCGGTTGGTGACACCGCCGGATCTGGTGACGTTGGGGGTGGACGATCGGTTGTTTGGGGCACAGGGGGCTCGATCGGCGCTGGTCAGTGCGTTGAATCAGAGCCTGCGCTATCTGCAAACCCCCAAAGCGCAACAAATCTATCGCGCCTATCCCGTGAAAGGCTTTACCCGTCAGCGCATGGAAAAATCCTTGCAGCGGTTTCGGCAGTTAGTGCTGGAAGCGAAATCGGCGACGGCGTTGCAGGCGGCGGTGCAAAAAGAATTTCAGTTTTACGAATCGATTGGGAAGGACGGCCAAGGCACGGTGGGATTCACTGGCTATTACGTCCCGGTGCAGCAGGGCAGCCGCACCAAGACCGCAACTTATCGTTATCCGCTTTATCAGTTGCCACCGGGATTTGCCAGTTGGGCTTCGCCGCATCCGACGCGGGAGCAGTTGGAAGGCAAGGATGGGCTAGGTGGCGATCGGTCGGCTTTAAAGGGTCAGGAGTTGGTGTATTTGGCCGATCGGTTCCAGGCTTTTCTGATTCACGTTCAGGGTTCCGCACAGATTCAGTTAACCGATGGGACAACGATGTCGGTGGGATTTTCCGGTGCGACGAATCATCCCTATTCCAGTATGGGGAAAGAACTCATTAAAGATGGCAAATTCACGGCGGCAGAATTAACTTTACCCAAGGTGTTGGATTATTTTCAGCGCAATCCGGCGGACTTGGATGAATATTTGCCGCGTAATCGGCGATTTGTCTTTTTTCAGAATACGCAGGGAACGCCGCCGTTAGGGAGCTTGGGGCTGCCCGTGACGGACGATCGCTCGATCGCGACGGATAAAACGAAAATGCCCCCGGGGGGGTTGGCATTGTTGCAAACGCAGTTGCCGGATGAAAAGTTAAACCAAGTCGCAGTGAATCGGTTTGTGTTGGATCAAGATACGGGCAGTGCGATTATTGGGCCGGGGCGGGTGGATGTGTTTTTGGGGACGGGGGCGATCGCGGGACAACGGGCAGGGCTGGTCAATGCGCCGGGGAAATTGTATTACCTGCTATTGAAACCGTAGCATATTGCATCTGTTGATTTTGTGTTGGTAATTGCGTTAGATAATTTGATTGTTTAACTGAAAATGAAAGCGACTGATCCTTAGAACCAGTCGCTTGGATTACCAATTGTTCGACGAATTATTCACTTGTGTCTCGCACAAGGTCAACTGAGTTGCATCAACTGAGTTGCATCAAGCTAGCTGTGCTTGCGACGACGGGAGACAATCGCGCCACCGACGACCGTTGCCATCCCCAGCATCAAAGCGGGTTCCGGGACATCGTGGGCGTGACGCACACCGGAAATTACCGCCACGAAGTCGTTGTAATCTTTATCGCTTTGGCCGAACTTAACATCTTCAAAAGCAATCAGGTACTTGCTGGGGTCAAAGTCGATCGTCTTGCCACCGACGTTGAATTTTGCACCGTTACCTTTGTAGATCACCGACTGCTGGTTACCACCGTTCAGTCCTTTCTGGGAGAAGAACGTACCACCGGGGCCGCTCAGGTAGAACCCGAAGTCAGTGCCGAAGTTGTTGACTGTGTTGTTACCGACTTGAACTGAACCATTGCCCAAGAACTTTACCAAGGACTCGCTACCGCCAGTGGTGCCACCGCCAAACAGTTGAATTTTGGTATTTGGGTCAGTGGACTTATACAGACCGAAGGTATTGTGCGGAGCAAAGCCAGCGATCGAGAACAGGAAGCTGCTCGTGGCACTGTTGCCGTTGTTGCGGAATAGTTCGTAACCCGTATCCTGTGCTGTGTTCACCTGCGGGCCATTCACTGTGTAGTGGTTCAGCAAACTTTGCAGGGAGCAAGCAGAGGCAGTGTTGCCAGCGGCGCACTGCGTGTCGTGGGACGTGCCGAACTGAACCTCAGCTTTAGCGGGTGCAGCAAAGGCGGTCACAGCTAACGTAGCGATACCTGCGAAAGCTAATGCAATCTTGTTTTTCATGATGAAAAGACCTTTGTGTCGAGTCAGGAACAATGAATAGATTTCGGATCAGATTGGTAAAGATGCTGTACTGGCAACACTGAGGAAAATGCTTGGCCGAAAATGCCTTGCGCCATCTCAAGTAATGCTAAAAATCCTGGCAAGAAATTGCGTAACTAAAATCTGAACCCCGAAGGAAAGACGCTCTCCGTATTTCCATGACTCATCATGTTCCAGATGCAGCTGGATTGGCAATAAAACCTACGTAGTATCACGACAACTTCGTGATTTATTCGTGATTTGTAAGACTTTGCTGAGAAAACGATAAAACCTATCCTAGGACTGATGGCGCTGAATTTTTGCTGGTTTTCTATGTCTTGAGAGATAGACTGAGAATAGGAGTAATCCTGATGTGGTTGCCTTATGGCGATCGGGCTAAACTAACATCCTGTTGAAGAAAAAATCTGGATTAATTCCGTATCTGCCTGAAGATAGATACGGAGATTAGCGATCGTTGGGGTTAATTTGCATCATTTGCCAGGTGACGAAGGTGCCGATCGGGCTCCAGAGGAGATAGGGGAGGAGCAGAAGAAAGCCGATCGGGGCATCGGGGCGAACCCAGAGACTGAGGATGAGACCCACCACAAAGCCTGCTGCGCCGATGATTACACCCACTCGGAGACTACGGAGACGACACATGACGGGGGTATAGGCGAGGGTGACGATTTCGAGCAAGACGTAGCCGACCATCTTAAGCCAGGTGATCGTGGTGCCGGGTGCGGCTTGCCAGACGGCGTAGGCAGACCAGCCGGCGGCAATGAAGATTGTTATCCAGATCAGCGGAATCAGCGACTCGAAGGTGAGCCAAGCCGGACGACGGAGGCGGAAGAACCAGCGTTGGTCACTTTTAATCAGTTGGTTGAGCCCGACACCAACGAGTACAGCAACGACGACAATGACCAACCAAGCAGGAAGCATGGGATAAACCCCTCAATCATCAATAACTGAAAATTGTAGCGGGGATTGGTTTAGCGCCCCAACCCTTGCCGGATTGCCGCCCCCAACCCCTGACCCAAAACAACAAACAATAGCCCCAAGCCCGCGCTGCCAAGCCAATAGCTGCCTGCCAGTCCGATCGCCCCCCGCTGAAATAACTGAACGGTTTCCAAACCATAGGTTGAAAAGGTGGTGTAAGCGCCGAGAAAGCCCGTGGTTGCCAGCAGTTGGAGGGGGGATGGCTTGGGCCCGAGACCGTTGACTAAGCCCATTATTGCGCAGCCGCTGAGATTAATCAGCAGTGTGCCGTAGGGAAAACCATTGCCCCATTGGGTTAGGCTCCAACGGGTGAGGTAGTAGCGGCACAAGGCCCCCCCGATCGCCCCAAGGCTAATCGCGATCGGGGCGCGGAGTTCCTGGAATAGCGAACTATCGGGCACGGTGCTATCCCTTGGCGGCGAAGATGCGTTCGATCGTCTCCTGCACGACCATATCGGGTGTTGATGCTCCGGATGTGATACCGACAACAATCTCACCCTCGGGCAACCAATTTTCGGTGATTTCCAAATCCTTGCCGAGGGGTTTGTGCTCGATCCGGTGATTGTCCAAAATTCGATCGGCTTGATCGATGTGATAGGACGGGATATTCCGTTCGATCGCGATTTCTTGGAGGTGGGTAGTATTGGACGAATTGTAGCCGCCGATGACGACCATCAGGTCTAACTTTTCATCGACTAATTCAAACATCGCATCCTGTCGTTCCTGGGTCGCGTCGCAAATTGTATTGAAACTCCAGAAATGCTGATTCAGTTTGTCCGGGCCATATTTGCGCATCATCGTGCGCTCAAATAATTTGCCGATTTCCTCGGTTTCGCCTTTGAGCATTGTGGTTTGGTTGGCAATGCCCACGCCTTGAAGATCGCGATCGGGGTCAAATCCAGCGGAGTGAGCGTTTTTGAATTTCGCCATAAATTCGGCTTTATCGCCACCATTGAGAATGTAATTGGCGACATATTCCGCTTGGGCCATATTCAATACGATTAAATAAACCCCGGCGAAGGAACTGGTGGCGACGGTTTCTTCGTGATTGTATTTGCCGTGGATGATCGAGGTGAAGGTCATTTTCTTATGCTTCTCGACCGTGTTCCAGACCTTGGATACCCAGGGGCAAGTCGTATCGACGATCGTGCAGCCGCGATCGTTGAGCAATTGCATTTCCTGCACACTGGCCCCAAAGGCAGGCAAAATCACCACATCGCCTTGCTGCACCCCGGAGAAATCTTTCTCACCATCCACCAGTTCAATAAACTGCACGTTCATGTCCTGAAGCCGCTGATTGACGGAGGGGTTGTGAATAATCTCATTGGTGATCCAGATGCGCTCGGTGGGGAAATGGGTGCGGGTTTCGTAGGCCATCGCTACCGCCCGTTCAACGCCCCAGCAAAAGCCGAAGGACTGGGCCAGGAGAATAGTGACTTGACCGCGCTTGAGGCGATAGTTCCGGTCGCGAATTTCCTGGATGAGGGGGCTGTTGTATTCGGATTGCATGGTGCTGGCGACGGCTTCATCATGACCAAATCCCTTGCGGTGGTAGTTTTCGGAGTGGTTCAGGGCCCGTTTGAAAGATTTGGTGTCCATCGGGGTGATCTCAGTCGTCATGCCGCACTCCAGGGGTTTGCTAAATGATGTATGCAGTCGCTGCTTAATGACTCTGATCATAGCTTGCTTGCTGTCGGCTTTTCGGGATCAAAGTCGGGAATTTTCGCGGGACACCGTAGGATAGTAAAGTCGGTCTTGTCTGGTTTGTCTTGTCTGGTTTGTCTTGTCTGGTTTGTCTTGTCTGGTTTGTGCTGTCTGGTGGCCCTATGTCTGAGATCCTGGTTCAAAATCTGCGCAAAGTCTATCCGGTGGCGGTGAAGGAGCCGGGGATGCAGGGGACGATCGCGCATTTCTTCAAGCGCACCTACCGGGAAATCGAAGCGGTGAAGGCGGTTTCCTTTGAAATTGCGCCGGGTGAAATGGTCGGATTTCTCGGGGCGAATGGCGCGGGCAAGACGACAACGCTGAAGATGCTGACGGGGTTGATTCATCCTTCGTCCGGGACGGTGCAGGTGGCCGGGGCGACGCCGTTTCGGCGGGAGGCGAAGTTTTTGCGGCAGATTACGTTGGTGATGGGCCAGAAGCAGCAACTAATCTGGGATTTGCCCGCGATGGATTCGCTGCGGATCAATGGGGCGGTGTATGACCTGAGCGATCGGGTGCTGAATCAGCGGATTGGGGAACTGGCGGAGATGCTGGGGCTCGATCGGCAACTGAAGCAGCCTGTGCGCAAGCTGTCGCTGGGGGAACGGATGAAGGCAGAACTGCTGGCGGCGCTGCTGCATCAGCCCAAGGTGCTGTTTCTTGATGAACCGACCCTGGGGCTGGATGTGAATGCCCAATTGGCAGTGCGGGAGTTTTTGCGGGAGTACAATCAGCGCTACCAGGCGACGGTGCTGCTGACGAGTCACTACATGGCGGACATTACGGCGCTCTGTCAGCGGGTGCTGATGATTCACCAGGGGGAGCTGATCTATGACGGCAGCCTCGATGGTCTGGTAGAGAAGTTCGCCCCACGCCGGGAGGTGCGGGTGGAGCTGGGCAAGAGCTACACCCCGGAGCAGTTGCGTTCCTACGCGGATTTACAAACGCTGGAAGGGAACAGTGCCAGCTTCTTGGTGCAACCGGAGGAACTGACGAAGGTCGTGTCGAAATTGTTAGCCGATTTTGAGGTGGTGGATTTGGCGATTACTGATCCACCGATCGAAGCGGTGATTGGGCAGGTGTTTGAGACAGGAGTGGCGTGATGGCTTAATGCGCTGCTTGGATGAACGATCGAAAAGCACGAATTGCGCTCAAGCGACTCCCCGTTTGCATCAGTTGGGAAAACTCAACTAACCGACTGGGGGGTAGCCAACTGGGCAAAATTTGGCTTGGGGCGGGTAGGTATGCGCCATCCACAAAGCGATAAATCGTCAACTGACCTTGCTCATAGCGCCAAACTTCCGGGACGGCAGTTGCGATGTAGGCATCTAATTTCGTTTTGGAAGTGAGATCAATTTCGATCGCTAGATCCGGGGGTGGATCGCTATTTAAATCAATATTTAACTTCCCCTGCATCATGACGCAATGCTGAATATAAAAGCAGCTATCCGGTTCCACGCCTGCTTGCTTTTTTAATTTCTTCAGGGTGGTGGAGCCGAGGGCGATGTAGTCGATTTCCAAGGCTTCAAGCAAAATTTTGACCAAGTCGCTCAGACTTTCTTTATTAATCTCGTGCTCTGGCAACGGTGCCATGATTTCTAAAACCTCGTCGTGATAGGCGATTCGGGTGTTGCGATCGTCGCCTAATGCCTGAAGAATCGCCTCAAAGCGGGGCCATGTAACGTCTCGTAGAACCAGACGTTCTCCCGGTTCGATGCTGATTTGTTCGAGGGAGATAGTGACCATAGACCCAGCAGTTGGTAAGATCTTCTCCTCATCATAACAAATCCGCCATCGCCAATCCGTTATGTCTTCCGACCAAGCTGTTACTGACTGGGCTGCCACCTACTGGTATGAGGGGATGTGCCCGCAGACGGGACAGCGGTTGCGGTTGCCCCGATCGATGGAATC
This sequence comes from Cyanobacteriota bacterium, assembly GCA_046049545.1. Taxonomy (GTDB): domain Bacteria; phylum Cyanobacteriota; class Cyanobacteriia; order Leptolyngbyales; family Leptolyngbyaceae; genus Romeriopsis. The sequence goes on along the minus strand of JBJORF010000001.1, from coordinate 2,706 downwards.
TGAAGTTGCGGCTCGATCGCTGTGGGAATCCTTTGATGCGAATTGGCCGACGGAAGGCAAAATGTACGGCGTGCTGATTGCGGAAACGGTTGCGGGCGATCGGCAAATCCTCAAAGCCTATTCAGGATTGATCAATGGCGACGCTGCTTTGCCAGGTTGGGCACCGCCATTGCCGGGACGCGAAGGCTTTGCCCGATCGGAAGTCGAAACTTTGATTGCATTGGAAACTCGAAAACAGGAATTAATTCAATTAAAGTCCCTGCCGATTTATCAAGCGTATCAAGATTTAGAAACGCTCTGTAAGCAAGAACTAACTGCCCTCGATCAACTGCACGCGGAACGCAAAAATGAGCGCGATCGGCAACGTCAAACGGAACTCACAGCTCAACAAATCAGTGATTTAGAATATCAAAGTCGGCAGGACGGGGCCGATCGTCGCCGCCTGAAAAAACAGCACAAAGCAAGATTAGCACCGTTAATCCAGCAAATTACCGAAGCAGAAAACCGAATTCAAGTCATCAAACAAGAACGCAAAGAACTGTCTCGACAACTGCAATTGCAAATGCACCAGGCTTATCAGCTCACCAATTTCCTCGGCTTGTCGGCTTCACTGCGGGAACTCATGCCCCAAGGTGCGCCGACGGGAACGGGGGAATGCTGTGCGCCGAAGCTACTGCATCAGGCGGCGGTGCTGGGCCTCAAGCCGATCGCGATGGCGGAATTTTGGTGGGGGGAGGCGAAAAGTGGCAAGCAGCCGGGTCAATTTTATGGAGCTTGTGAGTCGCGCTGTCAGCCGATTATGGGTTTCTTGTTGGCGGGAACACAGCCCCGATCGATAGATTTGGTCATTCTCTACGAAGATGAGTATTTAATCGCGATCGATAAACCAAGTGGCTTGCTTTCGGTGCCGGGGCGGGGGAGTGATTTGGCGGATAGTGCGTTATTGCGATTGCGAGATGTGTATCCTGATGTGCAGTCTGTGCATCGTCTGGATCAAGATACATCAGGCGTTTTATTGTTCGCAAAAAATCTGGAAATGCAGCGGAAAATGCAACGCTGTTTTGAAGAGCGAAAAACGCGAAAAACCTATATCGCGATCGTGGCTGGTAATGTCCAACAAGATGCTGGAACCATCAATCTCCCGCTGTGGGGCAATTCCGATTTGCGACCTAAACAAGTGGTAGATGAAATGCGGGGTAAGCCTGCGGTGACGGAGTTTCAGGTGGTAGAGCGATCGGACGGGCGATCGCGGATTATTTTCCACCCGATTACGGGTCGTACTCACCAATTACGGGTACATGCGGCGATCGGTTTGGGCTGTCCCATTGTGGGCGATCGGTTATATGGTTGGCCCCCAAACCCCCAATCCTGGGGAGATTTGGATAAAATGCGATTGCATTTGCACGCACAGCAGTTGGAATTTGCACATCCGATCGGTGGAGAGTGGGTGTCGATCGGGGCTAAGGTGCCGTTCTAGCTGCAAATCTCATATAATGGGTTTACCTACGGTGAATCTCAGGGAGACTGACCCCATGACCGTCGCTGCCCAACGCCGCATGAGCCTTGAGGAGTACCTGACCTATGATGACGGTACGGATACTCGCTATGAATTGGTCGATGGAGTCTTAGTCGAGATGGGAACGGAAAGTACGATTAATACTGAAATTGCAGTATTTCTCATTTTTACTTTTGCGAGTTTAGGTATTCCGCGCCAGCAACTGGGATTTAAGCAGAAAGTTCAGGTCGGAAGTAAATATGCGTCAGCCCGTGAACCTGATCTGATTGTGCATTCTGAGCAGTCGATTCAGGCAATCAAGGGGCGGAAAGAATCGATTTTGAGGTTGGGGGAGCCAAATCCGTTGATCGTTGTGGAGGTGGTGTCTCCGGGTAAACCGGGAACTGAGAATTACGATCGGGATTATGTGGAAAAGCGATCGGAATATGCGAGTCGTGGAATTCCTGAATATTGGTTGATCGATCCGGCGCGGCAGGTGGTGCTGGTGTTGACGTTGGTGAATGATGCCTATGAGGAAGCGACTTTTGCGGGCAGTCAAATCATTGTTTCGCAGACTTTTCCGGGGTTGACGCTGACGGCGGGGCAAGTGCTGGCGGCGGGGGAATAGCTGCTATAATCTGGTGACAAAGTAATAGCTCTAATTTTTATGGATAGCGATCGGATTTGGATTGTGACGAGTGAATCGGTGGATACTTCGGACTCGACGGCAACATCGAAGGGCTGGGGCGAGGAAGTTCAACAGCAGGTGAAGCAGTTTCGGGATAAGCAACTGGATGCGGCGGAGCTAGAGCGGAAGATGAGCCGTTTCTTGCAGACGGTGGGACGATTGTTTCGGCAGGCGGAGGCGCAGACACAACCTCAACAACCAGGACAAGCGCAGATGAAGCTGGAGGAGATTGAGCTGTCGATCGAGATTAGTGGTGAGGGCGAAATTAAGCTGGTAGCAGGTGGTAAAGCGGCTGGGAAAGGTGCGATCAAGTTGAAGTTTAAGCGATCGGAATAGTGGCATGGCACGGAATCAAGCGATCGTTATTGGAATTAATCAATATGAATTTTTGCAGCCGCTGGATTATGCCAAGCGTGATGCGCTGTTGGGTAATGTTCCAGATGAGTGGAAGTTGATCAAATCGACAACCCAAACTCAAAAAGATTGATGAACAGGCCAATCACCGTATCATGCATCAGTTCAG